>NZ_PJBP01000119.1 GCF_002836415.1 Psychromonas sp. MB-3u-54 | reverse complement strand
AAATAACCTAATAAAAGCCACCGTATCCAATAGCCCCCTGATTAAATTTATCTGCTGTTTTTACAAATTTCATTTCAGACGCGCGGGGGTTTTTGATCAGGTATTAAGACCGGCTTGTTTAGATTCCAGATTAAAAAACTTCAGAAACGACTCTGCCGTACTCTTAGAAGGGTTTTGATAGGAGGATGAATTAAATGACAGTTCAGTAAAATTCACGGGCTAAGCTTTGATATTCCCAATTATCTGCCGAATCAAAACAGAAGATATTGGCTGGACAATAGTTTCACGCTCATTAACACAGACATGCAAACAACCAGCGGTTTAATCATTTTAGTCCCTTTGTTCACCACTAAGCGCGACCCCAATGTTGCGCCCAGCGCCTGTCCCACCAGCATTATTCCACCTAACATCCAAAAGACCTTGCCACCCAGAGCAAAGAAAATTAACGAGGCTATATTGGTTGAAAAATTTAAAACCTTAGCATGCGCAGTCGCTTTAGCTAAGCCGTACCCGGACAATGAGACAAAGGCAAGCGCAAAAAAACTGCCGGTTCCCGGACCAAAAAAACCGTCATATAAACCCACCCCCAATGCAGCAGTTAAAGCAAACACAGCTGGTGTTAATAGTTGGTGACGATCATTCTCGCTGATTTTTTTAGAAAAAAGAAAATAACCACCAATGGCTAACATCAGGAAAGGTAAAATCATTTCCAAATAAATAATATTAATTAACTGCACCGCTATTGTGCCGAGCGCAGCCCCGATAAAAGCGCATAAAATAGCCAGCTTCATCTCAGCTAAAACCACCCTGCCCTTACGCACAAAATAAACACTGGCAAAAAAACTCCCCCCACAGGCCTGTAACTTATTGGTGCCCAGCGCCACGGTTGGTGGAAGTCCGGCCCACATTAAAGCCGGAATAGTTAACAAGCCGCCTCCACCGGCAATAGCGTCTATAAATCCCGCTAAAATGGCAACGGCAAATAATAATGAGATAATTTCAAGGGAAAGTTCAATGGCCAAGTTATGTGCTCTTTTTGTATTTAAGTGAAATGATAATCAGCCTTGAGCTTTCGGTCTTTTGCTTTGTGTTGACAATAAACTGCTCGGCGCTTTAACTATAAATATCTGCGGTTAACCCTGAACTGTTTTTACTCTGCCCACTGCACCACTTTCCAAGCGCACTTTTATGCCATGGGGATGCATCGATGAGTTAGTAAGGATATCTTTAACCACCCCTTCGGTGAGCTTGCCGTTACGCTGATCCTGTTTTAAAACAATCGATACTGAACAACCTTTTTGGATATTTTTTCTTTCTGTTCCTTTCATCTTTGTTCCTCTTAAATTTTTTATAAAACCTTGCTAGACCTTTTGCCCGGAAAAATGTTGCGCTTAAATCTTTGCACAATGAACACAATGGTCTGAAATTGCGCCGTAGGAATGGATAATAACAGAGCCTTTGATTGTGTCATAGTGATACTAATTTGATTAAATCAGCGGCATAAAGTGACCGTAATAACGTTTTTCATCAACCAGAGATTCCAGCGCTTTACTGCTTGGAAATGTGGTCCACTTTTGTGCGGTTAATTTTACGCTTTCTTCACTGGACCAGATCAGATGCCAGCAAATCTCTTCGGGATTATCTGTTTTTTGCAATATCTCATGGAAAACAATCACTTTTTCAAGCGCATTTATCTCCATAAACAGTGACTCACTCAATTCAATCACGCTGGCAAGATGCTCTTTGGAGACCTTAAATACTGCAAATTCGCTACAAGTGCCCATTAAATTCTCCGTGGTGTAATACCAATCCGCATAAATAACTGATAATAACACAGAGATTGCAGGCAGATGTTGGAAATACTCCCGCTAACTTTTATTCCTCACTCCCAATTCAGGTTATGGGGATCAAATGCACTGAGATTCCCGATTAACAAATCACTCGGGAATGATGGGATTAGTGTATTTTAGGAACTGAGCCTTCAAGCTCGGCGGGTAAAATGCTGGAGTGCTTGAAGGTGGGTATATTCCCTGAACTGAGCCTTCAAGCTCGGCGGGTAAAATGCTGGAGTGCTTGAAGGTGGGTGTATTCCCGGAACTGAGCCTTCAGGCTCGGCGGGTAAAATGCTGGAGTGCTTGAAGGTGGTGTATTCCCGGAGCTGAGCCTTCAGGCTCGGTGGGTAAAATGCTGGAGTGCTTGAAGGTGGTGTATTCCCGGAACTGAGCCTTCAGGCTCGGCGGTTTATTACCTTGTGAAAGGGACAAAATGACATAAATACAGTCTTATAATAAATTAAATAATAAGCTGTTCAAAAAGACATGATTCTTATTGTTTAAATGATGTAAAAAATAAGTTAAAAATATCCTTTAAATATAAAAAATTAACAAATAAACATCATTAAAACCAATAACCATATGTATAGCAAGGTTTAATTTAAAGCACACACTCCACTAAACGGGCATTAAATTAACATAAAATTAACTTTATTGATTGAGATCAAGTACAGCTAGACACAAAAAACTTAGTTTACACACAGCAATTGGTATCATTTTAAGCAGGGATCATAGTGATGAATAATGTAGTGAATAATTCGGCAATCAAAAAAAGAGTTATTCAGTTACTGATACTCACATTTATCTGTCTTTCTTTACCCGCTTATGCACTGTTTATCAGCCCGCCCAAAGATCCCATGCCTTTTATTCAAGAAACCTTTCCAACACTCACCAAAATTTCAGAAAAACAGGGCGATCCCCTTTTATGGACTATCTACCATGAGTCCGAAATACTGGGTTATGCCTTTGAAACTAATGATCTTGCTAAAATTCCAGCCTATTCCGGCGAACCCGTTAATATGCTGGTAGTCATTGATCCCATCGGGAAGTATCTCAACGCAAAAGTATTAGAGCACCATGAACCTATTATTCTGGCCGGTATTCCAGAAGAAAAACTGTGGCGTTTTATTGACCAGTACGTCGGTTTATCGGTCAATGATGCTATTAAAGTAGGCGGTAGCACAAGTGAGCGTTATGTACCGATTGATGGGCTCTCCGGGGCAACGGTAACGGTCATTGTGATGAATAAAGGCATCACTAAAGCGGCTCATAAAGCGGCTGTTTCATTGGGGATTATTGAGGAACAAACCGGCGTTATCCAGCCAATATCGACGATAAAAAAAGCGCTTTTTGAAAAGAAAAGCTGGTTGGATCTGACCGGTGATGGCTCGATCAGAAAGTTATATTTAACCAATCAGACCGTACAAAACGCGTTTGTGGGAACGAAGGCTGAAGCTGTCGATAAGGTGCCGGCATCTCAGGCAAAGGAAATGTTTTCTGAGATTTATTATGCCCTTGCAGATATTCCCAGTATTGGTAAAAACCTCTTAGGAGAGTCTGATTATCAATGGCTCACTCAGGATTTAAAAGCGGGAGAGCATTTAATTGCGGTATTCGGTAATGGTTACTCTTATAAAGGTTCCGGTTATGTGCGCGGTGGTATTTTTGACCGCATTCAAATTCACCAAAATAACAATAGCATCTCCTTTCGTGATTTAGAACATAACAGAGTGGCGGATCTTTACACTGAGAATACACCAAGATTTAATGAAATGTCGGTTTTTAAAGTGGCGGCACACCATGAATTTGATCCCGGCGCAAGTTGGCAGATAGAATTATTAGTGCGCCGGCAAACCGGTCCGGTTGACAGTTTATTTAACAGTTTCAAAGGCAATTATGATGTATTAGAAAAATACGTTGATACTCCCGCTGCAATCATTCCTCCGCCGGAATTAACCTTAACCGAGCAGATCTGGTTAGAGCATGAAGTTAAAGTTGTCATATTAATCATTTTAATGACCATTCTATTGCTGATTTTATTCTTTCAGGATGTGCTCGTTCGCCACCCTACTTTTATGCACAGTCTGCGCCACGGGTTTTTAGCCGTGACTGTTGTTTTTATCGGCTGGTCATGGGGAGGACAGCTGTCGGTAGTTAATGTTTTTACCTTTTTACAGGCTTTAATGAAAGATTTTTCCTGGGATCTGTTTTTATTAGATCCGGTTATCTTTATTTTGTGGTGTGCAGCAGCTGTGACCATATTATTGTGGGGCCGCGCGGTTTATTGCGGCTGGTTGTGTCCCTTTGGCGCCCTGCAGGAACTGCTTAATGCCTTTGCCCGTTATATAAAAATTCCACAAATAGAATTGCCCTGGGCTGTCCACGAACGTCTATGGGCCATTAAATATCTTATTTTACTGGCCCTGTTTGGCATCTCATTAGATTCCCTAGCGATGGCCGAGCAATTTGCTGAAATTGAACCCTTTAAAACCACTTTCTTACTAAAATTTGATCGCGAATGGCCCTTTGTTATCTGGGCGTTATTTTTACTTGTAATAAATTTATTTAATCGTAAAACCTTCTGCCGCTATCTTTGCCCCTTAGGTGCTGCGCTTTCTATTTCTAATAGTGTGCGTTTATTTGATTGGCTAAAACGCCGTCCGGAATGTGGTTCACCCTGTAAAACCTGTGCAAAAGAGTGCGAAATCCAGGCGATTGCGCCCGATGGAGTGATTAACATGCGCGAGTGTCATTACTGTCTGGATTGCCAAATCACCTATTATAACGACGAAAAATGTCCACCACTGAAAAAGTTAGCCTATAAAAAACGTAAAAAAAATGAAGCTGAAATAAAAATAACGGAACTTTAAAAAGTAAAATAAAGTCATAATTTTAATAAAAACCAACAGGATGGAGATCTAGCATGAGTGATTATAAAAGCGACCTACCCAACAATGAAAAACTGGAAAATTCAGACCGCCGTAAATTTTTTGGTAAAAGTGCAGCCCTTGGCGTAGCGGCTGCTGCAGTGCCAATGTCAGCGGCCATGTTTTCCTCTATGGCAAAGGCGCAGGTAGCTGAGGCGGGCAATAGTACCGCTGTCCATCCTGGTGATTTAGATGAATATTATGGTTTCTGGAGTGGCGGTCAGTCCGGTGAAGTACGTATTATGGGTATTCCTTCAATGCGTGAATTAATGCGCATTCCGGTGTTTAATTTAGACGGCGCTACGGGTTGGGGAATAACCAACGAAAGTAAACGTATTAAAGGCGAAAATGCACACTTTATGACCGGTGATGCACATCATCCGCACATGAGTATGACCGACGGCCGTTATAACGGCGAGTATCTTTTCATTAACGACAAAGCGAACTCACGCGTTGCCCGTATTCGTTGCGATGTGATGAAAACCGATAAAATAATCACTATTCCTAACGTCCAAGGCGTTCATGGTTTACGTGTTCAAAAAGTGCCTGAGACTAAATATGTAATTTGTAATGGTGAGTTTGAAATTCCAATGAATAATGACGGCAAAGCGTCACTGGAAGATGTCAGTACTTACCGTTCGTTATTCAGCGTGATTAACGCACAGACAATGGAAATTGCTTTTCAGGTAATGGTCGACGGGAACCTGGATAATACCGATGCCGATTATGACGGCAAATATTTTGCGTCTACCTGTTATAATTCAGAAATGGGCATGACCTTAGGCTCTATGATCACAGCAGAGCGTGACCATGTGGTGGTCTTTAGTTTAGCGCGTTGTGAAGCGGCCGTTAAAGCGGGTGAATTCAAAACTTACAATGAAAATAAAGTCCCCGTATTAGACGGCCGTAAAGGATCAAAGCTTACCCGTTATATTCCGGTTCCTAAATCACCCCATGGTGTTAATACTTCACCGAGTGGTAAATATTTTATTGCTAACGGCAAGTTGTCTCCTACGGTTTCTATTATTTCAATTGAGAAATTAGATGCGCTGTTTGATGATAAAATTAAACCGCGCGATACCGTAGTTGCAGAGCCTGAAGTCGGTTTAGGTCCACTGCATACGGCCTTTGATAATAAAGGTAATGCTTACACTACTCTGTTTCTTGATAGCCAGATAGCTAAATGGAATATTAATGATGCAATCAAAGCGCATAACGGTGAAAAGGTGAATTATCTTCGCCAGAAACTCGATGTGCATTATCAACCCGGGCATAACCATACTTCTATGGGTGAAACACGTGACGCAGACGGCAAATGGTTAGTGGTACTCAGCAAGTTCTCTAAAGACAGATTTTTACCCGTTGGTCCTCTACATCCGGAAAACGATCAGTTAGTTGATATTTCCGGTGACGAAATGAAACTGGTGCATGACGGCCCTGCTTTTGCTGAACCCCACGATTGTATTTTGGTGCACCGCAGTAAAGTCAGACCGGCAAAATTATGGACGCGTGATGATCCGATGTTTGCTGAAACCGTTGCCATGGCTAAAAAAGATGGCGTTAATGTTGAGACCGACAATAAAGTCATTCGTGATGGTAATAAAGTGCGGGTATACATGACCTCGGTTGCGCCTATGTATGGCATGACTGAATTTAAAGTGAAGCTCGGAGATGAAGTCACCGTGGTGGTGACCAATCTGGACATGGTCGAAGATGTTACTCATGGTTTCTGTATGATTAACCACGGTGTGCAGATGGAAATTGGTCCGCAGGCAACCTCATCGGTGACCTTTACCGCCAACCAGCCGGGTGTGCAATGGTATTACTGTAACTGGTTCTGTCATGCATTACATATGGAAATGCGCGGTCGTATGTTAGTCGAAGCATAAACATAAGCAATTGGACTACCCCTCGGGTTCTGGCATCGGCCGGAGCCCGATTAATAATAAAAAAAATCCATTAGGAAAATTAATTCCTTGAAAGTTAATTCGTCAAAAATCCATTCGTGGAAGATCAAAACAGCTTTATTAATCACCGTATTTACTCTATTTCAGAGCGGTCTTTCTGCGGCTGTGCTGACCATAAAAAGCACTGATAATCTGCAACAACAATTAGATTTAGCATCAACCGGCGATACGCTGCAGTTAGATGCGGGTGAATACCGCGGTAATTTTGTGATCCGTCACGGCATCACCCTAATCGGTAAAGAAAACACCACTATTAATGCGCTTGGTAAGGGTCATGCACTCAGGTTATTAACCTCGAATATCAGTATAAAAAATCTCAATATCATTAACTGGGGTGATAATTTAACCGCGCAAAACGCCGCTATTTATGTCGGGCAAAAATCCGACCATCTCATTATCAAAAATAACAACTTAAAAGGCGATGGTTTCGGGATTTGGGTACAGGACTCAAATCAGGTATTAATTGCCAATAACCATATTCAGGGCAACCCAAAATTACGATCCGCAGACCGGGGTAATGGTATTCAGCTATCGGTGGTCACTAACGCCGATGTGGTTGGCAACGACGTCAGCTTCACTCGGGATGGTTTATATATTATCTCCAGTCAGAATAGCCTATTGCGCAATAACAGCCTGCACGATTTACGCTATGGTGTGCATTATATGTATTCCTACGACAATAAAGTGCTTAATAATCTGACTTACAATACCCGTGCAGGATACGCTTTAATGAGCTCTAAAAACTTGCAGGTGAGTGGCAATGAAAGCCGTGACAGCGAAGATTACGGTATGTTGCTGAACTTTATCACCTCATCCACCATTGACCATAACCGCATAAAAAATGTTTGGACCAAACCGGAACATAAAGTTATCGGACGTCAGGGAAAAGGTTTGTTTGTTTACAATTCAGCCTACAATACAATAAGTTACAACACAATAAACACAGCTGAAATTGGCATTCATTTAACCGCAGGTTCGGAAAATAGCAAAATATTTGGCAACAGCTTTATCAACAACCCGGTGCAGGTTAAATATGTTTCTAATAAAGAGCAGGAATGGAGCCACAATGGCCGGGGTAATTATTGGAGTAACTATTTAGGTTGGGATCTTGATAACAACGGCACCGGGGATACCCCCTTTGAGCCGAACGACGGTATCGATAAACTTATCTGGCAATACCCGGAAGCAAAAGTGTTATTAGACAGTCCGGCGGTTTTATTACTGCGTTGGATTCAAAAACAATTTCCGGTGCTCAAACCCGCTGGGGTTAAAGACAGTTTTCCGCTTATGTTGCCTCCCAAGGTCGAAACAAAAACGCTTAATTCAACCTATAGGCTGAAAGGGTAATCAATTTATGAATGAAAATATTATATTATTAGAGCAGGTTAATAAAAATTATCAGCAGCTTGCCGCCCTGCAAAATATCAATTTAAAGCTTGCGGCCGGCGAAGTTCTGGGCTTATTTGGCCATAATGGTGCCGGTAAGACGACTATGATGAAACTGATTTTAGGGATAGTCAAAGCCGGTTCCGGAAAAGTATCAGTGTTTGGTGTTGACCCACAAAATAAAAAGGCCTGGAGCAGCCGTAAAAAAATTGGTTATCTGCCTGAAAATGTCAGTTTTTATGATCAGCTTACCGGATTTGAGGTGCTCACTTATTTTGCTCGTTTAAAATCAGCAGATAAAAAACAGGTTCCCCAACTGTTAGAAAAAGTCGGATTATCCTTTGCCGAAAATCGTCCGGTTAAAACCTACTCAAAAGGGATGCGCCAACGTTTAGGGCTAGCCCAGGCTTTTTTAGGTGATCCCAAATTATTATTACTTGATGAACCCACTGTGGGTTTAGATCCGACCGCCACAAAAGAGTTTTATAACAGTGTTGATCAATTAAAGAGTAATGGCGCAAGTATCATACTTTGTTCGCATATTTTACCCGGTATCGAGCAACATATTGACCGGGCAATGATTCTATCGGGAGGCAAATCCGTTGCTTTGGGTACCCTGTCGACACTCCGGAATATTGCGCAATTACCGGTCTTAATTAAAACCCAAGGTATCGATGATGCACTGCAGCAGAATAAAAATTTAGCGGGGTTTATGATTGATCAGAACCACCTGCAGGTACCTGAATCTGAAAAAATTAATGTTATTCGCGAGTTAATGAGCTTTAAAAAGTTGACTGATCTGCAGGTTGAAACACCGACTCTGGCGCAAATATATCAGTACTTTCTGGGCAATAATAAGATCGACACGAAGCAGGAGAAACCCTTATGAATCCAATCTGGGCGGTGGCATTAAAAGAGTTTCAAGACGGCGTACGCAACCGTTGGTTTATTTCAATCACCTGTATTTTTGCGCTGTTAGCGATTGGCTTAAGTTATTACGGATCAGTGGCATCGGGCCAAATTACTCCCCCTTCGTTATCCACTACTATTGCGAGTTTATCCAGCTTATCGGTGTTTATTATTCCTCTGATCGCGTTATTACTTTGTTATGACAGCTTTGTGGGTGAGCAGGAATCGGGTACTTTACTGTTACTGCTGACCTACCCTGTCAGTCATACTCAGCTGCTGCTCGGTAAATTTATCGGTCAAGGCAGCATTATTACGCTGGCAACCATTATTGGTTTTGGCAGTGCCGCTATTTTGTTAGGTTTTAGTACCAATTTTGCCTCGGTATTACCCGCCTTTGCGCTGTTTATTTTAACCGCCAGTTTGCTCGGCCTCAGTTTTGTGGGTTTAGCTTATATCATCAGTTTGTCGGTAACAGAAAAATCTAAAGCGGCAGGCATGGCATTAATCCTGTGGCTGTTTTTTGTGTTGATTTTTGATCTGGGATTATTAGCGATTTTAATCGGTATTGAGGATGGAGTAACACAACAGGGATTAGTGCAGTTGATGCTCTTTAATCCCGCGGATTTATTTCGCCTGATTAACCTTGCCGCCCTGGACAGCGGAGATGTTAACGGGGTATTAGCCGTTGCCATTAACAGTGACTATTCGGTCTCAAGTTTGTTATTAATGATGCTCGCCTGGGTTGTTTCACCCCTGTTATTTGCACTGTTTATTTTCAGTAAAAAAAGCATTTAACATGTTTGTGTCGATGACTCGGCAGGTAAAATGCTTGAAGGCTGGAGAGCTTTAAGGCATTAAGGCGTTAAGGCGTTAAGGCGTTAAGGCGTTAAGGCGTTAAGGCGTTAAGGCGTTAAGGCGGTATATTTTCTTACTGCGTTAAGTGAGTAAGCATCTAATTTAAATAAAAAAGGTTAATACAATGAACTGTTTTTTTGGTTACAAACCGCTCCTGATTGTCAGCCTGTTGGCGGTGTTATTGGGCTGCTCAGAACCGACCGAAAAAGAGATGCTTAAACAGGCGGTGGCCATTGAAAATGCGGATGAGTGCCACTTGTGCGGCATGATTATTTCTCAATTCCCCGGGCCTAAGGGTGAGCTTTACCAAAAAACATCGCAAGATATTGCTAAGTTCTGCTCCACACGGGATCTGTTCGGTTATTTATTACAGCCGGAAAATCAACGTCAAGTGGAGCAGGTGTTTGTACATGATATGAGTAAAACCCCTTGGGGGAAAACAGACGATCAATATTTTATTGATGCTCGATCCGCCTGGTTCGTTGTCGATTCTTCAAAAAAAGGCGCGATGGGTAAGACGCTGGCAAGTTTTAGTCTGTTTGATGATGCCCAAGCTTTTAGCCGCGAGTATGGTGGTAAGGTTTATCCCTTTGATGAGATCAGCATAGATATGCTCTGACAGAAGCAACTTTAAACTGTCTTTTTGAACATTTATTGCTTGTGATTGAGCAAGCAATAAATTAGGGCAAGCTAATAGCGGCTTAAAAATACTCAGAAATCGCTAAATAGCGTTCTCTAATGTGTTCGATAAGCATACGGATTTTCAGCGGGGGCTGACGGGTAAAGGGATAAACGGCATAAATACCCAACTTTTTACCTACCCGTTCAGGGAATATATCCAATAAATCACCTTTCAACAAATCCGGGTACACCAAACATCTTGGCACGTAAGCCAAGCCATGCCCGCCTAATGCCGCTTTTCTAAGTGCAGTGGCATTATCCGTTGAAAAATTTCCCGCGATTTTGACAATATAGTTACCGTTAATCCCTTTGAATTCCCATTCAGATGCCCCCGTTGTTTGATAGGCATATTGCAGACAATTGTGATTAACCAGATCTTCCGGGGTCATAGGTTTGCCAAAACACTTGATATAAGCAGGCGCTGCACAGATAACCCATTGAGAGTCGATAATATGCCGGGCGATTAAGCTCGAGTCTGCTAAATATCCCGTGCGTATCACCAGGTCATAACCGTCTCCAACGGGATCGACAAAGGCATTTTCCAGCGACATATCAACGGTTAATCCGGGATGCATGCTGCAAAATTCAGCAACCGCACCGGCCAACACTAAATCACCGGAAATACTCGGCACCGACATTTTAAGGTGACCGGTAACGCTTTCACTGTATCCGTACACTGCGTCAATCGCTTCTAATGCTGCCTGCTTCACATTTTTTGCACCCTGATAAAGCACTTTTCCTGCTTCGCTGACGGTCAATTTTCGAGTAGTTCGATACAAAAGCTGCACCCCAAGATCCGCTTCCAATCTTTTAATTCGTTTGCTAACCACTGAATTTGTAAGGGAATTAAGCTCTGCGACTTTACTAAAAGAACCCTCTTCTACTACCTGAGCAAAGAGGATAAGGTCATCTGTTTTCGCCATGATTATGCAACTTTTGGAAATAATGTTATTCATTATCTACATATATCGATAAAAAAGATAGGCGTATCTTAACAACAAATTAACAAACGGTTCACAAGCTGCGTAGATAGCAAACAACAACAGAAAGGATTTACCCTGTTGTTAACTATCTACGCAGACCATTACAACATAGCAATATAAATTGGAAGGATAACCTATTATGAATGAAACCCTGCTCGCGTTAATCGCCTTTTCGCCAATACTCATCACGGGGGTATTGCTGGTCGGTCTAAACTGGCCTGCTAAACGTGCCATGCCAATCGCTTTTTTATTAACGGCTCTAATCGCTTTATTTGTCTGGGACATGTCCGCTACCCGCGTTATAGCATCATCCCTGCAGGGTTTGATGATTACCATTGCGGTTCTGTGGATTGTCTTCGGTGCCATCTTTCTGCTTAATACCCTTAAGCATACCGGCGCTATCACCGTCATTCGCAACGGATTTACCGATATTTCCGCCGACCGACGCGTACAGGCGATCATTATTGCCTGGTGTTTCGGATCCTTTATTGAAGGTGCTTCCGGTTTCGGTACACCGGCAGCAATTGCTGCACCGCTTTTAGTCGCGATCGGTTTTCCCGCATTAGCAGCCGTCTTAATGGGTATGATGATTCAATCAACCCCAGTCTCATTCGGCGCTGTCGGTACGCCAATCATTGTGGGTGTCAATAAAGGCCTTGATACACACAACATCACTGAAACATTGGTTGCCGGCGGATCGACTTGGGATGTCTATCTACAGGAAATAACCTCCAATGTTGCCATTATTCATGCCGTTGTAGGTACCTTTATTCCGGTGCTAATGGCGATGATGTTAACCCGCTTTTTTGGTAAAAATAAAAGCTGGACAGAAGGTTTAGATATTCTGCCCTTCGCTATTTTTGCAGGTTTGGCGTTCACTGTCCCTTACGCACTGACCGGTGTTTTCCTCGGTCCTGAATTTCCATCATTAATCGGAGGTTTAGTCAGCCTTGCGATTGTGGTAACCGCCGCTAAAAAAGGGTTTCTTGTACCGAAAACAAAGTGGGATTTTGAAAGTGAAAATAACTGGCCGAAAGAATGGTTGGGTTCACTGAAAATAGATTTAAAAGAGAACAACAAAAACCCAATGAGCTTAGTGCTTGCCTGGGCACCTTATGTTTTGTTAGCCGTCATACTAGTAGCAAGTCGTGTCAATGCAGATTTCAAAGGTTTTTTAACGGGTATCAGCTTATCCTTCAGCAATATTTTAGGTGAAACGGGTGTTAGCGCAGCTATTCAGCCGCTCTATCTGCCCGGTGGTATTCTGGTCTTTGTGGCACTGCTTGCGGTTATCCTGCAATCACGCAGTATCAAACCCTTGGCCAGTGCCTTCGGTGAATCAAGCAGAACACTACTTGGTGCCGGTTTTGTACTGATGTTTACTATTCCTATGGTACGTATTTTTATTAACTCTGGTGTCAATGCGGCAGATTTAGCTAGCATGCCAGTGACAACGGCTAATTTTGCATCGGGTTTAGTGGGTGAGTTCTTCCCGGCACTCAGTGGTGCTATAGGTGCACTAGGTGCATTTATTGCGGGCTCTAATACGGTTTCCAATATGATGTTTAGCCAGTTTCAGTTTGAAGTGGCGCAAACATTATCGATTTCAACGGCAGCAGTTGTCTCCCTTCAGGCAGTTGGTGCAGCAGCAGGTAATATGATTGCTATCCACAACGTAGTAGCAGCCTCTGCAACGGTAGGCCTGTTAGGCCGCGAAGGTTTGATATTGCGTAAAACAGCTATTCCAACCTTCTATTACCTTATTGCGACGGGTGTGATTGGTTTAGTGATTGTCTATGGTTTCGATATCACCGATGCGCTGATGACAGCAGAACAAACTCAATAATAGCGTACCGCTATCACAAAATTTCAGCATGAGCTTAGGTTTATTCCCCGGCTCATGCTGAAATAATAACCACCAGTTAGAACGATTTTTATTCACAATCTATCAACGCCAGCAGTCACTGACTGCTAGCGACAGACACAATGGCAGCAAAAGGAAAAACCAATGCGAATCTACCCTGCAAAACCGGTCAAAGTATACTTCTATGCGACTTGTCTTGTTGACCTGTTTGATCCAGAAGCCGGTCTTGATGCAATCACCTTGTTAGAGCAACAGGGGATCGAGGTTATCTTCATCGAAAAACAAACCTGCTGCGGTCAGCCAGCTTATAGCTCAGGTTACAATCAGGAAGCAAAAACAATCGCTCAAAGCCAGATGGACTTGTTCACGGAAAACTGGCCGGTAATCGTTTTATCAGGCTCCTGTGGCGGCATGATGCATTATCACTATCGGCGTTTATTCAAAGATGATAAAAACCAAACCCAGGTTGACAATTTTTGCGAGCGTGTCTTTGAACTGACTGAATTTCTGGTCAACGTCTGCCGAATAAAACTCAAGGACCGAGGAGAAAGCACTTCGGTTGTGATGCATACCTCCTGCGCCGCACGTCGAGAAATGAATGTCCATGTGACCTCGACACAACTGCTTAGCCAGCTCGATAACGTCGAGATTCGGGAACAGGATTATGAAAGTGAATGTTGCGGATTCGGCGGTACTTTTGCGGTTCGTCATTCCGATATCAGTCAGGCGATGGTTGAAGATAAGACTCAGCACTTGTCGAATACAAAAGCCAGTAATTTTGTCTCTGCTGATTGGGGCTGCCTGCTGAATATTAATGGCGCGCTAGAATACCAGGGTAACCCGATGCGTGGTCGTCATCTTGCAAGCTTCTTATTAGAACGCACGGGAGGCAAATAAAATGGACAAAGGTCTGTCTCATCTTCAAACCCAAGCCGCCCGCCGCAACACTAGAGCGAGCTTTTTATTAGCACCTACGGGAGGCAAATAGAATGGACAAAGCAAATAACGGCGTACATATTCAAGAGCTGGCACCGGAACATTTTCATGACCAGTCCAAAGCAGCCCTTGCCGATCCGCAGCTACGCCAAAACTTTCGCGGCGCAATGGACTACTTAAAAGACA
Source organism: Psychromonas sp. MB-3u-54 (assembly GCF_002836415.1). Taxonomy (GTDB): domain Bacteria; phylum Pseudomonadota; class Gammaproteobacteria; order Enterobacterales; family Psychromonadaceae; genus Psychromonas. Next base: position 74,414 of record NZ_PJBP01000119.1, on the reverse strand, counting down.
AACGTAAAACTGCTTTTTCAGATCCGGCAGAAGAAAAACGCATTCGCGATTTATCCGAGGCCATTCGCCAGCGCAGCCTGAGCAAACTACCCGATTTACTCGAACAGCTTGAAAGTAACTGTATAAAGAACGGTATTCAGGTGCATTGGGCAGAAACGACCGAACAAGCGAACAGTATCATTGCCGGTATTGCCGGGCAGCATAATGCCAAGAACATTATTAAAGGCAAATCCATGGTGAGTGAAGAAATTGAACTCAACCACGAAATGGAAAAACTCGGCATTGAATGTTTAGAAAGTGATATGGGCGAATATATTGTCCAGCTCGATGGCGATAAACCATCGCATATCATCATGCCCGCCATTCATAAAAATAAGCAGGAAGTCAGCGATACCTTTGAAAAACACCTCGATGATTTCACTCCAACCATCGATGTTGACCAACTGATTAAAACCGGCCGCACCCGTTTACGGAAAAAATTTCACGATGCGGATATTGGCTTATCGGGGGTTAACTTTGCAGTAGCTGAAACCGGCACCCTATGCCTGGTTGAAAACGAAGGCAACGGACGTATGTGTACGACTGTGCCCAATGTCCATATTGCCATTACCGGTATCGAAAAAGTAGTCGAGTTTTTAAGTGATGTGCCGCCGCTGTACAGCGCCCTTACGCGATCGGCCACGGGACAGGCAATTACCACCTATTTTAATATGATAAGCTCACCGCGCCGCGCGGGTGAGTTAGACGGCCCTGAAGAAGTCCATCTGGTGCTGCTGGATAACGGCCGTTCACAAGCCTTTGCCGATGAAGAAATGCGCCAAACACTGCAATGTATTCGTTGTGGTGCGTGCATGAACCACTGCCCGGTTTACACACGTATTGGCGGTCATGCTTACGGTACCACTTATCCAGGCCCCATTGGTCAAATTATTTCACCCCATATGATGGGACTCGATGACACCAAAGATTTAGTGACAGCATCGAGCCTCTGCGGTGCCTGTGGCGAAGTGTGCCCGGTTAATATCCCCATTCCCGAAATGCTGCAGCGCTTGCGCCAGGAAGCTAAAAATCCGCCCAAAAACAATAGCCCGGCGATTAAGGGACAGGCAGCCGCCGCCAGCAAAATAGAGTTATTGGCAATGAAAGGATTTGCCTTTGCCGCCTCACACCCTTCTCTTTATCATCTTGGATCATGGTCAGCCACCAAGATGAGATCCTTCATGCCCAGCAACATAGGCGCATGGACACAATGCCGAACAGCCCCTAAACCTGCCGGTAAAACCTTACATCAATTAATCAAAGCACGGAAACAGGGACAAAAATCATGAGCAGCGTAAGAAATGCAATTCTATCCCGACTTCGTGATGCCAAGCCCGAAGCAAAAACCATGGAAGATATCACTTATCAGCCTTGGGTCAGTACTGATGAAAAGCTTATCACCGCACGTTTTATTAAAGGATTATCGGCCAGTCATGCCGAGGTAATTTCAACGGGCCATCAAGATTTAAGCAAATTAATAGAGAAGGTCGCCGTCGATAAAGAGCTTCAGCGGATTGTACTGGGCACCAGCGGTGAATTTCATGAGCAGATTGTTCAAGCGAGTAAATCATTAAAAACGGACTTTTTTGACTGCGATATTAAAGATTGGAAATCGACGCTGTTTAATGATGTTGATGCGGGCATTACCCATTGCCTCGCCGGCATCGCAGACACCGGAACATTAGTCTTATGGCCAGATATTGCCGAGCCAAGAACCCTTTCATTAGTGCCTCCCTGCCACATTGCCCTGGTCAAACGATCAACTATTGTCAGCAACTTTGCAGAGCTGATGGAAATGCAGGCATGGCAGAACAATATGCCGACTAATATCGTTCTAATTTCCGGCCCGTCGAAAACCGCCGATATACAGCAAACACTCGCTTACGGTGCCCATGGCCCCAGCCAATTGGTGGTGATTTTGATTGAAGATCTGTAATGAAAAATAACGACCGGTATAATAACCAATATAACCACCAACAACTGACTGACGGTGCCCATGGCCCCAGACAATTGGTGGTGATTTTGATTGAAGATCTGTAATGAAAAATAACGACCAGTATAATGACCAATATAGCCACCAAAAACTGACTTACGGTACCCATAAACCAAGCCAATTAGTCGTGATTTTGACTGAGGATATGTAATGGAAAAGAACGAGCAACATAACTACCAACAACTGCAGGATCTGCTAACTACAAAGATTGACCACGAGCGAATTTTCACCGAAGAAGCCCTGCTGCTTGCCTACGGGACAGATGCCAGTTTTTACCGTTTAATTCCCAAAATGGTGGTCCGTTTAAAAAACCTTGATGAAGTTATTTTTACTATTCAGGCCTGCGCTAAGCTTAACCTCCCTTGTACATTTCGTGCTGCAGGTACCAGCTTATCCGGTCAAGCGGTATCGGATTCTGTTTTAATTATGCTCACCGATGATTGGCGCGGCCACAGTATTCACAACGATGGCCACAAAATCACCCTGCAGCCGGGCGTTATTGGCGCTGATGCCAATAAATATCTGGCTTCATTCGGGCGTAAAATAGGCCCGGATCCGGCCTCTATCAATACTTGTAAAATTGGCGGCATTGCGGCAAATAATGCCAGCGGCATGTGTTGCGGGACAGCACAAAATACTTACCGTACCGTTGACAGCATGAAGCTGGTTTTTACCGACGGGACCCTGCTCGATACATCCGACCAAGCCAGCATTGAAGCTTTTGAAATTAAACAAAGCAGATTAATATCAGGTATTAAAAAGCTCTGCGCTGAGGTTAAAAATAATGAAGAATTGACCCAGCGTATCCGTCATAAATATCGCCTGAAAAATACCACCGGTTATTCAATCAATGCCTTAGTTGATTATTCAGACCCGATCGAGGTGATCAAGCATCTGATGGTAGGCTCCGAGGGTACCTTAGGCTTTATTGCCGAGATAACCTATAACACAGTGATCGAACACCCGCATAAAGCGTCTGCTTTAATTGTCTTTAAGGACATTGAAGAAGCCAGTCAAGCGGTCACGGCTTTAGTAAAAGATCCCGTTTCAGCGGTTGAAATGATGGATGGCCGAGCGATGCGTTCAGTGGCAAATGCAGCTGGCATGCCTGATTTTATCAAACACCTGGATTTAGAAGCCGGTACACTATTGATTGAATCACGTGCCGGTGACCAAGCCACATTGGAGCAACAATGTGCCACTATCATGCACACGGTCACCCAATTTAAGGTCATTGAATCAATTGCTTTTACCGGCGATGCCGAGACTGTCGCCACCCTATGGGGCATTCGTAAAGGCATGTTCCCGGCCGTTGGTGCAGTGCGTGAAGTCGGCACTAGCGTTATCATTGAAGACGTGGCTTTTCCTGTGGAACACTTAGCCGCCGGTGTGCGTGATCTACAGCAGCTGTTCGATAAGTTTCATTACGATGAAGCGATTATTTTTGGCCATGCGCTGGAAGGCAACCTGCACTTTGTCTTCACTCAGGGTTTTGACTTACCCGCTGAAATCAAACGCTATGGCGACTTTATGGATGCCGTTGCTGAGTTAGTTGCGGTCAAATATCAGGGTTCATTGAAAGCGGAACATGGGACAGGCCGTAATATGGCCCCCTATGTCGAGCTTGAATGGGGTAAAGATGGCCATGCCCTGATGCGACAGATTAAAGCTTTATTTGATCCCAGTGGCATATTAAACCCGGGAGTGATTATTAATGATGATCCGCATTCTCACCTTAAAAACCTCAAACCTATGCCCAAAGCCGACGATTTAATTGATCGTTGTATTGAATGCGGATTCTGTGAACCAGTCTGCCCTTCGCGCACACTGTCGCTGTCACCGCGCCAGCGTATTGTCTTATATCGCGAGCTGCAACGCCGTGAAGCCGCAGGCGAAACAGACAATTTAGAGGCTTTCCGTAAAGTCTTTGAATATCAGGGAGTAGATACCTGTGCCGCCACTGGCCTGTGTGCCGAGCGCTGCCCAGTCGGTATTAATACCGGCGATCTAGTCAAGAAACTGCGTACGGCGAAATACCGGAAATACAACTCTATCGCCAGCTGGACAGCCAACCATTTCTCGGCAACCACCAAAATGGTCAATATCGGACTTAAAGTTAATGCACTGGCACAGAAAACTCTGGGCGAGAAAGCCGTCGGTAAAGTCACCAACGGAATGCGTAAGCTAAGCTCAGGTAAAGCGCCCATGTGGATACCGGAACTACCGACTTCTAATCCCCACCGACCGAAAAATACTGTCGCCAATAGCAATAACAATAACAAAACAGGAAATGGCAAAAAAGTCGTTTATCTGCCTTCCTGCGCCAGTCGAACTATGGGACAACAAGCAGGCAATAGTGATGCTCGCCCGCTGACGGAAGTGACCACATCCCTGCTCGAAAAAGCCGGCTTTGAAATTATTATTCCTGACTCCCTGAGCGATCAATGCTGTGGTATGCCCTACGCCAGCAAGGGCATGAACGAGCTTTCAAAGCAAAAGTCACAACAATTAGAAGAGGCACTCTGGCGGGCAAGCGAACAGGGGAAATGGCCAGTTTTAATGGATACCAGCCCCTGCGCAAAACACAGTATTGAACAATTTACCCAACCGATGGTGATTCTAGAACCCACGGCTTTTGTGCTCAACTACCTGCTTGAACATTTAACCCTTTCACCCGTTAAAGAAGCGGTCATGCTCCATATTACCTGTAGTGCGCGACGCATGGGTCTGGCTAACAGCATGCTTAAACTCGCCAATGCCTGCGCATCGGAAGTCATTGTACCTGAGCATATTGAGTGCTGTGGTTGGGCGGGTGATAAAGGCTTTACTACCCCTGAACTCAATGCAGCAGCACTGCAGACACTCAAAGAGCAAGTACCGGACAACTGCTCTCGCGGCTTCAGCAACAGTCGAACCTGTGAGATCGGTTTATCTCACCACAGTGGCATTCCTTATCAGTCTATTTTGTATTTAGTCGATGAGGTGAGCGCTTAAAGCAGCCTTCAGCGCTCAGCTTTCAGATATCAGCTGTCGAGCTTCGAGCTTTAGGGCTTCGAGCTTTAGAGCTTCGAGCTTCGAGCTTTCTAGCTTTCTAGCTTCTAGCTTCGGGCTTAGAGCTTAGAGCTTCGAGCTTCGAGCTTCGAGCTTCTAGCTTCGAGCTTCGGGCTTCGAGCTTTCGAGCTTTCGAGCTTCGAGCTTTCTAGCTTTCTAGCTTTAGGGCTTCGAGCTTCGAGCTTTAGGGCTTCGAGCTTCGAGCTTTTCAGCCTTCAACCATGTTAACCGCCGAGCCTAAAGACCCAGTTCCGAAAATACACTGGCTATCAGATTTCAGCTCTCAGCTCTCAGCATTCGGGCATTTCGGCATTTCGGCTCTCCAGCCTTCAAGCCTTCAAACCTTCAAACCTTCAAGCTTTCTAGCTTATCAGGTTCATTGTTTATCAATACGTTTAAGCGAATACAGATCATGGCGGCGATCTTTCATCGCATGCACACTGCCGTGGCTATGTAATGCTTTTAGAAGATCTAAATTAACATCCACAATTAAGCTCATTTCAGAGTTAGGTGTGGCTTCAGCTTTAATACCCGTGGTTGGAAATGCAAAGTCAGAAGGCGTAAACAGTGCCGATTGCGCATACTGAATATCCATATTATTAACCCGCGCCAGATTACCGACTGCCCCTGCAATGGCCACATAACACTCATTTTCAATAGCACGCGCCATGGCACAATGACGCACACGGGTATAACCATTTTGAGTGTCGGTTAAAAAGGGCACAAATAGAATATTCATGCCCTGATCAGCCAATAAACGCACATATTCTGGAAATTCAACATCGTAGCAAATCATAATCCCCACTTTGCCGCAGTCGGTATCAAAGACCTCAATTTTATCCCCTCCGGTCATGATCCAATTTCTTTTTTCTGAAGGGGTGACATGTACTTTATCATAACGCTCCCAGGACCCATCCCGGCGGCATAAGAATCCTGAATTGTAGAGCTTGCCGTCATCTATATAGGGCATACTGCCGGTGATAATATTAATATTGTAGGTAATAGCAAACTCAATAAATTTATCACGAATCGGAATAGTATAATCCGCTAACTTACGGATCGTTTCCGGAATGTTTAAATGATGGAATTGGGCCATCAGCGGCGCGTTAAAAAGTTCCGGAAAAAGAATAAAGTCACTTTCATAATCCGAGACCGCATCCACAAAAAATTCAATTTGTTCATATAACGCATTAAGATCGGCCATACTGCGCATTTGCCATTGCACCAAACCAATACGCACTTCTGTTTTAGGGGCGTTAATCAACTTCACTGAACGGGTATAATAGATATTTGGCCATTCTAATAGGGTCGCATATTCCATCGACTCAACATCACCGGCAAGGTAATTTTTGAGCAATTTACGCACAAAAAAATCATTGGCTAATTGAAAACTTAATACCCGATCATAAATTTTTTTTTCTTTTACTTTAGTTATATATTGTTTGGCACTTAATTGATCCGCGTATTTTGAATAATTAGGCATACGACCGCCCGCCACGATGGAACGCAAATTAAGGTTTTCACATAACTCTTTTCTTACCGCATACAAACGACGTGCCAGTCTTAATCCGCGATAGTCAGGATGAATAAAAACTTCAATGCCATACAAAACATCCCCATCGGGGTCGTGGTTGGTAAAGGTCATTTTTGAGGTGATTTCATCGTAGGTATGCTCATCGCCAAATTTTGCATAATCAATGATTAACGACAAGGCACAACCGACCACTTTACCGTCCACACATACACATATTTGCCCTTCGGGGAAACGGGTTAATAAAGCATCGAGAGTCTGATCATCCCATGTATTAAGCTGGTCTATCTGGTATACATCTGCACAAGTATTTTGCAGTTCCTGCATATCCTGTTTAGTTAAATGCCTGACTTCAACATGATTGGCTTCCATAATTTTCCCTTACATAATCAGAATCGATGCTTATGACGAACAGATTAACTTTCCTGAATCGCAATACCGACTGCAGCGGCTAGGCTATCGAGTTGCTCACGATTGTCCAAGCGCACCGACCAACTGAGTCCGCTCCCCAAGGCGGTGATCACATTTGCACCACCGAGCAGCGAAATTTCATCAACCTGAGCCTGCAGCGTGACTTTTGCATCACCTTCAAGCTTGATCATGAGATCTCTATTATTGGCGATTATGCGCCCCTGATTAAATTTGATTAACATTCTATCTCCTGATATAAAAATGGTTCAGACAAGTTTAAATAACATTGACGGATTTGACCATCACTGTCATCAAGATCGACGCTGTTAACCATCACATATTGACTGACTGTCGCGCAAACGTTTCAAAGTGGGGTTATTTAGAACACCGGGAAAAGGATTATTGCTCTGCTTATAAGAATAACTCAAGCTGCGCGAAGGCTTAAATCCGGCGGCGCTGCCTTTGCCAGCACAGCATTTTAACTGTATTTGCATTGACCAATAAATTTCAGCAGGACCCCCTTAAATTCAAAGAGGAATAGCGACACAGTCAGAGCAATTAGCTCAAGATGACCCCTTCGTGCTTTAGTAAAGCCTGCTTACGTTCAACGCCTCCCGCATAGCCCGTCAGTTTGCCATTTTTGCCAATCACACGATGACAGGGAATAATAATCGAAATAGGGTTTTTACTGTTTGCAAGACCGACTGCGCGTACCGCATTAGGGTTACCTATAGCATTAGCAAGTTCCTGATAGCACCATGTTTTACCAAAGGGAATAGTCGCAAGAGCAGACCATACTTGTTGCTGAAATACGGTGCCGGTTGCAGCTGTCGGCAGTGTAAAGTACTTTCGATCCCCCCTGAAATATTCATCCAACTGCGCTACTGTTCGCGTCAATATCGGCTGCTGTTTATTCAACAGCCCGAGATTTTCAGGTTGAGTCTGTTGGGTTTCAAACCAGACTCCCAGTAAACCCTGCGTACTTGCCTGCAGAGTCAGTGTACCGGTTGGACTTTTGTAATAGCAGTAGTGATTCATAATATTGAATTCCAGGAGTAAAAACCGTGTTGGTTCTTCACGGAGTAAGACCTAATCTACCCTAGAATGTAAATTCAGCAAGTCGAGAGGTCATTAAAATCATCATAATAACAGGTAGCAGAACAGCAAAAATAAACAGGTCATCGTTTAAATGGATAAGCTTAGAAGCTTTATAGAACATAATATTTATGGTAAATGATCCACTAATCGGCTTTAAATTGATTAGTCACAGGATTGTAGTGGTAACCAACTGATTTTAATTTTTCAATTAATGCCTGAGTATCCAGGTTATAACGATGTGACAGTTCGTCTAAACTGTCGCACTCCAGCCGTAACCGTTCATTGAGAATGCCAAAAACAATTTCACCGTCCATGCTTAATAAGTGTTTAATTTCCATCATAACTGAGCCCTCAAATTACCAAGATCAATATATACCCAAACGACTTAAAAGTGCAAGAATCAGCATCCTCAAGTGATTTAAGTATATACCCATGATATTTCAAGATGCAAAGTCAGCAAGAAAAATTGTGCTGAGATGCGAGGCATAAAATTGAAGTACATACCCAAATTATTTGAAGATGCAAGAATCAGCAAGACGATAAATGATGAAATTCTAGGCAGAAGGCTAATGATCTCGTTATTCTAAATCGACGCTTTCTAACAACGAAGATCGTCGTTTATCGCCTTGCCCTTCGGGAGATTCGCCCGAAAACTAACACTGCGTTGTAACACTTGAGAAGGGAATAACCATTTAAGATGTAAATGCTTGCATTTACATCTACCGCTAGAGGATTAACGCAGTTAATCGCTCGAAAGGTCATGTTGCGTCTTGCTCTGATCGAAGACCTTGCGCCTGACAAAGCATGTTGAAGTAACATGGGTATAAGAGCAGTTACTTTTAAATAAAGTCGCAGAGCTGACTGGCCCGTTAGTTTTAAAAATCAGCGCGGGTGATTGCTGCAGGCGCTATTTTCCCCTGCAGCGGCCGGTTCCTGTCGCTCATATCGCATAACGGCCCCTTCCTTTTTTATTGATTTTAGTATGTATTGTCATGTAAACACGTTACACTTTTTAGCATCATTAACTGTTAATGGCGTCAATATGAATTTAGAAAATAATAACCCTGCACAGCAATCGGTGCCTAAATTAATAATATCGCAGCAATGGCTAACCCGATTGGCCGATGAACCGGGTAAAAAACGTCTTTGTGATCAACGCACTCCTTTTCAGCGCGATAAAGCGCGTGTATTACACTCCGCAGCCTTTCGCCGTTTACAGTCTAAAACCCAAATTCACAATAACGGTTTGAGTGATTTCTATCGTACCCGCCTGACCCACTCTCTGGAAGTGGCCCAAATTGGCGCGGGGATTGTCGAACATTTAAAAATCACTCAGCCGGAGTTATTAACCCTATTACCCGGTAATAACCTGATTGAAGCCATCTGTTTAAGTCACGATATTGGTCATCCTCCCTTTGGTCACGGGGGGGAAACGGCCTTAAATTATATGATGATTGAGCATGGTGGTTTTGAAGGCAACGGGCAAACATTTCGAATCTTGACCCAGCTTGAACCCTACACAGAATTTAATGGTATGAACTTGACCCGCAGAAGTTTATTAGGTTTATTAAAATATCCGGTCTGCCTGAGCCAGCTAAGTGCGCCTTATCCGATGGATACCAGTCGCAATTTTCGAGAATTAAAAACCGAAGAGTGGATGCCGGCAAAAGGTATTTACGATCATGATAAGGCTTTATTAGATGCCGTCCTTAAACCGTTATCCGAGAGTGATCAAGCATTATTTAAAAGCGTTCGCCCGCAAAACGGCAATCTGCAATCCCATAAAAAATCACGCTATAAATCTTTAGATTGCTCGATCATGGAAATTGCCGATGATATTGCTTACGGCGTGCATGATTTAGAGGATGCCATTGCGATGGGCTTTATCAGTAAATCATTATGGCAAGAGAAAGTCGCAACACAACTTAGTAAAATAACTGATTTTTGTCTGCTCGAGCAGCTTTCCGAGATAACCGACAATCTATTTTCGCTGCAGCACTTTAAACGTAAAGATGCGATTGGCGCCCTGGTTAATGCACTTATCACCTCCATTCAAATTGAAAAAGTCAGCGCCGATTTTCACGATCCTCTGCTTGCCTATAACGCTTATTTAGCACCTGCAATGTTTGAAGTATTAAAGATACTGAAAGGTTTTGTTTTAAACTATGTTATTAAAAGCCCTGATTTACAGATCATGGAATATCGCGGGCAACAGATTGTGATGGAGTTATTTGAAGCCTTTAATGCCGGCCCGTTACGGTTTTTACCTGAACAAGTAAAAACCTTGTGGAAAGCGCAACAGGGGGATATTTCCCGCGAAAAACGTGTCATCGCTGATTATATATCGAGCCTTACGGACAATCATGCCCTGCGTCTGCACTCGCGTTTATTCAGTAGTCACCAAAGCCCGGCAATGATAGGCCAACACAGTTTTTGATTGAAAAGCTGGAAAGCTGGAAAGCTGGAAAGCTGGAAAGCTCGAAAGCTCGAAAGCTCGAAAGCTCGAAAGCTCGAAAGCTCGAAAGCTCGAAAGCTCGAAAGCTCGAAAGCTCGAAAGCTCGAAAGCTCGAAAGCTGGAAAGCTCGAAAGCTCGAAAGCTGGAAAGCTCGAAAGCTCGAAAGCTGGAAAGCTCGAAGCTCGAAGCTCGAAAGCTCGAAGCTCGAAAGCTCGAAGCTCGAAGCTCGAATGCCCTTAGGTCAACGGAGTTTTTGCAACATTAAGATGTGCTAAGGATAGCGGGTAATCACGTTGTTTCGCTAATTTTTCCGCTTGCTCATTGATTGCCTGCTCGCTAATGCCTTGAGTGACGGGGAAAAAACGGGTCGGTTTAATGCTCGGATCGATTAAATGACAAGATGCCATTTGCCTTACAATCTCATCTGCACAGGTTAAAACAGAGGAGGCTTTCACCGTTTCGCAACGTGCATATCTTTCATTGACAAAAGAGACATCTGCCGCTCTTAATGTTGGATCTCCGCCGGGTATTTGCTGTGCGCCAAATAAGGGTTTAGCCCCTATTTTCGCAGACTTAAAACTTGGAATATAAGAGGCAAGAAGATTTATCGAACGGTCAGTACGGGTAACCATCTCCTGTCCGGACCACTGATAGTCGATTTTGTTAAGAAATTTTTCGGCTAATTTTGGTTGTGCGCTTTGCTCACTACTGGTGACTAATCCCTCGTCGAACAGGGTAATATCACCGGTCATGCCATGCAGCTGAAAGTAGCCGCCGGGATAAGGGGTAAATTGCGCCATACCATTAGGGGTTCCACGTTTACCATGAAAAATGACTTCCGGCCACAGACAATCAGAATCTAACCAGCGAGCAACATAAGCGGCCTTAAACTCTACCAGCCGCTGTCGTTTAAAACCTAACATGTCGTCAATCTTACCGCTTCTAAAACCCGCTGCATTAATTAAATAATCAAATTCAGCCTGTTTATTGGCCCCTTTCTGCTGGTAGTCTATCAACCAGGATTGACCAGTCTCACTAGCGATAATGTTGGTGACTGCGCAGTTGGTGAGTAATTGACAATGCGGATTTTTCTGCAAAGACAGTGTGCAACCGGCTCCTAAACGAAATATATTCAAACCGAATTCTTGAACCAGAATCAGCGGAAATTTAAGCTTATCCAAATCAACATATTTGGCAACGGGAATCATCCACTGCTCTAAGCTCTGAGGATTTTGACTGGGCTCTTGCAATGCCAGCGCTTCCAGCTCCTCGCGTTCGAATAAACGGAAATAATCCTGGCTTTCACCGAGCACTTTATTGGCAGGATCCTCGTCAATCAAACGCTGGTACTCTAACTGCAGTGTATGCAGACGCGGTATCAGCTCTTCCGCCGTGCCACCATCATGTAGGGGTACCGCTAATACGGTTGGTCGATAGTCTGCTGCAAAGGGATATAAACGCAACAGATCAACGGATTGCGCAAGGAGCGTCAAACATTGCTGGTCGGAAATTTCTCGGTAGAAATTGCCACCCGCATGCAGATGGCAAATAGGAGGGCCATTGACTAAATCATCTCCTTTTTCAAGTAAGGAAACATTTATCCCTAATTCACTTAAATATAACGCGATACTTGCCCCTGCAATACCACCGCCAACGACTGCAACATTAATCTTATCTGCTTGTTTACTTTGACTTGCCACTTTATTTAAACCCGTAAAAATTTATTCTTATTATTGCTAATAAACCACTTAACTGAGTGTTGCTACAATATCAGAAAAATCATCAAAAACGACCTCAGGGTTATACAGACCAATATCTTCGCCATAATTATAACCATAGGTTAAACCGATAGATTCCATCTTCGCCGCCTTGGCAGCCAGAATATCATTTTTTGAATCTCCGACCATCAAACACTGCTCAACGGTGACGGAAAGTTTTTCACAAACATGTAATAAAGGTAATGGATCGGGTTTACATTTTTCCAAACTATCACCCCCTAATAACATTTCAAACAATCCCATCAGTTGTAACCCTTCTAAAATTGGCTCGATAAATTCAAAGGGTTTATTGGTGACAATCACTAAGCGGTAACCTTTGGCTTTTAATATTTTTAAACAGGCACGCACGCTGGGATAAAGTTTGGTATCAATACATAAGTTGTTTTTATAAAAGTTGAAGAACAGTTGTAATGATTTTTCAATTAAGTCCGGATCAATACTTTCATCCACGGTAGCTTGGCCTGACAAACCTCTTTTAACCAGGACTGGTGTGCCATTACCCACCCAGGAGCGAATCACCTCTTGATCAAAAGTAGGTCGCTGCAGTGTACTTAACATATGGTTAACGGCTAACGACAAATCTGGTGCGCTGTCAATAAGGGTACCGTCTAAATCAAACAAGATAACTTCTTTGTTAGTAAATTTCAATTTTAAGGCCTTTAGATAATTTATTGAGAGGGAAGGTATTTATTATGCCATCTGAGTCACAAAAAGATAATAATTATCGTTACAAAAACCAATTTAGCAGAATCGAAACAACGTTTCGCAGTCTGATGAAGTGTGCGTGGTTATTTTTTGTAATTTGCTTTGCGGCCATTCATATTGATTCATGACGAGGTTTAAAAACGGGACATACTTAAGCACCAGAGGTTTTATCTTCTGCCTGTGATATCTCATTGACTAAAAAACACTTTTCCCATAAGGCATTAAGATAGCTAAAGACAGACAAATACAAGCTGCATTCTTTGCGCAGTGCTGATAAGGAAATCGAAATATTAGTCTGGTGTAAATGATGATACTCCGCAATTAAACTTTCCTGCTGCAGGCTATCCAAGCTATTGATGCACATGCAGGACGCTAAATCATAAGCGGGACACGCCAGCGTGGCATACTCCCAATCTAAAATCATCACCTGTTGCCGATTATTGATTAACAGATTATGTAAAGACAAATCACCATGACATAACACATTTTTAGCACTGCCTTGATCTAAGACGATCGCACGCTTTAAGATAACAGAAAAATGCGCTTCATCAATAGCCGACTTTATTCTTTTTTTAAGCTGCTTTAGGGTAAGGCTCAAGCTTTGTGGTTGCGCATGCAGTGCAGGCAGTTGATGAATTTTTTTCAACTGTAAAGCGAGCAGATTAATAAGCTCTTTATTGATGGGTAAACAGCTTAACTCTTTTCCTGAAAAATATTCCTGTAATTTATAGCGCCTGCAGCAGGCAATCGCTTTAGGTGTCAAACCTGCAACAGTGGCAAGCTTATCAACCTTAAACTCACGCTTTCTGTCACCGATATCTCTGGCGCTCAGATTTAGGCGTTTGAAAATAAGTTTTTTATTATTGGCTAAGGTTAACAAAAAAACCGCATTGGTCAGCGCCTGTAAAAGCGGCTCGATAGCGACGAGCGGCTCACTCTGTTGCGCACTAATCCAGGTTAATTCTTTACTGGTTAATGTTTTGCAGATTAATTCTTTGCAGCTTAACTCTTTGCTGCTTAATTTTTTACAGACTAACAAGGACAAAATATTATGGGGTTATCCAAGGGGTAATGCGGTCAATTTTCATCAAGACATTACTGTCTGTCAAATCTGAATTCAATAACGCATTTGATATTAATAGATCCCCATTTTCGGAAAAAAGCACTTGCCGAGGTAACTCTGATAAATGTTGTTCACTGAGAGGCTCACTGAGTTGCACACGGATACCTGAAAACACGGGTAAAAAATGTTTGCCGATCATACCGGCATTTTTTCTTAAGATGCCTTCAAGTTGTGTGCTTATCAGTGCAAGTTTAGGATCTGATAATTGCGCGGAATCAAACTCTTTGGCCATCAGGGTAACTTGTAAATCACATTGATAATTTTCCTGCCCAGCTAACAATTCGACCTCAATCATAGCACCATTTTTACGATGCTGATCAGAATAAAAGGGTAATAACTGCCCTTGCTCTGTAAATGTTATCGGTTCACGTTTTTGATCTACGACTATCTGTGCATTTTTGATTAAACATGCCCGCCCGGAATCTTTATCCTGCAAATAAAAAGCCGTTGTTACATATTCATAATCAAGCTTATAGATGGTTTTTATATAACCAAAAAAAAGCGAATAATTTAATTTTAAGGGTGAGGCTAAAACATTACTGGTTGTTGTCGTCATTGTTAGCAATAAAACCAAAAAAAGTCCCAAACGCATTATTATCTTCCTTTGTATTTTTTATTTATTATGTTGAGCAAACTTAAGCATCAAAACCGGAACTACGATCATTATCATTGTCGTTCTCTGCTGGCGGTTGACCTTCGACTGCCACCACACTCACACCACAAACTTGACGGTAAATAATACCCATTATATTAAAATAAAAAGGAACAACGAACAATAAACCTAAGCCAGAAGTAATAATGGCAACAAAAAATAAGATTATTAATAACAAATAAATAAAAGAGAATTGCAGTAAGTTCTTATTAACTATCTTAAAAGATAATGTTAAGGCTAAAACCGGCGTTAATTTTTTTTCTGCAATCAGGGGATTCACCAGGCAAAAAACCATATTGAAATATAACAGAGCAACAACAGACAGCTGTAAGCCAATGCTGCCAAATAGTTGGGTTAGTCCCAGCGAGACAAGATTGGATATTAAACTGAGCATCATGGCTGCCATTGATAGTTTCAGGATAATATTAAAGTATTTAAAAAGATCATTCGCTTTGGTTTTCAAACCGACAGAGTGATGAATGCCCATCATTTGTAATGCTGTTAATAGCGGCGGTGCAATCAATAAAGTAATAATATAATTAAGCACCATTGGCGTGCTCTGATCAGCGTCGCTAAAAGAATCAAAAATATAGATGTACGCAAGGCCCAACAGGCTAATAGTCACAAAACTTGCAACAGCCAGAGGCAGGAAGTTCTTTTTGGTGAGAACAAAAGCATCTTTAAAAAGAGATTTAAGATCGAAGCGATGACCTTCGCTGAGTGACTTTTTAATATCACCCCCTAAAATAAAATGTTTTTCACTCATACAAGCTAATTATCCTAAATAAAATAAAGTTTTTCATTGTATATACCCGGCGCGAGGAAGGAGCTGTCACTGTTGTGGTATAAACTATAAATGCCGCCCTATTGTAGGGAGTTCCATTAGCTTTTCAAGTTTATTGACGCGGTATAGCCAATTGATTAATCAATTGGCTATAAAGAAATGACTGGAGTCGGCGGGAATGAGCAAGACAATAAATACACGCAGAAGATAGACCATTAAGTTATTCTAAATTGACGCATTATCACACAACGCAGCGTCTCGTTTATCATTTCACCCTGAGGAGATACCCGCAGGCGAACACTTAAAAAGGGAATCACCCTTCTAGATGTCAAATGCTTGCATTTAACATCTAGAAGGGTGATTAACGCAGTTAATCGCTCGAAAGGACATAGTAGTATTACGCTTTACTCGCGCTCGCCTCGGTATCTTCAGTAGGTTGGCTCTCTAATATAGCGTTAACCAAATCAGGGACGACACTTGTGGCTTTACCGCAAATAACCTGGTCAAAGTGACTATGAATTTCACTCGCTTCTAAATTTAACTCAATGGAAAATGCACCAACACTTTTAGCTTCTTCAACAAATCCAGCGGCAGGATAAACCGTGCCGGAGGTGCCGATAGCAATAAACAGATCGGCTTGTGATAAATGATGATAAATAATATCTAAACCAAGTGGCATTTCACCAA
The DNA here is from genome assembly GCF_002836415.1 of Psychromonas sp. MB-3u-54. Taxonomy (GTDB): domain Bacteria; phylum Pseudomonadota; class Gammaproteobacteria; order Enterobacterales; family Psychromonadaceae; genus Psychromonas. The sequence continues at coordinate 58,107 of NZ_PJBP01000119.1, read as the reverse complement.
ACCAAACAATATGCGGCCGTAATGTCGATGGATATTGACAACAGTGGCAAAAATCACTGGTTGAAATATCATTATAACATTCAACAAGTTGATTGCTTGTAGGGCAACGAGACTTTAATAGTTCTCCGTGCATATGAATAATATTTTTAGAGCCCGCCTGCTCATGTAAATTATCAATATTTTGTGTTACCAGTAAAAATTCACCATCAAACTTTTCCTCTAATTCTGCTAAGGCAAAATGAGCAGCATTGGGTTTTTTATGCCCTGAACAGAAATCTCGACGACGTTGATTATAAAAATCAAGTACCAATTCCGGATCTTTTTGATAACCCTCGACGGTTGCGACATCCTCTAATTTGTGGTTTTCCCATAGGCCATCCGTATCTCGAAAGGTTTGAATACCGGATTCGGCGGATACGCCGGCACCGGTTAACACGACTATTTTTTTATATTGATGGAATGACAAAAAACACCTCTCTCGCTGCTATCCGCTTATTTAGAATGACTCAACCTCCGTTTAACCTATTAAACCGAGAATCTGTTTTTATATGTGGAAGTTCGCTGCTACTAGAAGTTTGCTACTAACTAATAGCGTTATACCTCGGCGCGACTGAAGCGGCACTTAAAAAAACAGATATCAATATTATGTAAATGAGTATAATTGAACAATTTCACAACACAATTGGACTTAATAATGAGTGTCAATTATACCTGAATTAAAAATATGAAATTGTAGGATAGTTCATAACTTTGAACCAATTCTATTCATTAGGTTAACTATTTAGAGGCAGGAAAAAAGGCAAAGCAAGGGCATTGGCTGCCATGATACAAAATATAGAAGGGAACTGATTACCATGTGCGGAATAACAGGATCCGATCAACGGAGGCTAAAAGAGAGTGTACTCTCTCGCTAGCCTCTGTTGTAACCCGCAGAAATGAAAATAGAATGAGGATAAAAAAGTCACAAAAGCGATTTTTTATCCTCAGAAAAATTATTCCTCTGTATGAGGCATATTTGTTTCTACTAATTCTTTTAGTTTCTGCCCTGCTCGAAAAGTCACAACTCGACGAGCAGCAATAGGAATATCTTCGCCAGTTTTAGGATTCCGACCTGGACGCTCACTTTTATCTTTTAATTCAAAGCCACCAAAACCTGAGATTTTTACCGCTTCTCCGTTTTCCAGTGTTGCTTTAATTTCTTCAAAAAAAGATTCAACAAACTCTTTTGCTTCGCGTTTGCTTAAACCGATCTTTACCGATAAATCTGCCGCTATTTCAGCTTTAGTCAGTGCCATAAATTAATCTCTCAATGATGCATTAAACTTGTTAGAAACCGCTTCAACAATTTTAGTAACATTGTCAGCAATCTCCTGTTCTTCCAAGGTGCGTGTAGTATCCTGTAAGATCAAGCCTATTGCTAAACTTTTCTTACCCTTTTCAACGCCTTGCCCTTGGTATACGTCAAATAAGTTTATGCCAACTAATTGGGTTCCGCCAATTTCCTCTATAAATTTTAGTATGTTACCTGCATTTAATTGTTCGTCTACCACAAATGCCAAGTCACGATGATTAGCCGGGTACTTGGAAATATCGCCAGCAGACGGCAATTTACGGCTGCTGATCTGAGCCAGTTCAATTTCAAACACAATCGGGGTGCCGTTGAGTGCGAAGGGTTTAGTTAGGCTTGGATGTAAAGTACCAATATAACCAATATTTTTACCATTACGATAGATTCCGGCTGACTGACCGGGATGCAGCGCACTATGTTGCTCTGCTTTAAACTCAAAACTGTGCGCGTCAGCACATAAATCAAATAACGCCTGCAGGTCCGCTTTCAGGTCAAAAAAGTCAACCGGACGGGTTTTAATATCCCAATGTTCATCATTTAAGTCACCAACAATGACAGCCGACAGCATCTCTTCCTGACGAATACCATTTTCAGCATTTTCATCTTTTGTAAAACGCAGACCGGTCTCAAATAAACGCACACGACTTTGCTGGCGTTTCTGGTTTTTAGAAACACTCTCTAATAACCCCGTCCACAGACTCACGCGCATCGCGGACATATCTTTAGAAATTGGATGAGGTAAAATTAACGCATCGGCTTCGGGATGCAATTTCAGTTGTTTATCCGGATCAACAAAACTATAAGTGATTGCTTCCTGGTATTCACGACCTACTAATACATCACGGACTTTAGAAAGTTTTAATCTTGCTTCGTTATGACTGGCCATGATTAATGACGCTAATGGTGCAACATTGGGGATATTGTCGTAACCGTAAACACGGGCAACCTCTTCGATAAGATCTTCTTCAATTTCCATATCAAAACGGTAGCTTGGTGCAATAATTTTCCAACCTTCGCTGGTCAGGCTAACGTCACAACCTAAGTGTGTCAAGATAGTGGTAACACGATCCGAATCAATAGAGATACCGATCAAACGATCCAGTTTACTACGACGTAATGTAATCGTCGCTTGAGTAGGAATATGCTGATCACTGTATGCCTCTGTAATCGGCCCAACTTCACCACCACAAATAGACACTAACAATTGCGTTGCCCGCTCCATCGCTTTAGTTTGCAATACAGGATCAACACCACGCTCGTAACGGTGAGAAGCATCGGTATGCAGACCATAAGAACGTGCTCGTCCGGCAATCGCAAGCGGCGCAAAGAAAGCACTTTCTAAGAAAATATTTGTTGTGCCTTCGGAAACGCCTGAGTCTAACCCGCCAAAAATACCCGCTATTGCCAGTGCTTTTTGGCTGTCGGCAATCACTAAAGTATCGCTGTTCAGCTTAACTTTTTTACCGTCTAACAGGGTCAGTTTTTCATCAACTTGTGCAAGACGCACCTCAATGCCCCCCTCTAATTTATCTAAATCAAAGGCATGCATCGGATGACCGAATTCAAGTAAAACATACTGGGTAATATCAACCACCGCATCAACACTGCGCACACCACAACGGCGTAGTTTTTCAACCATCCATAAGGGAGTTTTAGCCTGTTGATTAATACCGCGAATAACCCGCCCTAAATAACGCGGACATGCAGCGGGTGCTTGTAAATTGATGCCCACTTGATCGTTAAGCGTAACGGCAGCATTCTCCCAAGTCGGCTCACTCACGGACACGCTGTTTAAGACGCCGACTTCTCGAGCAAGACCTGCAATACCTAAACAATCTGCGCGGTTAGCCGTTAAATCAACATCAATAATAATATCGTCTAAATGTAATAATTTATGAACACAAGCGCCTACCGGTGCAGCCGATGGTAATTCTAAAATACCGTCTGAATTCTCTGACATTCCAAGCTCAGATTCACTGCATAACATGCCCGATGATGGCTGGCCGCGCAGCTCTGCTTCTTTTATTTCAAAATCACCCGGTAAGACAGCGCCAACAACGGCGACCGCAACTTTTAAACCTAAACGGCAATTTTTAGCACCACAAACAATATCAATTAATTGATCGTAACCGACATTAATTTTGGTAACTTGTAATTTATCGGCATTTGGGTGCGGACCACATTCAACCACTTCACCCACCAGCACTTTTGTAAATTTACCGGCAACGGGCAGCACTTCATCAACTTCAAGCCCTGCCATGGTAATCTGATGGATTAACGCATCACGTGTAATTTCTGGGTTAACCCATTCTCGTAACCAAGCTTCACTAAATTTCATTATTCTAACCCTTACTTAAATTGCTTGAGGAAACGAAGATCGTTTTCGAAGAAAGAACGTAAATCATTTACGCCATAACGTAACATCGTTAATCGCTCAACACCCATACCGAATGCAAAACCTGAATATTTTTCCGGATCGACCCCCATTGAACGTAAAACCGTCGGGTGAACCATGCCGCAGCCTAATACTTCTAACCAGCCATTTTTACCTAATACATCCACTTCAGCGGAAGGTTCAGTGAACGGGAAATAGGAAGGACGGAAACGTACTTCTAAATCCTCTTCAAAAAAGTTATGCAGGAATGCATGCAGGATGCCTTTAAGCTGAGTAAAGCTTACGTCCTCTGCAATCATCAAACCTTCGACCTGATGGAACATAGGCGTATGTGTCTGATCGTAATCATTACGATAAACACGCCCCGGAGAAATAATACGGATCGGCGGGTTTTCTTTTTCCATGGTACGAATCTGCACACCTGAGGTTTGCGTACGTAATACCAACTCAGGATTAAAATAGAAGGTATCATGTTCAGCACGCGCAGGATGATGTGCCGGAATGTTTAACGCATCAAAGTTATGGTAAGCATCTTCAACTTCGGGTCCGGTTTTAACTTCAAAACCCAATTCAGCAAAAAACTCAGTAATACGGTCAACAGTGCGCGTCACCGGGTGTACTCCGCCGAGCAAAGCACCACGTCCGGGCAAGGTAACATCAATGGTTTCTTCGGCAAGCCGGGCATTTAAAATTTTAGCTTCCATCGCCTGCTTACGTTCAACTAAAACAGCTTGAATAGCTTGTTTTGCTTTATTAATCATTTGACCGGCAGCAGGTTTTTCTGCAGGAGGCAGTTTACCTAAGCCTTTCATCTGCTCAGTCATTAAGCCTTTTTTACCCAAGTACTGTAGACGAATTTGTTCTAATTCGTTGCCGTCGACGGCTTTCTCTATCTGTTGTTGCGCGTTCGCAACGATTTCATCAAGGTGTTGCATTTGTTTAATCTCATATGTGAAGCAAGCAATAACGATCGTATTGATTGAATTTTAAGAAAAATAGCTCTCGATTTTACGCAAATCAGAGGGAGTTGGCTAGTACATAAACCAAATGAAAGGCCGTAAAACGGGAATTAACCTAAATAAATCAACTCTCCATGCTTCGCGCAGAAACTGATTACGGGTAAAAACAAGCCGCTGATGGCCAAAGCACCTTAACAGCGGACTCTCCTATTTTGAAATTTTTTACTTAGCGCAGACTGTCCAATGTTGTTCAATCAACAGCGTCTCACCCTGAAAAAGTCGCCCGGTAAAATGATCATTTTCAAACAATTGGCCAACGCCTTTAGGCGTGCCCGTCATCAGCACATCACCCGTTTCAAAACTCATAAACGCGCTGACTTCATTGATTATTCCAGCGGGTTTATGGATCATTAAATCATAATGTGCGTATTGGGTTAATTTGTCATTGATCAATAACTGCAGCGACAAGCTTTGTACGGCACCACTAAAACTGACAAATTCACTGAATACCGCCGACTTATCAAAGGCTTTTGCACGTTCCCAGGGTAGCCCCTGTGCTTTTAATGTCGATTGTAAAGCACGTTTAGTCAGATCTAAACCAAAACCCACCGCGCTTATCTGCCCGGCATTGATAACAAATGAAATTTCAGCTTCATAATGAATGGGCTCCAGGTCATTAGTGACTATTCGCTCAGAAATAGCAGAATTAGGTTTAACAAAAATAACCGCCTGGGTTGGCATCTCATTATTTAATTCTTTAATATGATCGACATAATTACGCCCAATACAGACCACTTTAGAAGGGCAAAATAATTTTCCATCAATCTTTATTTGTTTCATATAACCACCTGTTTTAGATTAATAAATATAAATATAAATAATCATCCGCTTAAGCCTTGCTGCAACAGCATATTGAGAAGATGAGATCAGTGCAGCGGGGCAAACTAACGGGCAATAGGCTACAAAATATCGGCTTTAACCGGTATTGCCGTATCGTAGACAAGTTCATAATAGTGATTATTGTTAAATTCAAACTCCTGAATCACAGAAAGTTTTAATTTTTTAGTGTGAGCCGCAAAAGAGCGCGGATTAATTTTATTAATAAAAGTCACTAAAATCGGATAACGCTTGGCCATTTCGACACGGGAAAAATCAAAAATATCCTCCAGCATGCCGGAGCCGCGATAACTTTTATCAATGCAAACCGGACCATATTGATAGGAATTATCAACACTTAAAGTTTGCCCTAAATAGGTTAAATTGGGTAAATCTTTGATCATATGCACAAACATTGGCCATCTTGACCAAAATCGCCAGGAAGCGGCCATCACGTAGGCAACAACTTGCGCTCCCTCTTTGGCAATAAATAAACCCTGCTCTTGATTAATCAGATCCGTTAACTGCTGCGGCGTAAACGCGGTGGTCACAAAACCGTCTTTTTTGTCCTGTTCGCAAATAGTATCAAGCTGATATTTCGCATGCAGTGCCAATATAACCGGGATATCACTTAACTCAGCAATTTTAAATGCCATTTTCAAACCTCGTAATTCATTTAGATTAAAGTGATAACTGCCTAAAATAATACGTGAAAAGCAAGATTTAAAATACTTATCAATAAGCAACAGACCAAAAAATACGGACTAAATCTATATCCAAGCCGCCTATCCAGCCGAGTATTACGCCAGCAATGTTCCACCAGCAAGAAGCAACTGAATCGGGTGAGTCCCATGGATGGAAAGAAAAAAATAAGGACACATATGGACGATCCACATCTGTCCAGTTACTTTTTCGTAGAAGCGGATTAATACTTAGTCAATTAGACAGGTGTAGTTGTTTATCTTAAAGACCCTTTGATTACCGAAGCACCGCGTCCAAATAAGGGCTAGACAGCAGAAATGTAAAAGTATGAGCGGCGCGCGCTTACTTGTCCTTGCTGCTCACTAGTAAATCTTTCGCCTGGTTTATTTTTGCTGCCAGATAATTGCTTCCTCCCTTATCTGGGTGGAGCTTCAGCATCAGTTTGCGGTGGGCGGCAATAATCTCTTCCTTCGTGGCGTTATTATCAAGGCCGAGTACTGCATAAGCTTCAATTACAGTCATCGCACTGCTATCGCTTCCGCGAGAGTTTTGCCCACTCTCTTGAGAACCATTTCCTGCATTGGCAGCTTCGCGCCAGTCAGCACCATACTTGCGATCAAGATAGGAAGCCAAAATCTCAATAGAATCAGGATATTGCTTACCAGCTAGGGTATAAAGAGAGATTAAATCTGGCAGATCAAATTCAGACAGATATTTACCCTTGCTAACAGTGTCCAATAATTCACCATCTACTTCACCACTTTCGTGATCGAGGGTCATTTTGAGTAAGCTGGTTTCAACGGTAGAATGCTTGGATGAACCCGAACTCTGTTTAGCTTTAGCCTTCTGGTAAAGACCTTTAAAAAACGGAAAGTAACGTAGAAAGGGTAACAAGCGCTTAGCAAATACAACTAAACCTGTTCCCAGTGCTGCCAAAATATAAAGCTTTCCAGTGACCGTTAGCAAGATCAGCGTCGTGATAAACGCGAGCACGCCGGCTTTCGCACCGACTTTCTTTCTTTGTTCCCGTTTCAGAGTTCGGCTATATCCCACTGTGATATAGCCGATGATGATAACCGCTATTAAAGCGATAAATACTAACATAGAGTTTTCACTTATTTGAGGTATCAGTTAAGCCGCAAAGCCTATCATTCTTTAATTTATAGTGTTGTTATTTCCGTGAGAACAGTTAGATTATTGGCGGCTATCTAATCATGATTATTTTAGCTGCTGCAATAAACGGCGCACGCTCGCATCCTTACTCAATAAATTACTTTCCAGGGCAGGTTTACCGCCCGCTGCATACACCGCAACCGCTGCTAACAGCTTACCTAACTGTCCGGTTCAATTAGCCCAGAATAGCTACTATTGCACCTAATCCAATATAAATAGTCGCTGGTAATTCGTTTAACATTCTACCTCTCTGATTATTGCCTAACGCCGCAAACAGTGGCGCGTAAGTTGGCGCTTTTTTTTCTGCTTATTGGTTTTGGTAAAAAACGTGACAACTGTTTAGCGTTCATTGATTTGCCTTGTTAGCAGTCGAGCTAAAAACTACGCTACATTCTTAATTTATTGAGCCTTTCGGTGTTAGATTGTTCAAATTTCTTTCGTCTCGATCTACCATCGATGCTCTTATTCTCTTTATGGCTTCTTCTTCGCCATATTTCTGTTTTATCTCAGCCCACTCTTTATCATCGAGGCCAATAATAAAACCCTCTACAAAACGTCTATTTCTTCATCTGTATACGGTGTTTTCCTGTCATTGGCAGGATTCATCCAATCAGGTTCTTTATCCCGCTCATTATTTTTCATTAAATCACCCTCAGTGATTCATAATAATTTAGACTGCTAACTCCCTAATAACAGGCAAAATTTGGCGGGCTAAAATACGAGCGCAGCGAGCTAGCCAGCCGTATTTTGTCCTTGTTTATTAGCTTGTTAGCTTTGCCGCACAAACACATAGTGATTAGTTATTTATCTATGTTTGCTTTTGAAGCAATTTAAAACTGCTCTCAAGTTCTTTTACAAGAAGTATAATAAATTCATTTTTACTCGATACATTTAAGTGAAAGTTTAATTTATAAAAATCTTCTCCTTTATCTAGAGAACCACACAAATTATGGCCTACAAAGCCACCAGAAAAAGACTCATATTCAATACGTAAATTATCAAATAGTATCTTTGCAAGAAATTTACGATCATACACAATTAAAGAATAATCTTGATTATTACAAATAAGTTCAAAGTTTATTCTTTTTCTGTATTTAATCAGCAAATTGTTAACTCTAAGAACGACCTCTAAATTTTTCATTGTGTAGCTTAAAGAATTAATAATTCTATTTTTTCCTGCATTGTGCTTACTAAAGATATAATCTCGTTTTTTAGATTTGTTCACATCTATCAGAAAGTTTGGTTTATCAATTCCTTTTACCAACGCAGAAGGTAATTTATTTGACTTGATAAAAATATTTACATATTCAATAGCAGTGCTATAGGCATCAAGACTAAAAAACTCAGTTTTCCCATCTCCATCGCTATAATTCATCGAAAACTGATCCAGAAGCAAATGCAGACTTTTCTCCAACTTAAATACCAATTCATTATTTATTCCTAATGATAATGAATTAACATAATCAGGTTCTCCCCACCATTTTTTTATGTTGTCAGCTCGATTAAAAACATTATCAGCTTTGCCTACTTTAAATGCTTTAAGCTTTGGATAAATCAATAAATAAACATTTGTCATAAAATAAGTAACCTAAAAAATTCCACTCTAAATGTTACCAACAAGAAAGCTAACGCCGCGTTCACCGGCGAGTAAGTTGGTGCTGTTTTTGCGGTTTTTTATTTTTAGCAAAAACCACGACAACTGTATCAAGTCGGAGTGCAACGCCTTGTTAGCACTATTATTCAACTAACTGAATTCGTTCAACATCAAGAGACACTTTTTCAAGTGCCATGCACATAGATGCAAATAGAACATCAAAAGCTCCTCTCACTCCAATTAAGGAAATGAGATTTTTACTATCTCTAATGATCCCATTTTCTTTAAAAGCAGTATTTAAACTTTCAATATATGCCTCTTCTATACCCATGTTACTTCAAAATGCTTTGTCAGGCGCAAGGTCGGAGACCAGAGCAAGACGCAACATGAGGTAATGGTTATTCCCTTTTCGATTGGTGCAACGCAGCGCTGGTTTTCGACCTTGCGCCCCGTAGGGCAAGGTAAATTGTGCTAATCTGCGTTGTTATAAAATCTCTATGTAGAATAACTAACCTTCAATTTTATGCCTCGCATCTCAGCATAATTTTCCTTGCTGACTTTGCATCTTGAAGTATCATGGGTATATATCAGGAGTCTTATTTAAGATTTCTTGCATCCTTCCTTTATTTTGCTCACTATCAAGTCGAGCATCGCTTATGCGATGAGCAAAATCATTTCTAATACTTTTAAATAATTGCAGTTGCTTTAATGCTTGAGGTTTAAGTAAACCCAATCTATAACTCATTTCTATTTTAAAACAACAATGCCACCCATTTTTATAGCGCGACACCTATCCTTATTTGTTATAAGTCGTAATCTTTATTGAAAACACTAAAAAACATAGCGAGTGAAAATGCAATAATTATAGTGGCAACACCAACAATAAAAAACCAATCTGGCATTTCGTAATCAGTATAAATAGGAACGAAACCTAAAGTGATTACAGGTATAAAAACCAATAGAACATACAGCGATTTTCCGCCAATTCTCACAGGTTTTGCACAATAAGGGCAAATAGCTAAATTTGGTAAGACAGTCAAAAAACCAACCGTTTTCTTTGGTCTATTTCCAAGTTGCCATGGTGTGATCTTAGAGCTACACCATGGGCAAGATTTCTTAAACATATTTAGTCCCATAGACGTATAACGAGGCTGTAGAATTTCTCATATTCAGCCGGTTTATTTAAAATAAAAGCCAAGGTGATTTATATTTACTTGATATTCAATGGATTATTAGCATTTTAATAAGTGACTGATTAAATTGAGAGGTAAATTAATAATTAGGGTCAGGTTAAATTTAATCTGCCATTGAGTGAATTATAAACAACAATTTAATTTTAACCTGACCCCATTAATATATTTGTTGATTTTCAGCGTTGTTGTTTGACCGGAAAGCCAAAAGCGGACATTCATTAACGCCCACATTAAGCGGGAAAAAATTGTTGGTTATAATTGTTGAGGAACAAAGCATAGCCAACTGTTTTTGTTCCGTTTAAACGCCTTTGTTAGGTTCTTGAAATTTACTTAACAGGCTTCCCTCCAACAACAGCACCGTTTTGATATTTAATTTTACCGCGACCATTTACTCGCCCTATTATTCCACCTATGGTAGTAAAGCCAGAATTAGCATTAATAGTTGATGCTTGCCCTTCAACATTTATCGTCCCACCATTATTACTAATAACACCATTCACAATCCCATTAACAATCAATTTTCCGCCTCTATTTACAGATATGTCTCCATTGCTAATCCCAGAAAGCTTTAGAAAGCCACCAGAATATATAGTTGCACCTCTAATCATTCCTGTAACATGCTTATTGGAAGTAACCTTGACATACCCTTGTTGCCTGCTGTCTAGTGAAGTGTGACTACAGTCGCCATATGATTTTCCGTTTACCGTATTACACGCCGAATACGCAGAAAATGGCAAGAGGACAGATAAAAGCATTACTAGTTTATATATCTTTTTCATAAATATTAAGCTTAATGTTTGAACCTAACGCCACCATAATTTTCCGACTGAAGCGAAGCGTAATGCGGTCAAATTAATGGTTTTGTTGAACGAAGCCGCTGTGCGGCAGAAAAAAACACAAACAACACGCATACTTATATTTACATCACTTTTCGGTGATGTTTAATAGGAGTATAAGCGATGAACACCTCAGAACAACAACACTTTAACCTTTTATATCAACAACATTTGACCAACTTGGCATTACAGGGCATGAGACCTGCCACTATCGATGCCTATTCCCGTGCAGTGCGTAGGATAACCACCTTTTTCGACCGCTCACCTTACACATTAACCAAAGCAGATTTAAAGTGCTACTTTGCACAACTCATTCAAACCCACTCATGGAGCACCATAAAATTAGACCGTAATGGTTTGCAGTTTTCTATAAGCATACTCTTGAACGTCAATGGGAATGGTTGAATATTGTCAAACCGCCGCAAGTAAAACGCATTCCAGATATCATCACTAGCAAGCAAATTGGCCTGTTAATTACCGCCACTCGCGTTTTACGCTATCAGGTGTTTTTTCTTGTCCTATACAGCATGGGCTTACGTTTAGGTGAAGTACTTCATTTAACGGTTAATGCATAAAGGAAAAAATCGTAATGTTGTGGTAACTGTAATCACCAGAGAAATGGCGGCTTATATCTGGGCGATTGCCCGAGAGGTCGTATTAAATCCTGTTGATATAAGATCACGCATAGCAAGGTTACCCGCATGAGTAAAAGTTTTGAATTAACGTATAGAATCAAGTATCGGGTGTGGTACAACCACCGACGGCCTTATGAAGGCGACGAAATCCATTATCGTTGAACCACGAACATAGACTGAAGACAGGTGCCACGACGAAATAAGTAACAATTAAAGGTTGGACATCCAGTTATATTTCATTATCAATTCAATATATTAGAACTCCAAACCAATGCGGCTACGAAAATTTCCGACCGTTTTTATTGATCAATCAATTCCTTTAGCAAGTGGAAAAATGAGCGAATTGAACACCAGTTCAGGTTCATGAGCGGGCTAAGCTCTGCGTGCCCTTGTTGTTTCCACTAGGCTTGGCTCTGCACAGCCCGAGTCGGTGCCCTCTTTGTTAAAAAAGAACAAAGGGATTTATTTATCAAGATAAAAAACGTCTAGGCTAATTGAACACCAGTTCAGGCTTATGAGCGCGACAGGATCTGCTGTCCCTGTATATGGTATTCTTTTGGCCGAGTTATAACAGATAAATTGGACACCCATACTTTTTTGCTAATAATCCAACCAATGCGGCTACGAGATTCCCCTTCCATTTTTCTTGCAATGAACTAACGCTTTAGCAACAGAAATCATGGAGCGAATTGAACGCCAGTTCAGGGTTATGAGCGGGCTAAGCTCTGCGTGACCTTGTTGATTTCTGTAAGTTCGGCTCTGCACATGGATGTGCTGTCCGAACTGGTGCGTTAAAAAGCGGTTGGACAGTGCAAGATAAAAAAATGGCTAGGGGTGACGCTTTTTGCCTACTTTTTTTCGGCATTTAGAAAAAGTAAGGTCGCCGTCAGGGCGGAATACCAACAATGAAAGTGACACCAAAAGCTCACAAGCGAAAGCTTACAAAGAACCAATAAGCTATTAACATGACCATGTCGCGCAATCACCCAGGTTACAAACTCATATGCTGTGTGCTGCAATTATTCGAGTTGCCCGCATCGAAGAGTGAACTGTAATCAACTTTTCATTTCAGTTTTTCCTGCAGGCATGGCTTAAAATACGCAGGGTTTTATAGTAAAGCCGATTCTGCATACCTTGAATTAACCTTGTACAACATCATTTTAAAAATTTTTATTGACCCTGCATCCCCCGACTGGCATTGAAAAGTGGAACCAACCGGGCAAAAATAATAGATAATATTTACATCCCTATAAAAAGTGAGTACTGTTGCGCGTTTTCCGTTATATGAATGCTCTCATTCCTGTAACGACTCTAATTTAAAGTACATTCTCAGGGTGATAACGTGACGGACAAAGTAATTCCAGCAGTACAGCCAGAAGTAACGGCAAAAAAATCGCATAATCTGGCGACAATATTAACCTTTATTGTGCCTTCATTAATCGGCCTTTTACTGTTTATGACACCGGTTAATTATCAGGGTGACATTACGATACCCATTGCCATTGTTGCTAAGGGGCTGCTGAGTCTGCTCGGTGAGCAGGCAACAACCGTGGTAACCGGGGTTGTGCTCTTTACTGCTTTGATGACGCTGATTAATAAATTTATAAAGATCCCCTTTATTCAGGACAGTGATTTTTTAACCGCCTTATTAAATGTTTCGCCCGTGTGGTTTATTATCCGCCTGCTGGGTGCCATCTTTATTGTGATGACTTTTTTTAGTGTCGGCCCTGAAGCCATTTATTCCGGCAATACCGGCGCACTGGTTTTAAACGATCTGCTGCCGATGCTATTTTGTGTGTTTATTTTTGCCGGCATGTTACTGCCGCTTTTATTGAACTTTGGGCTACTTGAGCTGTTCGGCACCTTATTAACCAAAATAATGCGGCCGGTGTTTAATCTTCCGGGTCGCAGTGCGATTGACTGCATGGCATCCTGGTTAGGTGACGGCAGTGTTGGCATTTTGCTGACCAGCAAACAGTATGAATTGCGATTTTACACACAGCGTGAAGCGGCAGTTATCGGGACAACCTTCTCGGCGGTTTCCATTACCTTCTCTTTGGTGGTTCTCTCACAGGTAAGACTTGAACATTTGTTTCTCCCTTTTTATCTGGCGGTGTGTACTGCAGGTATTGTGGCTGCGATTGTGGTGCCGAAATTACCGCCCCTTTCCTGGAAGAAAGACAAATATATCGATGGCAGTGCGCAATCCGCCGATGATGAGTTAACACCTGCCGGACATAATGTTTTCTCATGGGGGTTGGAGCATGCATTAAACAGAGCGGAAAACTCGCCAGGAATTAAGAAGACTTGTACTGACGGGCTTAAGAATGTCATTGATATGGTCTTTGGGGTTATTCCGGTGATCATGGCCATTGGTACAATGGCGCTGATTGTTGTTGAATACACGCCGATTTTTGAGTACTTAGGTTATCCGTTTATTCCCTTTCTGGAGTTGCTGCAGATTCCGGAAGCCGCTGAAGCATCAAAAACCATTGTGGTTGGTTTTGCCGATATGTTTATCCCCTCAATTCTTGCGGCTTCCATCGAATCTGATATGACCCGTTTTGTTATTGCGGCAATGTCAGTTACCCAGCTTATCTATATGAGTGAAATTGGTGCGTTAATACTGGGCAGTAAGATCCCGATAAATGTTGCTGAGCTCTTTGTTATTTTTATTTTAAGAACCTTAGTGACTTTGCCGGTGATCGCCGGTATTGCACACCTAATTTTTTAACTTATTCCCAAATTTCTTGAAGATGCCTGCATCGGCAAGTAATTTGGATAACTACCCAGCTTAAGGAAATTTAAAAATAGTATGGATACTTCAGTTTATCTGCATGCGTTAACCGCTCTGTTTGTGATTATCGATCCAATCGGTGCCGCCCTTATTTTTAACTCTTTAACGGGGGATTGTGATAAAAAACACCGTACCGTGATGGCGGTAAAAGCGGTGCTTATTAGCGGAGTCACTCTGATCCTGTTTGGTAATTACGGGGAAGCCCTTTTTGGACAACTGGGTATCAATATCAATTCACTGCGCATATCAGGTGGTTTGCTGCTTTTTTACACGGCCTTTAATATGGTAACCAAAGCAACGGGCATTATGTCTGCTAGCAAGAGTGATGATATTTCAGTCTATCCGATGTCCATTCCTATGATTTCAGGGCCGGGTACATTAACGCTTTCGATTCTGCTTTTTTCGCACACTACGGAGCTTACCGGTAAGCTTGCGGTTTCATCGGCTATTATCAGTATTTTAGCACTGACTCTTGTATGTATGCTGGTGTCTAAATACCTGAAGAAGATTATCGGCAGGACAGGGGATGAAATTTTAAAGCGTTTTTTTGGAATTATCCTTGCAGCGCTTGCTATTCAGTTTATCTACGATGGTATTAAGAATATCGGGTTTTAAACTATGCTTCGAGCTTTTGAGCTTCGAGATTTCGAGCTTCGAGATTTCGAGATTCGAGATTTTGAGCTTCGAGCTTCGAGCTTCGAGCTTTGAGCTTCGAGCTTTGAGCTTCGAGCTTTGAGCTTTGAGCTTCGAGCTTTGAGCTTCGAGCTTTGAGCTTTGAGCTTCGAGATTTTGAGCTTCGAGCTTCAAGCTTTCCAGCTTTCCAGCTTAGCGCTTTGCAGTTAAGTAAAACCATCTTCAATAAAACTCAGTTGCAGACTGTTTTGATTGTCTGCACCACGCTCCTCCAGACCCACGGAAATTCCTAATAAACGCACCGTTTTATCAGGATTCTGGGTTAACAGATGCTGCATTAATATTTTTAACAGAGGCAAGGATAATTCCGGCGATTTTCGTTCGGCACTTTTTTGGGTGAAATCGCCAAACTTAATTTTAACCCCCACTTTATTGATCATTTTTTCTTTGAGTACTTTTTGCAGACGTCTGTGCAGTTCATCATAAAATAGTGCCAATTTTTCAAGACACTGCGCTTCATTGAGTAAATCTTTTTCAAAGGTATGCTCAACCGCCAGGGATTTTCGTACACGATTAGGCTCAACCGCCCGATTATCAATGCCTTGGCTAAAATTAATTAATGCCTCACCAAGCTTGCCGAATTCGCCCAGCAGCTGCTCGGGCCGATACTGCTGGACGTCCTGACAAGTGAACAGTCCTTTGAGCGCCAATTTTTGCTGGGCGACCTTGCCCACGCCGGGTATTTTTTTAAGGGTTAATGTTTTAACAAATTCAGGCACCTTATCGGGGGTGATAACACACTGCCCGTCGGGTTTATTTTCATCGGAAGCAATTTTTGCTAAAAACTTGCAGGGAGCGATACCAGCGGAGGCGGTTAAATTTAGCTCTTCAAAAATAGCACGGCGAATATCCTGAGCAATATAGGTCGCAGAGCCTTTAAATAAAGAACAATCGCTGACATCTAAAAAGGCTTCATCTAATGAAAGCGGTTCTACCAGAGAGGTATAGCGAAAAAAAATGGATCTAATGTGTTTAGAAATATCGACATAAACGGACATTCTCCCCGGAATAATGACTAAATCAGGACATAACTCTTTGGCCTTAAAGCTCGGCATGGCAGAATGAAGACCAAACTCACGCGCGATATAATTACAGGTAGAAAGCACGCCACGGCGCTCGCTGTTACCGCCAATTGCTAAAGGGATATTTCTGTATTGAGGATTATCACGCATCTCCACGGCAGCAAAAAAACAATCCATATCGACATGGATAATTTTGCGTTGCTTAGGGAGGGAAAGATCAGACAAAATAACCACCTGTTTTAGAGACAATTTATTTTGGGCTTTTTTGCTTAAAATGCAACAGCTTTTTATTGAAACGACTGGTAGGAAGGTTATAAGAGTAAGAACAAGCCAAGTATTTTTTTACTTATTATAAAAAATACTCAGCTTAATGATAATTGCTAATAACTATTATTAAGCAACTATTTTCTTTTCAATCAACGATTCAATACGTTCAAACTCAGACAAACCGTGACGCTCTTCAAGTATCGCATTCAAACAGGATTTTACTTTTAATTCATGCTCTTCTAGCGTCTTTTTAATGGCGAATGAAGTTAGCGTTTCGATAATTTTCAGATCACCTAACTGACTAGCAGATAGTTGAATCTCTTCGATTGTCTTGTTTTGCATTTTTTTACCCTAATTTAATAATATTTGTTACCTTATATTTCACTCATCAGTGTAAAGATTCCGGAATCAGCATCTTTAACAGAAAGTGAAATCGTGACAGAGAAGGTTAACTCCCCGTGACTGAGGCAACAAAATTGCAACCCTTTGCAATTCATAGTTTTTACCCGGAGACATCCTGTCAAATTTTATAAATTTACCGCTTCCATCGATAACATTGGCATAAATTACACTACTCATTACACTATTGGAAGATGGACAATTTTCAGATTATTGAAAATAATCATAAAATTACGCACTTCGGCTTACCAGCAATATTTTTAAAAAGTTGTATTACATTGTTTTTAAAACATATTTAAGATGTTCGTTATGAGTCGATGATTTTATCCTGTTAAAATACCTTCACCTTTAACTTGCTTAATATTTCACCTATATATATTAAAATGTTGATTTTAACTTTAGGAAAAAGTGTTGCTATCGCCCCTCTTCCTTATCACCCGCCAGCAAAAAGATGACGATTGAATCGGCATGACGGACTTAAAAAGCACCGAAAAAGCAAACAGTGTGAGGTGTTAATTAATCAAATTCGCTTTAAATCTGGCCTGACAAAGTGGCTGATATTCGTAGCCCCCTCTTTTCTCCGTTCGCAAGGGCGTTATGCTGCTGATTATTGCTTTTGCATGCTTATTATCTATTTTCGAAACGAAGCCTTCTATTCTATATTTGTGCTGCGCAGAGCTTAGCCCCTTCATGACACTGCACTACGCCTTTCAGGTCATTGTCGTAAATTCCAACATTCAAATTTGTCACTTGCCGATTAAGTGACCTTGGACTGACTGGGTTATATAGATACCACGTAAAGGCCGGATATGTAAAAAAGAGATAAAAATTCATGAATAA
Organism: Psychromonas sp. MB-3u-54; assembly: GCF_002836415.1. Classification (GTDB taxonomy): domain Bacteria; phylum Pseudomonadota; class Gammaproteobacteria; order Enterobacterales; family Psychromonadaceae; genus Psychromonas. The sequence goes on along the minus strand of NZ_PJBP01000119.1, from coordinate 40,378 downwards.
CATTGACCTTACCCTAAGGGTAATAGTTAAACTGTTTATGTTTTCTCCAATAAGTTAAGGATCTGTCATGACAAATTCATTCACGTTAAAACTGCCTGTCTATGGCATGAACTGTGCCGGCTGTGCAAGTCGACTGCAGTCTGCATTAAATGAGATAAAAGGGATCGAATCGCAAGTCAATTTTGCATTAGAAGCTGCGCGAATAAGTTTTGACCCGGAGCTTGATCATAAAAATACGCTCAATGCCATTATGGAACTGTTAGAGCAGAAAGGTTATCAAACAGATACTGAAACTATTCTCTTAACAGCCGAAGGTTGGAACTGCGCAAATTGCGCTAATACAACCACTAAGATGCTTAATGCGCAAACCTTAGTATTAAATGCTCAAGCTAATTTTGCGACTGAAAAAGTGCAGGTTCAAACGATCAGGGCAGCATTAAGCAAAACGGATATTGATACTTTTTCATCATTAATCCCCTACACTTTGAGTATTTCATCGAAACAAAACCTTAAAGCTGAAAATGCATTAAAAGTAGCAAAACAAAAATCCGCGGATAAAAAAGCGCTGCTCACCTTAACGCTCTCTATTTTGCTGAGCCTGCCCTTTTTGGTGAACATGATAAGCATGTTTTTTAACAACCCTATCTCCCTGTTACCTGCCTGGTTAGAATTTACCTTAGCCACCCCGGTACAATTTATTATCGGCGCCCGTTTTTATAAGGGGGCATGGCTTAGTTTAAAAAACTACAGTACCAATATGGATGTATTAGTTATACTGGGAACCAGTTCCGCCTATTTTTACAGTTTAGTTATTTTTTTAGGCAGCTTAAATCAGCCTCTTTATTTTGAATCAAGTGCCATGGTCATCACTCTTGTGACTCTGGGTAAATATTTAGAGCATCGCGCCAAACAAAGTACAACCAGTGCAATTAACGCATTGGCCGCATTACGTCCGGATACGGCCAAGGTTAAAAAAGGCAAAATTTTTATTGATGTTAATATTGATGAAGTGCAACTTGGGGATTTAGTACAAGTCGCGATTGGCGAAAAAGTCGCCGTCGATGGCTTAGTCATTGAAGGTCAAAGTTACCTGGATGAATCTTTATTAACCGGTGAGAGTAAGCCGGTCATAAAACAGAATAATGATCCGGTCATTGCAGGCAGTATTAACGGTGAGGGAGTGTTATTAATCAAAACAACGGCAGTGGGAGAATCCACCAGCCTCAGTAAAATCATTTCCTTGGTTGAAAATGCACAAATGAGTAAAGCCCCTATTATGCAACTGGTTGATAAAATCAGTGCTATTTTTGTGCCCGTTGTTTTGCTTATTGCGACAATCACATTTTTAATCTGGTATCTGTTGATCGGTGATTTTCAACAAGCCTTAATCAGTGCCGTCGCCGTCTTAGTTATCGCCTGCCCCTGTGCACTCGGCCTTGCTACGCCCACGGCTGTGGTTGTCGGCACCGGCGTTGCAGCGCAAAAAGGAATATTGATTAAAGATATCAATACGCTGCAAAAAGCCTATAAATTACAAACCATTATCTTTGATAAAACCGGTACATTAACGCAGGGAAAAGGTAAAATAAGTGCTATTTATAGCGTAAATCAAGATGATAACACTCTGCTGAGTTTGTTAAATTCCCTGCAAACGGGCAGTAAACATCCCATTGCCAATGCCATTAAAAATCACTGTGAAAAAAAAGCCATCAGCCACTTAGACGCGAGTGAGGTACAAGCTATCGGGGGCCAGGGTATTCAGGGAACCGTTTCAGGAAAATTGTTAGTCGCGGGCAATCTTAGTTTGATGAATCATTTTTCGGTTAAGTTGCCGGAAGGCTTAGTCGATAAGCAAAAAGCAGCCACGGGCAGTATTGTCTATGTCGCATCCGATGGGGTGTTTTTAGGCTATGTCAGTATCGAAGATACACTTCGCCCGGAAAGCGCCGAAGCAATTCAACAACTGCAGGGCCGGGGCTTAGAGACAATAATGCTGAGTGGCGATAAAAAAAGTGTGGTTGAGCATATCAGTCAACAACTGCAGATGAACAGCAGTTTTGGCGAATTAAAACCTAAGCAGAAACTTGAAAAGTTAACCCTTTTACAAAACAGTAAACAAGTTGCAATGGTGGGAGACGGGGTGAATGATGCACCGGCGCTTGCGCAAGCCGACGTAAGTATCGCAATGGGCACCGGCAGTGATGTGGCCAAAGAAAGTGCCTCTATCACCCTGATGCGCAATGACCCGCGTTTAGTGGCGTTAGCGATTGATATATCTAAAGCCACCTGGCGTAAAATACAGCAAAATCTCTTTTGGGCATTTATTTTCAATACGGTCGCTATTCCGGCAGCAGCCTTAGGTTATTTAAATCCAGCTATCGCAGGCGGTGCAATGGCTTTGTCGAGTATTACCGTATTAAGCAACTCTTTACTGTTAAAACGTTTTAAATAAAGTATTTATGCTGTTATCTATCCAATAGGATAGGATAGGATAGATAACAGGCAGATGGTTAATTAAAAATTTCACCTCATTTCAACAAGCAGTAACGGGCACTTTATGTTATCTATCGGTCAAGCAGCAAAAGTAACGGGGTTATCGGTTAAATCAATCCGCCATTATGAACAAATAGGTTTGATCCCTCACCCGCCACGCAGTGAAAATGATTACCGTTGTTACCCGGAATCGTTAATCAAACGTTTAGATTTTATTAAAAGAACCAAAGAGGCAGGTTTTAACTTAAAGGAGAGCAAAGCATTATTGTTATTATCTGAAAATAAAACCCGCAGCAGCGCAGATGTAAAAGCAATTACATTGCAAAAAATAGAAGAGTTACAGCACCGGATAGATCAACAACAAATTTTATTAAACAGCCTGAAAGAAATTTCCAAACAGTGCCATGGTGATGAAAATGCCCAGTGTGCGATCATTGATGCCTTTGTTAAAGAATAAAGGTTAAAGATTAAAACCTAAACAAAAGCCCCTTTCGCTGAAAATAAAGCTAAAGGGGCTGTTATTTCAAACGCGTTATGCGTTTCTTAATCTTTCGGCTTCGGCTTCAGCCTCGACCCCTAATTTATGAAGACGTAATTCTTCATCTTTATCACCCGCCTTAGGATCATTAAACACATCAATGTCCATTTCACCCTCGGATTTAGCGACAATACAGGTAACAACACAGTCGCCCGTAATATTAACAGCCGTACGGATCATATCTAACAATCTGTCGACACCCATAATAATCGCAATCCCCTCAACCGGCAGACCCACTTGATTAAGTACCATCGCCAGCATGATCAGTCCAACACCGGGTACACCCGCTGTGCCAACAGATGCAAGTGTTGCAGTGAGTATCACCGCACCGTAATCAGCTAACGACAAATCAATATTAAAGGCTTGTGCGATAAAGACAGTCGCAACCCCCTGCATAATAGCAGTGCCATCCATATTAATGGTAGCGCCCAGCGGCACCGTAAATGAGGCCACTTTATTAGAAATACCTAAATGCTTAGTGGCGGTTTCAAGGGTGACAGGAATAGTTGCATTTGATGATGCCGTTGAAAAAGCAAAGGTGATAGCCGTTTCCATTTTCTTTAAAAAGGTGATGGGATTAAGACCGGTAAAGACTTTAAAGCAAATACCGTAGGTGATTAAACCATGCAGCAATAAGGTCGCAGAAAGCACTAAAAAGTAACTTAATAAATTACTAATCGCATCTAATCCGATTTCCGTAAATAATTTCGCCATCAGGAAAAACACACCGTAGGGTGCAATATTCATTAACATCACAACCAGCTTCATGATCACGTCATTAAGATCAACAAAAAAAGCTGCGATACGCGCACCGGGTTTACCGGAAGCACTGACAGCGATACCAAACAAAATAGCAAAAACAATAATTTGTAAGGTGTTGCCCTCGGCCATAGCATTAACGGGATTGGTAGGGAACATGTTAATAATAACAGAGGATAATGAAGGCGCTTCCGATGATGCGTAACTGGTTGCGCTGGAAAGATCAATACCAACACCGGGTTCAAAGATATTACCCATAATAATTGCGAAAGTAATAGCAATCGCGGTGGTCATCAGATAAAAAGCAACGGTTTTCCCGCCCAAACGCCCCAGAGTTGAAATATCTTTTAATGAACTGGTTCCGCAGACTAATGATACAAAAATAAGCGGCACCACTAACATTTTCAAGCTGGCGATGAATATTTTCCCGCCCACTTCAAAGAATCCATTCACAATATATTCATTAACAAACACATTATCAGCTGCAAATGTACGGATTAAAAAACCCGTCATAATACCAATAAACATCCCCAGTAGAACACGTTTAGTGAGCGACATTTTTTGTTTTTTTTCTGTCATGTTAACTCCTTGTCGATTAATTATTATTGTCGGCAAATATGCCCTGTTATAGACTAAAGACATTGATTAATTGTTAATTGTTAATTGTTAATTGTTAATTGTTAATTCTCTCAGCATTAAATAAGTGTCACAAAATAAAATGATTGTATTAGAGGGCGCTATAAAAGACCTTTAAAGCCACTAATACAAGTGCGCCCTGTTATCCCTTAGTTAATAATGCCCCATTGATTGACACATTTTCAGCCGCTTTTGCTGGTAACCTTATTGTCACCTCCCTTTTTTAATTATTATTTGAGAGTACGCAATAAAAAATGTCACCTTTAAAATAAAATATAGAAGCAGTTATATTGTTTAAGCAATTTTTTATCAGCATTGTCAGCGCTTATTTTAAAAATACAGCCGATAACTCACCACGCAGCCTGCCTGTCACATTAAAGAAATTAACAGGTTGTTTTTGCTGGAAAAGAATAAGCAGGAACAATTTTTATGAACGGCTAAAGAAATGCAGAAAAAAGTATAAACAATCTGCTCTTTTTAGATAAGTCTGGCATTTTTTGCGTACTTAAAATGACCTTTACATGACGGGTATTGATCGAGGGTATTGCCATCACAGACGTACTGGGAGAGACAGTTATATCCTCACCGTCAAATTAAGTGGTCGCAATATAGCAGTTTATAAGGGAAAAGATCAGAATAAATTATTAAAGGAAGTAATAAACTGGCAGTGCTGTATGAAAAACAACCCAGAACAACCTAAAAACGCAAGCAATTGAAAAATAAGCCTTAGAATTGGCTTTCAGAGGTAAATGGGCAGATTAGCCGTTATTTTAGAATAAAGACTTTCTTGGATAATAACCGGCCATTAACAATAACCGATAAGTGATGCATGCCGGGGTAGTATTTGCGGGTTGATATTTTTTTAAAATCAAACTGCTTAGAGACTTGTTTACTGTTTGTGGTGATAGTTGATTCTGAAATTTGGAAAATTTTAGCGGCTAAACTGCCATTTTTTTTCATAAAATCAATTGCAAATTCAACACGTAATTTTCCTAATGCAACCTGGCTGCTTAGGTTAAATGAAAAGAGTAATTTCCCCCCCATTATGACAACATCATCCACTTTAAAGGCGTTGATTTTTATGTTTTCAGGTTGGTGGAAGCCAAATAAGGATAATATAATAGGATTTGCCTGCTTTAATAATCCCCGGCAGGCATGTTTAACCAGTCGCTGCCTGTTAGCAAGATTGTTGTTATTAACGTTATATTTTTCCCGTAACCAGCGTTGCGCAACCTTTATAACAACAGCCGGATTATCCTTGCTAATATCATTCAGGTTGTTGGCCACACTGCGACGTACATATTCGCTATGATCATCTTTTAATTGTTCAAGAATGATTAACAAGGGCTGCGGATCTTTTTTAAATTCAGATAACGCGAAGGCCCAGGGCAGACGCGGCCGGCAACCTTCCGATGCAAGGCGCCGCACATGTTCATTATCGGATTGGCTCCAGATAAACATCTGTGCCATCATCGCCTCGGGGTATTTAAGGATAAAGGGCCGGACAGCGTACTCTGCGCTTGAGTAACGAGTAAAAAATTCAAGCGCCTGCAGCGACGTCTGGTAATTTTCCAAGCCATATTTTTCAACAAAATCAGGAAAAAAAAGCGCCTCTAAACCGCCAAATCGGGGGGCTATTTTTTTCAAAATGACGATGCTTTGCTCAAAAGGCGCGGGCAAAAAAAGATGCAGGGCATGGGTGATGGTTCTGATACGCGCCTTCAACGCTTTATCGTCCCACTTTGCATCAAATATAAATTCTTGAAAGGAAATACAACAAAAGTCGGGATAAACCGCTAAAAGTTGATCGGCAAGATCAATAATAAAGACCTTGCTATACACATTTTTTAACGGTTCAGCCATCGTATTTCCTCAGGATTGGTTTATCTTTCGTGGTTAATGTTTGTCATGCATTCACAGCACACGCTCTCCAAAATAGAATACGCAGAATTCACCTTCCTGCATTCTGGTCCAGCGTTCATTATTAGTTAACGGACGGGTCGTAATAACAGTGACTACATCGTCGGGTGATGTTTCTTCATTGAAGTCGATCACCATATCCTCATCAATCAGCCGCGCTTTGCCAAAGGGGGCTCGACGCGTTATCCAGGAGAGATTATTAGTGCAATAACACATGACATATTCGCCATCACTTAAGAGCATATTAAAAACGCCCATTTCACGTAGGGTATCCGCATAACCCGCCACTTTTTTAAACATCGCCAACATATCAGCCGGCTCAGTTGAATAATTCTGCCGTAATTGATCCAAAATCCAGCAAAAAGCACGTTCACTGTCGGTTTGTCCAACGGGGATATCATGTCCCATCTGCAGCGCTTCAGACCCCGTTAGTTGACCATTATGGGCATAAGTCCAGTTTTTCCCCCACAATTCACGAATAAAGGGGTGGGTATTTTCTAAACTTACAGCACCTCTGTTCGCCTGACGAATGTGACTGATCACAGATTTACTTTTGATCGGATACTCTTTTACTAATTTTGCGACGGGAGAATGGCAACTGGGAGTGGGATCTTTAAAGCTACGGCAACCTTTACCTTCGTAAAAAGTAATTCCCCAACCATCCCTATGCGGGCCAGTTTCCCCCCCCCGCTTTATCAAGCCGCTAAAACTGAAACAAATATCAGTGGGCACATTTGCGCTCATTCCTAATAATTCACACATTTATAAATCCTATTCTCTATTAATTCGATTGCGGCTTTGGCATGAAACTTTATTTACTTAACATTCAAATACTGACATCATTTTACAACCTAAAGCAAAATAGTCTCTTTCCTTATCCTTTGATCCAAAAAATATATTTGATTAAGATTAAAGGCTGAAAATTTGATGCTATCTTTAAAATTTAAAAAGAAGAGTCGCGTTTAAGCCATTTTCTTTTCGATTAAATAAATCAAAATATGGATAATCTTAATATGAACCTCTTGGATACGATCGGCATAACCAAAATGGGGAACGCGGATCTCAACATCAGCAAGCCCCGCCATTTTGCCGCCATCTTTACCGGTTAACGCAATAACAGAAATACCTTTTGATTTTGCCGTCTCGATTGCTTTTAATATATTTTTAGAATTACCACTGGTTGATAAGCAAAATAATACATCACCTTTGCGCCCGACGCCCTCCAGATAACGCGCAAAAATCGCATCATAACCGTAATCATTGCCAACACAGGAAATGTGACTTGGATCTGAAATAGCAATAGCCGGATAAGCGGGTCGATGCTCACGGTATCGCCCAGTCAACTCCTCTGCAAAATGCATTGCGTCACAATGTGAACCGCCATTACCGCAGGCAAGCACTTTACCGTCATTTTTAAAAGAGTCAGCGAGCAAAGTGGCCGCTTTTTCAATGTTTTTTAAGTTTTGCTCGTCGGCTAAAAATGCCTGTAATACCTTTTCAGCTTCTAATAGTTCAGCTTTAATCATTGCTAGATTCATCATGTCTCTTCTTATTTTATTTTTATTCAGAGCAAAAAATGCATTAATACAGAATAGATCTTTACCCAAGCTGTTTCAAGATGCAGAAATCATCAGGTTGAAAGCTGATAAACCGAAGCCGTGAAGTTGAAGAATAATTTTAAATCAATGCATCACAACGTCGAAGAGAGTTTTTGCCCTACGGGAGGTTGGGTATGCGCTTATTTTTACACAGTTGCCAGAGTGATAACAGCACCTTCATAGGGTAAATGTGAAATTAAACTGACAACAACTGAGTAGATACAAAATAAAGTAAAAAACCAGATAACTATTATGTGGCAGGTTCAATTTTTAAGTGTCACTTACCAGTTTTTACCTAAAGAGAAAAATGCCCTAATGTCATTTCCCTTATTACGATCCAGAGCAACACCAGAACCAACACCAAAAACGGCAGGTCCAAAACTCGTGTCTGTTCCTAAAAACAAACTGCCGGAGGTAATTAACGCATCTATTTTAACGCTGTCATTTATCCCCCAGACATTACCCATTTCCAAACTTCCCCTCAGGTCATAGGGTAAATGTGAAATTAAACTGACAATAACTGAGTAGATACAAAATAAAGTAAAAAACCAGATAACTATTATGTGGCAGGTTCAATTTTTAAGTGTCACTTACCAGTTTTTACCTAAAGAGAAAAATGCCCTAATGTCATTTCCCTTATTACGATCCAGAGCAACACCAGAACCAACACCGAACACGGCAGGTCCAAAACTCGTGTCTGTTCCTAAAAACAAACTGCCGGAGGTAATTAACTCATCTATTTTAACGCTGTCATTTATCCCCCAGACATTACCCATTTCCAAACTTCCCCCCAAGTATAACGGTAAACCTGCATTGCCAAAGATTGACCGCCCTAGATCATATTGATAAACCGCCGCAGCGAATACTTTATGCGCACCGATGAACTCATCTTTATGGTAGCCGGAAAGATTTAAAAAACCACCCAACTCCGAAGCCCGTATAGTAAAATCATCATCACTTAATACTGTTGCAAGAGAGGTGACACCCACAAAAGTATGCTGTCTCACTCCCACGGCACCACGCCAATCAAAATTAATTTCAAGTGAGGAATTTTCTGTATTGTCTAAAAATGGGTGAGCATATTGATCCTTGCGCAAATAAAAATCGAGTGATAATTTATTACCCTGGGTTGGAAAATTAATACTATTGAGATTATCAAAACCGAATGACAGATAAGTACCCATTGAATAATAATCAAGGACATCGTAGGCCGAGTCTTCAAAATTCATTTGACCAATTTCAGCTAATACGCCCATTTCTGAGATGCCGTTATCCGTGTAAGAATTCCCCAGCCCAAGACTGAATTGTCCATAATGATAGGTTAATGCAGGTCTGCTGTTATTCTGTGTAAACCGACCCGGTGCATATTTTTCCTGCCTATATTGCACACGTGCACGGCTAAAATAATCATGATCTGTGTCTAAAGGTTGATAAAACTCAGTTGCCAGCAGCGACTCCCAACCTAAAGAAACCTCATTTTTCCACTGTCCGCCATTGTCGGTGATATCGGTCAGGATGTAAGCGATATCCAATGACACTTGAGAATCACTTGAAAAATCCCCTTGCCAGCTAAAGCCAAAATGCAAATAATTTGGGCCCCATGACTTCGCTCTGGTTTTTATGACTAAGATACGTCCGGCATTCGCATCAATAAATTCAGCATTAACCGTGTCAAATATGTCTAATGCATAGATCCGTGAAATGGCATCGTCTAATTTTTCTTTGCTGACCAGATCACCCACACTGATCCCCAACTGTCGTTCAATAATCTCCACTGCGACATCAGAATCATTTTCATATTGAATACCGACAACCGGCCGCGATGCGGCTTTTATCCACTGCTCTTTTTTTAGATTTTTGTCCCGAGTGTATTGTGAATATTGCTTATCATCGAGACTTAATGATTGTATTTTATGCTTATTTTCAAGTGCAGATTTTTTACCTAAGGCCATTGCTACAGACATCTGAGAAAAATCGCTGGTGCTTAACGCGCCGATATCAGGTCGAATCAACAGATCTTTTTCACCGAGCAGGTCTATTTGTCTTTTTGTGGTATTGATAGTTAATATGTTAGATAACTGATCCAGTACATCAATTGGAAGGTTAATCTCTTCCTGGGTTAACAAAGGGGAGCCGATATCAACAGCAATAATAATATCGGCCCCCATTAACTTAACCACATCAACCGGCATATTATTAACAATGGCACCATCCACAAGCTGCCGCCCATCGATCACCGTCGGCTCAACAACACCGGGTACAGTAGATGATGCTCTCATTGCCTGAACAAGACTGCCATGATTGAGTACCACAGTCTCAGCCGTGACAATATCAGCCGCCACTGCGCGATAGGGGATAGGTAAATCGTCAAAACTTTCAAATTCGCTGACCACCCCGGTTGAAAGCTTAAGCAGTTGAAATGCGGATTGACCGAGCAAAAGACCACTGGCGGTTTTCAGTGTGGCATCGCTATAACCCAGCCTCAGGGTAATATTATATTCATCACGTAACTGCTTGTCAGCATATTGCAAATCCTCGCGCGGTATAAAATCTGAAAAACCTTTATCCCAGTCGACATTGAACATAATATCTTCAATCTGATCGGCGTTATATCCCAGCGCATACAGCCCGCCGATATAAGCGCCGATACTGGTACCCGCAATAAAATCAATCGGCACATTATTGTTTTCTAAAACGTTTAAAATACCAATGTGCGCAGCCCCCTTCGCCCCTCCTCCACCTAAAACAAGCCCTATTTTAGGCCGAGTTTGAGGATCTGCAAAAGCCGTTAAAGACAGAAGGAGTGATAACAGCAATAAATAACGCACTATAAAGCTTCCTTGTGTTAGATTGTTAACCATTAGGTATTGCTGATGCCTGATAGCTTAGCAAGCCGACCCGATTAAAATGACAAAAAAAATGCTATCAGTATAAAGCATTCATTATTTTAGACTCAAATTACTTGAGAATGCAGGCATCTAGATCATCGAGTAGTTTGAGTATATTATTTTCTAATCACTGTAATTTCATCTTCTAAAATGAACCCTTTGTAATAGCTGCACGACTTTACATACTCACCTGATTTTTGGTATAACAGATAGATTGAAAATTGAAGAGCAAAACCTATGCATATATTAAATTTTGAAGCCTTTTTAATCGCGATAACGATTCTCACTTTAACACCGGGTTTAGACACTGCGCTGGTTATTCGCAATGCTAGCCGTTCAGGGGGAATCGACGGTTGTGTGACCAGTTTGGGTATCTGCCTAGGGCTGTTTATTCACGCGACATTATCAGCCGTGGGTATTTCAGCTATTTTGCTGCAATCGGCACAACTGTTTCAGGTAATGAAGTGGTGTGGTGCAGCATATTTAATCTGGCTGGGCTTCAGTAGTCTTAGAGCGACCTTTAAAGGGTCAGGCCGTCTTAATATAAGCACCTGCACTGGAGTTACTTTTGACCCTAAACGTTCTCTTCGTGAAGGTTTTTTATCTAACGTACTTAACCCCAAAACGGCCATTTTCTATCTTGCTTTTTTACCGCAATTTATTAACCCCGATTACTCCCCCTTTGTACAGTCACTCACCTTGGCGGGTATTCATTTTTTAATTGCGATGGTCTGGCAATGCAGCTTGTCCGGCGCAATTAATTCTGCCAAAAACTGGTTAAAAAACACTTCTATTATGACCTGGATGGAGGGAGTAACGGGCACTGTACTGATTCTTCTGGGCATAAAACTATTAATGGATGATTCTGTAGTGTGATCAGTTCAACAAGAAAATTCCGCCAAAATGGGTTAAAAAACACATCTATTATATGACCTGGATGGAGGGTGTGACAGGCACTGTACTGATTCTTCTGGGCATAAAATTATTAATGGATGATTCAGTGGTGTGATCAATTCAAAAAAAATTATTAATGGATGATTCCGTGGGTTAATTAATGGAATTAGTCTTATGTTATCGGTAGGGTGCATTTCATGCACCGCAAGCAGTGGCAATCGGTGCGCGGAGCGCACCCTACGAGCTGCTTAAAAAACACTTCTATTATACGACCTGAATGGAGGATTTAACCGGCACTGTACTGATTCTCTTAGGCATAAAATTATTAATGAATGATTCAGGCGTTTAATATTGCGATAATCAATTGGCCAATAAAGCCGCTCCACGTACCCCACTGCTGTCACCAAATTGCGCAGGGACAATAGACACAGCTTGAATCCCTTTAAATAAAAAATGGGGTAAACGCTGCTGAAGATCGGCATAAAGACGTTTTATATTGGATAAACCGCCGCCAAGAACAATAATATCAACATCATAGGTCAACTGCAGATTTGCAAAACCACTACATAAAATATCAATAAATACTTGATAGACGTGCAGCGCTTGCGCGTCTTTGTCTGTGATCCGTTGTAAAAGTTGCTCGGCCTGCAGGTCTTCCTCTAAAAAATGTTGGCAAAGATTGCTTAATCCGGTGCCTGAAATGTAATGCTCTAAACAGCCATAAAGACCGCAATTGCACTGTTTTACAAACAGTCCATATTGGTTGACTAAATGGGCAGAAATCGGCATATGTCCCCATTCACCGGCAATCCCGCTTGCGCCACGGTACAATTTACCGTCAAGCACTAATCCGCCCCCCACACCGGTACCGAGTACCGCAGCAAATACTCTGCCGTTCCCCTGACCTGCGCCGGTTAATGCCTCACAAAGCGCAAAACAGCGGCTATCATTATCAATATTCACCTTTCTCTTGAGCTCTTTTTCCAAATCACGGGCGACGTACTGCCCGGTTAAGCAGGGGATATTGGAAGATATCTGTTTCGATGTATCCGTTTCCTGCACACCGGGCAGGCCGATACCGACACTGCCAATACAGGAATATTGCCTGTCTCTTTGACTTACCAGTTGGCAAATTGTTTGAATAAAATGCGGATAATTGTCACTTGGTGTGGCGACTCTGGCGGTATCTATCACCTTAAAATCCCGATCAAAGACCACAATTTCAATCTTAGTGCCTCCAATATCTAAGCCGTAACGCATGATTAATCCTTAACAGTCTATGTTTCGTAAAAACCGGCAAGCTGCCCTTTATTCATTGCGCCCGGCAGCTCATTTTGAAGATAATACATCTCATTAGAATCAATATAATGAGTGCAATGTAACAATAATTATTGGTATCCAATCCGCTTGCAGCCTACACTTTAGGTTGGTTAGGATTAGCGGGTTATATTCTAGCCCGTATTCTGCATAAGGTTAATATAAAATCGCCCCCTCAATAGATAAGTTGTCATTAATATTTTGACTGTTTCTATTTTAATTTATTTGCATAAATTAACACAGAGGCTGCCGTCACTGCTAACAATTTGAATAAGAGGTGAATTATGAAATACAAAAAAAACCTGTTCGCACTCTCTTTAACCACTTTACTGACGGCATGTAATAGCGGTAGTGATGACACAAAAATGGGCAAATTCAATCTTGCCGTATCCGATAATCCGGCTGACGCAAAAGTTGTTAATATTTCTTTTAAACAAGTTGTGCTTAAAAACTATAAAGGCGCTATCTCTTTTGATGTTTCCGAAGACGGCGGATTAAAAAATGTCGATCTGATCAAAGTTCAAGGAAGCGAAATGGAAGTGCTAGTCAGCGGGCAATCTATTCCGGTGGGTGAATACCAGATGTGTATCTACATGGAAAAAAATGAGGACCCAAATAATGAGACTAGTTCATATGTTAAGACAATGAATGGCAGTATTGCCGGACTGACAACTAACAGCAAGGGTTCCTGTGGTGGCGTTGGAGCTGAAGATTCGAATACAGGCCGTTTGTTTATTAATAAAAAATTTACCATAGCAGCAGGCAGTAACAATTTTGTAGCAGAATTTGATTTATTGAAAATTATGCAGGGTCCTAAAGGCAATAAAGATTATTGGACCCTTAAACCAACGGGCATTGAATTGATTAACTTATCTGATGTTGGCAGTATCTCCGGTGAAATCAGCATAAATACAAGCATCGACTGTAGGGAAAACGCTGGACACGCCGTATATTTATACCCAAGCGACACATCCTTGGCTAACATGTCTGACTTTAGAGGTAATGTAGTTGCACCTGCAATAGCACCCATCGCTTCTGCTCGGGCCAATGCGATTAATGACGATATCACTCAAGGGTATAACTATGAGTTCGGTTTTGTGGTTGCCGGCAGCTATAGCTTAGGTTATACCTGTACAGCACAGAATGATGATCCGGAACTGGCGAATGAAGAGAATTTTTTCATTCATTCAGCTAGAGAGCCAATAGACGTCACAGCAGAAAACCCAACAACTGTCGCTACTTTTTAGCCGGTTTAGTAAATCAGATCTTAAGTAATAGTAAAAAAGGACGGTACAATTAAATTGTACCGTCCTTTTTTTATAGCACTATTTTTACTGGCACGCTTTTTATTGTCTGATTACGGATTAAGCGAATAACATCTTACTGATAGTGCGCACACCGTGGCCTTTACCACCCGTTGCCCACAAACCATTTGCACTCAGCTGATAACTGCCCGAGAGATCAAAATGTACCCAATTTGATTGTGGTTTAATAACAAAATTAGCTAAAAATGCCGTCGCAGTTGAAGCGCCAGCCATGCCCTCGGCACTGTGAATATTTGCAATATCGGCAAATGAGGAGCTAATTTGCTGGAGATGAAACTCTTCAAAGGGTAAACGCCACAGTAATTCATTTTCCTCCTGAGCACAGCGACTTGCGAGCTCGGCCAGTTGATCATCCATGCTTAATACACAGTTATAATCACGCCCGACAGCCATTTTAGCGGATCCGGTTAAGGTTGCCGCATCAATAATAATTTGCGCGTTATCTTCCTGCGCTGCAATCAGACCGTCGGCCAACACTAAACGCCCCTCAGCATCACTGTTTAACACTTCAACCGTTACGCCATTCTTATAAGTGATCACATCGCCCAATTTATAGGCATGACCGCTGACCAAATTTTCTGCGCAGCACAGGTATAATTTAACCCGCTTATTTAAGCCGTTAACAATAGCCAGTGCTAATGCGCCGGTGAGCGTCGCAGCTCCGCCCATATCACTCTTCATGATGGCCATCGAACCGCTCGGTTTTAAACTATAACCACCTGAATCAAAAGTAATCCCTTTACCGACTAAAGCATAGTCAACGGCTGCGTCAGGATCACCCGTTGGATTAAAATCCAGTTGTAACATACAGGGCGGACGCTCACTGCCTCGACCAACCTGATAAATTCCCTGATAGTTTTCTATTAATAAGTCTTCACCTTCGATTATATGATGGGCAATGGTGACACCTTCAGGTAAAACAGATTCTATTAATTTAACCGCTTTCTCACAAAGTACATTAGGCGCTAAAGCTTCGGGCCCAAGATTAATCGTTTCA
This sequence comes from Psychromonas sp. MB-3u-54, assembly GCF_002836415.1. GTDB lineage: Bacteria > Pseudomonadota > Gammaproteobacteria > Enterobacterales > Psychromonadaceae > Psychromonas. The sequence goes on along the minus strand of NZ_PJBP01000119.1, from coordinate 25,013 downwards.
CGTACCCATTCAACAATATCTTTTTGCGCCGTAAGGCTTTGTAACTGACTTGGATCTAATTCAGAAAAATCTACATTGGCGCCTTTTTTGGCATTATAAAAACCCTGTAAAAATGCCCAACGCAGCTCCCTATCCCAGAGGTCACCATTTAATTTAATACCTTCAAGCGACATATTATCTAACTTGCGAGCCGCTGTTTGAACCTGCTGGAATAAGGGTTTATCTTTATTTAAATGGATAGTTGCATAACCCTCGGAAAAACTCAGCAGAGCCCCCTTCCCCCAGATTGTCGACGCCGCTGCAAAACTTAAAGAAACCGAAAAAACATGGCTCATATGATTACCTTTTCAAAAAACAAAAACGCAAGCCGAAGCTTGCGTTTTTAAAAATGATTAAATTAAATTTCATCAATCCAGCATTGCTGTACGGCCTCTAAAATCCGCTCGCTACAATGGTTAGGATCATCATCAAAATCATCGAGACTCAAAATCCACTCACGCAACGCAGTAAAATGCAGTTGGGTTGGATCTTGCTTTGGGTATTTATCAATCAAAGCTAACGCTATTTCTAAAGAATCTATCCATTTGAATGTCATGTTTATTTCCTCATTAGAGTTAAATACAGCTTAGTCTGATATTAAGAATGACTTTCTGACACCATATTAACGGTATATTTAGGAATTTCTACTACTAAATCTTTGTTTGTTACGCAGGCCTGGCAGCTTAAGCGGGAGTCAGGCTCAAGTCCCCATGCTTTATCTAACATGTCATCTTCCAGCTCATCACTTTCTTCAAGCGACTCAAAGCCTTCTCGAACGACAACATGACAGGTAGTGCAAGCACAGGATTTTTCACAGGCATGTTCAATATGAATGTGGTTTTTTAAGGCAATATCTAAAATAGTCTCGCCTTCTTTAACTTCAATCACTAAACCATCAGGACATAACTCTTCATGGGGTAAAAATATTACTTTTGGCATATTAATTGTACCTTCTATCTTTTAAATTAATTAGACGGACTAAATTTGCTCTACTGAGCGACCCGTTAATGCGCTTTTGATTGATGAATCCATACGTAATGATGCGTAGTGATCAGTTAGTTTATCAATCGCTTCAAGTGCTTCTTTAATGGCATGAACATCATCGCCTTTCGCAATTTTAGCAAGCACATTAATATTATCTTTAATGACTTGATATTCATCTAAGTCAAGCAGCTCAGCACCATCTTTATCAAGTGCCGCTTCAAGATTTTCAATAACACGCTTCACTTCAACTTTTTGCTCAATTAACGTACGCGCCTGCATATCTTTTTCAGCAAAGGTCATGGAATCAGTTAACATCTCCATCACCTGCTCATCGCTTAAACCATAGGAAGGCTTGGCTTCTATGGATGCATGCACCCCAGAAGATTTTTCCATTGCATTAACACTTAATAAACCATCCGCATCAACTTGAAAAGTTACTTTAATATGTGCTGCACCTGCCGCCATTGGCGGAATACCTGTTAATACAAACCGCGCTAAAGAACGGCAATCAGCGACCATTTCTCGCTCGCCTTGTAAAACATGGATTAACATGGCGGTTTGACCGTCTTTAAAGGTAGTAAACTCCTGCGCACGAGCAACGGGAATAGTAGTATTACGGGGTATGACTTTTTCAACTAACTCGCCCATGGTCTCTAAACCCAATGAGAGAGGCAGTACATCCAATAATAGCATTTCTGAATCAGGTTTGTTACCGACTAAAATGTCGGCCTGGATGGCAGCGCCAATAGCAACCACTTTATCGGGATCAATATTGGTTAGCAGTTCCTTTTTAAAGTAATCAGCCACTTTCTCACGCACTAACGGGACGCGCGTTGAACCACCCACCATAACAACTTCCGCTATTTCATCGAGGTTGATTTCAGCATCTCTGACTGCCCGCTTACAGGCACGTAATGTTTTTTGAACCAATTTTTCAATCAGCCCATCAAAAGTGTTTTTATCAAGCGTGCCTGACCACTGCACAGTATTAAGTTTAATCTCAACCTGTTGTTTATCGCTTAACTGCTGTTTGCTGGCGCGAGCAACCTGTAATAACTCTTGTTGTAATTGCGGCGATATTTCACCGGTAATACTGGCTTCAGATTTAATCCAGTTGACAATGGTCAAGTCAAAATCATCACCACCAAGGGCCGTATCACCACCCGTAGCAAGTACTTCAAAAACCCCAGCATGCAGACGCAAAATAGAGATATCAAAAGTTCCGCCCCCTAAATCATAAACGGCAATCACGCCCTCTTGCCCGGAATCAAGTCCATAGGCAATGGCCGCAGCAGTAGGCTCGTTTAATAAACGTAAAACATGTAAACCTGCCAAACGTGCGGCATCTTTTGTGCCTTGACGTTGTGCATCGTCAAAATAAGCAGGCACTGTGATGACAACGCCATCAAGCTCTCCCTGCATACTTTCCGCTGCACGCAGGCTTAATGCTTTTAAAATTTCACTTGAAGCCTGAACCGCATTTATTGCACCTGCTCTGGTGTCAATTTGCGCCAAACCACTTTCGTGAGCGCTAAGCTGGTAGGGAAGATGAGTTTTATCCAAATCGGCTAATGTCTTGCCAATCAGTCGTTTAACGGAAACTAATGTATTTAAGGGATCCGTTAAAAGGTGTTGCCGTGCATCATGACCGACGCTTATCTGCGTATCGCCCTGATCATCTTTTTCACCGTAGTGCACAACGGATGGCAGCATATCTTGTTGCTGATGGTCGACTAATGTAACAGCCCCACCACTACGAACAGTTGCAACCAATGAATTGGTTGTACCTAAATCGATACCAGCCGCTAATTTATGCTGGTGAGGCGCTGCAGATAAACCGGGCTCTGCAATTTGAAGTAATGCCATCGTTTAATATCCTGTTTTCTAGTGTGATACCAAAATAATTAATGAAGTAATCAATGAGTACAAAGGAAAAATAAGCACTAACAAGACGCGAGTTGGATTGGATCGTTATTCTCACTTCACAAATCCTATGCAAGGATTTTGAACAGCTTTAGCTGACCACGAAGTGGTGAAGAACAGGATCTTCTAAATAAAACTCATCACGCAGTTAGGGATAATTTTAACCAGCAAGGGTGATCACCTTTTTAGTTCTTTTGGTATTAGTATTAATCGAATAATTTTTCTTCGATTAAAGCTAATTCAATTTGAAGTTTGAGCATAAATTTTAATTGTCTGATGCTGTTCGCCGTTGCTTCCAATTCATCATTTTGAAGTTGCACTTCTATCTTTGACTCTAAGTCTGCGACCTGCTGCTGTAATTGCAGTGCAAATTCATCAATTTTATCTTGATCGTCTTCTGTAAATGCAGCGATACTTTCACGCCATTCCATCTGCTGCACCAGAAAAGCAGTATCTTGTAATGTTTTTTGTTCTAAAGCGATATCCAGACCTGCCAATAACAGCAAATATTGTGCACGTAAGCAACTGTTTTTTAATGTCTGATAAGCATCATTTATTTCTGTACTTTTCTGCATTGCGCGCAGACGTTCACTGTCGCTTTTCATCACAAATTTATCAGGATGAGTTTGCTTTTGCAGTTCGCGGTAAGTTTCAGATAATCGGGCTTGATCAATTGGAAATATAACCGGAAGAGAAAATAGATCGAAGTAATTCACAATAGTTCCCTAAAAAAAAGAGGAAAAATGTAAACATAATTCCTCAGTAAAAATACGATTTATCAGTATAACGGGTTAAAGGCTTAAATTTAAGTGTTAGACACTAAAACTTTCACCGCAACCACACTCACCGTCTATATTAGGGTTATTAAATTCAAAGCCTTCATTTAGGCCTTCTTTAACAAAATCTAATTCAGTACCGTCGATATACAGGAGACTTTTTTTATCTACAATGACTTTGACGCCTTTATCAATAAATACTTCATCGTCATCATTAAGCACATCAACGAATTCAAGTACATAAGCCATACCTGAGCAACCCGATGTTTTAACCCCTAACCGTAAACCAATCCCTTTACCGCGATTAGATAGAAAAGCAGCAACATGTTTTGCGGCTGGTTCTGTCATTGTGATAGCCAAAATTGACTCCAGTTATTAATTCAAATATTTAATATTGGCAAATATCATCAAGATGATACCTGCCAAACCGCTTTTATGCGTTCGGATGTTTACTTTTATAATCAGTAATTGCCGCTTTAATAGCATCTTCAGCAAGAATAGAACAGTGAATTTTCACTGGCGGTAAAGCAAGCTCTGCTGAAATTTGAGTGTTAGAAATCGTGGCCGCTTGATCGAGCGTTTTACCTTTGACCCATTCAGTCACTAAAGAGCTCGATGCTATTGCGCTACCGCAACCATATGTTTTGAATTTAGCATCTTCAATCAGACCATTCTCACCAATTTTAAGCTGTAGTTTCATTACATCACCACAAGCAGGTGCGCCGACCATGCCGGTTGCAACGCTTTGATCATCTTTGTCAAATGAACCAACGTTACGTGGGTTTTCATAATGGTCTATTACTTTTTCGCTGTAAGCCATGATAGTTATCCTTTTAGTCTTTTATCTAATATCGTTTGTGAATGTAATTTAGTGTTCGTTCTCTTTGATAACAGTACAATGCTTCTTTTAAAACCTTGTACTATTATCTAAAAAGCTCAATCAAATCGATTAATGTGACCACTCGATACTCTTGATATCGATGCCTTCTTTATACATATCCCATAAAGGAGACATATCACGTAACCGTCCAATATTTTTACGAATAATATTAATTGCGTAATCAATTTCTTCTTCCGTAGTGAAACGGCCGATACTGAAACGAATTGAACTATGTGCCAATTCATCATCACGGCCTATCGCACGTAAAACATAAGAAGGCTCTAAACTTGCTGAGGTACATGCACTGCCTGAAGAGACCGCTAAATCTTTAAGCGCCATCACCAAAGACTCACCTTCAACATAGTTAAAACTAATATTGATATTACCCGCAACACGGTTTTCTAAAGAACCGTTGACGTACACTTCTTCCATATCATTAACGCCGTTTAATAAACGCGTTCTTAATACCAAAATACGTTCGTTATCAGACGCCATCTCTTCCTTGGCAATACGGAAAGCTTCGCCCATTGCCGCTATTTGGTGTGTCGGCAATGTACCACTGCGCATACCACGTTCATGTCCGCCACCGTGCATTTGCGCTTCTAAACGCACACGAGGTTTACGACTGACGTATAATGCGCCAATGCCCTTAGGACCGTAAATTTTATGCGCTGAAAATGACATTAAGTCCACTTTTAAAGCTTGGGTATCAATCTCTATTTTGCCGGCACTTTGCGCCGCATCAACATGAAAGATAGTTTTATTTGCGCGACACAGTTCGCCAAATGCGGCGATATCTTGAATAACACCAATTTCATTATTAACGTGCATCAAACTAACCAGAACAGTGTCTGGACGTAATGCCTCTTCTAATTGTTGTGGTGTTACTATGCCATCTTCCTTAGGATCAAGGTAAGTTACTTCGTAACCTTCACGTTCAAGCTGACGACAAGTGTCTAATACGGCTTTATGCTCAGTTTTTGCGGTAATGATGTGCTTGCCTTTTTTAACATAAAAATGCGCGGCACCTTTAATAGCAAGATTATTTGATTCTGTCGCGCCGGAGGTGAATACAATTTCGCGAGGATCTGCACTGATTAAATCTGCGATTTGTTCACGAGCGATATCTACCGCTTCCTCTGCATGCCAGCCAAAACGATGCGAACGGGAAGCCGGATTACCGAACTCGCCGCCAGGAGTTAAATATTGCATCATTTTTTCTGCAACACGTGGGTCAACCGGTGTGGTTGAAGAGTAATCAAGGTAAATTGGTAATTTCATTTGTATCTCCACTGTGACAGCTGAACGTATTAGTGTGACTTAACGTTTAGCTTTTCAGTTTGGTTAAATTTATTATTTTGAATTCCAGAAATATGCTGCACATGCTCAGAGACCATTAATTCTTCAAGGGTAATGTTATCTAAAAAGGTACTGATGCGATCACTCAACTGAGCCCACAATGAGTGTGTCAAACATTGCACCCCATCTTCCGAACAGCCCCCTTTTCCGCTGCATTTTCTGACGTCTACAGACTCATTAACAGCATCAATAATCATTGCAACTGAGATTTGATGACGCTCTTTGCCCAGTTTATAACCACCACCCGGACCACGAACACTGCTCACCAATTCCTTTTTGCGTAATTTAGAAAAAAGCTGTTCGAGATATGAAAGAGATATCCCCTGGCGCGCCGAAATATCAGCTAATGGCACCGGTCCCGTATGCTCTTTAATAGCGACATCAATCATGGCGGTTACTGCATATCGCCCTTTTGAAGTTAATTTCATAATGCTTCACTTATATAGTGGGAAAATGAGATATAACAACACTTTCCGTGGACTTCATAGCGTCATTATAAATACCTGACAAAAATAGTCAAGTAAAAATACCTGACAAAAACAGTCAGGTACAAATCATCCACTTCAGGCGATTTTATTCTTTGTCTGCATCGATTGATTTATTAACTTCTTTTTCTGCTGAACCCACTGATTTTTGGACACTGCTTAAAATCCCCCGCCACATTCTCAGCTCTTTAACTTCGGGACGAGCGCGGTTGAAAAAGCGGCGCAATTTATTCATTACCAAGCCCGGATGGACAGGAACAATAAAGCCAGTATCCATTAAAGTTTGTTCGAGGTGGGTAAACAATCCTTCAATTTCTTCAGTAAGAGGATATTCCTGTTGCTGCTCAGGGTAAGACTTTGATGCCAAAAATTCCATGCGAATCTCATAGCTCAAAGTTTGTACTGCCATTGCTAAATTTAAAGAGCTATAGTCCGGATTTGCAGGAATAAACACATGAAAATGACACTTTTGCAGCTCATCGTTAGTCAAACCACTATTTTCACGACCAAACACTAACGCTACGGGGTGTTTATTTCCTTCTTCGACAACTTTTCGACCCATTTCACGAGGATCCAGCATAGGCCAGTCCAAAGTACGTGAGCGAGCACTTGCACCAATCACCAAACCACAATCAGCAATTGCCTCATCTAACGTATTGCAAACTTGATGATTTTTTAATACATCCGAAGCACCTGCAGAAAGTGCAATAGATTTTCCATCAATTTCGCATTCAGGCGTGACAAGTACTAGTTTTGTTAACCCCATTGTTTTCATTGCTCTTGCTGCACTGCCGACATTACCGGGATGAGAAGTGCCAATGAGTATAATGCGCACGTTTTCTAGCATTTGTATTCCTTTATGTTTAAGACGAATTTAAGTGCCCGAAGTTTACCACTAATTAAATTACAAAAAATAGTTCTATTAGCGCTGTTTATAGCAAAATAATTAATGAAGTAATCAATGATTGCAAAGGAAAAATTAGCATTAACAAAATTAGCACTAAAGTTGCATTCGATCGTTATTCTCCTTCACAAAAATCCTATGGAACTATTTTGAACAGCTTCAGCTGGCCACGAAGTGGTGAAGAACAGGACGTTCTGAATACAAAAAATAGTAGGGAACTATTTTGAACAGCTTCAGCTGGCCACGAAGTGGTGAAGAACAGGACGTTCTGAATACAAAAAATAGGAGGAAACTATTTTGAACAGCTTCAGCTGGCCACGAAGTGGTGAAGAACAGGACGTTCTGAATACAAAAAATAGTAGGGAACTATTTTGAACAGCTTCAGCTGGCCACGAAGTGGTGAAGAACAGGACGTTCTGAATACAAAAAATAGGAGGGAACTATTTTGAACAGCTTCAGCTGGCCACGAAGTGGTGAAGAACAGGACGTTCTGAATAAACTCACAACGCAGTTAGGGATAATGTTAACCAGCAAGGTTGAGCATCTTTTTAGTTCTTTTGGTATTAATTGTCTATTTTTGAGAATAAAACGGGTGATTTCCCTTAAAATTAAACACTTGCTCGAAAAATAAACAAGGCAAGATATTGCAGATTTATGTGATCTATGTATAATTCTGCGCCGAGGGAATCTCCCTTCAATGTTCTTTAAAATCTAATGGTGATCCAATGCATCCAATGTTAAATATTGCGATTCGTGCTGCCCGTAATGCAGGCAAAGTAATTGTTAAAGGCTACGAAAATTTAGAAGCCGTCGAAGTTGAAGAAAAATCGTTAAATGATTATGTCTCCAGCGTTGATAAAGAAGCGGAAGTTGCAATAATTGGTACTTTACGCAAATCATACCCCGACCACTGCATCATTGCAGAAGAGTCAGGTGCCGATGATGGTAAAGACAAGGATTACCAATGGATTATTGATCCGCTAGATGGTACAACTAACTTTATCCACGGTATCCCTCATTTTTCTGTTTCTATCGCATTAAAAATAAAAGGCCGTACTGAAGTGGGTGTTGTATTCGATCCAATTCGTAATGAACTATTCTCAGCAGTTAAAGGCCAGGGCGCTCAAATCAATGGTTACCGTACGCGTACTAATACAGTCGCAAAACTGCCTGGTACATTGTTAGCCACAGGTTTCCCTTTTAAGCAAAAATACCACACAGAAACATACTTAAATATCTTTAGAGATTTATTTATGGAGGTTGCCGATATGCGTCGTAGCGGCAGTGCTGCACTTGACCTTGCTTACGTTGCGGCAGGTCGTGTGGACGGATTCTGGGAATTTGGTTTAAAGCCTTGGGATATCGCTGCTGGTGAACTATTAGTTAAAGAATCTGGTGCAATGATGACCGACTTTAACGGTGGCAATGATCACATGAAATCCGGTAATGTTGTTGCAGCAAATCCAAAGCTGCTAAAAGAAATGCTGACGGTTATTCGTAAACATAACCTGTAATAGCAAAATAACGATTCAAAGAGATGCTAACGGTTACTGGTAAACATAATCTTTAACCTTAGCCTTTTTACAAAAACGCAAACACCCGTTTGCGTTTTTTTATGCCTGCAAAATAACGATTAAAATAGGTACTAGCGGGTATTAGTAAACAAAACAGCTAATTACAGTTAACTTTCCGGCAAGATAAAACTGCTATAACGTTTATTTTATAACCTAAATGACACTTATAATGACAATAGGTTGATCCACAACAAATTCACATCCGCTATTAATTGCAATTTAATCTCAACTACATATTATGAATATTCCGAATTTAATAAAAGTGAATAATCATGATTAAAAATTACCCTGATACTTTATTTGAAGAAATGAAACTGCTTTCTAAATTCCCATTTGAATCCCAACAAGAAGGTATTAAAGTTCATAAGGATGCTGATCCGTCAGTAGTTGCCGCAGCCAAATCGTTATTCGATAAAGGGTTAACGACGAAACCCGATGGCGGTTATTTAACTGCCAGCGGTTTCGAAACAGTCGATCATCTTAACCACGTTTTAGTGACATTAAGCTAATTTACTGTTTTTCTTAGCTATAACCGGTTGAGCGATATCTGAGCCGGTATTTTTCTGATCGACTCTGTTGAGTTATTAAACTGGACGAGGTACATTCTCCGCCTTCTATAATTTTATTCTATGTAAGGCCTTTTAATGAAAATTATCTCGTTCAACATCAATGGGCTGCGAGCTCGTCTCCACCAACTGCAAGCTATTATTGATAAACACCAACCTGATGTCATCGGATTGCAGGAAATCAAGGTTCATAACGATGTTTTCCCTGTTGCTGATGTTGAAGCAATGGGATACCACGTCTATTTTCACGGGCAAAAAGGCCATTACGGTGTGGCAATGCTATGTAAAAATAAAGCCCTCGATGTGCAATATGGTTTTCCTACGGACGATGAAGAAGCGCAGCGCCGCATGATCATGGTAACAGTGCAAGATAAAGCGGGTTTGCCAGTGCGCATTCTCAATGGTTATTTCCCTCAGGGGGAGAGCCAAACTCACGAAACTAAGTACCCTGCAAAACGTAAGTTTTATCAAGATTTAAATATTTATCTCAATGAATTCCACACTGCAGAAGACCAACTGATTGTAATGGGAGATATTAATATCTCCCGGCTTGATTTGGATATCGGCATCGGTGAAGTAAATGCAAAACGCTGGTTACAAACAAAAAAATGTAGTTTTTTACCAGAAGAACGTGAATGGTTAGCTAAATTGATGGATTTTGGTCTGATAGATACCTTCAGATTATTAAATCCGGAAGTATCTGACCAATATAGCTGGTTTGATTACCGCTCTCGTGGTTTTGATGACAATAGAGGTTTACGGATAGACGTTATTTTAGCCACGGAAAAATTGGCAGAAAAAACCATTGATACCGGTATCGATTATGAGCTAAGAGCGATTGAGAAACCTTCTGATCATGCGCCGATATGGACAGAATTTGCTGACTAATATCAAACTAATTTAAACTCACTTTAGGTGAGTTTAAATTTTTGGCCAATCCAACTTTTCGACAGCGCCAATAGTTTCTATTTGATTGATAAAAACCTCACTTACAAATAAATAACCGGACTCAGGAGAAGCTTGGAAATGGTAATCTTGATTATTTAACGTAAAGTCAATCTGGTAGGCATGCAGATAAGCACGATCAAATGCCGCACTCTGCAGCGATTTTTCAGCATAAAGAGGATCACCGCAAATAGCACTGCCGATACTGTTAAGTGCAACGCGGATCTGATGCGTTTTCCCCGTGCGCGGTTTAATAACAAACAGACGTTTACCATTCTCTAATGAATAGCTGAAGAACTGTGTGATCGCTAAATTATTGGGCTGTTTAGTTAATTTCCACATAGAGCGACGCGACTTTTCCATCCCCCCTTTTATTAAACCCTGTTTCTTTTTTGGTTTTTTATCGCTAATGGCCAGATAATATTTTTGAATCTGATGCTCAAAAAACAAGGCGGAAAGTTGTGCGGCACTCGATGACGATTTAGCCAGTAGTAACAAACCTGAGGTCATTTTATCTAAACGATGAACGCTATAAAGTTTACAGGAAAACGCTTTTTCAGCGGCAACTACCACACCAAACTCACCATCTTCACTGTGAAAATTAATACCGGCCTGCTTATTGATCACAATAAATTCATTATTTTCAGATACGACTGAAAAATAATTTTTATAGTTAAAAAGAACCTCATTCGCGCTATTCATCATAATTATTTGCCTGCAAAGAAAAATGCCCCAGTGTACCTAATAACAGGGGTAACGAAGACACTATTTCATCCATTTCAGGTAGTTGATTAAAAAGAGTCAACATGTCCGGATTATCACCACTGGGATTCGCTATTTTACTTAATAATAATGTTGTGGTCTGTAATAACTGTTCAAGCTTCCCTTCTTCCACTATCTCGATATTCTGCTCAATACTTTGAAAACCCGATAAATAACCTAATGCAAAACGGCTGCCCTGCTCGGTAATTTCTAACGATTTATTGATCCATCGCTGTGTTGGTAACATAAGCGCTATCGATTGTTGGTAACCAGTCAAACAAGCATCATAAAACTGCATGCCTGCAGCAGCAAATTCAACGGCTAACTGCTCATTGCTAAAAGAAGGAGTTTGACCTTCAGCCCATAAACAGGGCAACCAGTCCTGCAGATCAAGTTGTGTGGGAGCCGCACTAACGGCGCAGATAACCCCTAACATTTGATCGACATCCAACGCATTTTTTTTGATTTCTGGTACTTCACAGATCGCAACTAAAGCTTGATAAGGGGAAGTTTGTTTATTCATTTTTTACCTAAAAAATCCTATGTCTAAATAAGCGCTTGCCAGCTTTACTGTCGATGCTTAATGTATTGTAATTTCAAGGATGACAGCAACAATACAGTTAACTGGAACAGAGCCAAAAAAAAGCCTACCGTAAGGTAGGCTTTTATGATTTAAATTGATCGCCGTAGTATTAGAATAACACGTTCGATAAATTGTATAAATCTTCACGAAATGGACGCTGCATCTCTTCTAAACATTCAATAATATCATGGTCAACCATATTTCCATGCTGAATACCGATACAACGCGCACTTTTACCATCGATCAAAAGCTCAACTGCACGGGCACCCATGCGGCTTGCTAATACGCGATCAAACGCCATAGGTGCACCACCGCGTTGAATATGACCTAAAATAGTGGCTCGCGTTTCTCGACCGGTCTTCTCTTCGATACGTTTAGCCAGTTCCGTCACATCCGTTACATGTTCAGTGATCATAATAATGGCATGCTTTTTACCCGAAGCTTCACCCGTTTCAATATGCTCAAATAATTCAGCTTCGTCAAAACCAATTTCCGGCAGGACAACATATTCACTGCCACCGGCAATCGCGGACCAAAGCGTTAAATCACCACAATAACGACCCATTACTTCAACAATAGAGATACGATTATGGGATGAAGAGGTATCACGTAAACGGTCTACTGCATCAACAATGGTATTTAAACAGGTCATAAATCCGATAGTATAATCTGTTCCGGCAATATCATTATCAATTGTGCCAGGAATACCGATACAGGGATAACCCATTTCACTGAGTTTTTTGGCCCCCATATAAGAACCGTCACCACCGATCACCACTAATGCTTCAATACCGTACATTTCCAGATTTTTAATTGCTTCCTGGCGGACACTTTCTTCTTTAAATTCAGGAAAGCGGGCAGTACCCAAGAAAGTACCACCACGGTTAATCATATCTGAAACAGAATGACGGGTTAACTGTTTGATATTACCCTTATGAAGTCCAGCATAACCATCATAAATACCATAAACTTCAATTCCATTTGCCAGTGCACAGCGCACTACTGCACGTATTGCTGAATTCATACCCGGTGCATCACCGCCGCTTGTTAAAACACCAATTTTTTTAATCATTTGCTACCTCATTCTGTTACTGCTGTAACTACTAAGTCAATATTCGAATATGTGATACAGAAGGGATATGTTGAACTTATATCTGCCTTCCTTAAAATTTTTTAAACTAAAACTAAGTAATTAATACAAATTAGTCTACCTTGTTTTATAGCATCTATCTATTTAATTACACTATGTTACTTTTCTGATAAATGCCTCGACGGTAAGTTTTAATTTGCGCTAATTATCTGCTAAAAAAGAATAACATTCTTTGTTTTTCCTCAATATCAGGTGCAAAAAAAACATTTTTACTGTCACATTTCTGTAATGAAAAATCGTTATAGTGACCTTAAATCAAACAGGAGAAAATAATATGAGAAACAAAAGAAAAACCCTACGTAACAACCATATCTGGTTTTCACTATGGAATACAAAAAACCATCAAGAAACCCCTAAGTGCGACGCAACTTATCGCCCTACTCGCGTTTCAAATAAATAAGGACTGAGAAAAATCACCAGACAGCCCATTTTAAAAGCGCTAAGCAGCATTGAAAATTATTTTATTACGGGACTGAGGGAAAAGAGAGAGAGAGAAAAATAAATATAATAATCAATGTGTTACATGATCAACTTAAAACCGTATCATGCTCTAACCCATTGATTAAATGAGTTCACCCTCTTTATGGATTAACCTTAAGACGCTCTGATATTATTACCACTGGAAAAAAGTGAAACATTCCTTAATTTCATTGTTATTTCCCATCCATTTTATGGCTTACACTTTAAGTGTTTTATTACGAATGCATAACAGTGATACAGTCGTTAATTTCACTGTTATTTCCCCATCCATTTTATGGCTTACACTTTAAGTGTTTTATTACGAATGCATAACAGTGATACAGTCGTTAATTTCACTGTTATTTCCCCATCCATTTTATGGCTTAACCTTAATACTCTTTAAGTGTTTTATTACGAATGCAAAGCAGTGAAAAATTTATTAATTCCACTGTTATTTCCCATCCATTTAATGGCTTAATCTTAATACTCTTTAAATGCTTTATTACGAATGCAAAGCAGTGAAAAATTTATTAATTCCACTGTTATTTCCCATCCATTTAATGGCTTAATCTTAATACTCTTTAAATGCTTTATTACGAATAGAAAACAGTGAAACCGTCGTTAATTTCACTGTTATTTTTCATCTATTTCTCGTGCCTATTGTACCTTGCTGAACGCCAGAATTATAAAAGCGTTGGGCTCATCTTACCCAACGCTTTAATTTATTAAGCGAGTTCATCAGAGACAACTTTATAAATAGGATCTTCAATTGTATTAACCTCGACCAGCACCCCAGCTTTACTCAACAGTTTGTGACAGTCTTTACTAAGATGACGAATATGTAGTTTTTTGCCCTCTTTGACATAACGGTCCGTTAATACACTGATAGCTTCAATCGCAGAATGATCCGCAACACGAGATTCCGCAAAATCAACAATGACGCTGCGCGGATCATTTTGCACATCAAAGAGATCAAGAAAATGACTTACAGAACCAAAAAACAAAGGACCGTTAATGCGATAGGTTTTTTCTTTTTGATCTTCACTCATAACATTCACTGAATAAATATGTTTAGCATGCTCCCATGCAAATACAAGTGCTGAAACAATTACGCCGACAAAGACTGCAATGGCCAAATCGGTCACCACAGTAACGCCTGTTACTAAGATAATAACAATCGCATCTTTCTTGGGTACCTTACGCATCATCTTAAACGACGCCCATTCAAAGGTGCCTAATACAACAATAAACATCACCCCAACCAGTGCCGCAATCGGTACAATCTCAATTAAATCGGAAGCAAATAAAATAAAGGCTAACAGTGTCAGCGCTGCCGTAATACCCGATAAACGACCGCGGCCACCTGAATTAATATTAATCATTGACTGTCCGATCATTGCACAACCGCCCATGCCTCCAAAGACACCATTGACCATATTTGACGCACCCTGTGCGATACATTCTTTGTTAGCGCGACCACGGGTTCCGGTCATTTCATCAATAACAGTCAGGGTTAATAGAGATTCAATAAGGCCTACCGCCGCCAATATGAATGAATAAGGTAAGATAATAGCTAAGGTTTCCATCGAAAATGGCACCACAGGCAATGCAAATGTTGGTAATGACCCTGCAACGGTGGCGCTTTCATCACCCGTCATACTGCGCAGGAAGTCAACAACGGTACGCACTTCTAAAGCGGGAATAAAATAGACTAATAATGTAACAACAACAATCGCCGCCAGTGTTGATGGTATTGCAGTGGTAAATTTAGGCAGAAAATGAATGATCAGCATCGTCAGAAGCGCTAAAGCAAGCATGGTATATAAAGGTGCACCTTGCATCCATTCAAGTTCTCCCGCTTTATTTACTACTTTAAATTGCCCCATTTGGGCCATGAAAATAACAATTGCCAAACCATTAACAAATCCGATCATCACGGAATGTGGCACCATGCGGATGAATTTACCAAGATGAAACACACCAAATAAAATCTGCAGCAGACCGGCCAGTAGAACCGCTGCAAATAAGTATTCAACACCGTGCTCAGATACCAAAGACACAATGACGATTGCCATCGCACCGGTAGCACCGGAAATCATTCCTGGGCGGCCACCGAAAAAAGCGGTTATTAAACCAACCATAAAGGCGGCATATAGACCAACCATAGGTTCAACACCCGCAACAAATGCAAATGCAACCGCCTCAGGTACCAATGCCAGAGCAACGGTTATACCCGAGAACAGATCATTTTTGACACTACTCTTATCGACTTGTGGAAATTCAAACACAGCTTGTGATCCTTAATGAGTACAAATAGTACCCACTATGACTTAATGGGATAGCTATAATAAATTGGTGGAAGATTATAGCCAATTTTGCGATCAACATCAAAAAAAATATTTTTCTATGCTGACTCAATAAAGTGTCCAACAGCCTAATAATATTTAATTAAACTTATTATTCAAAGGGTTAATAAAGAAAATAGAGCTCATTAAGCTGACAACAACCCGCACTACTTTTTTTGCACACTAAGACTTTTATTAATACGTTCTTTTAATGCTTCAACACGGAAAATAATGCCAATCAGTTTTATAATGGTCAATAAAAACCGGCCACTTTGAATTATAAAGCGGATCAAAATTGTACCGTTTTATATTGAAAACAGAACAACCCACAAGACAGGTGCTTAAGTTGACGGGCTAAGAATAGCAAAGATACGCATATGCCGTTTGAGGCGTCAGAATGGCATGGATAAGTGCAGAAAAACTCCGTTTCTCTTTGGTTTGAGCGACACCATAGGTGGTGCAGCTTCGAACAAAAATAACAATTCAGTGACTAGGCTTATAAATTCATCACCAGCTTCAGGGAAAGGGTTTATTATCTGTTATAAATATACTCCATTTAAATAAATGAGAAATCTTCTCTATGTTCCCGCTTATATTTATTCTTATTATTGCAGTAGCCACAATTACCGGCATTATTGAGGGGAAAAAATATCATAATAAAAAAATTAAAAATACCATCATGCGCGGCATGCAGAAACAGGGACTGAAAAAACAACTAATTCAGCAGAATAAAATTCGGCACCTGGATAAGCATTTTTCCACAGCACTTATTACCAGCCGGGTCGAAAATGCCTTTTATATTATCAAGCAGGCCTGGTCTGAGCAGGATCTCTCCTCTTCCCGTGCTTTTATCAGCGATGGTATCAGCGAGGCATATCAGATTCAGTTTGAGATACAACAGACACAGCAGCATCGTCGTAAAATAGAAAATATGATCATTACTAACAGTGAATTAGTCGGAATAGAAGCGGATAAGCACTTTGAAACACTGCACTTTAAAATAACATCGCGGGCAGATTATCCGATCGAAATAAAGGGGCGCCATAAACAGACTGACAGTTGGGTGCCATTAACAACTAAAACCGAGTATTTAACCTATGTACGCTTACCCGGCGTGCAGACCCGCACACTGCCGGGCCTGATAGAAGGAACCTGCCCGAACTGCGGTAGCATCTTAGCGCTGAGTCAGTCTGTCCAGTGTCAGGCCTGCCGGTCGCTGGTTTGCTCCGGCGAATACGATTGGATTTTAGCGAAGATCACCCAGGAAGCGCAGTGGCGTTTTCAGAATGCAAAAAGACAGATCAACGGCGTAAGTGATTATCAGGTTGTCGATCCGGCTTTTAATATCCCGCTGATCGAAGATCGGGTAACTTCCGTTTTCTGGAGGATGCAGAAGGCCTGGTTAATACAGAACAGCACTCCGCTTATCGCCGTTGCTCACTCGAGTTATATAGAAAAATTCAATCAGCTGTCAACTGCACATTTCTTTGATAATGTGCAGCTCGGCCTGTGCGAAGTGAGTAAAGTTCAGTTTGGTGAAGACTTTGACAAAGTGTCTCTGTTATTAAAATGGCAGGGTAACAAGATCACACATACAGGAAAAGTGCCTGCAGCCACCGGGTATTATGCTCATCACCTGACTATGATAAGAAAAACCGGCGTTAAAAGTGACATCAAAAAAGGCCTCCACTCTTTACACTGTTACGGCTGCGGCGCACCGCAAAGCGATAATTACCAGGACCGCTGTGAGTATTGTGACAGTCTTTTTAATCAGGGTGAGCAGGATTGGATTTTACAAGACTTTATCCCGCATATTGAACATATTATTAAAATGAAGGGCCAGGAATTTGCACTTTCGGAAACAGCACAAGTCAAAAGTGATCGTATTTTTGATCCCGTGTCGCTGTTATCAGGCTTAATTTTAGTTTTATTTGCCGACGGCAGAGTTGATAAACAGGAGAAACACTTATTAGATCAGTTTGTTAAGAATCGCCGCATTGCGCAGAGCGTATTAGATGAAATCATTACGGCCGCCGAAAACGGACAATTAGACATGCTCACCCCGGATGAAACTCTGGATGCATCAGGCTGGTTAGATCAACTGATTGAGATGTGCTTAGCCGATGGTCAGGTATGTGCAGAGGAATGGAAACTATTATTAAAGTTTGGAGAAAAATTTAATTTTTTAGCGATTGATATTAACCTGCGTATTAAACGTAAACGCCAGCAGTTATATCGACAAAGCCGACAAACTTTAAAAAGCTAAACACCGATAACTACGATATATTAATAATTGGGGATAAATAATGAATATAATTGATCGCGTCAAATACAATGGTCCTGGTGATGTTTTTGCCTGGCGCTGGCCCCATGACAGTCTAGTCTGGGGGACACAGGTGATTGTTAACCAGACACAGGAGGCAGTTTTTTATAAAGACGGTCAAGCACTTGATGTACTCGGCCCGGGCCGCCACACACTAAAGTCTGCGAATATTCCGTTATTAGAACATCTGGTTAATCTCCCTTTTGATAACCTGTCCCCCTTTGCTGCAGAAATTTATTACGTTAATAAAGCCGTTAATCTGGATATGAAATGGGGTACGCAGGAACCTATCCCTATTCTGGAGCCTGTTTATAATGTTTATATTCCGTTGCGGGCATTCGGACAGTTCGGCATAAAAATCACCGATGCAAAAAAGTTTGTTACTACGCTAGTGGGGACCGTTGAGGAGTTCAATGCAGAGCAAATTATCAACTATTTCCGTGGTCATCTAATGAGCCGGATAAAGGACTTTATTTCTAAAAAGGTCATTAACGATAAAATATCAGTGCTTAATATCAGTGCGCATCTTAATGAAATGTCAGCGGCCCTGCAGAACGATATTATGGCTGAATTTAACCGTTTCGGTATTGAAATTGTTAACTTTTATTTGAATTCGATAAACGTGCCGCAGGATGATGACAGCGTAATACGTTTAAAAGAGATACTGGCGAAAAAAGCGGAATTTGAGATTTACGGTGAAACCTATAACACAGTGAAAATGTTTGATGTAGCGGAAAAAGCAGCTTCAAATGAAGGTGCGGGCGGTGTTGCCGGCGCAGGTGTAGGCATGGGAGTGGGTTTCGGCATAGGCAATCAGATGATAAAGTTGAATTCAACATCAATGCAAAATGAACAAAGCACAATGATGGCAGACCCGTCTTGTCAATCTTGTCAACACACTATGCCACCGGGAGCAACATTCTGCCCCAGCTGCGGCAATGAACAGGGACAAGTACAGACACAGGCAAAAAAATTCTGTATAGACTGTGGCGCAGACAAACCGTTGAATGCTAAATTCTGCCCCGGCTGCGGTAAAAAACAATAACACCCATTCTATTAAGTTGATCTATTCAGATGAACGAGAAATGAAGCGAGTTGAACGCGGGTTTCTGCTTATGAGCGGGACAGTTCAGAGCTATCGATGGGCCTGAACTGACGTTCAATTCGCCTAAGCGTTTTTTATTCTAATGGATTGAATTTAGTATTAAATAAAAGTGTCCTTTATATCTGATAAAAAGAGTAATATTAATGCCAAAAATTCACACGCAAGACCCGAAATTCTTCCTGCAAACGGCTACCCCAGATGACGCAGCTCTGGTTGTTAACTTTATGAAAAAACTGGGTGATTTTCAGCAAATGGCCGATAAAATCATTGCTACACCGGAACGAATAGAGCGACTGCTTGCCGCTAAGCAGGGTGAGGCGGTATTCGGCGTTTATGATGGTAAAATGGTTGGCTTTGCATATTTTCATCAGAAAAGCTCGGCCTTTACAGGACGTTCAGGATTATACATTGACGGGTTCTTTATTGATGATTCAATGCGCGGTAAAGGACTGGGCAATATCATGATGCATTTTTTGTCAAAATATGCCCTTGAGCGCGGATGCGAAATGCTCGAATGGGCTTGCCTGGACTGGAACACCCCCGCCATTGAATTTTACCAAAAGTTAGGCTCGGACTGTATTGATACGATGCGCATATATCGTCTATCCCCGGAAAATTTAGCGGCAAACGCTCAGCTTTTTAAAGGTGCCCCAAAAGTTAGTTGAGGGCAGTCGAACCTTTTTGTTGCAGCAATTGCCGACATCCATTAATTACAATGGCTATAATTTAATGAAAAGACTCATAAATATCAGTCCTAGTAAGCAGAATGTCAGTGATTTATTAAGGTAGTGAACCTGAATTAGGGATAAGAATTCAGGTTAAGTAATTGTGGCCGAGTGCCTAATACCACATCCCGCTTATCATTCCGTAATACTCTGCTGATCCAATCCAATAATTCAAGATAATCAATCAGCGAAAAAGGAATGCCTTGGGGTGTATGCTGAGAATGCTCACCCACAAAACCATACCAAGGTTTAATGGGGCTATATTCGCGCGTATTAGGTTTAAATCAACGTAAGCCATGCAGGTAAGTAACGCATTTTCATCCAATAGTGCCTGTGATTTAAAGCGGCCTTCCCACTCATTTTAAGGGAAAAAAGGAGAATAGCTTTAGCTGGCCCGAAGAGTGAGCGCCATGGGTGGCAGCGAATATAATCGACCGGCGTAATTATCTTCTTTGTTCCCATTACGGGCGATAAATCCATTAATACTGCGCATACTAATTTATCGGGAATAAATGAGAACAGCTTTAGCTGGCCCGAAGGGTGAATGCCAAGGATGGCGGTGAATAAACCAGGAGATATCCATTAATCTTTCTCGCCATCTATTGATAACCGTTTTTACCCTCAATAACGCCCCCTAGGATACTCCTGCTTGCCATCGGCTCACTAATATTGGCATTGAATAAAGACTGTTCCAACGCAGACAAACTTCTTCATCGGTTAACTCACTGTTTTCTAATTCATTAACATGCAAAACCAGATGCCTTTTATTTTAACTACGGGGATTAAACATAATGGCATAAGCGCAGGTATCAATATTAAAAATGAAGGTTAAAAATGGAGGTTAAAAACGAGAGGCGTTCAACCATCCATTGTCGGCGACGCTCAAAGCTTTACCCGCTGAACTTATCCTTGCCGCATAAAAAGCACGACGTACGCAACGGGAAATACAATGACAAATTTTTAGGGAATAAATTTAAACAGCTTCAGCTGGCTTCGAAGAAGTGAATAACAGAGATGTTATTCATAAAGTAAGCAAGAAAACCTGTGTTGCACGAGATTGCGTCATAATAAGCGATTAATCAGTCAAAACAGTCCCTGAATAAAATATAGAAACGGATTAATATGTAGCCAATTAGATAGCTGTCCAGCTATTTACTTTGATTTCGTCCGCCAACTTTGGCCAGATAGAGGGCTTTATCGGCCTGAATTAATGCAGTTTCAATGGGAGTTTCATTTAGATTGACCACAGATATACCAATACTTGTGGTGACTTTTATTATAACGTCAGGTGTAAGCTCCAGCTGTAACTCATCGATGCGTTTTCGTAATCGTTCTGCGGCCAGTCTTCCTGATACAAGATCAGTGTCCGGCATCATCAAGGTGAATTCGTCACCCCCTAGGCGGGCAAATACATCAATAGTTCTTGTACACTTTAGGCAGTTATCCGCCACCAAGGACAAAAACTTATCTCCAACATCATGGCCGTAGGTGTCATTGACATGTTTAAAATGATCGATATCTATCATCATGATGCAGGTTTCAGTTGGTCGTCTTTTGGAGCGCTCAGTCTCTTTTGCCGCATAAGTAAAAAAGCTGGCCCGATTGTTTACCTGTGTTAGGTGATCAATGGTTGCCATCTTATGTGTCAGCAAAGCCTCCTCTAGTAATCGCTCTAAAGCGCGTGCCATGGCCGCAATTTCATCACGCCCCCGAACCGGAATTTTGGTGTCTGAATCGCTGGTAGGGATACGACGCATGGCCTGACTGATTTTCGTCAGACGGTTACCAAAACCGTGTACGACAATTATCCAGTAAAAAATTAACAGCACTGTAGCGGCAATAATATTAAGGATCACGGTGAGATTGATGGCTTTTTTTTCTTGAACGATTGCGGCATCGGCAGTGGTTTGAAAGCGACGAAAAATTCGTTGTCTATAATCTGACGTGAGTGACGTTAGCTGATCGGCAAGTTGATCCAATTCTGTTAGATATTTTTTCGCAGACGCCTGCAAGAACAATACCTGCTGTTTAATTTCAAAAACTCTGCTCCTTTGTTCTGAAGCCGTATTCAGCCATTGCACAATGGTGGAGGGGTGTGTCAACGAAGACTGATTTTCGCTCGCTTCAGCCATCAGCTTTTCACTGCAAAGAAGGAATTCATCTTCTTGTTTTTTTAGCTGTTGTAACGTTTCGGCATAAAGGCCGCGTTCGATTGAAACGACCATACAGAGAGTGATGTCTTGCATACTCGCAAAAAGAACATTATCTGTAACTGTCGCAGTTTGTTGTGTGTAAGCATCAAGAAACTCGTTGCGTATAGTCTCTAAAATCTCTACTTCCGAAGCGGCTACACTCCGCGCCTGCTCTTCTTTTGTAAAACTACTATTGGTAACTTGAAACACAATTTGTGACAGGGAGCGGATTGACTGACTCAGACTGTTCACGTTTAGCACATTGATATCACCTCCTTCCAGTGAGATGGCAGAGGTTTTTATTTCCAATTCGTCTAGTAATTTGCCAATCGATATATAAGAATCCATAAGTTCTTTTTGTCTTTGGGCCACGATAATACGATTGGTTTGTAGCGCGATACTATTCCCAATAACTTCAAGTTCGTTGGCAGCGCTTATCATAGGTAATGCGCTTGAAACGAATTTTTCTATCGAGAAGGTGAACTGCTTAATAAAATAGATCTTTAGCAAGTCATCGCTGCTAAATACCAGGACTGCAGAGATAAAGACCAAAAGCAATTTTCCTTTAATGCTGTATATGTAGCTCATTCAGTTTCCTGCTACACATGTTATTAAAGTCACTTATTTATCCAGCCAGATCTTTGTATAAAACCGACGGTAGTTGTTATCTGGATCAAAAGGAGTAAATGCCCGACTATAGTTATCGATATTTTCTGTCGTCACAGTATAGGGTGGATTCACATAACCGCTGGGATTCTCTCCAGTAAACCTTCGATTGAGCTCATCTATGAGCTGCCAGCCGTGTAACAGGAGTGGCTCGGGTATGGTCGCGGCTTGATATTCATGATTACGTATCCGCATAAAAGCGGAGGGGCTACCGTCGCCGGCCGAGATGTTGATCGGCGCTTCATCAGAAGATTTTCCAGCTAGAATCAAGGGAACAACAGCGTGATCAAAATAGAGATCATTGATTGCAATGGCATGGGTCCAGCGATTGCCATACCGCTGCAGGAGCTCCGGAATTATCTGAGGCATCTCTTTTGCAGTATTATCAATGGCAACATCTTCAACAGAGAGCAGTGTGCATTTTGGACAGGCACGAATGATATCGGCCATCAGTTCGGCCTTTTTTATGGCGATGCGATAACGAAGATCAGTAAAAATGACCACACCTGCCTTGCCAGATGAATCCTCAATAGCATAGTTGGCCGCGGCGCTAGTTACGGCAAGGGAATCGGTGGTAATATTTATAAATATTGGAGTGCCTTCGACTGGTCCGGGGAAGGGGCTGACATGCCAACCGGCCACGGGAATGCCTGCATTGGCAAATAACTGTAAATACTTGTTATTGTTCAACGCGTCACCACCACTGAAAATTAATCCATCTGGCTTGAGCTTTAGCGCCTTGTCATATACACGTGCTCGTTGACTGTCAAGGCTGCCGATATCAAGAACGACTAAATTCCAACCAATAACTCGTGCTGCTTCTCTAACTCCTTCGCCAACCCCCAGAACACCTGCATTTTTCAAATCCTCTGCGACATAGACAATGGTCTTTCCTGCTTTGGCAGACGGCCCCGTACGTGGGCCATTCCATTGACTGGCAGCCAAAGCGGAATGACTAAAAATCAAGCTACAGAGAAGTGTCAGAATGGTATAAAGGTGCGGGCGTAGGCCACAAAATATTGATTTCATATTCAGATCCTATTTAGTATTTAGATAGCACTAAGGCTAAAAAACAAGAGTAATCTCACCGACATATATCACGGGATGGGGGGGCACATGCTTTTTTGTGTAGATGATAATAGCAGTTCACTATGGCGTGATCAACTAAATCCCTCCCCCCTAGTTAAGCTACTTTTTTCAAATACACGTTCATCATTTCAAAATCGTTTGGACTACGATAATCCAAATAAGAATGAAGTCGATAGCAGTTGTACCAATGCACTCTTTCTTACTTTAAGCTGCCAAGAAAAATTTCTGCCACCGCACAGCAACCTTTTTTACTCATACTCCCAACTAACCCGTGAGTCTTGAGTCGTTTTCGATATTTATCGCTTGTATAAACAATTGCGGATATCCATTAATTACAAGGACTAGAATTTAATATAAAGACTCATAAATATCAGTTCTAATAAGCAGCATTTAAGTGATTTATTAAGGTAGCGAGCAAAATATCATTGAAAAGCACGCTAAGTGGTTCAATTCGAACCTGTTTTCATTTGTTCAGCACAAGCGATAAATGGATGGGGAATTCCATAGCAATAATGGTTTGGTTTGTTATTCTAATCAATCAAAATAGATTGTTAAAAGTCATGCTTTCCTGCTGTATATCATTTTTTATTTTTCCTCATGCAAGTGTGACAGCAACGCTTGACTTTAATCGTCATAAACATAAAAAAATGGTGACTAAAGGCTATCTTAAGGAAATACTTCGAACAGCTTGGTTAAAATAGAAATACCGATTAATATCATTAGATCACTTCCCCCCACACACCGGCTGGAATTCTTATGAATAATGCAAGCTCTACAGATGAAAATAAATTTTTGCTCGACAATCCTGAGTACTTAATATCATTGACTAAATGGCAAAAAACGATCAATTTACTGGCAGAAATATTTAACACGCCAACCAGCTTTTTAGTGCAGTACACCAACAAAGGATTTCAAGCAACAATATGCAGCCAGCACAAGGACAACCCCGTTCCAGTAGGCAACAAAGGTGAAGATCTAGACGCAGATGTTTTTTGTCGCAAGGTGGTCGAGTCCGGTCAGGAATTGTACGTCAACGATGCCCTTGCGGATCCCCGTTACAAAGATTGTCTTGAAGTCACTCAGTTAGGTGTCCGCTCATATTTAGGTGTGCCGGTGCTCTGGCCATCAGGTACCCCTTTCGGTACCCTTTGTGTCATGGATAACAAAATCACTGACTAT
>NZ_PJBP01000101.1 GCF_002836415.1 Psychromonas sp. MB-3u-54 | reverse complement strand
AATCCTGGAGAAGCTATGCTGTATTGCCCCGAATGCGGTATAAAGTCACTTGAAACGATTTCATCTAAGAAATTTGTTTGTGAACAATGTGAGTTTACCTTTTATCAGAACACCGCGGCAGCTGTAATGGTGGCTATCTGTTGTCAGAATGAACTGCTTGTTGCGACAAGAGCGAAAAATCCGGGCATAGGCATGTGGGATCTTCCCGGTGGTTTTGTTGATCCGGATGAATCACTTGAAGATGCCGTGGTGCGCGAGTTGTATGAAGAATTGAACATGACTGTCACAGGCGCAAAATATATATTTTCCAACAGTAATACCTATTTGTATAAGGATGTTGAATATAAGACCTGTGATGCTTTTTTTGTAGTTGAATTGAATGAAAAGCCAAGGGTTCAAGCACAAGATGATGTTGCCGCGGTTGAATGGGTAAAATTGGCGGAGGTAGATATTACCCGCTTTGCCTTTGAATCGGCCAAAAAAGCAGTTCTAAAATTACGTGAACAATAATAGCGGATCGATTTATAACCAAAAATTCGGGGCCTGCACATAAAAAGAAACTATTCCTTTCGTACTGGTGCAACATTTACTCAGGAGAATTTTCAGGTTCGAGTGCTAATTCTTTAGTCAGGTTTTTAGCGCTTTCTTTATCGGCTTGTTGAGCCCTTTTTTGATGCAATGCTTCAACCAATTTTTGGTTTAATTTAGCAAAATAAATATCTTCTTCCGCTTTCCCACGCAGGCGAATTTTTTCAGTAAAGTCACTCATAATGAACACTCCACGTCAGCAAACCTATTATCAATCCTTATAGTATAAGTTTAGCTTATCTCACCTAAAACCGTGCTTATTTCCAGCCAATTAACCACTGTTTACCGTCCTTTAGCGATCGCCAGTTAATGTCATATTCAGCATGGTTAATAACCGCCTGCATAACACAACGTATTATTTTTTTATCCTCATTAAACTCAACCTCACTGACAATAAAATGTTTTTCTTTATTGAACACCGTTATTTTTGTCCATTTACTGTTGAGTAATGATTTGGGGCTAACAGGATTGATATTATTATTGTTATTTATTCTTTCTCTGTTAACCATAATGTCATATTCCTTGTTTGTTGTTTTTAATTTGCAGTCTTTGTTGATGATACGGTCATATTATATAAAAAGATCACCACATTGAGCACCAACAGACAAAGAGTCGAAAATGACAGTTCAGAAGATCAGAGTCTTGCGCTAAGTAGGTGAACATATAAAATCAAACATTTTTGTAATTTAATGTCGCTACATATCAACCTGATATATTAATATGATATGAATCTACATGTTCGATTACTTATTCGGGATCAAAAACACGATTTAATATATCGGTTAATAATTTTACTTTATTGGCCTCTCGGGGCGATTTTTTTGCAACCAGTGATAAATTAAATGGATAGGTAAGTTCGCCGGGTTGAATAATCCTTATGTCTCCGTTATTAAGCTCATTCTGAATATAACTTTGAGGCATAAATCCGATATAACACCCCGATAAAATCATCGCTTTTCGAGTATCAAATTGGTAAGACTTGGCTGCTAGGTTTAATTTTTTCAGCTGCTCAATGCCTAAGGCATCGATATCAATGCCGGGATGAATAGCGGGCACACTGCCTAATTCAGCCGGACTGATTAAGGTATCGACTTTGTTAAAAAAAGGGTGTGTTTTAGCACAGCAAAGATACACGGCTTCACTCATCAGGTGCTGGTAATGCAGCCCTTCGATATGCTGGTAATCGGGGAATAAGCCGATATGTGCTTTATCTTTTAACAAGGATTTTTCAATATTAGAGATGGGTTCACTGTCTAAAACAAGGTGCAAATTTGGAGAGTTTTTATGAATAAGTTTCACTACTTCGGCGAGTTTATTTTGTCTCGAGCGGTTTAACTGGTCATCGCACAAAATGACCAATTCACCATTTAGCTCTTTACTTAATGTACCCACCAGACGTGAGAAATCATTCAGTGAATCAAATAAATTTATCACCGCACGGTAGATTGTTTGCCCGTCTTCCGTCAGCGAAAATCCACCTCGCCCGCGTAAACATAGTTTGAGCTTCATACGTTCCTCTAAATTTGACATATGAATACTGATCGTCGAGCGAGTAATGCCAAGGGCCGATTCCGCAGCCGAAAAACCGCCGTGTTCGACAACCGCAACAAAAATACGCAACAAGCGTAAATCATATTCCGCGAGCGGTTTAGGAATGATCGATGTCTTATTCAAAGTTTTACAGCCCTCAAACTTATTGTTTAATGTTTTGTATTTAACATCAGTTGATATTGTTATTCAATAGGTAAACATAAATAGGGCTAAAAAATCTGCTTCTTGCTTAAATTGCAGATTCAGGCATGTTAATAGCGTTTAGCATATGAAAATCAATTTGGAGATAACCATGCACGGAATACAAGATAGTCAATTAATAAAAACTTTTTCGTATATTGATGGTAGCTGGCACAGCAGTGAATCTTATTTTAATGTTACCAATCCTGCGACGGATGAAGTTCTCGTTAAAGTGAGTAATGCCGGTATTGTTGAAACCGAACTTGCTGTAAAAGCAGCAAAAACTGCCTTAAAATCTTGGTCAGCGAAGTCAGCTAATGAACGCGGATCGTTAATGCGTAACTGGTTCGATTTAATGATCCAACACCAGGATGATTTAGCGCGCATTCTAACGCTTGAACAAGGTAAACCTTTTGCCGAAGCAAAAGGAGAAATAGGCTATGGTGCGGCTTTTGTTGAATGGTTTGCTGAAGAAGGCAAACGCGTTTACGGTGATACTGTTCCCGGACCATCGGGTGACAAGCGTATTGTCGTGATTAAGCAACCCGTTGGTGTAGTCGCCTCGATCACTCCCTGGAACTTTCCAAATGCAATGATTGCTCGAAAAGCCGCAGCGGCATTAGCGGCAGGTTGTACTTTCGTTGTTCGCCCAGCGACACAAACACCGCTGTCTGCACTGGCAATGGCAGAGCTTGCAGAAAGAGCAGGTATTCCAGCAGGGGTCTTTAACGTGGTTGTCGGTGAAGATGCATCGGGCATAGGAAAAGTACTGACTCAGCACCCTGATATTGCTAAATTTACGTTCACCGGATCAACCAAAATAGGTAAACTGTTAATCGGCCAATGTGCGACTACGGTAAAAAAAGTCTCCATGGAACTGGGCGGTAATGCACCTTTTATTGTATTTGATGATGCGGATATCGATGCTGCAGTCGCAGGCGCCATCGCCTCTAAATATCGTAATGCGGGACAAACCTGTGTGTGCACCAACCGCATTTTTGTGCAGAATACGATACTTGACTTATTTACAGAAAAATTTAGCGCTGCGGTGGCTAAATTGTCATTAGGCAATGGTTTAACCGACGGCGTCAATATTGGCCCGATGATTTCAAGCACCGCCGTTGATGGTGTGAGTAAACTGGTCGCTGATTCTGTTGCGCAGGGCGCAAAGATTCTCTTAGGCGGACAGCGTGACAGTGCCGGTGATAATTTCTATCAGGCGACTATTTTGACCAATGTAAGTAATGATATGCCGGTTGCGCGCAACGAAATTTTTGGGCCTGTCTCGCCAATTATTGCCTTCAGCGATGAAGATCAAGTGCTTGCCATGGCAAATGACAGTGAATATGGCTTAGCCGCTTATTTTTACTCGCGAGATATCGGCCGCGTTTGGCGTGTTGCAGAAGGCCTCGAATATGGCATGGTGGGCATTAATGAAGGCATAATTTCAAATGCAGCAGCCCCCTTTGGTGGTGTCAAGCAATCAGGTAGTGGCCGTGAAGGCTCTAAATATGGATTGGATGATTATTTAGAAATTAAGTATTTATGTATGGGCGGCTTAAATAAGTAGCTTAAACAAGTAACGCTTTCTCCATTATTGTCGATTAAGTATTAAATAAAATATTAGGAATAAAATCATGTCCAACGAATCCTTACAAAACCGAAAAACACAAGTTATCGCACGCGGTCAGGGTAATACTTATCCGGTTTATGTCGATTATGCAAAAAATGCTGAAATCTGGGATGTTGAAGGCAACCGTTATATTGATTTTGGTGCCGGCATTGCGGTCTGTAACACCGGCC
Organism: Psychromonas sp. MB-3u-54; assembly: GCF_002836415.1. Classification (GTDB taxonomy): domain Bacteria; phylum Pseudomonadota; class Gammaproteobacteria; order Enterobacterales; family Psychromonadaceae; genus Psychromonas. The sequence continues at coordinate 20,585 of NZ_PJBP01000101.1, read as the reverse complement.
ACAGCCACCCTAAAGTTATCAACGCGGTTAAACAGCAAGTCGATAAATTCAGCCATACCTGTGTGATGATTAATCCCTATGAAGTTGCCGTAGAGCTGGCTGAAAAATTAACTGCGCTAGCACCCGGCAATTCCCCTAAAAAAGCAATTTTTGTGACTACAGGTGCGGAAGCGGTAGAAAACTGTGTGAAGATTGCCCGTGCCCATACTGGCCGTCGTGGTGTAATTGCCTTTAACGGCGGTTTCCATGGCCGTACTAATTTGACCATGGCATTGACGGGTAAAGTGACACCGTACAAAAACCTGTTCGGTCCATTCCCAGCAGATATCTTCCATGCCCCTTTCCCGATGGAGCACCATGATGTCTCGGTAAAAGATTCATTAAAAGCATTACAAAACTTATTCAAAGTGGATATTTGCCCAACTGATGTTGCTGCTATTATTGTTGAACCGGTACAAGGCGAGGGCGGATTTTACGCAGCGCCGACTGAGTTTTTACAAGCATTACGCAAAATTTGTGACCAACATGGCATTGTCTTAATTGCCGATGAAATTCAGACCGGTTTTGGTCGCACGGGTAAAATGTTTGCCTTTGAACACGCCGGTGTTGAAGCTGATTTAATGACCATGGCAAAAGGGATTGCAGGTGGTTTCCCTCTTTCTGCTGTAGTAGGTAAAAGTGAAATCATGGATGCTCCCTTACCGGGCGGCCTTGGTGGAACTTATGGCGGTTCGCCGGTTGCATGTGCGGCGGCATTAGCGGTACTTGAGGTGATGGAAGAAGAGAACCTTGTGCAACGTTCGGTGCAAATAGGTGAGATCTTTAATCAACGTCTGAGTCAGCTTAAAACGCAACGCCCTGATCTTATATTAGAGGTGAGAAACCAAGGCGCGATGATTGCGATAGAGCTTGTAGAAAATGGTGACCCAGAGCAGCCCAACACAGAATTAACTCAAGCTATTATTGCTAATGCCGCTCAACACGGATTAGTGCTCTTAGCCTGTGGTTTTTACGGTAATGTGATCCGTTTTCTGCCGCCGCTGACTATATCCGATACCATCGTTGAAGAAGGTTTAAATAACTTTTCCGCGTTATTTGAAAGCCTAACAGCTAAGTCTGATGAGAACCTAAAAGCAAGTTAATTAGCCTGCTTTCTGTACAAAACCCTATTCGCCTATGGGTAGGGATTTTGTGCATCAACAGCGAACGACTGCCTATGATATTTATCAAAAGCGGCATTATGTATGTGCGACACATAGCACATACAAAATGCTGCTTTGTCGATCCTCCTTTGCCATTAATGCCTTACATTCTTATCACTATGCCGCTTTTTCGATATAACTGTAAATAATAAACCTTCATTTCTGCTCAGAAAGATTGCAACTCTATAGGCTTTCAAATCAGCGGAAATAATGAAAATGGTAAATATTCAAAGATGGCTTATACCAAAAGCATTAAATTTACGATCAGTTACTTCAAAGGAAAAAATTACGCTCACAAAACCGCCGGGATGATTTTGAATAGTAAATCGGACCACTTTTTGTATGGTGTTATCGGTAGGCTGCATTCTATGCACCGCAGGCAGCGGCAATCGGTGCCTAGAATGCACCCTACGAGCTATACGTTTATTGTCATGGTTGGTGCTAGTCGGCATTCAAATAAGACCACCATTAAATTTACGCTCACAAATCCGCTGGGATAATTTTAAAGAGTAAATCGGGATGGTATTTTTTCGTTTATCGATTGGAGTATCTGACAATAAGACAGCAGTGGGATGGGTAAACGACCCAGGATAGAGTAGAGTGAATAAATATTAGCGCCTATGAGGAGCTTATTTAATATCAAAAAAATGGTAAACTTTTGCGGGTTTACCCTTTTTTAATTTAATCAGCCAAGATTAATCTTCTCTATATTATTTTCCGTTAATCCTTTCTGTTTAAACCAAAACTCCATAAAATCAGAAGTGATGCTTTGCTCTATTGCCATTGCACGGTCTGTCGGGCAAAAGATGGTAAATAAGACCTGAGTGTCGCCAATCTCTGACGTCGCTACTTGTATTTTAGGATCGGGTCCTGCAATATTTACATCTAAACGGCTTTCAATTATTTGATTATAACGTATCGCCACGTCATTAAAATCAGCACAATACTCATAAGCTTTTGCATATAACTCATCCAAAAAAACAAATGGATTAACCGTTGCATCACGGGTAATAGTGAAATGATGCATCGCATAGCGCTTTAAAAAGTTTAAATTTTTAATCGAAGATGTAATTAACTTACTATTGGGTAAATAAAGCGTTTTACCCGTATATTCATAGGCATCAATATCGACTTCTAATAAGGTTAGTTTAGCCCAGTCGGTCGAATGCACCTCGCCATAGTCTTCACCAACTTGTATCCAGTCGCCAATGCGAAATGGGCGGCTGGAAGTAATGTACACAAATCCAATGAAGCACTGAATAAACTCTTTTGTTGCAATCACAATAGCGACAGTAAATGCAGCAATAGAAATTGCAAACTTTTGAAATTCAACTGCCCAAATATTAAAAATACCAATAAAAATAAACACCGTGACAGCATTGCCCAGCATATTGATTTTTAATCGTTTATTCTGTTTTTCTTTTTTATTGATTAACTTCACAAGTAAAAACTTACTCAGCATAACAAATAAAATTAAGCTGATAGTTAATACAATTTTATTCGTTATTAGCGTGTGGTAAATACTCGTTGCAGTTAAATTAACAAATGAGAATGTCTCAATCATTATTAGTAATACCCTTAAGTTGTAGAAAATATATAAGTTATTTTTGTTTTTTATTAAGTAATTTCAGCTTTTATAATAGTTCATTAAAGGAAAATCAAATAACACTTGTATTATGTTCTTTTACGGCTCGGTTCGTGATCACTGCAAAAGTTGCTATAATACATTTTATTGTAAGACAAAAATACCTTTGTAAAAATAGTCTGAGTGTCATTTGGTGAGAGGATCTGCCCAATGTCAGAATAGTAGCAAAAAATAAAACTTGCGATCATAAACGATGAATAACAGCTAAAAAAAGTGATAAATAAAATTTATTACGCTATTAAGTTAATCGTATTTTTAAAGACTGAATAAATGGGGAAGGGGGGGCGACAAAATAAATATTTGTCGCATTATTCGGCTGAATGAGAGAAAGTAACTCAAGCCTTAATGATTCGGCTTGAACGAGAAAAACTCAAACCTTAATGATTCGGCTGAATGATAAAAACTCAAACCTTAATGATCAAACTGCGCGAGAATAGCATTTTTGAGTTTTTCTCTATCGTGGCGCCAATCTCTATTTGGCGAGGCCAAATCGGCCTTAAAGAAAGACCATTCCGGCTCAATATCAGGGTAGGAGCTGTCAACAATGACGATGTCAATTTTTCGCCCCTGGCATGCTCTTTCACACCATTCAAGTTTCTGTTTAATTTTCATTCTTCCGGCAGAGCCATCTTCAGGCGAGATATTTTCAATAAAAATTACTTTTGCCGTCTGGTTATTGAATATTGCACGCCCAATTTCAGGCAATAATAGCGGCGGCATGACACTGGTCAGAAAACTACCCGGTCCAAGCACAATGCAGTCGGCTTGAGCAATTGCAACAATAGCTTCAAGGGTTGCCGGAACCTCCGGCTCTAATTCCAGGCGCACCAGCTGTTGATCCATCTGATCAACACGGGTCTCGCCGTGTACCCAATTTCCATCAACGGTTAATCCTTTGAGATCAGAAGGGTGTTCAGACATAGGGACAATATTAACTTGTACTTTTAACATAGTGCGGATCAATTGAATTGCTTCCATTGGTCTGACCGATAAATTATCTAAAGCGGTGAGCATTAAATTACCGAGATTGTGGCCATTCAGCTCTCCCTCCCCCTTAAATCGATATTCGAACATGATTGATTCTGACGTTGGCTCAGTGATCAGCTGATTTATACAGTTACGTGTATCACCCCAAGCTATGCCTCCCTGACAGTGACGAATTCGTCCCGTAGAGCCCCCGTTATCAGTTGTCGTGACAATACCGGTAGCGTTGTCATCAATTCCCTTTAAAGCAGATAGTATTCGCCCTAGACCATGACCACCACCAAGGGCAACTATTTTTTTATCTTTATATGCATCCATTGCGATTTCTTATTATGAAGTGACACGGTAAACTATCTTAAAATGTGATCCGCGCATAATTATTATAATTAATTATGCGACAAGGTCGTTGTTTATGGTGATTTTTCCGGACGTTTATTTTTTAATGTGCTTTGCAGTAAACTATTAACTATATGATTAAATTGTTTTTTCAGGCATCCGTAACATTTATACCCTGCTTTCAGGTCAATTTATTTTTCTATTAGGCTGCCGCTAAAGTATGCCGAAATTTTGTCCATTTCCTCAGACACGATATTATTTCTCTGTGCACTGCCCCCTATTTATTCTTGAGCCGTGCTGACTAATTTAGGCTTATCAAGATTTCTCTGTGTTCCCCAGTAAGCCAGTTTTTCCACGTAAATGTTGATGTTATGGTCATTAATTCCTGCACGCCCATAGGTTGCAATGAGCCTGCGGCAGAGCCAAATCCATCTACTTACCTGAGGAGGATTGGCAATCACCTGCAAACCAGGATACGCAGCCAGCATACCATCCGCCTCCGCTGTATTTCGCGTGGCAGCGCTAAGATAGCGCAAATCGCCATAATGCCGATAATGCCGGAACCGTTCGAGGTAATCTGCAATTTGGCTATTATAAGGGATTACCGGTAACCATCTCAAGAGAAGCGTCATACCCTCTATTAAATATGAGGGGGGTAATCGTGGCACCAGATCTGCTGCATTGATGACCCGATAGACCGGCGTCCTGATACTCTGTCCAAATAACAGATTACCGACACGAGGACCACCAAAAGTATAACAGGATCCGACTGAATCATTTGATATACAGTAGGTTGCAACTACAGCAAGCGCTCCGCCCAGGCTGTGCCCGGTAATATATAAAGGAAAGCCTTTTAGCTCGGGTTTATTAAGGCTTTCCTCGATAAGAGACTGCACTGCCTTAAAGGCATTGTAGAATCCAGAGTGTACTTGATGACCTTTTCCTTTAGGGCCAACATTCATCGGATTGCCAGAAACATCGGTTCTAATATCGGCCGCGTTCGTCACTTCAGTGCCCCTAAAGGCAAGAACCAACATCGGATCGCGGTCTTGAAGCGTGATTTTAGCCAAATATGCCTGAGTATCGACGACCAGGGGAATTGATATATTGTAGGTATCAACCAATTGGAAGCCGATATCCCGAAGATCAGATTCCAACTCTTTTTTGAGCTGCTCGCGGTTTTCTGCGGCGAGCAATGCATTAAGTTTCATCAGAATATTCCGCTCGTTGGTTTCTCTTAGCAACTCCTTTGCCAGTTTATCAAGAGGTGTTGGTTGCTCAAAGCGTATATAAGCAAGGGAAGACATGACAGCCATCAACCAGGCAGTGCGATCACTGTAGGCAGCACGCTTAATCGGAGGATCGAGCAGGCTGTCAGCCAGAGTGAATTTGTGGGGCATGGTTATCTCCCTGATAATTTGATGAGGTTTATCTCTCTCAGCCGAAAGGAGGCCAGTGATAACGAAGAGAGAAATGACAAGTACATAGTTGCAATGCAGGGTCATTTGTTAATTCACTGACGCTTATATTAAGATTAGTCTATTTTGAATCTAAGAGGCTTATTGTTTGTATTCAAAATTGGTTGCGTATCTTTGTTTACAAGTGACAGATACACAAAGGTTTAATGCTTTTTATATTTTACAAGCCTAATGGCGTTCGAGGAAAAATATTACTCGGTAGAAAAACAACAGAAAGTAATTGCAAAAAAGATTAAATAAACTGGCCAAGAACACGGCAGAGGATCAAAGTCCACCAGCTTAAAAAGCAAACACTGTCATTGAAAGTGATCATTGTCACCTAAGTTACCAGCGCAGTTAATACAACAACCCAAGCTTTATGGCGAATGATCACCCTTTGATCCTGATGCACCGCTCTGGTGCACCCACCCTTGTTTTACACATTTCAGGGCGAAATTTTGTGCAGCTTGTTTTTTGTAAAGTAAAAAAAATGCTTAATATATACCTCGTATCTATTTTTTTATTCCATGCCCATAATAGTGAATAAAAAATCAACTAACAGCAGCGTTTTATGCTGCAAATAAATTTATTTACCTATCTGGCATGTTATATGCATTCTTTGGCATGTTATATGCGAAAGACATGAAAAATAAAAGAGATGAAAAAAAATGGGCAATAGCTATTCACTGTCTTTAGTTATCAATGGCTTAATAAATTAAAAAATGAATTATGTAAATCATTACTGCTCCGGAAGTTCCCTCCATGAGCTTTTTTATGAGAATATTCGACTTAAAAAACACAGTATAAGAAAATGGAGAGCAATATATTTAATTTACAACAAAAAATAAAACAGCAAAAATAACTGAACATTTTTTAAAAGTCAACGAGCAGACATCAGATACTCCGAGCGAGTCAAATTAATGATATTTTTAAAATGTTACATCTTGATCTGGAATAGGTCTAGATATTAAATTAAAGCTATCATCATGTATTAAAACTGTTTTTAAATTAGAAAGGACTTCAAAAGTGTATAAAAATAAAATAACTCAAGCACTACTTTTAGCGACTGGCATCTCATTTGCTGCAACCTCATTTACAACACTGGCAGCTAATGTACCGGACGGTGTCAAACTGGCCGCCAAACAAGAATTGGTTCGGGGTAATGGGACAGAGGTCGCTTCACTTGATCCGCAGAAAACACAAGGTGTTCCTGAATCACATGTTATTCGTGATCTGTTGGAAGGTCTGGTTAATCAGGATGCAGAGGGTAATATAATTCCCGGTGTGGCAAAAAGCTGGGAAACGGCTGATAATAAAACCTTCACTTTCCATCTGCGTAAAAATGCAAAATGGTCAAATGGTGATTCGGTTACCGCGCATGATTTTGTCTACAGTTTTCAACGTGCAGTCGATCCGGCAACCGCTTCTCCCTATGCCTGGTATCTTGATATGACGACCATGACCAATGCGTCGGATATCATTGCCGGAAAAAAAGACAAATCCGCATTAGGTGTTAAAGCCGTTGATGATTATACCTTTGAGGTGCATTTAGAAAGTGCAGTTCCTTATTTTGTAATGATGATGGGACATACCACGGTTAAACCCGTGCATCGGGCAACGGTTGAAAAATTTGGTGATGAGTGGACTAAACCGGAAAATTTTGTGGGTAACGGTGCCTTTCTGGTCAGCAACTGGGTAGTCAATGAACGTATTGAAATGACGCCAAATGAATATTACTGGGATAATGCAAAAACCGTTTTAACCAAAGTGACTTACTTACCGATTGAAAACCAAGTCTCAGAGATGAACCGTTTCTTTTCCGGCGAGCTTGATTTTACCTATGAGATATCAAACGAGCACTTTAAAAATCTGCAAAAAGAGCATCCTGAATCGCTCGCAATTAAGGGCAGTCTGTGCACCTATTATTATAACTTTAATACCCATAAACCGCCTTTTGATGATCTGCGTGTGCGTAAAGCCGTCTCTTATGCCATTAATCGTAATGTTGTCGCCAATATACTGCTGGGACAAGGTCAAAAACCAGCCTACTTTTTAACCCCGGAAATCATCTCAGATTTTAGTCCTGAGTTACCTGCATACGGAAAAATGACCCAAAAAGAGCGTGATACTAAGGCGCAAGCGTTATTAGCCGCCGCCGGATATAACCAATCTAATCCCCTTAAATTTAGCTTGTTATATAACACCAGTGAAAACCATAAGAAACTCGCGGTGGCGATCGGTTCTATGTGGAAAAAAACACTCGGTGCTGAAGTTACTTTAGAAAACCAAGAGTGGAAAACCTATCTGCAAAGCAAAAAACAGGGTGATTTTGAGGCTGCGCGTGCAGGTTGGTGTGGTGATTATAACGAACCATCAACCTTTACTTCATTAATGGAAGGCAGCAATACCACGGGTGGGATCCATTATAAAAGCGCTGAATATGATGACTTAATCAAGCGCGGGATTGAAACAACTTCAGCGTCTGAGCGTAAAGAACTGTATTACGCGCAGGAAGCATTACTCGCTAAAGATATGCCGCTTGCCCCTATTTATCAGTATGTACAAACCCGTTTAGTAAACCCTCACGTAGGCGGTTATGCTGGCAATAATGCAGAAGATAAACTGTATTCAAAAGATATGTATATTATCGCTGAATAGCCTTTAAAGGCTGCTAATAGAAAGAGGCTATTAACGCCTCTTTTTTGTTTAACTAAACTGAGTTAATTATGTTTAAATTCATACTAAAAAGAGTCATTGAAGCAATACCGACCATGCTGATATTGATCACTGTCTCTTTCTTCTTAATGCGTTTTGCCCCGGGCAGTCCTTTTTCAAGCGAGCGAACTTTGCCACCGCAGATTATGGAAAATATTAATGCCAAATATGGGCTGGATAAGCCGGTAATGGAGCAATATACCACTTATCTGACCAATGTTGTTCAGGGTGACTTAGGGCCTTCCTTTAAATACAAAGATTTTACCGTGAATGAATTGGTTACCGCGGCACTGCCTGTATCGGCAAAAATTGGTTCTTTTGCTTTTATCTTTGCCCTGTTTTTTGGGGTGGCCATCGGTACTATTGCAGCACTTAGGCAAAATACATGGATTGATTACTGTGTGATGTCGACGGCTATGCTGGGCATTGTGATGCCATCCTTTGTGCTCGCACCCGTTCTTATCTATATCTTTTCAATTAATCTCGGCTTTTTCCCGGCGGGCGGCTGGTTGGATGGCTCACTGCAATATATGGTCTTACCCGTGCTGGGAATGGCGATGATGTATGTGGCCACTTTTGCACGTATCACCCGTGGCAGTATGATTGAAACCCTTAATAGTCCGTTTATTCGTACCGCACGCGCGAAAGGATTAAGCTTTTCCTATATTGTCCTGAAACATGCTCTAAAGCCTGCAATGCTGCCCGTTGTATCTTATATGGGGCCCGCTTTTGTGGGTATTATTACCGGTTCAGTGGTGATTGAAACCATCTTTGGTTTGCCTGGTATTGGTAAACTTTTTGTTAATGCCGCGTTTAATCGTGATTATTCATTAGTGATGGGAATAACCATTATCATCGGCTTTCTGTTTATTCTATTTAACGCCATCGTTGATATTCTTCTCGCTTATGTCGATCCAAAAATTCGCTATTAAAGGACGGATATTATGTTAACAAAAAAACAAAATTTAGACGCGCTTGATAATTTCTCTGACAATTTAGAAATCGAAGGGCGCAGTCTGTGGAAGGACGCGCGGATCCGTTTTATGCGCAATAAAGCGGCCATGGTGAGCCTGGTGATATTATTGGCTATTATTGTCGCGGTTATTGTTGTGCCAATGTTTGCTGAATTCGCCTATGACGATACCGACTGGTATGCGCTGCATCAGGCGCCTTCCGCGGCACATCTGTTTGGTACCGACAGTCTCGGTCGCGATCTTTTCGTGCGCACCCTTATCGGCGGGCGTATTTCATTAATGGTCGGGGTCTTAGGCGCGTTTGTTGCGGTTGTTATCGGTACTGTCTATGGTGCGACATCCGGTTTTATCGGTGGCAAAGTAGACCGGGCGATGATGCGACTTCTTGAGATACTCTACTCTATTCCCTTTATGTTTCTGGTGATTGTGCTGGTCACTTTCTTCGGTCGTAATATTGTCCTTATCTTTGTGGCCATCGGTGCTATCGCCTGGCTGGATATGGCGCGTATTGTACGCGGTCAAACCTTAAGCCTGCGGGGTAAAGAATTTATCGAAGCTGCCCATGTCTGTGGTGTGAGTAAATGGAATATCATCAGGCGTCATATTATTCCCAATGTATTAGGTATCGTTGCGGTTTATTCAACATTGCTGGTACCGAGTATGATTTTAACCGAATCTTTTCTTAGCTTTCTAGGCTTAGGGGTACAAGAGCCGATGACCAGTTGGGGCGCCTTATTGCAACAAGGTGCGCAGACCATGGAAATTGCCATCTGGCAGATTGCATTCCCGGCTGCATTTATGGTCGTCACCCTGTTCTGTTTTAACTATATCGGTGACGGTCTGCGCGATGCGCTTGATCCTAAAGACAGATAAAAGAATTGAAGGAAACACCATGAATTTATTAGATGTACAAGATCTGCGCGTTGAATTTACCACCCAGGACGGCAATCTTACCGCGGTTAATGATCTTAATTTCTCGCTGCAGGCCGGTGAAACACTCGGCATTGTTGGCGAGTCAGGCTCGGGTAAGTCGCAAACGGTATTTGCCTTAATGGGCTTGCTGGCGAAAAACGGTATTATTTCCGGCAGCGCAAAATTTGAAGGTAATGAAATACTTAATTTATCCGAGAAAGCCTTAAATAAAGTACGTGCAGAGCAGATTGCAATGATCTTTCAAGATCCGATGACCTCACTTAATCCTTATATGAAAGTGAGTGCACAGATGATGGAAGTGCTAATTCTGCATAAAGGCATGAGTAAAAAAGAAGCCTTTGAAGAATCGGTCAAAATGCTCGAAGCGGTCAAAATACCTGAAGCACGCAAACGCATCACTATGTATCCGCATGAGTTTTCCGGTGGTATGCGTCAACGGGTAATGATAGCCATGGCACTTTTATGTCGCCCTAAATTGCTTATCGCCGATGAACCGACCACCGCATTGGATGTGACTATTCAAGCGCAGATAATGGCGCTACTTAATGAATTAAAAGATCAGTTCAATACCGCCATTATTATGATCACCCATGATTTAGGCGTAGTGGCGGGAAGCTGCGATAAGGTACTGGTCATGTACGCTGGCCGTACGATGGAATACGGCAGCGTTGATGAAATTTTTTATCAGCCAAGCCACCCTTATACGGAAGGGTTGTTGAAATCAATTCCACGCTTAGATACCGAGGGTGATATTTTACCCACTATTCCGGGGAATCCGCCTAATCTTCTTAATCTGCCCACCGGCTGTCCTTATCAGGATCGCTGCCATCGTGTGATGGATAAATGTAAAAAAGAAGCACCGCTATTAACATCCTTTGCCGAGCAGCGCTCTCGTGCTTGTTTTTCTGAATGGGAGTCTTGGTAATGAACAGTGAAAAAAAATTAATGCTTGATATTAACGATCTTAAAGTGGAGTTTAGTATCCCCTCTAAGTCGATGCTTCCTTGGGCTAAGCCCGATAACCTAAAAGCGGTTGACGGCATCAGTCTTAAATTATATGAAGGTGAAACGCTGGGTGTGGTTGGCGAATCGGGTTGCGGAAAATCAACCCTGGCGCGCGCGATTATTGGGCTGGTACCTGCGAGTGAAGGTAACGTGGTTTGGTTAGGGCAAGATCTTACCAAGCTCAAAGCTGAACCTTTACGCCAAAAACGCAAAGAGATTCAAATGATTTTTCAGGATCCGCTGGCATCCTTAAATCCGCGCATGAATGTTGGCGATATTATTGCAGAGCCGCTGCGTACTTTTTACCCGAGCTTAACCAAGGATGAAGTTAAACAGCAGGTAAAAGATATGATGACCCGTGTGGGTTTACTGCCGAACGTGATTAACCGTTATCCCCATGAATTTTCCGGTGGTCAATGCCAGCGTATCGGTATTGCCCGTGCACTGATTTTAAAGCCAAAAATGATTATTTGTGATGAGCCTGTTTCTGCTCTGGATGTATCAATTCAAGCTCAGGTGGTGAATCTTTTACAGGAGCTAAAAAATGAGCTGGGCTTAAGTTTAGTCTTTATTGCCCATGATTTGTCCGTAGTAAAACATATTGCCGATCGTGTATTGGTCATGTATTTAGGTAAACCCGTTGAATTAGGTGAATGTTCGGCCCTTTTTGCCGAGCCTAAACACCCCTATACGCAGGCGTTAATGTCTGCCGTGCCGCTTCCTGATCCTAAAAAAGAACGCGCTAAAAAAATACAGATGCTGGAAGGGGAGTTACCATCGCCTATCAATCCGCCTTCCGGATGTGTTTTTAGGACGCGCTGCCCAATTGCCACGGAGCAATGCAGTAGTGAAATACCGCAATTAAAAGGAGGAGATGTTCACGCCTTATCCTGCTTACTGCGCGCTTAATAGGTCAGCGTAAACAGACTGTTTACGCTGATATTTCAGCTCCAATAAAGAGCTAATTTAATATTAAAAAAGGGCGAATCTTTGCAGGTTTGCCTTTTTTTTGCTTATTTCCCCGGCTGATAAATGACACTTTGCGGGTTATTTTTGAGCAACTGGAATTTATCTGATAAATTAAAAGATTACACAGGATTTGAAAATGTTAAGGTGATGTCTGTCACTGATTATATTTTTTATCTATATCATCTAAATCATTAACCAGCTGATATAAAAAAGATATTTACATGACCAATAAAAAACGAAAAGCAGCTATTTTTAGTGCCCATTAAACCCCCTAAAGCTGTTATATTTTTAATAAAATAGCAGTTACACTCAAATAAAAAAAGAGAAGTCCAATGGCAAAAAAACCTAATTACTCCTTCGAAAAAAAACAGAAAGAAATTGCAAAAAAGAAGAAAAAAGAAGAAAAACGACTAAATAAACTGGATAAGGGCACTGAAGAGGATAAAACCCCACTCACTGACAATGAAAATATTGTGATTGAAAGCACTAACTAAACAGCGGCAGCGAGCAAGTCACCGCATATAACAAGGCCAGGATTTATGGCTTTTAATTATTTTTGAAAAAAACATTCCAAAAATAAAGCTAAATCTGGCGGCGTTACACAGGGCAGATAATGTTGATCAAGATAAAATCCTGGCACAAAAAACATTTAATTTTGATTAAAATATGACATTGAAAGCCTTTAGTGCTCAGCCTGTTACAAAGGCGAAATTGATTGATTAATAAATTATCACTGCTGCTGTGGTATAAAACAGCAGTGCCCTATGACGATTAATTTTTTTTTACATATTGAGAGAAATCAATAACATTGTCATGCTTAATCAACAACGCTCTATTTTCCACAGAGAATGCCTTTAACCAATAGGATAAAAAATTTTGGTTTGGAAATATATAATCTTTATTGCCTTTTATCCCACGGGGGATTTCCCCGGTGAACAGGTCAAATCGTAAACAATCAATATTTTCTTTGATCATTCCCTCTTCGTAACACTGTCTTTCCAGATGCCAAACCGCTTCGTTGATATGTGCCTGCACGCTTCTATCACCGCGTTGATAAAAGGCACAGGTATCAATTAAACTGTCATAAACATCAACACTGCTATCTACCTCAGCACTATCAAGCATTTTTTCATGCGCCATACAGCGAAAGTTGGCTTTTAAATGCTGCTCGAAAATATTTAAAAATTCATATTGATCTCCTTTTTCACCCGCAGGAAAGGTCAGGCAATAACGGCTACGATAATCCATTACTAGCAGATATTTTTGACGCTTAATCGAAACGCAATGCACTACCCATTGCCATTGAAAGCCATTGTTTTTTTGTGCATCAACATCTTCTGGAAAAAATGGAGCTTTAATAGATTCGGCAATCGTTTTATGGGGGGCTGACTCCACGCAGGATATTTTTTCCCCTTTACGGGTTACGGTGAAAAACTCGGCTGCTGCTTTACTTAAATTAAACACTAACATTATATTTTTCCAATAATTTTAATTCCGAATACAGTATCTCACAAATTGACCAATAAAATTTGCCGAACAACCAGCCTCTATAGTGCTTCAAGAAAGCAATCATTTTTTATTATTTACCATTTTCATAAGATAAAAATATTTAATTTATCAAAAATAATAATTAAAAGATCAAAGTTTCCGGCGCAGTTCATACAACGCATTAAGCTTTATGCCATAATGTAAGTCATTGAAGCATAAGTGATGAGTGGTTTTATTTCATGCATAACAACACAATAAAAAAAGCAAAACTCTCTGAAACAGATATCATTAGCAAGTTTATTCTGCCCAGCATTAAAAATGCAGGCTGGGACGATATGCGCCAAATTCGTCAAGAAGTAAAACTGCGTGATGGCAAAGTCATTGTGCGCGGTCAAATCGGCATGCGTTAAATCGGCTGATATTGTGCTTTACCATAAACCCAATATGCCCCTTGCCGTGATTGAAGCCAAAGCTAATAAACATGAAATAGGCAAAGGCAAAGGCATGCAGCAGGGGCTAGATTATGCCCGCCTGCTGGAAGTGCCCTTTATTTTTGCCTCTAACGGTGACGGTTTTATTTTTCATGATAAAACCAATCCCGCCCAGCTTGAAACTGAAATTAGTTTACAAGAATTTCCGACACCGGCACAGTTATGGGATAAGTATTGTCTTTACCGCGGTTTTACGGAAACGCAATTACCCTTAATTACTCAGGACTATCATGATGACGGTGACGGTAAAACACCGCGTTATTACCAGCTGCAGGCCATTAATAAAACCATAGAAGCTGCCTCTCGTGGCCAAAAGCGAATGCTATTGGTGATGGCAACGGGCACCGGAAAAACCTATACCGCTTTTCAGATTATCTGGCGTTTATGGAAATCGCAGCAGAAAAAACGCATTCTCTTTTTAGCCGATAGAAATATTCTGGTCGATCAAACCAAAAACAATGATTTTCAACCTTTCGGTCAGGCGCTAACCAAAGTCACTAAACGCACGGTCGATCCGGCCTATGAAATTCATCTGGCGTTATATCAGGCATTAACCGGACCAGAGGAATATCAAAAAGCCTTTAAGCAGGTTGCTCCCGACTTCTTTGATTTGATTATTATTGACGAATGCCGCCGCGGCAGCGCCGCCGATGACAGTGCCTGGCGTGAAATTTTAGAATATTTCAGCAATGCGATGCAGGTAGGTTTAACCGCAACCCCTAAAGAAACCGATGAAGTCTCCAATATCGACTACTTCGGCGAGCCTGTTTACACCTACTCATTAAAAGAGGGCATCGAAGATGGTTTTCTGGCGCCCTATAAAGTAGTGCGTGTGGATATCAATGTCGACCTGCAGGGTTGGCGGCCAACCAAAGGACAAATAGATTGAGGATCGTATTTATAACCAGAAAGACTTTGATCGCACTTTAGTCATAAATGAAGCGGATCGTAAACAAACCGTGATTGATGAGCTTGAACAGGCCGGAATTATTTGGGAAGCCTTAACTCAGGAAGTGGGTCTGGATCTTGATCCCTTTGATATGATCTGCCATGTGGTTTATGACCAGCCCGCCTTAACGCGCAGGGAGCGGGCAAACAAGGTTAAAAAACATAACTATTTCACTCAATATTCCGAGACAGCACAGACCGTATTGAATAATCTTCTTACCAAATATGCAGACGTTGGCGTACAGGAAATCGAGAGTATGCAGGTTTTAAAAGTACAGCCCTTTACAAAAATTGGCAGCCTTAGTGAAATTATTAAAAAAGGCTTTGGTGGTAAACCGCAATATGAACAGGCAATCACTGAATTAGAAGAAATATTATACCGTTCAGCATAATCGCTAGTATGGTTTTTTATATCAAAAAAACTGATGTAAACAGTAACCGTAGGGTGCACTCCATGCACCGCAGGCAGGTAATCGGTGCACGGCCTACTATGTTCAAAAACATCTACTTCGCATGCTTAGATTTCAATAACTTAATCGGAATATGAATTTAATGGAATAGGTATTGTATATCGGTAGGCTGCATTCCATGTACCGTTGACAAGTAATCGGTGCGCGGCCTACTATGTTCAAAACACATCAACATCGCATTCTTAGTTTCCCGATAACTTAATAGGAAAGTGAATTTAATGGAATAGATATTGTATATCGGTAGGCTGCATTTCATGCATCGTTAGCTGTTATCCGATTCTAAAAATACACTGATATCGCCTCTTTAGGCACGCAGAGCTTAGCCCGTTCAAATACTGAACTGTCGTTCAATTCACTCCCCGACAAAAACCTAAGGATGACGGATAATAGAGAAAGTGAATTTAATGGAATGGGTATTGTATATTGGTAGGGTGCATTTCATGCACCGCTGGCAAACAATCGATACTGAAGCGCACCCTGCTAAAATCTACTCATCATATTTTTTGATTGATCTTTGTAAACCAATCAAGTTATTCTCTAAAAATTGGCATTATTGCCTATTAAAAAAGCGAGCCATTATTTCATGACATCAATAACAAAAAATTAATTTACCCGTGACTCGGTTATAATACAGGCTGCTTTTCAATTACTTACATTATCTTGAAGCTATATCTGCAAGTATAAAAGCATCTAGTAATGGAATTGTGATGATACATATGACAAAAGATCCTATGGAAAAATTTTTTACCTATCCCTCCTATAGTGAACAACTAAGAATTACAGAGAAAATAGATGAGTTAATGCTGCTTTATGATCAGCTTAAACAACAAACTGAATCCGGTATTGATGTCCATAAAACTTTAGTGGAAGTATTATTAACTACTTTTACCGACAGCAAAAATCACAAAGAATTAAATAAAAACTGGGCACAGGTCAGTGAATTTTCGATATCCTTTTTACAACAGAGCACAGTATCGATCAGCTAAAACAAACTATTCTGAAACTAGCAATCATAGGTAAATTAGTACCTTTTATAAATCATAAAAAGAGATTGCTGAAATCTGTTTAAAGTTTTGGACCTAGAAATGGCTTTTCACCTAAGAAAATTTTATATGAAACTGATGTTAAAGTTTTAAAGCAGGGTGCTACCTCATATGGTTCTCTAAACCTAGAACAGTCTAAGTTTGTTTCTTTAGTTATTGAAAAAGAGTCTCATCTCTATCTGCGAAAAGGAGACATCCTCATTCAGCGAGGTAATTCATAAAATTTTGTTGGGTATAATGTATACATTAATAAAGACTACCTAGGTTATATCTATCCTGATTTAATGATGAAAATTCGCACTAATAATGAGGTTTTACCAGAATTTATATCCTTATATT
Source organism: Psychromonas sp. MB-3u-54 (assembly GCF_002836415.1). Taxonomy (GTDB): domain Bacteria; phylum Pseudomonadota; class Gammaproteobacteria; order Enterobacterales; family Psychromonadaceae; genus Psychromonas. Next base: position 3,586 of record NZ_PJBP01000101.1, on the reverse strand, counting down.
TATTGGCAAAACTTTCAGAGAACATATGTGGTTACAAATGACAGGTACCTCAGGAACCATGCCAAAGATAAGTAAAAAAGTTGTTGAGTCAATACCTTTGCTTGTTCCTACTTTAGAAGAATAGCATCGTATTGTTACAAAAGTTGAAGAGCTAATAACTATTTGTGATCAACTAAAATTATGCTTAAACGAATCCCAACAAACCAAAATTCACCTCGCTGATGCGCTTATCGAACAAGCAGTATCATATTAGCATGCTCACCTACGAGTAAGTTGGTGAGTAATTTAATCTTATAGGTGAAAGATAGAATGATTATATTTAGGTATTCTTTTGTGATTTTTTAAAATAACCTAGCTTAAATGGAAAATAAAATAGGTCCTTATAAATTATTTTATATTCAAACTGTAAAACTATTTTTAATTTATTCTTCTCTAAAAACTTAATTCTGATGGCTATGGCTGATAATTTTATCTTAGGTTTTATCAATCAAGGGAAACACCTTAACTTTCCCTCAGATTTCACGTGAGAGTCTTATTATTTTAATAAAATTACTCTGTAACGCACTAATAGCAAGGGGTTCAGGGATTTTACTTAAAAAAGGAATGAATTAAATAAAGCTGATATTACCCTGAAATAGCTTTAAAAGGTTAATAATCAGTCGATTTATCCATAAACAGACGTAAAAGAGAGTTTGTAGCGTAACGGTAATAAGAGAAGCATTCTTAATTTTTTGGTTAAATTGATAAAATCAATTCGTAGGGTGCGCTCTGCGCACCGATTACCGCTGCATGAATTCGGAATAAGAACATGACAGCTTGAAATTTTCATCTCCCGATGAGATAAGGCTTATTCGAAAAAACTATTTTTAACTTTCTGGGATTCCAGCTAAAACACGGCTGGAATGAGACAATCTAAGGTTATTTAAAAAGCTATATTTAGAAAGTAATATCTTGACCGATTTTCTTGAGATTTCTTTTTTTATTAAGGTCGTAAACTCTTGTTGTTTCCGGACTTGAATGTCCTACCAGACCCTGAATATCTTCAATCGCATTGCCATCATTAATAAGCTCGGTAATGTATGTCCGTCTAAAATCATGGGGGCCGAATTTTTTAACCATCATCAATTTTTGTTTTGCCTGAAAAATATCAAAAACAGTTTGCGAACAAATTCTTTGATTGATAATCTTTCCCGATTTATGGGCTCTTAAAAATAAAAAATTATCTGCCGCTATTTCAAGTGATGAGTTATATATCATGCCAAGCCAATCCAATATTGCCTGTTTAACTCTCTCACTAAACCAGATTTCTCTTTCTTTATTACCTTTACCGACCACCGTGAGTTTTTTATCGGTAAAATTTATTCTGTTTATTCTAATATTGATAAGCTCGGTTCGTCTTAATCCGCATCCTCGAAGAATAATAATAATAGCTTTATCCCTTACCCCTTTGGTTTTATTTAAATCCTGATCACAGGTATTAATAAGGTCCCTTATATTTTCAGCTGAAAGCAGCGTTCCTTCCTTTTTGACCCGCGAGCCCTTAGGCTTTTTAATAATATTTATCAGGTGATGTCTTTCGGGTGAAATGAGTTTTTTATTGAGTGCCGACAGACAAACCCCTTTTATAGCGGATAAGTAAGATCCCACTGTACCTGGTGCCAAACCTGTCTTGGTCAGGTTATCCAAAATATAAATAACAACATCCTGATCCAGCTGATGCCAGGGGAAATCTTCAATATTTTTATCAAAAAGTCGGGCTATGTTTCGCAGGTAGGAGCGTATGGTCGATTGACTGAGATCGGAAAGTGTTCTCAGATAAGACTCTGCCGGCCCAATATAAGAAGTCGAATGATTAGCATCTCTCAACATATTTCTTTTGTTGAAAAAAATATCCTCTTCTTGAGTGTCTATTAATGCCGTTGGGGAGTCTATTAATTCAGTCATCCTTGCTGCCTTTTTAGTTTATCTGAAAATGAATACTACTGGTTATTTATACATAATAAAGCGCTAAATATCAAGTTCTCAGTCTTTTAAAACCTGTATTTTAATAGACTGACAATATTTAGGCTGTTTTTTACTGTGGATCGTACATTAAACAGTCTGTTATCATCAATGAGTGAGAATTCCATGCCGATTTTTGGCTGCCAATATTATTGTTATGTGCGCGAGGACAGTTTGAAATGAAGGAAATATTGCGTAAATAGGGGGAATTATAGCGCTCTGTGCTGCTTAAATAGGTATGGTTACCTTGCAATAGTATTTTTATGCACGATAGAGAGCAGTGAAAATATCAAAATAGAACAAAAAGACAATATAATCATAAGGATAGACGTAAAAATAACAATATTAATGAGCTGTTATGTTGTTTAAAAGCGCATCATGCGCCCATATTCTGTTATTTTTACAACTAATGTATTAGTAAACGGCGAGCCTGAAGGCTCATTTTATAACAAACACCAAAATTTAATATTTAGACACGCAGAGCTTAGCCCGTTCATAATACTGAACTGTCGTAAATGACTTCAGCGTCCTGAGGTCGTTTTCATAAATTCCAACGTTCAACTTTTGCTCTCTCCCCGACAAAACATATACGGGGATGTGAATGTTACTGAAATATCAGTTATCAATATTTTATGGCTGAAGTACTATCTGGATTATTAATGCTGAACGTAAATAAAGCGGAAAAATCATCGCGCTATATGCGCTGTCTGTTACTTTAAGCGGGTATTATCCTTGATAATATTGTTTCATGTACCACAGAGAGCAGTTAATACGTCAAAAGTCCGTAAAAAGATAATATAATCAATTAGATAGGGTTGAAATAAATAATTTGAATGACTGTTTATACTGTGCTTAAAATGGACATAGCTTATTATTTAACCTGTTCCTGTTCTTTTGATAATTTACTGTGTGAAATATCCAGAAACAGTCTATGGGGTTACAAAATAAGAAAGTTGTCGTTCGCCAGCAGAAGCTAATCAATAAACCACTACTATCTGAGAAACATATTCAGCTGTGCGGACACACTTATATTTTCACTATTGAGTTTAAAAATTTTTTCACGGACTTCCATGCGAAACAGTAAAGAGTACTTCAATAAATTTATTAAAGTACTCTAATACTCAGGGGCTTTAAAATACCTATATTATTTATTAATTAAAATTACGAAATAAATTTCAATTAATAGATAAGCTTAAAAACAAAAAGTTAATAAATAAAAGTAGGAAACTTGAAAATAAATAACAAGGCTGAAATATTTACATGTTCAGTTTTATTTTTTTAGTATGATTTAAGACTGCTGAGTTATATTTTAATTAATCTGAATCGGGGATATAAAATAACGGGTTATTAAAAAAATATTTTAAACTTTCTGAGATTCCAGCTAAAAGACTGCTGTAATGACGCAACTTAGTATTTTCACTTGAGCCGAGCTCAGGTTAATTACTTAACCGATAGACATTAAAAATTAAAGTAATAAATTTGAAATAAAAAATAATCTTAACTGACAACTGACAACTGAAATCTGATAGCCGACAACTGATAGCCGACAACTGATAGCCGACAACTGATAGCCGACAACTGATAG
>NZ_PJBP01000100.1 GCF_002836415.1 Psychromonas sp. MB-3u-54 | reverse complement strand
AGCAAAGTGTCATGAGCGGGCTAAGCTCTGCGTGCCCTGGATAATCAGGCGACAGCCTGGGTTTATGAGCGGACGAGCTCTGTTCCATCGCCGGTATTCCGCACAAGCTAGGCCATTAAATCCAGAACAATCCCTGTTGACTAACGTCAGCAGGGATTTTTTCGTTTAAGCGCAGCCTGTGGTATGAGCGGACGAGCTCTGCGAGTCCTGTTCCATCGCCAGCTTCTTGCACAGGCTAGGCAATCAAATCCAATAGTATGCTTTTTACAATGTGATCATTTAATACCAAACGTATTAAATTTATGATTAATGCTTTCAAAGGATAAAGTGTGCACCGGCCTCTGGAACTGGGCCTTTAGGCTCGGCCTGTTGTTTTAAGCCTTTTAAAGGGACTACCACAGAAGGCACTGCGCGCTACACAGAGAAAGACCAGCCCGTAGGGTGCGCTCCGCGCACCGATTGCCGATGCCTGCGGTGCATAGAATTCACTCTACGCATTCCATTAATTAACTTCAGATCACAATTTTATTTCTTTTGGTATAATTATTTCTTTGGGTGTTATGTGATCGGTAGGGTGCATTCTATGCACCGGAAAAAGCGATAATCGATGCGCGCAGCGCATCCTACACAACATCTTGATCCTATTGACTTTTATACCAAAAGCATTAAATTTATGATCAGTTGCTTCAAAGGAAAAATTTACGCTCACAAAGCCGCCGGGATGATTTAGAATAGTAAATCTGATCACTTTATTAATGCGTTTAGTCTTAGTATTCATAAATGTAGCCGAGCGTGTAATATTTTTATCGGTAAGGAGGATTCAATGCACCACAGGCAGCGGTAATCGCCCCTACTATACCGGTTGGTATTATTGCTTAAATTACCCCTCGTGCTTTTAATAAAGCCGTTTTAAAGTCATCTTCGCAGTCTTTGGCAATGCCCGGTATCATCTCACCCGCTTTGGTTTGATCCATTTTCAGATGATAAATAATGACTTCATCACTCAGTTGTTCCAGAGGTTTATCAAACCCTGATTCTTGAGTAAGACGTACTAAAGTTTCTATTAGACTTAACTCTTTATTTTTTAACCAGTAAGGTTTTAATAATTCAATGACTTCATTAACACGATCCGATTGCATATTTTTTCTCTTTTTATCAATTAGCCTGATTAGCTCAACTTTAGCGGTATTAACTTACAATTAAAATTTTTGATTATTGAGACCCAATTCGATATTCGCTTAAATAGAGTCCTAATACCAAACGCATCAAATAAGTGATCAGCCTTGCTGGTTAAAATCAACCCTACCTGCGTTATAAGCCTTGAAAGGAGAATAACTACTTCCTACAACTTATGCCTTGCTAGTGTTGATTTTTCCTACGTAATACAAGATCACATTTTTAATGCATTCGGTATAAGCAACGAATTTGGTGTTATTTACTAAGTCGCTAAATTATGGCGTAATTCATTTAACACTTGTTTTGCACCGGGTTTTACGCCGCGCCAAATAGCAAAACTTTCTGCCGCTTGTCCAACTAGCATACCCAACCCGTCAATAGTCAATCTTGCACCCTGCTCCTTTGCCCACGCATTAAAGGGTGTTACTTGTGCGCTATACATCATGTCGTATATTGTGGTTTCAGGTCGAATCAATTTAGCACTAATGAGAGGCACTTCACCCTGTAAACTCGCGGATGTTGAATTGATGATTAAATCGAACTCACCTGATAATTCTGAAAATTCACCGGCAGATATATTGCCTAGCTTTGTGAATATTGTGGTCAGGGTTTGTGCTTTGGAGAAAGTACGATTCGCGATGATTAGCTCTTTTGGCTGTTCAGCTAATAGCGGCCCACAGACCCCTCGTGCAGCCCCGCCAGCGCCAATTAACAAAATACGAGCACCCTTAAGCGTGACATGATTATTTTTAAGATCTAATACCAATCCAGCGCCATCGGTATTATCCCCGATCAGAATACCGTCATCGGTTAATTTTAAAGTGTTCACCGCACCCGCCAATTCTGCCCGTTTTGTTAACTGTTGCGCGTATTGGTATGCCTGCTCTTTAAAGGGGGCTGTAATATTACAACCTTTTCCTTGTTCTAAAAAAAAAGCTTTTAAAGCAGCGTCAAAATCATCTATTGCTGGCTCAATTGCACTGTAAACCATCTTCTCTTGTGTTTGCTGTGCAAATAAAGTGTGAATAAAGGGGGATTTACTTTGTTTAATTGGATTGCCAAAGACGGCATAGTGATCCATGTGGACTCCAGAATATAAGGTGATTTGCTAATATAGATAATTTAACATGTTAAAATTACCAGTGGAAATTTACCGTGTATAAAACAGTTAATTATCGTAACCGCTTTCCAGTCGATGCATCATAAATGGCTGTGTGGGTTGATAGCCCGGAAACTGGGGCATCAATAACTAAGTTCAACAAGGGATCTTTTTTGAACATATTATTAACTTGCTGGCTATTTAGAGCGGCCTCTAAACCGGACAAATTAGCGCTGGTCGAGATGATTGGTTTATCGAATGCAGTACATATCTGTCTGACGATGGGGTGAGCAGTCACTCTTACCGCAACGCTTTCAAAATCACCACTTATCAATTTAGAAAGATTTTTTTGGGAAGGGATAATCCAGGTCGTTGGGCCTGGCCATGTTTTTTTTATTTCTGTCAGCTGTGCATCGGTTAATAAAGAAAAATCTGCATATTTCTCTAGTTGTTCAATACTGGCGGCTATTAGAATTAATCCCTTATGAGCAGGGCGTTGTTTTAACAAAAGAATTTTTTGAATGGCAGCTTCGCAGTCAGGATCGCATCCTAAGCCAAAAACAGATTCAGTAGGATAAGCAATAACGCCTTGAGATTGAAGTATCTTCAGGGCGTTATTTAATTCATTTTTTTTCAACAAAAGTAACAGATCCGTTACAGGCTTGCTAATTTAAGCTGTAATGCAGCATCTTTTGCAATCACAGCTTGCGCATTTTCAGCACGATTTTCTTTGACGCGTTTTGCTAGCTCATCATCGGCAACAGCAAGGATTTGCGCCGCAAGGTAAGCCGCATTTTTTGCGCCTGCACTGCCAATTGCAACAGTTGCAACCGGTACGCCGGCAGGCATCATTACCGTTGACAATAAAGCATCTTGGCCATTTAAGGGGCCGCAGTCAATTGGCACGCCAATAATGGGGCGTGTTGTTATTCCAGCAACAGCGCCGGCTAAGTGCGCGGCAAGACCTGCGGCACAGATAAATACTTTACAACCACGATTTTCTGCATCGGTTACATATGCATGTGTGGCGGCTGGAGTACGGTGTGCTGAAGTTACTTTAACTTCAAAAGTGATAGAAAAAGATTTTAATATCTCAATCGTACCTTGCATAACAGGTAGATCAGAATCTGAGCCCATCAATATGGCTACAAAAGGTTTAGTCAAGGTTCTTCCCTCTTTGGATAGTTGGTTAAAAATTTAGCGAAAAAACGATTATTATATAGGCTTGCCGCGGTAACCACATCCTTTTTTTGGACATATTATGCGAAATGCACTGGCGGTTTTTCGCTCTATCAAAATTGGCCAGTGACAGTCTGGGCAAAATTCATTGACCGGTTTGTCATTGACAGCATATTTGCAGCTTGGGTAATTATCACAGGCATAAAATATTTTTCCAAATCGAGAGTGACGTTTAATTAAATGTCCACTTTTACATGACGGGCAAGGTACGTACTCTGTTTCCTCTGCTATCTCTTTTTTTTCAGAAAGTTGTTCCGTATGCGCGCATTCAGGATAAGTACTACAGCCAATAAATAATCCATACTTACCTTGTTTCAGTACTTGTTCCTGCTCACAAAGCGGGCAATGAGTGCCTGGCAGGACTTTTTCTATTTCACTTTTTTCATGCAAAGGGCGCAAATAGTTACACTTTGGATAGTTTGAGCAGCCAAGAAAAGTACCCTGTTTACTATTACGAATATGCAGTTCACTAGCGCATTCCGGGCAGAGTTCTTTGGCTTTTTCATGATGGCTATGCAAACCTTTGTGGCTATTTGGCATCTTAATGAATTAATCCATCTTCAAAATCAAGTAACATAGATTCAAGCTGCAAAAAGGCATCATCACTGTTTGGATCATTAAATAAGACCATTAATATTAACCACTTAAGATCAGAAAGAGTTAATTCATCCACATCTAAAGACATCACACAATCAATAACAACTTCACGGGTGTGAGTATTTAATATGTCAGCTTGATCTAAGTAGGAGATAAAACCCTGACCCTCAGAGCTTATTCTGTGCTGTTCAGCCGCACTGTAAATCCGATGTGAGGTTTCTTTGGCTAATTGTGTTTTACTCTCCGGATTCTGTTCATGCAAGCTAGTAAGATTATCAAGCCATGCGAGTGCTTTTGAAATATCATTCTTCTGAAAACCTTCTTCCAATAATTCATCGGTGATCTCCTGCGCATCTATTTCTGTGCTTTGATCAATTTGCATATAGCTTTCAAACAGATACATTATTATTTCAAACATATTTAACCTTGTTTTTTAATGTTGGTGAAAAAATGACAACCACATCTAATTGCATAACTTTATATAACCTTGGGTTGTGGCTGTTATTCTACCAGTTATCTCAAGTTCTATTAACTGATTTTGTAAGCTCGCGACATCAAAGCCGCTACGCTCCAATAATTGCTCAAGGGTAGTGAGGTGAAAATCAATATGCTTTAAGAGAGGGTGGCAAGGTGTGGCAAGGGGTGTTTTTTTCTCATCGCTGCTTGAATAGGGCTTACATAAGTGAAGGAATTCATCACATATATCCTGCGTATTCATAACCAGTTTTGCACCCTGTTGAATCAGTTGATGGCAGCCCCAGGCCTCTGCATTATCAATTGAACCCGGCAGGGCAAAGACATCCCTATTTTGTTCTAATGCATAGCGCGCAGTGATTAATGATCCACTACGTTTTGAAGCTTCAATCACTAACACGCCTAAACTTAAACCTGAAATAATGCGATTCCGTCTGGGGAAATTAGTTGGAAAGGCTGCTGCGTTTGGCCAAAACTCGGAGACTAACAACCCCTTTTCTTTTATTTGTTGTGCAAGCTTAAGATGCCGCTTGGGGTAGATGTTATTTAATCCGGTACCTAATACAGCAATAGTATCCCCCTGTTTGTCAATGGAGCCTTGATGCGCAACTCCGTCAATACCAATGGCTAAACCACTGGTGATGGTAAAACCTGAAGCACTCAATTGCTGTGCAAATTGGTAAGCCTTCTCCTGCCCATAGGGGGTACAGTTACGACTACCCACTATAGCAATCTGAGGCGTGCTTAATAAACTGAGATTACCTTGTGCATAAAGCAATAATGGTGGGTTGCTTATTTCTTTTAATAATTGTGGATAATGGGGGCTGTCGTAACAAATAATATGGTTTTCTGCTGAGTTATCTAACCAGGAGAGGTTACTCTCAATTAATTTTAAATTTGGTTTAAGCAGAGCCGCTATTTGATTGTCTTTTAATCCATAGGCTTGCAGTTGAGCTCTTGATAACTGTAATAGCTGTTCAATTGAATGGTAAGTCAGCAGTTTTAATAGCGTGCATTTATGGAGAGCTGGTATGGCATCTAAAACCATCCAATAGCGACTATTATGTTCATTATTTTGTGGTGAAAATAAGTCGAATTGAATAGTCACCTGCCTTGTGACTCTTCGAACCTAATATTAATAGGGTCGAAGAGTAACATGATATTAAAGGGCTAAAACTCCAGGCCTTGTATTTTATTATTTGCAGCCATTACCTCGGTGCTGCGCATTACCATGGCGATACTCACTTTATCATAGACTCTAAATACCAATAGTTCACCAACACGCTGTGCTGGTATTTTGATATCAGGACTTCCCATTTGGCCAAATTTTGAAGCATCATCTTGATAAACAACGCTGGTTTTATTAATTAAGATGCCAGGACCCGACTGCAGGACAGAAAACATCGAGCCTATTTGAATATTATCTCGCTGACCCCTGTTAATCACCACAATATCCCACTTACCAATTGCTCTTGAATTATTTAGTGCAGCAATAATCTGACCTTTTATCGTTTTTGGAACTGATTGGGGCAAAAAATAGGCCGGCAGTGTCGCATATTCGGGAATGGGCAGTATCAAATCACCCTGACGGGCTTCCCTTGAACTGCTTATAAAATCATGTGGAGTGACTTGTTCAGTGCTGCCAATATTGGGGTTTTGAGATACTTCGGAGTGGCCAATAAAGATCAGCTGCTTGCCTAAAAATTCTTTACTGACAGGATCTATATAGTTTTCACCTAAACGATAAACACCATACAACTTACCCTTATCGTATTGGCCCTCTCCATAAAAAATATCCCCTTCAAAAAAACGAGGGGTCGCTTTGATGTCTCCGAGTAAACGAGGTGCACCAGCCAATATAGCTGGATCAAGGACATGGTCCCGTGATAAAAAAGCGGAGACAGAAGCTAAGGGAATCGTTGGGATTGCTGCTTGTTTTTCCTGTAACCTTGGTGTTGGTGATAATTTTTTTAATCTCTTACGGGAAAGTCGAGGCTCTCCATCAACCCAAATCAAGGTTAATATCTCACCAGGATAAATGAGATGGGGATTTTTGATTTGACTATTTTCTTGCCATAAACGTGGCCACAACCAGGGAGAATTTAAAAAATGAGCGGAAATATCCCATAAAGTATCTCCTTTAACAACTTCATAGGTTTCGGGGTGATTATTTTTTAGAGTAAGGGTGTCGGCGATTGCCACAACAGAAACCACAATACCTATCAAGAAAGCTGTAATTAGGTTTAATTTCATAACAATCCTTGTCTGATGACTAATAAGACTTTTTTTTATATTCGGAAATGACTAGAATTAGAACTCTTTAACACTAACCAATAGGACTAGATAATATCATGGCTTTACTAGAAGTATTACGCTTTCCAGATAAACGTCTAAGAACGATTGCGAAACCTGTAGAACAGATCACGGCCGAACTTAAAAAAACAGCTGAAAACATGATTGAAACCATGTATGAGGAAGAGGGGGTTGGTCTTGCTGCCACGCAAGTAAATTTCCACCGACGTCTTGTTGTGATTGATGTTTCTGAGCAGCGCAATGATCCAATGGTGATCATTAACCCCGTTATTGTCGAACATTCAGGAGAAGAGATGTCGGAAGAGGGTTGCCTTTCCGTTCCTGAAACTAATGCAGAGGTTAAACGTGCCGAGTTTGTTACCCTAGAATACTTAGGTATTGAAGGGAAGCGACAAGTATTAAAGGCTGATGGTTTGCTGGCTGTTTGTATTCAGCATGAAATTGACCATCTGGATGGAAAATTATTCATTGACTACCTGTCACCTTTGAAACAAAAACGGATAAAAACAAAGCTGGAAAAATTACAACGACATAACGTATAGGGTTGGCGATACTTTTTCGGCTGATGGTAAGAGTCGAATAGAACGCAATATAACAACCAAAAAATATTCATCATTTTTACTTTAAGGTTTCTCTTGGAAAAACTAAATATAATTTTTGCCGGCACGCCTGATTTTGCAGCTAAGCACCTTAGTGCATTGATAAACTCCGAGCATAATGTGATTGCCGTTTATACACAACCGGATCGCCCTGCAGGACGCGGTAAAAGATTAACCGCGAGTGCTGTCAAAGAGCTTGCTATGGAGCAACAGATTGACGTTTATCAGCCTGCTAACTTCAAAGAGGCGGACAGTATTAAGCAACTTGCCGGGTTAAATGCCGATATTATGATTGTGGTTGCTTACGGTTTATTGTTGCCGCAATCGGTATTAGGAATACCTCGTTTGGGCTGTTTAAATGTGCATGGCTCATTATTGCCTCGCTGGCGCGGTGCCGCACCCATTCAACGTGCAATTTGGGCGGGTGATACAGAGACGGGCGTGACCATCATGCAAATGGATGAAGGTCTGGATACCGGTGATATGTTGGCTAAAGTGAGTTATCCGATTGAGAGAGATGAAACCAGTGCTTCGCTCTATGAAAAACTTGCCCTGCAGGCACCTGATGTATTAGTTGATACTATTAATAAATTAGTTAAGGGGGAATTAAAGGCTGAAAAGCAAGATCCGCAATTGGCCAGTTACGCTAAAAAGTTGAGTAAAAGCGAGGCCTTGATTGATTGGTCCAAGGATGCCGTTTTTATTGAACGCTGTATTCGGGCGTTTAATCCCTGGCCGGTGAGTTATTTTGTGCTTGACGATAAAGTCGTAAAAGTGCACCAGGCAAGTTTACTTGACAATGAGAGTGAACAGCCCGCGGGTACTATTATTGCAGCGAATAAAAAAGGCATTCAAGTCGCCACGGGTGAAGGTATTATAAACCTTGAAGTGCTTCAGTTGGCGGGGAAAAAAGCGCTGCCGGTACAAGATATTTTAAATTCTCGTCGTGAATTGTTTGCGCAGGGTACTTTACTACAGCAAGGTTAATTAAATGAATGTAAGAGCACTAGCAGCCAAGATTTTAAATCAAGTAGTAGAGCAGGGACAATCATTGTCCAATGTCTTACCACCTGCTCAACAAGAGCTTTCTCCCAAGGATAAAGCATTATTACAGGTACTTTGTTACGGCGTTTTACGTACTTTGCCTCGCTTAGATTTTTTCTGCCGCTCTCTGATGGACAAAGCACTAAAGGGCAAGCAGCGCGATCTGCACTTCCTTATTTTAGTCGGTTTTTACCAGTTACTCTATACTCGAATTCCCAGCCATGCAGCGGTTGGAGAAACAGTTAGCGGGGCGAAAGAGCTTAAAAAACAGGCCTTAAAAGGTATGGTTAACGGTGTCTTACGGAATTTTTTACGTGAGCAGGAGAGCTTGATAGAAAAAGCGGATCAACAACCGGCACTGGTTTATTGTCATCCAAGTTGGCTCGTAAAACGTTTGCAAGCAGCCTATGGTGATGACCTTGCTGCAGAGATTATGCACAACAATAATCAGCAGGCGCCGATGTGGCTGCGGGTAAATGCGCTTCACCATACTCGCAGTCAATATCAGACCCTGTTAACTGATGCCGGACTGGTTAGTTTTAGCTCAGAGTTTAATGACAATGCACTGCGTTTAGAAAAACCGACCGATGTTTACAAATTACCCGGTTTTGCCGAGGGCTGGGTTTCAGTACAGGATGGCGCAGCACAGTTGGCAGCGCATTATTTGAATGCACAAGCTGGCGATTTGGTTTTAGATGCCTGTTCAGCACCTGGAGGCAAAACGGTACATGTTCTGGAGCTGCAGGAAAATATAAAACAGATGGTGGCTGTCGATGCAGATGCAAAACGTTTAATACGTGTTCAAGAGAATTTAGATCGCCTTAAACTTAAGGCAACCGTTATTCACGGTGATGCATCACAACCTGATACTTGGTGGCATGGCGAGCTATTTGATCGTATTCTTTGCGATGCACCCTGCAGTGCTACCGGCGTTATTCGCCGTCATCCGGACATCCGTTGGTTACGCCGTGACAGTGATATTGCAGGTTTAGTGACCTTACAAAAACAGATCTTGCATGCATTATGGGATAAATTAAAGCCCGGAGGTGTGCTGCTCTACGCAACTTGTTCTATTTTACCCGATGAAAATGATTTACAAATTCAAGCATTTTTAGAAAGTAAGCAGGATGCCTCGTTAATTCCTATTGTTGTGCAGGATAATCTCCAAAACAATATCCAAAATAAAGGACGGCAGATATTGCCCAATGAGAATGCGATGGATGGTTTTTATTATGCAAAACTGCAAAAGTCATTATAAAAAATGTTGCTCATAAGCAATTGTGCAAGGGTGCAAGGGTGTGCATTTACGGCTAAACTAAATGACACTTCTTAGCCTGTGGTTATCTGTGCTACCCATCGATCACTTAATTATTTTGTTATCAGTTAAGTCTGATTAAATAACACTTTAAAAAGCGCATGCAAATACTCGATAATACAACCATTGCAGAGGGTTTTATTATCAACTAGATCACGGAAGGATAATGAGATCGCATGAAGATTATTATATTAGGCGCAGGGCAGGTAGGTGCTTCATTGGCAGAGAACCTCGTTGGTGAAAATAACGATATCACTGTGGTTGATTTATCGCCCGATAATTTACAAGAGTTACAAGACAGGTTTGATTTACGCGTTGTTCAGGGAAGTGCTTCAAACCCTGTAGTACTTGCGGAGGCTGGAGCGGAAGATGCGGATATGTTAATTGCCGTGACCAATTCTGACGAAGTCAATATGGTCGCCTGTCAAATTGCTTTTACGCTCTTTAATGTCCCTAAAAAAATAGCTCGTATCCGTTCACAAAGTTTTATTCAATACGAAAAAGAGTTATTTGGCAGTGGTGCTTTCCCAATCGACCATGTTATTGCGCCGGAAAAGTTAGTAAGTGATTACATTACTCAGCTGATCGATTACCCGGGAGCATTGCAGGTTGCCAACTTCGCCAATGGTAAAGTAAATTTAATGGCGATTAAAGCCTATTATGGCGGTTCGTTGGTGGGTAATGCTATTTCTACGTTAAAACAGCATATGCCTAATGCTGAAGCGCGGGTCGCTGCTATTTTCAGGCGCGGTAAAGCAATTCGTCCCCGGGGCACTACTATTATTGAAGCCGATGATGAGGTGTTTTTTATCTCCGCAAGTCAACATATTCGCGCTATTATGAGTGAAATGCAAAAGCTTGAAAAACCTTACAAACGCATTATGATTGTAGGCGGCGGTTATATCGGTGAAAGCTTAGCTAAACGCTTAGAAAAAGACTGTTCCGTTAAATTAATTGAAAAAAATTTAAAGCGGGCAGAATACCTTTCCGAAACACTCTCGAACACTATTGTCTTTTGTGGTGATTCATCGGATCAAGAACTACTTACCGAAGAGCACATTGATCAAATAGACCTTTTTATTACGGTTACCAATGATGATGAAGCCAACATTATGTCAGCGATGCTGGCTAAGCGTATGGGGGCAAGGAAAGTCATGGTATTGATCCAGCGCAGTGCTTATCTTGACCTGGTACAGGGAGGCATTTTGGACATTGCTATTTCTCCGCAGCAGGCAACGCTTTCCGCCCTGTTAACCCATGTGCGTAAGGCCGATTTGAAGCACGTCTACTCTTTGCGCGAAGGGCTTGCTGAAGCCATTGAGATTATTGCCCGCGGTGACAGCATGACCTCGAAAGTTGTCGGCAGAGAGTTGTGCCAACTTAAATTACCGCCAGGTACAAGCATCGGCGCGATAGTGAGAAATGAGACAGTATTAATCGCCCATGATAATACCGTGCTTGAAACCGATGACCACGTTATATTATTTCTGGTGAATAAGAAATTTATCAGCGACATCGAAAAATTATTTCAACCTAGTCCGTTCTTTTTGTAGTTAAGCCATTACTATGGTCACTCGTCCCCTGCTCTTTATCACTGGGTTGGTATTGTCAAAGATGGCAATATTTATGTATCCCCCCATGGTTTTCGCCTTTTATAATAACACCTTAGGCGGCATAGAATTTTTGTCATCTATTATTATTACTCATCTGGCTTCTGTGCTTTTTATTTTCATGGGGAAAGAAAAAAAGTTATCTCGCTTAGGTATAAGAGAGATGTTCTTATTAACCACCGGGGTTTGGGTTTTAGCCAGTGTTTTTGCCGCATTACCCTTTGTACTGATTGAACATATTACTTTTAGCAATGCTTTTTTTGAAACCATGTCGGGGATCACCACCACGGGCAGTACAGTGCTCAATCATTTAGATACTATGCATCCTAGCATTCTGTTATGGCGTTCGATTTTACAATGGTTAGGTGGTGTCGGTTTTATTGTAATGGGGGTGGCTATTTTACCCTTTTTGAATGTTGGCGGGATGCGGCTCTTCCAAACAGAATCTTCAGACTGGTCAGACAAAGCTGAATCGAAAACCCGCAGTGTCGCGATTGGTATTTTATTGGTCTACGTATTTTTAAGCCTGTGCTGTTTTGTTGGCTACCGTCTTGCCGGTATGAGTAGTTTCGATGCAATAAATCATGCGATGACCACGATTTCGACGGGGGGATATTCAACATCGGATCGTTCAATGGGTAATTTTTCCCATGCAGCCCATTGGAATGCTATTATTTTTATGTTTTTGGGTGGCTTGCCATTTTTATTGTTTATACGCGCTTTTAACCAACGCAGTTTAGTCTCTCTTTTCCGTGATGCTCAAGTCTTAGGCTTTATTAAAGTAGTATTATTTTTCACCCTGAGTTTAAGCGTTTATTTATTTATCAGTGATCAATTCTCCCCGGCTAACGCCTTGCGATTAAGTTTGTTTAACGTGGTCTCCGTGATAACAACCACAGGTTTTGGGCTTGATGATTTTATTTCCTGGGGAGATTTTAGCATTGTGGTGTTTTGGGGATTGATGTTTTCCGGGGCTTGTTCCGGTTCGACCTCGGGTGGTATAAAAATATTCCGCTTTCAAATTGCCGCGAGTATGCTTAAACGTCAGTTAATGATATTAATTCACCCGCGTGGCGTTTTTCCGCAACGCTATAATAATCGCACCGTAAACGATGATATTTTACGTTCTTTAATTGCTTTTATTTTGGCCTATATGGGTACTATCGCAGTTTCAACCTTGTTATTAGCACTGTTTGGCTCAACGGCGCTGGTTGCCTTTTCTGCATCCATTACCGCGGTTTCCAATGTCGGGCCCGGCCTAGATCCGAGCATAGGTCCAAGCGGAAATTTTTCAGCTTTATCGGATCCTGCTAAATGGATTTTAGCCATTGGTATGCTAATGGGACGATTAGAAATATTGACTGTTGTGGTGTTGTTTTTGCCTCATTTTTGGCGGCGCTAGTACTGGCTGTTTTTGGCGCGTTCAACCAATGTTTCAGGTAAAGGTTTAGTGATGATTGTAATGGTCATCTTTTTTAACCTCTTAGCTTGCTGGTATGGTCTTGTTTTAGGTTTATTTTCAGCACCGTTAATCTTGGTTATTTTTAGCGTGGAAAGCTGGCTTCTCTAAATTAGCGCGTTCAACCAATGTTTCAGGTAAAGGTTTAGTAATGACTGTAATGGTCATCTCTTTTAACTTCTCTGCTTGCTGGTATGGTCTTGTATTAGGCTTATACCAAAAGCATTAAATTTATAATCAGTTACTTCAAAGGAAAAATCACGCTCACCAAGCCGCCGGGATGATTTTGAATAGTAAATCTGATTACATTATTAATGCATTTGCTATGATGTTATCGGTAGGGTGCATTCTATGCACCGCGGGCAGCGATAATCGGTGCATAGAATGCACCCTACGAGCTATGCGTTTGGTATTATTTTCAGCACTTGCTAGTATTTTAATGGGACGATAAAAAAGACTGAATATTGTGCTCTTAGTTTAGCCTCATTTTTAGCACCATCAGTCTTGGTTATTTTTAGCATGGAAAGCTGGCTTCTCTAAATTAGCGCGTTCAACTAAGTTTTCAGGTAAAGGTTTAGTCACAGTGACACCCATCTCTTTTAACTGCTCCGCTTGCTGAATAAGATTGCCTCGACCCTGACTGAATTGCTTCAATGCCCGATCATAACTGTTTTGTGCTTTATTCAATTGTGAGCCGACATCCAACATATTTTCGCTAAACAAGCGCAATTTATCGTATAACTTACCGGCTTGCTGGGCAATTAAACGGCCATTATGCTCCTGTTGTTCAAAGCGCCATAAGTTTTCAATAGTACGTAACGCAATCATTAAGTTGGTTGGACTGGCGAGCAGTACATTGTTATCCAGTGCTAACTTAACCAGCTCTGGTTCGTGTTCCAGCGCAGTGATAAAAGCGGGTTCAACGGCGACAAATAATAAAACATAATCAAGGCTATTACTGCCAATCAAATTTTGATAATTCTTTTTTCCTAACCCTTTAATATGCTGACGAAGAGAAAGAGCATGTGCCTGCAATGCGCTTTTTTGGCTTTGTGGATCATCGGCATTAAAGAATCGCTCGTAGGCGACTAAGGATACTTTTGAATCAATAATAATATTTTTGTTTTGCGGTAATTGTACCACCACGTCAGGCTGTAAACGCTGCCCCTGCTCATTTTGAAAACTAACCTGAGTTTTGTATTCATGGCCTTCACGCAATCCGGACGACTCTAAAATACGCTGTAAAATAACCTCGCCCCAATTACCCTGCTGCTTATTATCACCTTTTAATGCATTAGTCAGATTATTGGTTTCCTGCTGCATTAATTCATTAAGTTTGGCCAAGTTAGAAATTTCATTTTGTAAATTGTAACGTTCTTTACTTTCATTAACGTAACAATCAGTGACTTGCTGTTTAAAACCATCCAGCTGTGTTTTCAAAGGGTCGAGCAGTTGACTGATACTGTCCTGGTTTAGCTGTTTAAACTGTGCGGCTTTTTCGCTGAAAATACGTTGAGAAAGTAATTCGAACTGATTGCTCAGCTTCTGTTCATTCTCCTGCTGCTCCCTAAGGCGTTGAGTGGCGCTCTGCAAACGAACTTCTGTTTCTCTTAAACGAACCGTCAACTTGTTGCTTTGATGCTGCAAACTCTCAATAAATGTTTGCTTCTTAAGTAGTTTTTGGGATTTTTCAAGATTTAGATTCTGATTGTGTAAAAGCTCCTGCGCGCTTAATTGCAGCTCAACAAAGAACTGATCCCGTTGTTTTTTTAAACGCAAGAAAGCCCAGAAGACAACAATAATAAGGATGAAAATTAATGATGCACTGCTGACGAGAAGAATCAAAGGAGATAATAACATTATGAATATTCAAATTTTTTAAGATAATTCTTAACTTTTCTGTTAAGACTTTTCCAAATTAATAGATAGATTATATAAACCACAACCACGGCCCCTTTGTGAATATTGCTGCCTTGGTCTAATTGCTGAAAAGTAAAGCTGTCAGTATAGAAATTCATCAAGATCAGGTAAAAATAGATAATGACTGGAAAAATTAATACTGTCGACAGTTTCCAACTTAATAACAAAAAAAAGATAAAATTAGTTCGTAACATCACTTATCCAAAATAAAAAATATTAGGGTCTGTTGACCTTTTTGCAGCGCTCACACAGAAATCTGAAGCTAATTTTTATTCCGGCGCGCTGATCTGGAATAACGCTATTTCTCCTTGTGAAGAAAAGCTGATCTTACTATACCGAAACTAAGTACTCTTACATAAATTTCCCAGCCATTTTGGGCAGTTTACTCAATAAAAGCGCTCTTTAATATCAGAAAACTTTCGAGTGAGTACTTAGCTGCTGATTCGAACATCCTTAAGCGTATTCGTCTGCTGCGCTTCTGTCTTTTTGTTTTTGCCAACTATTTATAACCACAGCGGTTTTTGATTCAGAGGATTACTGGCAGTCTAAGCCACTTAAGGGCATAAATCTGTGTCAGCAGAATAGTTATATTGTTTATTGCCGATCTTAATCGGGCCATTAGGTCTGCACAGGATAAAATCAGAGTGAGTTCATAAATAGTCCCTTAGATTCAAATAACGTCTATATGCAGCTTCAAGTTGTTTGGCAGAGTTGATGGTGATATATGGACCTAAATAGAACGATTATTGTTGTGCATGTTTATGCGGTTTTAAAGTTAAACAGGAAGATGTTTTTAAAAACAACATGCAAAACCATCAAACATGCACTAAGATGCATGACAAATACGATATTTTGCATGTTTTGTGTATTAATACGTATCAATTTATTTTTGTTTATCAATATTGTTTGGAGTATAGCTATATGTGTGGAATCGTTGGTGCAGTAGCACAAAGAGATGTATCTGAAATATTATTAGAAGGGTTACAACGCCTAGAATATCGCGGTTATGATTCAGCAGGCCTTGCCGTTATCAATGCTGATGGACAATTACAACGAACCCGTCGTTTAGGAAAAGTAAAAGAATTAGCCAATGCGGTTGCAGCTAATCCTGTCAGTGGTGGAACCGGTATTGCCCATACACGCTGGGCAACACATGGAGAGCCTTCAGAAGCCAATGCACATCCTCATCTATCGGGCGATAATATTGTTATCGTACATAACGGTATTATTGAAAACTACGAAAGCTTACGCGAAACCCTGCGCGGGCGTGGTTATGAATTTCTTTCACAAACCGATACTGAAGTCATTTGCCATCTTGTTGAATGGGAGTTACGCAGTGCAGAAACACTCTTAGAAGCCGTGCAAAATACATTGCCTCAGCTGGAAGGTGCCTATGGCACTGTAGTCATGGATCGCCGTGATCCGAGTCGTTTAGTTGTCGCCCGTTCAGGGAGTCCACTGGTTATAGGCTTAGGAGTTGGGGAAAATTTTCTGGCATCGGACCAACTGGCTTTGTTAAATGTAACCCGTCGTTTTATCTTTTTAGAAGAAGGGGATGTTGCTGAAATTACCCGTCGCGACATTAATGTTTTTGATTCGAATGGTGAGGCGATTGAGCGTGAAGTTCACGAATCGACTATTGAGCAGGATGCCGCCGATAAAGGCAAATACAGACACTTTATGCAAAAAGAAATTTTCGAGCAACCCAGCGCATTAATAAATGCAATGGAAGGTCGAATCAGTCATGACAGTGTATTAGTTGAGAGTATTGGTGTTGGCGCAAAAGATATCCTTAAAAATGTAGAGCATGTACAGATTATCGCCTGTGGTACCTCTTATAACTCAGGCATGGCTGCACGTTACTGGTTTGAATCCCTCGCCGGCGTAAGCTGTGATGTGGAAATCGCTTCTGAATTCCGTTACCGAGATTTTGTGGTGCGTCCAAATAGCTTATTGCTGACCCTGTCACAATCTGGCGAAACTGCAGATACGCTAGCAGCGCTTCGCTTAGCCAAGCAGAAAGGTTACATGTCGGCGATGTCTATCTGTAATGTTTCCGGCTCATCACTGGTACGTGAATCGGATCTTGCCTTTATGACCCGCGCTGGTACTGAGATTGGCGTTGCATCCACCAAAGCATTTACTACGCAGCTGGCTGCGATGCTTATTTTGGTCACCGCTATTGGTAAAGAGCAGGGCACTATCAGCAAAGAAAAAGAAGCAAAGATTGTGCATGCATTGCATTCACTCCCTGCTCAAATTGAAAAAGCGTTAGCCTTTGATAAACCGATTGAAGCTTTAGCAGAAGATTTTGCAGATAAAGAGCACACCTTATTCTTAGGCCGAGGAGAGTTTTACCCTATTGCTATGGAAGCTGCGCTTAAATTGAAAGAAATTTCATACATCCATGCTGAAGCTTATGCTGCAGGTGAGTTGAAGCATGGCCCATTAGCCCTAGTTGATGCGAATATGCCCGTTGTTGTCGTTGCACCGACCAATGATTTGCTTGAAAAAGTTAAATCAAATATTGAAGAAGTGCGAGCGCGTGGTGGTTTGTTGTATGTATTTGCAGATGAAAGCGCCGGATTTGAAAGTTCTGAGGGTATGAAAATCATCACCTTACCAAGTGTCGATGAAATTATTGCACCCATTTTCTATACCGTGCCAATGCAGCTGCTTTCCTACCATGTTGCCTTAATTAAAGGCACCGATGTGGATCAACCGCGTAATCTTGCAAAAGCAGTTACGGTTGAATAATGCTTTTTTTGTGGCATGACGATCAAGTTTTAAATGTTGCATAAAAGTTTAAAGCCCGGTTTAACTGATTAACAGTTGACCGGGTTTTTTTATGGAAAAATAAAATGATACATTGGGAGTAACTCAGCGTGGTTCAGGAAAGATCTTCGCTAGATTAAAGAGTATGAACAAGATGATAGTTACGTCTTCAGGGGAAACACTAAGTTGAACCAAAGCCACTTTTTTCTATTTACTTATGCAGCTTAATTTAAAGCAAAAAAAAGCGACTTATTAGCCGCTTTATGATTAAAAGCGTTATAGAAGATCTGCGATCATGGTTTCAAGTTTACCCTGATCAACCGCAAAGTTTCGAATACCCTCGGCTAATTTTTCGACTGCCATCGGATCTTGATTGTGCTGCCACAGAAAATCTGCATGCGTCATTTTTTCCGGGCATGCTTTGAGTAATACATTTTCGCTTAATTTTTCAATAACGTCACCGCTGCTATCTTTTAGTTCCTGCAAGAACTGCGGGCTGATTGTAAGACGATCGCAACCGGCTAATTCCAGAATCTCATCTAAATTTCGAAAGCTTGCACCCATCACAACTGTCTTATAACCGTGCTCTTTGTAGTAGTTGTAAATAGTAGAAACGGAGATAACACCGGGATCTTCAACGCCTGCAAAATTTTTGCCTTCTTTGGCTTTATACCAATCCATAATACGGCCTACAAAGGGAGAGATAAGGAAAACCTCAGCTTCTGCACATGCACGCGCCTGAGCGAAAGAGAATAAAAGCGTCAGATTACAGTTAATACCTTCTTTTTCAAGAATTTCACCGGCACGAATACCTTCCCAAGTGGAAGCAAGTTTAATTAAAATACGGTCATTTTTTATGCCGGCATCGTTATACATTTTAATTAACTGACGTGCTTTAAGAACACTTTTTTCAGTATCATAGGATAAACGCGCATCAACTTCCGTAGAGATACGTCCGGGCACTATTTTAAGAATTTCTTTACCAATATTAACCGCGAGCATGTCGCAGGTATCAACAATCTGTTGCGCTTTATCTGCACTTCTGGATTTTGCGTAAGCAATAGATGAATCAATAAGGTATTTATAATCTACTAGTTGTGCCGCTTTTAAAATTAAAGACGGGTTGGTTGTTGCATCTTCTGGCTGGTATTTAGCTATTTCTTCAACATCACCGGTATCGGCAACTACAGTTGTGAATTTACGAAGTTGATCTAATTTATTGCTCATTTTTATTCTGCCTTAATATTGTGCTTGGACTAGATTCAATAGGATTTACTGCAATAATAGCGATTTATTATTATTCCGCCATCTGCCGGAAGATTGAACATATGATTATTTGTAGAACATTTGTTTTGTATATATTCATTTTTTCATCATAAAATGTCAATGTAAAAAGCGAAGAATAAGATCTGGATCACTTTTCAAGTAGGTTATTATTTGTGTAGGAACAAAGGCGTTTTGATTAGCAGGCTAAGATAGCGCTGAACACTATTCTGGGGTCAATATTTTGAATTTGGACATGCATCTTTCTGTTTTAGATGCTTCCTAATCTCAAAGCAGATCGATTCGTTTTGTATCGGGCTAATCCTCCATATTTAATAACGTCATTGCACAACTTACGCTGGTGGCTAATATATCTATACTGCCAGTACGCAGAGCGCCAGCCAAGGCTAAGGCTTTTCTTTCTTCGCTGGCAATGGCAATCACATTTGGAATACGGCGTAAATCGTCGGTGCCCAGACCAATCACCCGATCTCTTAATCGGGTGTTTGCACTTTGACCATTAGATTTAAAAAAATCAAAACCACCAATATCACCAATGATCCCCTCATTGATGCGCGCTTCTGCAAATTCTTGTGGTGTAAACCAGCCGAGCTTAATCATATGGCTATTTTCATTCATGTCGCCGACGCCCACCAGAGCATAATCTGCATTTCTTGCTTGTTTTAATGTTTCAGAGACTGTGTTGTGGGCAATAAAAGCGGCGCGAGTATCGGGGTTATCGACATAGGCGGGCGCATACAAGGTTTCACTGCTTCCACCAAATTTTTTAGCGAGTTGACGACAGATATGGTCAGCATTAATGCTATCCCCACTGCGATGCGTACCGCCAATAGCACAAACAAATCGTGCCTTGCGTTGTGCCACCAGGCCAACGTGATTGGCAATGGCGGCGACATTTTGGCCTTGCCCAACCGCGACAGTACTATTGTCCTGCAGGTTGATAGCTAGAAAAGCGGAGACAAGTACCGCGACCTGTTTGCGCTGTTCTTCGTTATTCGCTTGATCCAGCGCAATAAGAACACGTTTGAGATTGAATTTATTGATTAACCGTTGCTCAAGTTGAGCCGTATAGACAGGGTGGTAACGTACATTAATCTCAACAACACCCTCTTCTCGTGCTCGACGCAGCAGACGGCCAATTTTAATTCTAGAGATAGAAAACTTTTTTGATATCTCTTCTTGAGTTGCACCTTCTTGATAATAGAGGATCGCAATCTCGGTCAACATTTCATGATCGTCAATACTGGGTGCGGTGGAAGCCGTCTTAATTGGAGACATCTCTATTACTCATTAGTTAATTAAATTAAATGCTGTGCAAATGGTCGTTGATGTTTCAGATGTTCCCATGGTTTAGTACTGCTTGGCAATAGACGAAGGTTATTAATATGTGCTTCATCACCTTAGTTTTTTGTTAGTTGCTCTTTGATTAAATCGGATTGTCGTTAGTTTATAAAATGTGCTTATTTTAAAAATAAGCACTTAATCATTCTGCATTTTCATTATGTAATAAAATTACAGTTTTTTATTTAACGGGGGGGTGGAGGTTGTTTTTTGCGCGCTTTCAAGAGGGTGGCTTCTGCTGGGTATCTTTATTTCGATTAGTATGTTTTGTTATTGTGACGCAGGTCGCCTTTTGTTGCCGTGTTGGTTTTTCCTTATATGTGATCTGTGTCGCTAAATGTGGCTTGTGTTGGCATTCTTTATATGTTTTGTTTTAATTTTACGGTGATGTTTGTGATGTAGATCTGTTAAATGCCGCTTTCTTGTTATTTTTTTGTGCTGAAAGTCACGTATTGTGGCATGTGGCGTATGCTTTTGAAATTATATGTTAGATTCAGTGGGGAAAGTTCAACCTTATTAATTATTTCACCTATTTTAGGTGAATAAAAACACCCGGAGCAAATTATGCTGTCATCACAATCCAAGATTAAAGTACAAAACTTTGGTCGCTTATTGTCAAATATGGTTATGCCAAATATTGGCGCCTTTATCGCATGGGGTTTAATCACCGCATTATTCATTCCAACGGGCTGGATACCTAACGAAACATTGTCCACTATGGTTGGGCCGATGATTAAATATATGCTGCCGCTCTTAATTGGTTATACAGGTGGTAAAATTATAGCTGGAGAGCGTGGTGCAGTTGTTGGTGCAATAGCGACAATGGGTGTGATTGTTGGTACGGATATTCCAATGTTTATGGGCGCGATGATTGTCGGTCCATTAGGTGGTCTGGCAATTAAGAAATTTGATGCTGCCATTCACGGTAAAGTAAAAAGCGGTTTTGAAATGTTGGTTAACAACTTTTCATCCGGTATTATTGGTATGCTACTGGCGATTCTTGCATACCTTGTGATTGGTCCTGCTGTTAAAATGTTATCTACCGCGCTTGCAGCGGGAGTTGACGTTTTAGTAACAAATAACCTGCTTCCTTTGACTTCTGTCTTTGTTGAACCGGCAAAGATTTTATTTTTAAATAATGCTATTAACCATGGTATTTTCACTCCTCTAGGTATTGCTCAGTCAGAGTCTCTTGGCCAATCTGTTTTCTTCTTAATTGAAGCAAACCCGGGTCCAGGTTTAGGTCTTCTGTTAGCCTACATGGTGTTTGGTAAAGGTTCTGCAAAAGAAACGGCTCCCGGTGCCGTAATTATCCACTTCTTCGGTGGTATCCATGAAATTTACTTCCCTTATGTATTGATGAATCCGCGTCTTATCCTGGCTGTTATTGCGGGTGGTATGACGGGCGTATTTACTCTTACTATGTTTGATGCCGGTCTTATCTCTCCTGCATCTCCTGGTTCTATCTTTGCCGTTTTAGCGATGACGCCTAAAGGCGCATACATAGGTATTCTTCTATCCGTTGCTGCTGCTGCCGCTGTTTCTTTCATCGTGGCTTCTATTCTGATGAAAACACAAAAAAGTGTTGCTGGCGATGAAGATGCACTGGAAGAAGCTGCAAACCAAATGCGCGACATGAAGCAGGGATCTAAAGGTCAAACAACAGCAAATGCTAGTGTTGATATGTCTGCTGTTAAAAAAATCATTGTTGCTTGTGATGCGGGTATGGGCTCAAGTGCAATGGGCGCAAGTCTATTACGCAAAAAAGTGCAGGCTGCAAATTTAAATATTGAAGTTATTAACACTGCGATCAATGATTTGCCCGGTGATGTTGATATTGTTGTTACTCATAAAGATTTAACCGACAGAGCACGTAAGCATGCGCCAAATGCACAGCATATTTCATTAACTAATTTC
Source organism: Psychromonas sp. MB-3u-54 (assembly GCF_002836415.1). Taxonomy (GTDB): domain Bacteria; phylum Pseudomonadota; class Gammaproteobacteria; order Enterobacterales; family Psychromonadaceae; genus Psychromonas. The sequence goes on along the minus strand of NZ_PJBP01000100.1, from coordinate 2,844 downwards.
TTAGATAATGCGATCTACGATGGTTTGGTTAAAGATATTAAATCTGCCGGTAGTGCACCTGCTGCAAATGCACAGGAAGATGATGCAAAAAAGTCTGAAGGTCCTTTGACGTTAACCGGTAAAAATATTTTCTTAGGGCTTAAGCCTGCAACTAAGGAAGATGCGATCAAATTTGCCGGTGAGCAGTTGATTGCTTTGAACTATGTTGAACCTGAATATCTACAGGGTATGTTTGATAGAGAAAAATTAGTATCAACCTATTTAGGTGAATCGATAGCGGTTCCTCACGGTACTATTGAAACAAAAAAACATGTTCTTAAAACAGGCATTGTATTTTGTCAGTACCCAGCAGGTATTCAGTGGGGCGAAGATGAAGATGATGTTGCAATTCTAGTGATTGGTATTGCAGCGCAGGGTGATCAGCATATTCATGTGATTACCGCCATCACCAATGCACTTGATGATGAAGAAGCAATAGAATGTTTAAAAACAACAGTCAATAAAGAAGATGTACTGAAAATTTTAAATAACTAGAAACTTCTTAAGGTAGCTGCTTCAACTGAGGCAGCCGATTAAATATTCAAGGCTAGATTTTCTAGCCTCTTTCAATTTTAGGGAAATATTTATTATGAAAGCTATACATTTTGGAGCGGGTAATATTGGCCGCGGTTTTATTGGTAAAGTTTTATCGGACGCAGGTATTAAAGTTACTTTTGCCGATGTCAATGAAACGGTTGTTAATGCCCTGATAGCACGAAATGAATATGATGTGAATGTTGTTGGTGCAGACTGTTCTATTGAAAAAGTAAGTAATGTTACTGCTGTTCATTCAGCGGGTTCTGAGATTGTTAAACTTATTGCAGAGTCTGATTTAGTGACCACAGCGGTAGGCCCTACCGTATTGAATATTATTGCAAAAACAATCGCCGATGCTATTGAGCTGCGTTTAAAAAGCGGTAATAAGTCTCCGTTAAATATTATTGCATGTGAAAATATGGTTCGTGGTACCAGCCAGCTAAAAGCGGAGGTATTTAAATATCTGCCCGAGTCTTTGCATGCTCAATCTGACCAGAGCATTGGTTTTGTTGATTCTGCTGTTGACCGTATTGTGCCGCCAGCTGAAGCGGGAGAAACGGATCCATTAGCCGTGACCGTTGAAACCTTCAGTGAATGGATTGTTGACCAAACTCAGTTTAAAGGTGAAATTCCAACCATTAAAGGAATGGAATGTACTGATAATTTAATGGCATTTGTTGAACGTAAATTATTTACCTTAAATACCGGGCATCTGATCACCGCATACTTAGGTGTGCTTGCCGGTCATGAGACTATCAAAGAATCAATTGAAGATGATGCTATCCGTGCCGATGTGACTGCTGCTATGCAGGAAAGCGGTGAAGTTTTAATACGTCGTTATGCTTTTGACGTGCAAGCTCATGCTGCTTACATTCAAAAAATATTAGGTCGTTTTGCGAATCCCTATTTACGCGATGAAGTGGATCGTGTTGGTCGCCAGCCAATCCGTAAATTAAGTGCAAACGATCGCTTAATTAAGCCTCTTAATGGCACCTTAGAGTACGGTTTACCTAATGAACATTTAATTAAAGGTATCGCTGCAGCATTCCTATATAATAATGATCAAGATCCTCAAGCCGTTGAGTTACAGGCTATGTTTGCTGAAAAGGGATTAGCAGAGACACTAGCGCATTATTCAGGTCTGGCTGTTGACAGTGAAACTGTTAAACTAGTAGAACAAGCTTACAAAAGCTTAAAATAATGACTCAATCCCAGTGCCGCTGTTGCGGCATTTATTTATTCCATTAGAAAAATTATGCCAAAATTTGCCCGCTTAAAATTTGATATTGATATTGTAGAAACGCTTTCTGAGGCGGAAACTGCCTATGATTTTTTTACCGCCAGTTTTGATCTGTTTGAAGATGCCGTTGATATCCTAATTCAAAATGTCTTTAGAAAAGATGATTATGCAGTGAAATATGCTGTTGAACCTTTATTAAGCCGTGATGGTCCATTGGCGCATTTACCTGTTCGTATCAAACTGTTATACGGATTGGGGCTGCTATCTCAGGACTCCTATCAGGATATTGAGAAGTTTATTGAGTTAAAAGATTTTGTTCAGTCAGAAGGGGGCTCAATAGATTTTCTTTCACTGATTGAGCGCTTAAATGCTATTCGTGCAGTGGCTAAAATTTTGCCTCCCAATTTAGGTGATAATCAATTGGAAGAAAGCTCTCATTATATAGTGCAAATGAAACTGGACCAGAATAGACAGGTCATTAAGTCCTCATTGATTCTGGCAATCACTGAAATCATCAAAGAACTGCATAGAGATACGCCCTTAAGCTAAGTACTCACCCGAAAATTTTCTGATGTTAAAGGGCGCTTTATTGAGTAACCTGCTCAAAAATGCCGGGAAATTTATGTAAGAGTACTTAGTGACCCAAATCATCTTAGACTGGGCCAAGAAAGTCTCTATTTTTCGTGTTAATTTACTTCATTACCATTAGCGGTGCCTAAAGCAAAACAGCTTAAGTTATCCAGGGTCGTTTGGGCAATACTGGTTAAGGCTTTTGGGGTTGAAAATGCCTTATTAATGCCCGCTAAAATTTAATTCACTTCATTACCATTAAGCTTGCCTAAAGCAAAACAGCTTAAGTTATCCAGGGTTGTTTGGGCAATACTGGTTAAGGCTTTTGGGGTTGAAAATGCCTTATTAATGCCCGCTAAAATTTAATTCACTTCATTACCATTAAGCTTGCCTAAAGCAAAACAGTTTAAGTTATCCAGGGTTGTTTGGGCAATACTGGTTAAGGCTTCTTGGGTTAA
>NZ_PJBP01000099.1 GCF_002836415.1 Psychromonas sp. MB-3u-54 | reverse complement strand
ATTGCAACAACTAGTACAGGTTACTTAATTGCTAATAATTCAACTTCAAATACTAATGTTGCGTGCGGTCCGATTGCAGCGCCAGCGCCACGTTCGCCATAGGCAAGATCTGCAGGAACAGCTAATTTGAATTTTGAACCAACAGGCATAAGTTGTAATGCTTCAGTCCAACCAGCGATAACACCACCGATAGGGAATTCAGCAGGTTCGCCACGTTCAACAGAACTGTCAAATACAGTACCGTCAGTCAACGTTCCGTGGTAATGAACACTTACGGTCGCTTCAGCAGTCGGTTTTTCACCTTCGCCTAGATTGATTACTTCATAATGAAGTCCAGATTCAGTAACTGTAACGCCTTCTTTAGCTGCATTTTCAGCAAGGAAAGCTGCACCAGCGGCACCCAATACTTCTGCTTGCTCAGCAGCAGCGGCTTGCATACGTCCAGAGATAACTTCGAAAGCAGTTTGTAAATCTTCGCGAGATACTTGGCTTTCAGCGCCAGCAAATGCGTCTGAGATTCCTGCAGAAATAGCAGATATTTCTAAACCGTCAAAAGGATTAGCAGCAAGTTGCTCTCCCATTTGTAGACCGATACCGTAACTTGCTTGTTTTTCTTGAGTGTTTAGCTGTAGTTCAGACATATTTATTCTCTTAATTTATTGAATGTATTTACCTAATTCTACCATATATGATGGCTTAATAAATGGCTCTGTTTCATTTGTTCGCAGCTTTCGTTATACCTTCTTAAATTACAATCAATTATCAAGCAATTTAATTTATTACAATATTTATAAGCTGTCAGGCGGATATAATAAAACCACTAATATGCAAATGAAACATACCCTAATAAAGATATGGGGTACTTAATTTAGTTTTAAAGGGCGAAGGATGATTTTTTTACATTTAATCTGTTATTAGGCAATCTATTCAGGCGCAGGAAAACACTGCAAAGAAACGCATTGATTACAGTAATGACTGGTTCTAATTGTAAAATAGTAGGAAGGATTTAAACAGCTTGAGCTGGCTAAGAGAGGAATGAATGAATAACAGCAGCTGGTGACAGCAAATCAATGACAAGTGTTTTATCTCTGGCGAGCATCCATTACAACCTTAATCGCTAAATAGAAAGTCAGTTGCTCTGATCTTTGGGGAAATTGAAAAGTGATAATGAATTGGAAGCCCAAAAAATGCCTCCAGTTAGGAGGCATTAATAATAAGGGTTACTAATTTAACTGCATTAACTGCTTAAATCATCAAAAAAAGTTTTGATGCTGGTTAAAAAACCTTCTGATTTTGGCTTATGTTTTGTCGAACTTGATGAACATAAAGTTTCAAACTCTTTTAATAAATCGCGCTGTTTGCTCGATAATTTAACCGGTGTTTCGACCATAACTTTGCACATTAAATCACCTGTCGCATGACTGCGCACTGATTTAACACCTTTGTTACGCATTCGAAAAACACGTCCTGTTTGTGTTTCAGCAGGAATCTTAAGCTTTACGCGACCATCAAGTGTCGGTACTTCAATTTCGCTCCCTAATGCAGCCTCGGTAAAACTAATCGGCACTTCACAATGGAGATTGTTGCCATCACGTTCAAACACATGATGCGGAAGCACATTCATTTGCACATATAAATCACCAGCAGGGCCACCATGTTCACCCGCTTCACCTTCACCACTTAAACGAATGCGATCCCCGGTATCAACACCAGCTGGGATTTTAACCGACATACTTTTACTGCGTTCGTAACGACCATGACCATGACATTTATGACATGGGTCACTGATAATTTTACCCTGGCCACGACATGTCGGACAGGTTTGATTGACAGCAAAGAAACCCTGACGCATTTGCACTTGTCCTTGCCCATAACAAGTACCACAGGTTTTTGCTTCTGTCCCTTTTTTAGCACCCGAGCCATTACACTGTTCACAATGGACTTGGGTAGGAATTTGAATCTCTTTGGAAATACCTTTAACCGCTTCTTCAAGCGTTAATTCCATGTTATAGCGAAGATCTGATCCCTGCTGTGGACGCTGACCGCCACCACCGCGACGACCGCCGCCAAAAATATCACCAAAAATATCACCAAACTGGTCACCAAAATCAGAATTATCAAATCCACCACGTCCCTGCTGGTTTACACCATCATGTCCGTATTGATCATAGGCTGCTTTTTTTTGTGAATCATTAAGAATTTCGTAAGCTTCTTTAACTTCTTTGAATTTGACTTCAAGTTCATCATTACCACTGGTTCTGTCTGGGTGGTATTTCATTGCCAAACGTTTATACGCTTTTTTGACTTCTTTTTCTGTCGCATCACGGCTTATGCCAAGTACTTCATAACAATCACGTTTTGCCATATCTTTTCTCAAAATTTCAATTTATAACCAAACTACTTGGCTATGTATAAAACAAACACGCGGATTATAGAAAAATCCATAACCCGCGTGCCATTAAAACGATTATAACTTAATTAGTTTTCCTAATTATTTTTTATCGTCTTTTTTTACTTCTTCAAACTCAGCATCAACAATATCATCATCTTCTTTGGCTTTTTCTTGAGGCTGTTCCTCGCCTCCAGCTTCACCGGCCTGTGATTTTTGTTGTACGATTTCCATCAGTTTTGCTGAAGCTTCAGCAAGTGCGGCTGTTTTAGCTTCAATAAGATCTTTATCTTCAGTTTTCGTCGCTTCTTCAAGTTCTTTAAGTGCAGCGTCGATTTTTTCTTTTTCATCAGCCGGTAGTGCATCACCAGCTTCTTCAATTTGCTTACGTGTTGTATGAATTATTGCGTCAGCTTCGTTACGAGCTTTCACTACTTCTTCAAATTTCTTATCTGCTTCAGCGTTTGCTTCCGCATCATTAACCATTTTTTCAACTTCTTCTTCAGAAAGACCTGAACTAGATTTAATGGTTATTTTTTGCTCTTGCTTAGTATCTTTATCTTGAGCAGATACGTGTAAAATACCATCGGCATCCATATCAAATGTCACTTCAATTTGAGGAGTACCACGGCTTGCTTTACGGATACCTTCAAGGTTAAATTGACCAAGAGATTTATTATCATTAGCACGTTTACGTTCACCTTGTAAAATATGAATCGTTACCGCGCTTTGGTTATCTTCAGCTGTTGAGAATGTTTGCGATTGTTTAGTTGGAATCGTTGTATTTTTATCGATAACTTTAGTTAAAACACCGCCCATTGTTTCGATACCTAATGATAACGGCGTAACATCTAATAATAATACGTCGGTTTTCTCACCAGAAAGTACTGCACCTTGAATTGCAGCGCCCATAGCAACAGCTTCATCAGGGTTAACATCTTTACGTGCTTCTTTACCAAAGAACTCGGTAACCAGTTTTTGTACAAGGGGCATACGTGTTTGACCACCAACCAAAATAACATCATCAATATCAGCAACAGATAAATCTGCATCTTTTAAAGCAATGCGTAAAGGTTCAAGCGTTGCTTTAACCATATCTTCAACAAGAGACTCTAATTTAGCACGAGTGATCTTGATATTTAAATGTTTAGGACCTGATTGATCGGCTGTGATGTAAGGCAGGTTGATATCTGTTTGTTGTGCACTTGACAGTTCAATTTTTGCTTTTTCAGCAGCTTCTTTAACACGTTGCATTGCAAGCGGATCATTAGTTAAATCAAAACCTTGTTGCGTTTTGAATTCAGCCACTAAAAAGTTGATTAAACGGTTATCAAAATCTTCACCACCTAAATGAGTATCGCCATTTGTTGATAATACTTCGAAGGTTTTTTCGCCATCGACTTCATCGATTTCAATGATTGAGATATCAAAAGTACCACCGCCCAGGTCGTATACAGCAATAACACTGTCACCTTTAGAGCTATCAACACCGTAGGCGAATGCAGCAGCCGTTGGCTCATTGATAATACGTTTAACTTCAAGACCCGCAATTCGACCAGCATCTTTAGTTGCTTGACGCTGCGCATCGTTGAAATATGCAGGTACAGTGATTACCGCGCCAGTCACTTTCTCGCCTAAATAATCTTCAGCTGTTTTTTTCATTTTTTTCAAAACTTCAGCAGATATTTGTGGCGGTGCCATTTTGTTGCCGTGCGCTTCTACCCATGCATCACCATTGTCAGCTTTAACAATTTTGTAAGGCATGATTTTGATATCACGTTGTACTTCTTCATCTTCATAACGACGACCGATTAAACGTTTAATCGCAAAAAGAGTATTTTGAGGGTTAGTGACCGACTGACGTTTTGCAGGTTGTCCAACTAAGGTTTCACCTTCAGTGTAAGCGATGATTGAAGGCGTTGTACGTTCACCTTCTGCATTTTCGATGATTTTAGCTACGCCACCAACAAGTACAGATACACATGAATTTGTTGTACCTAGATCAATACCGATTATTTTGCCCATTTTACTCTTCTCCAAACTTATTTATGTTTTGTGTTGTTTAGTAAGCAGACCCAGTATGTCATTTCATTGTAAAATACTGTGCCGCTTTAATTGTCTTATATATGAGGCGCTATTTTTTACTTTCAAGGGCTAGCATCAAAAAAAATGTATTTTTCTTATTCTGTTATTACCCATGAAAAAGCGGTCTGCAGCACCTTTTATTAACTAGCCGAAAAAGAATGATTAGTCCTCAGCCTTAGACACCATGACCATTGCCGGGCGAATAACACGGCCATTCAATTCATAACCTTTTTGCATCACAGCGATAACTTGATTAGGTGCTACATCCGGGACTGCGCGCATGCTCATCGCTTGATGTTTTTCAGGGTCAAAAGCTTCATCTTGTGGATCAATGACTTTTAAGCCAAACTTGTCGACTGTATCCAGCATAGATTTCAGTGTTAATTCAACGCCTTCAATCATAGGTTTTAGCGTTTCATCTTCTTTATCAGCGTGGCTGATCGCCATTTCCAAACTGTCGATCACAGGTAATAAACCATCTGCAAATTTAACCAGTGCAAATTTGTGCGCTTTTTGAACATCTTGCGCTGCGATACGACGGGCATTCACCACATCAGCCTGAGCACGAGCAACATCAGCTTGCTGATCGACAATCTGTTGTTCAGCAAGCGCTAATTTTTTGTTCAGTACTTCAATCATGTTTAGTTCTTCGTTAGAGGCTTCATCTTGTGCTTGTGCAGATTCATCATTTTCAACTAGCTCGGCTTCAACTTGTTGTTCTGCTTCAACTTGCTCAGCTTCAACTTGTTCTTCCGGAATGATTTTTTTTTCTACCGTCATGGTTTTATCCTAATCAATTAAAGATTTAAATTTTTATATACTCTATTATGGGGATTACAATTATAGTTTCAAGCCTGTTGTGAGGATATGAATAAATTATTCCCCTTCTTAGCGACGAATAAATCCTAACAAATTGACCTGAAAGAAAATAATTACAACTAAAACATTATATCAGGTTATCCTTTAACTATAATATTAAGGTTTAACTAATAAAGGAGCTCTATGGGTGCCCAGCACGACAATTTAATTAAATTTAAAACGATTGGTTTGATTGCCAAAACTCAACATCCCGAAGCTAAACTGACATTATTAGCCTTATATCGTTTTTTGAAAGCTAAAGGCGTTAATCTGGTGATTGATCAGCGAATCGCCGATGAACTTCCTATTAATGGATTTGACCGGGCGGATCTGGTCGGTATCGGAAGCAGTTGTGATTTAGCGATAGTGGTAGGCGGGGATGGTTACATGCTTGGCGCCGCGCGAGTATTGTCACGTTTTGATATTGCTGTTATTGGTGTCAACCGGGGTAACTTAGGCTTTTTAACGGATCTTGATCCGGATAATTTTGAGCAACCATTAGAGCAAGTATTATTAGGTAATTACCAAATAGAAAAACGTTTCTTATTAGAAGCGCAAGTACATCGCCATGGCGATCTTAAAAGCTCAAATACGGCGGTTAATGAAGCGGTTTTACATCCGGATAAAATTGCACATATGCTTGAATTTGAAGTCTATGTTGACGATGACTTCATGTTGAATCAACGCGCTGACGGTCTGATTATTGCGACACCAACGGGTTCAACAGCTTACTCCCTGTCGGGGGGAGGCCCAATTTTAACGCCAAATTTAGATGCCATCAGTCTGTTACCTATGTTTCCCCACACCTTAAATAGCCGCCCCATTGTTATTGACGCGAATAGTCGGGTGCGTTTGAAAATGGCACTATCGAATAAAAGTCAAATGCAAATAAGCTGTGACAGTCATGTGAATTTACCCGTATTACCCGGCGATGAAATAATAATCAAAAAAAGCCAAGATCAATTAAAATTAGTTCATCCCAAAAACTATAACTATTTCCATGTGTTACAAAATAAACTGGGTTGGGGTAATAAACTTTATTAACTAATTAGAAGAGAATTCAACAAACCTCACTTTACTGTTTAAAAAAACAGTATTAGACTGTGCACATATACAGTGTTAATACTCAGTCTTTGGGATGTAAAATTATGCTTAGCCACTTAACTATTCAACATTTTGCCATTGTTCAATTTTTAGAATTAGAATTTCATCAAGGCATGACGACCATCACCGGTGAAACCGGTGCCGGGAAATCCATTGCGATTGACGCACTGGGTTTGTGCCTCGGTGATCGCGCCGATGCCAATATGATAATGGTGGGTACTGAACAGGCTGAAGTGAATGCCCGTTTTACCTTAAATGATACACCTCACGCAAAAAACTGGTTAAAAAAAAACGATCTTGAAGATTCCCCAAGTGATAATGCGGAGTGTTTATTACGCCGAATTATTACCAAAGAAGGCCGTTCCCGCGCTTATATTAATGGCACCCCTGTCCCTCTCTCACAGCTAAAAAGTCTGGGCCAATTTCTGGTTAATATTCACGGTCAGCACGCCCACCAAAGCCTTCTGAAAAATGATATTCAGCTTTCTGTTGTTGATGAATATGCAGGCCATCATCTATTATTACAAAAAGTGAAAGAGACCTATCAAGGCTGGCACTTCATTAATAAGCAACTCAAGGAGCAACAACTTAATCAGCAAGAAAAACAGGCCAGCAAACAGTTACTTGAATACCAAATTGAAGAGTTAGATGCATTTGCGCTCGCTGAAGATGAGTTTCAAAATATTGAGCAGGAGCATAAACGTTTAGCCAACAGCGGTGCTTTATTAACCACCTGTCAAATCAGCCTTTCACAGTTAAGCGAGGGGGAAGAGTTTGATGTGTTGAGCTTATTGCGTAAAAGTATCTCTGCACTCGAGCATCAGATAGATAATGATCCATCATTGGGGCCTATTCTTGCAAGCTTACAGGAAGCCATTATCCCCATCGAAGACGCCAGTTATGAATTACGTCATTTTAGTGACAACTTAGAACTTGATCCTGAACATTTCCAACAATTAGAAACGCGCATGAGCGAAGCGTTATCTTTAGCGCGTAAGCACCAAATTCAACCTGAATTTCTTTTCGAACATCACCAAAAATTAAACAATGAATACCAACAGCTAAATGACTGTAATGCCCAAATAGAACAATTTATACTCGACTTAGCAGAAGCCGAACTCAATTATTTCCAGCAGGCAAATAAACTCAGTCAAAGCCGTTTGCGCTACAGTAAAAAATTAAGTAAAAAGATCACCGCGAGTATCCAGCAGCTCAATATGGAAGAGGGAATATTCGAAGTATCCTTAACCCAGGCAAGTCGCAATACCTTGAGTCCCTTAGGGATAGATGGTATTGAATTTAAAGTGGCAACAAACGCAGGGCAACCCCTGCAGGATTTAGGTAAAGTTGCTTCCGGAGGTGAATTATCGCGTATTGGTTTGGCCATTCAAGTGATTATTAGCCAGCGCGTTTCGACACCAACACTGATTTTTGATGAAGTTGATGCAGGGATCAGTGGCGTGACAGCCGCCGTCGTTGGAAAATCATTGCGCAGTCTGGGTGAGAATACGCAAATATTTTGTGTTACGCATTTACCGCAAGTAGCAGGTAATGGTCATCAGCAGATGTTTGTTAATAAACAAAGTGATGGTAAAACCACTAATACCACCATGTTTAAACTAAATCCTGAAGAGCGTATAAGTGAATTAGCAAGGTTATTAGGCGGAGACCGTATCACTGAACACACATTAGCTAATGCACAGGAATTATTAGTTCCATAAATGATTAAATGAATTAGATGAATTAGATTAGACAGTTAGCCTCTGCGCATCAGGAGGCTTAACTGTCTGCTTCTGCAGCCCTTTACACTTACTATTTAGCTGCATTCCTTGAAAAACTATTATCATTAGACATTTTTGTACTTTTTAAAATGAGCAATGTGTATCCGTTTTATTTTCAAATAAAAATAAAAATAAACCTGTCTTTATTTTTATGACTGGTTAGTATTATTTACCTATTTACCTATTTAGCTAAGTGGTTTTATCAAACATGAAAATATTCTTTCCCTGCCTTCTTTTCATTCTAATGCTTGCTGGTTGTGCGCAAATACCAACACCTCCCCCCACCGAGACTGCGGATTGGGCAGCACATCAACAACAGATTAATGAGTTAACAGATTGGTCTCTGCGCGGAAAAGTGGCCATTATTACAGCCGAAAACCGTCATAGCCTGAATATTTACTGGCAGCAAAACGGCGAAAATTTTCATATTACCTTAACCAGCTTTCTGGGAACGACTATTTTAGATGTCAAAAAGACCGCACTTGGCACTCGAATAATTGACGATCAAGGTAAAATTTATTTTGGTAAAAATACACAGACACTAATGACTCAGTTGTCAGGGATTGAGTTACCCGTAGAGGTTTTACAACAATGGATTAAAGGCAATCCGAGTGGTGCTGTTTTTCAGCTTAATGAAAATAATCAGTTAGTGAGCTTGACCGGACAAGATAACAAAAATGACAACTGGTCTGTCGATTACCAAGATTATAAAACGGTTCAGAAAACAAGCCTCCCCCACAAGCTAGACCTTAGCCGCCAAGATTTACTTATAAAATTTGCAATCCGAAAATGGCTATTAGAGAAAACTGAAATATTTTAAATAAGAGCCGGAACCTCGGTATTTGCAGACTCAAACAGCGCTTATAACTTATTATCTTTCGAGCTGTATTTATAAAGCATAACTCGCTACTATCTTGTCTTAAAATAACCTCCTCAACGATAAAATTGCCAAATAGAGAGATAACGCATGACAAATCCTGACACTATTCGTTGGCCTGCTCCCGCTAAACTTAACTTATTTTTATATATAACGGGTCAACGGGAAGATGGCTACCATGAATTACAAACCCTATTTCAATTTATCGATCTATGTGATTATTTAACTATCACGCCTAATCTCTCCGGAAAAATCACCCTCACCCCAAGCATCGCAGGATTGGCATTAGAAGATAACTTAATTTATAAAGCGGCTATGATGTTAAAAACCCATACGGCAGCAAACAACGGAGCGCATATTACTCTGGAAAAGAATTTACCTATGGGCGGAGGGCTTGGTGGTGGGTCATCGGATGCCGCAACAACTCTGGTCGCATTAAATTATCAATGGAACATCAATTTAACAAAAAGTGAATTGGCAGAAATAGGGGTTTCATTGGGTGCGGATGTCCCTGTTTTTATCTTTGGCAAAGCCGCGATAGCAGAAGGAATAGGTGAAAAATTAAGCCCCGTTTACCCCGCAGAGCGGAGCTACCTGATTGCTACTCCCAATTGCCATATTTCAACAGCCGCCGTTTTTAGAGCAAAAGATCTCATTCGCAATACAAAAAAAAGAACCCATTTGCAGTTAATAAATCAAAATTGGCTGAATGACTGCCAGCCTTATGTGAAAAAAAATTATCCTAAGGTTGCCAAGGTTATAGAGTGGTTGATAGAATACGCGCCAACTCAATTGACTGGCACTGGTGCATGTGTTTTTAGCACATTCAACAGTATTCATGAAGCTGAAATTGTGTTACATAACACCCCTGACTGGTTAGCAGCATTTACCGCAACAGGATTGAATAATTCCCCTTTAAATGAATTATTCGCAACACTTAAATAAAATTTATTAATTGCATAAGGTAATTAATAACAAATGTTAATCAGCATTATTGCTTTTTGACACACACCCCTTAGGATTACAGAGGTCCTCACAGTGCCAAATATGAAACTATTTGCAGGTAATGCGACACCCGATCTAGCTAAAAAAGTTGCAGAGCGTCTTTTCGTTAAACTAGGAAGCGCGGATGTTGGGCGCTTTAGCGATGGAGAGATCCACGTACAAATTAATGAGAACGTACGCGGTGATGATATTTTTATCGTACAGTCTACTTGTGCTCCCACCAATGATAATTTAATGGAATTAATCGTTATGATTGACGCACTTCGTCGTGCATCAGCCGGACGTATTACTGCCGTTATCCCATACTTTGGTTATGCCCGTCAAGACCGTAGAGTTCGCTCAAGTCGTGTGCCGATCACTGCAAAAGTGGTTGCGGATTTCTTGTCAAATGTCGGTGTAGACCGTGTATTGACCGTTGACCTGCATGCAGAGCAAATCCAAGGCTTTTTTGATGTGCCAGTTGATAATGTATTTGGCAGCTCAGTACTTCTTGAAGATATGTTAGAGAAGAAACTGGATAACCCAATGATTGTGTCCCCTGATATTGGCGGTGTTGTTCGTGCGCGTGCACATGCTAAATTACTCGATGATGCCGATTTGGCGATCATCGACAAACGTCGTCCAAAAGCAAACGTTGCGCAAGTAATGCACCTAATAGGTGATGTTGAAGGACGTAACTGTATTATCGTTGATGATATGATCGATACTGGCGGTACATTATGCCAGGCAGCTTTAGCACTTAAAGAACGCGGTGCAAGCTCTGTTTACGCTTATGCGACACATGCTGTTTTCTCTGGAAAAGCGGCTGAAAACATCAAAAACTCTGTTATTGATGAATTCATTGTTACTGACTCAATTCCGCTTTCAGCAGAAATTATTGCAACGGGTAAAGTTAAGCAGTTAACATTGAGTGGCATGCTGGCTGAAGCAATTCGTCGCGTCAGTAACGAAGAATCAATCTCTGCAATGTTTCACTAATCTCGGTCCTCTTCAGCTGTTAATAGCAGTTAAGTAACCCTTTTAACTTTTGTTAATTGTCTTTGAACACAAAAAATACTTTATTGTCTTACTATAAAGCGTTTTTTGTGCTCGAAATTAGTTTTAATGTTGTACAAAATTATGATGGCGCGCTATTATGGCGCGCCTTTTTTATCTGCAGCTAAAGCTGCCGATAAGGTGGTTTTATCTGGTCGCAAGATGAGACCTATTTTAAATTTGAGGAACTTTATAACAGTATCCTCACTATTGGAGTTATACCATGTCTATTAAATTAACAGCAACAACCCGTACAGACCTAGGGAAAGGTGCGAGCCGCCGCCTACGTCATGCGGATCTAGTACCAGCAATAGTATACGGAGCTGATAAAGAAGCCGTTTCTCTTACTTTTACACATAAAGAAATCATCAAAGCAGAAGGCATTGAAGCATTCTATTCTTCAATATTAAACCTGGAAATCGATGGTGTGTCTGAGCAAGTAGTCCTTAAAGATCTACAGCGTCATGCTTTTAAAGCGCGCATTCAACATTTAGATCTATTGCGTGTTGATGCTACACATAAAATCAACAAAACGGTTCCTCTGCACTTCATCAACGAAGAGCTTTCAGAAGCGATTAAAAATGGCGGCGTAGTTTACCGCACAGTTAACGATGTTGAAGTTTTATGTCTACCTGCAGATCTTCCTTCATTCATTGAAGTAGATATCTCTGCGATGGAAATTGGTGATACATTACACCTTTCTAACCTAGCTCTTCCTGCTGGCGTTGAGTCTGTTGAACTAAATAAAGGTGAAGAACATGACCTTCCTATGGTTTCAATTGCACTTTCCAAAAAAGCACCTACTGAAGACGAAGTAGAAGCAGCTGCTGAATAATAGTGTCAACTACTATTAAATTGCTTGTGGGCCTGGCTAATCCAGGCCCAGAATATGTGCAAACCAGACACAATGCCGGACAGTGGTATGTAAACCAACTCGCCTCTCAAGAAAATATCCAACTTAAGCCTGAAGCAAAATTTTACGGTCTAACGGGAAGAATTCAATTTGCCGGTAATGACCTGCGTCTTCTTGTTCCAACTACCTTTATGAACCTCAGTGGAAAAGCGGTTGCTGCGATGGCAAATTTTTATCGCATTAAACCTGAAGAGATCCTTATCGCACACGATGAGCTGGATCTGCTTCCCGGTATAGCGAAGTTTAAATTGGGTGGTGGTCACGGTGGACATAACGGTTTAAAAGATATTATCGAAAAACTGGGTAATAATAAAAATTTTTATCGTCTGCGCATTGGCATCGGTCACCCCGGTGATAAAAACAGAGTCAGCGGTTATGTGCTCGGTAAAGCACCCAGCAGTGAACAAAACCTGATTGACCAAAGTATTGATGAAGCAGCACGTTGTACCCCTATTTTAGGGCAGGACGGACTGGAAAAAGCAATGAATCGCTTACATAGTTTTAAAGCAGAAAAATAATCCGCTTAACACCCCGCAATTAACACACAACTAACAAAATAGGATATAAATCATGGGTTTCAAATGTGGCATAGTAGGCTTACCCAATGTTGGTAAATCAACATTATTTAACGCGTTAACAAAAGCGGGCATTGAAGCTGCTAACTTTCCATTTTGTACGATTGAGCCTAATACGGGTATCGTGCCGGTACCGGATCATCGCCTCGATAAATTAGCTGAAATTGTTAATCCGCAGCGCGTGTTACCAACAACAATGGAATTTGTTGATATTGCAGGTTTAGTTGAAGGCGCTTCTAAAGGTGAAGGACTGGGTAATAAGTTTCTCGCGAACATTCGTGAAACCGATGCCATTGGCCACGTTGTGCGCTGCTTCCAAGACGACAACATTGTGCATGTCGCGGGTAAAATCGATCCTAAAGACGATATTGACATTATCAATACCGAGCTGGCATTGGCCGATTTAGACAGTTGTGATCGTATCCTTTTACGTCTCACCAAAAAAGCCAAAAGTGGCGACAAAGATGCCAAATTTGAAGTACCGGTATTGGAAAAAGTAAAAGCGCATCTTGAAGCCGACGGCTTAGTGCGCGGCCTTGAATTAACGGCAGAAGAAAAAGCTGCGGTTGCCTACCTTAACTTTCTGACCGGCAAACCGACCATGTACATTGCCAATGTCAGTGAAGATGGTTTTGAAAATAACCCCTATTTAGATATTGTCCGTGAAATCGCAGAAAAAGAAGGTTCAGTGGTCGTCGCCGTTTGTGCTGCAATTGAATCTGAAATCGCTGAGCTTGATGAAGAAGACAAAAAAGAGTTTCTCGAAGGCATAGGTCAGGAAGAAGCTGGCTTAAACCGCGTTATCAATAGCGGCTATCAATTATTGCATCTACAGACCTACTTTACAGCGGGTGTTAAAGAAGTGCGCGCCTGGACAGTTAAAGTCGGTGCAACAGCACCACAGGCAGCGGGCGTTATCCACACTGATTTTGAGCGTGGTTTTATCCGTGCTGAAGTAATAGCCTATGATGACTTTGTTGCATGTAAAGGTGAAGCCGGTGCCAAAGAAGCCGGTAAATGGCGCCTGGAAGGTAAAAACTACGTGACTAAAGATGGTGATGTTATCCATTTCCGCTTTAATGTTTAAGGTTTAAGGTTACAATTTATCTTTAAAAGGCAACTTCGGTTGCCTTTTTCATACTATACCCACTCATTTTGCCGCGCTTTAATTAATCACTGCAAAGCGTTATTTTGACACCTTTAGTTTCTAATAATTTTAATACCTTGGGATTCGACTCTGAATCAGTCACCAGCACATCCAATTTATTACTGTCACAAATTTTATAGGTGCCCACCTTCCCGAGTTTCAATGATGATCCTAAACTGATAACCAACTCAGATTGTTCAATGATCGCGGCTAATGTTTCAGCTTCATCTAAACGGTTAATGGTCAGCCCCTGACTTGGATGCAGCGCGTAAACACCTAAGAAACAGACATCAAAATGAATTTTCCTGAGCATCGCATTGGTTGTCGCGCCGAGCGCCATCACCGCAGATTTAGACACTTTGCCGCCTAATAAAATCAATTCGATATTATTATGATGCATTAATTTAGTCGCAACCAGAGGGCTTGGCGTGACCACGGTAAAATTAAAATCGGTTGGTAAATTCATCGCCAACTGCAAACAGGTAGTGCCCGAGTCGATCAATATGGTTTGATGCGCTTTAATGAAGGGAATTGCCGCTAACGCGACACGCTTTTTTAACGGATCAACTTCATCCTGCCGATCGCGATACTCTTGAAATTCCTGCTGCAGCGGTAATGCGCCACCATGCACCCTGCGCAACTTTTTAAGATCATCTAATTGTTTTAAATCACGGCGGATTGTATCTTCGGATACCTGCAGGCTTTGACTTAATCCGGCCGCATAAACCCGGCCTAATTGGCTGATCAAATCCAATATTTTTTCATGCCTTTCTTGTTGTAACATCTTCTATCCTTTGCATTTTATTGCATCATTTAACTTAGCTTATACAGACCGCTTAATACGCGCGATTCCTTTAATTCGGGCTCTATCATCACTAAGCGTAGATCATCTGACGATCGGGCTTGAGGACAGGTGGAAAAATTAATTGAACATATCAAACCAAACCAAGTTCCCGTTAACCAACGCTAACAATCAATCGCTATTTGACGCTGGCAACTCGGTCTCTCTTTCCCATGCGCGCTGATGGTATCGATAGAGTTGATTAGATCCTAAATAATTTACTTTAATACTATTGATATCATCATAAAAACCTTTATTAAAAACAAAAGCACTTTTTAATAACGGCAAGGTTAACCAGCTTGTTGGCACTGCAAGTGATGGTGCATTTTGCAAACGTTTACTGACACTAGCGCCTAATTTTGTAGAAATGGTCCAGCCCCACTCACCAAAGGAAGGGACATTTTGATGGTATTGTTCCACAAAGGGAAATTTAGCTTCTCTTAGGGTTTTAGCTATTGATATAAAGGCATTTTTAGCATGGAATGGTGATGTGGACTGAATCGCTATTACACCATCCCCATTTAACAAATGATTAAGCCGGTAATAAAAATTGGCACTGTAGAGCTTATTTAAATCCGGGTGGCTTGGATCCGGCAGGTCGATAATAATCACATCAAATATTTGTTTGCTCTGCAATAACTTATCAACCGTTATAAAGGCATCATCATTAATAACGGTGACCCGTTTATCATTAAAGCTATTTTCGGTTAACGCGCTAATCTTCTTTGCTAAATAAGCGGGTAATACAGCCTGGGGAGATTTAAACAATTCAACTAACTGCGCATCCAGATCGATTAAGGTGACCTGCTCCGGCTGCCATTTTAACACTTCACGCAATGCCAAACCGTCACCCCCGCCAATAATCAATATTCTATTTTGCCGTGCTGCGGCCTGCATTGCGGGATGTACCAAAAACTCATGGTAAATTTTTTCATCCAGGCTGGAGAATTGTAAGCGCCCGTTAATATAAAAGTTAAAAATGGGCTCAAGATTGCCGCCTAAATTGCGCTGCGTAAACACTAAATTTTGATAAGGTGTTTGGGTTTGATAAACCACCTTATCTTGATACAGAAGGTTTTGCATTTTCTGTTGCCAACTACCGCCATATTGGAAAACTACAAGAACTAAAATGGCTAACAAACCATGCCCGAGCAATAGTTTTTTAACATGCCTTAAATAGTGCTTAAAACGCAGCAGAAAAACAAAGCCCGCTAATAAGTTAAGAGAAGCCGTCAGTGCTGCAGCCTGGCTAATTTCAATACGCAGCATAAACAATACCCAAATCGCGGCACCGAAACCCGCGCCGATATAATCAGCCCCGTAAATAGTACCCGCATTATGGGCTAAATGATGCCCGTATACGGTTTCACGAATTCGCGCAATAAGCGGGATTTCCATGCCGATCAAAAATCCAAGCAGAAATGCAAAAAAATAAGGTAATTGTATGCTCAACCAGTTTAGTTGGGCAATGATCCCTCCCTCTGGCCGGGTGTCTATCGGGATTTGATAGGTTTCAGCCAGAAGATGCGGTAATGTCTGCCCAAAACCGATGATCGAGGCGATAAACAAGGTCGCACAACAACCAATCAAAGCCACGGCTAATTCTAAAATAACAAAACCTTGAAAGGCATTGGAAATTTTTTTGGCGGCAAAGGCACCTAGTCCCATAGATACAATCATAATACCAATAATCGCATAGATAACGGTTTCAACACTGCCCAGAATACGCGCTGAATAATGAGAAAGTAAATACTCATAAATCAGACCACAGCAAGCCAGTACTGACATTATGAGTATCAGCAGGCTGTCATCGATCAGCAGTTTTACTTTTTTTGCTTTGACCATTTTTTTCTCTAACGGGGATAAAAAAGGCCATCAAAGGATGACCGATTAAATAAGGGATAAGCGATCAGCTATCAGCTATCGGCTGTCGGCTGAAAGCTGCGAGTATCGAGCTTCTAGTCTCGAACTTCTAGCTCGTAACTCGTGGCTCTAAAGCTCGTGGCTCGTGGCTCGTGGTTCAGGCCATTAATGCCATCAATAACAATGCGATTGCAAAAGAGGTGGTCAACTCGACCGTGGCAATGCCAATATTATCCTGAACTTCAATCTCTTCGCGGCGGTTTATTCCCCACAGGACGATAAACTTAGCAATGGCGGTTAATAATGTTAATGCCAGCATCAAAATAACACTCATGATAGTCCATTGTGTTATACCCACCCATAAAGATTGCGCATCGTAGACCACAAAATAACTTGCGGCAGTGACTGACATGGCCGTTGAAATCAAATACCCGGAGTAACGAATAGCGACAGCCATCTGCCCTTTTTCTAAGGTTGCCTGAAAGCTGATACCGTTATTTTTAGAAAATCGCCATTCAAATATTCGCGTAATCATAACCAGCATGATTTGTGAAATTATCCACGCACAGAAAATTGCGACAAAGGTTTGAATGCCCAGTCCTTCAGCCCAAAGCAATGCGGCACGGACCACGATGGCTGTCGCAATGACTGAAGCGGCATCGACCAGGCCGACAGAGATATTTCTTTGTAGAATTTGATCCTGTTTATGGAAATCAGGTAAGGCGAATTTATCGTGAATATATCGTCCCGCTTTGATCAATAATAATCCAATCAATCCGTAAGTTAGCATGCCGATTAACTCGGCTGAATAGGATCCGGCCAGCTCTCCCGTGATGGCACCGCTTAAGGCGATCCCCATTGCTGCCACGCTACCCGCAAGACTGATACCGTAGGCAAAGTTGTCATTTATCGCTAACTCATTTTTGGTATTAACATTACCGATAAACCCCATGGTATAACGAATTCCGCCTAATAAAAGAATTGCTACTGCCATATCAATTAATAAATAAATGACCAAACTGCCATTTTGCTCTAATGTTGCCATTAATTCATTCATATTTTTTAGCCTTATTTTCCGCGACTTATACCGCGAGAGGTCGTTGTTTTGCTATTTCTAAAACTGCTCGATGATTTTGCTTTTGAGTAACTAGACTTTCCTGCAAAAGAGGTTGCCTGCTGCGCCTGCCGACTGGAAGTCGACATACGGCTTGCCCCCGTTTTAGATTTTGCATAGGGGCTTCGAAAACCACCCTTACTGGCAAATTGTTTTTTGGTTCTGGCGGCTAAATTATCCTGAGATTTTGCTTGTTGTGGTGAGGTATAACGGTTACGACCCACATCGTTGTAATAACTGTAATCTCGGCGTGATGACCAGCTATCATAGCGAGTACGGTTAGGTGAGAGAGCCGAAAACATGGAGTACATGCCATACCACTGCCAGAATGATGTCCCGCCACTGTTAGTTTGCCATTGCCCGTAGCCGGGATTACCCACTAGCTGACTGCCGGCGCCATTATCTGCAGCAGCATTTGCCTGCAGACTTTGCTGTTTACTGATGGCATTAACACGCGCTAATTCTCCATCGGACAGATCGGCAATCACATTAATAGGATCCGATAAGGCATCATTAAATAAAGCCGGATCCGATGCCGCAATAAGATTTTCACTTTCGAATAACTGCGCTTCGATATCGCCCAATACCTGCGGTTGCTCTTTAAGTGTTTTTAAACGCTGCAGCAGACCTTGATACATTGGCCCTTGACGCGTTGCATCACGACTTAATTGCGTTAACAAAGGTTTAAGTTGCGGTTTATCTTGTCCTAACAGTCTCGCGTATTCACTTAAAATAGCAGCATTACCTAATGCCTTTGTATCAAGATTTTCGCCCAGGTTAGTTGTTAAATATTCGGCGGTTCTGGTATTCGCCTGAAGTTGTTCGGAACGCTCATCTCCACAGGCGATAAGTAAAAAACTCAGCCCTAAAATAAATAACATCTTAGCTTTCATTGCGCCCCCTAGTGCGATAAACAATCAATAACACGCAGCAAATCATCCTGAGTATCGATTCCAGGTGGTGGTATTGCATTTGCCTGCTCAACGTGAATTTTAAAACCATGCCATAATACGCGCAGCTGCTCAAGTTTCTCTATCAGTTCCAGCGGGGAAACAGATAATGTCGCATACTCTTGAAGAAAACTAACGCGGTAGGCATAAATACCGATATGACGTTGTAAAGCCGTAAAATCTACCGATTTTTTAGTCTGATTTTCGACACTGAAATCATCACGATTCCATGGAATGGTGGCTCGGCTGAAATACAATGCCATGTTATTTTTATCACAAACCACTTTTACGGCGTTAGTATTAAAAATATCGGCAAACTCTTCAATCGGCGCACTTAATGTCGCCACACTGGCAGCACTGTTTTGTTGCAGGTTAGCCGCAACCTGTTTAATGACTGACGGGGGAATTAAGGGTTCATCTCCCTGTACATTGACTATTATCTCATCATCGCCCAATTTAAACTGCTGGCAAACCTCAGCTAAACGATCCGTGCCGGACTGATGTTCCTTGGATGTCATGCATACATCAATCTTCTTAATATGCTTTAAAGCATCAACAATACGCTGATCATCGGTCGCTACGATAACTTGTTTGGCGCCACTTTTTAAAGCTTGCTCAGTGACCCGCTCAATCATGGTTTTCCCTAAGATATCAAGCAGCGGTTTAGCCGGTAAACGCGTTGAATCATAACGCGCAGGTATCACGACAATAAATGACATATTACTCCTCGTCGGACGTAATGGTCCGCGCTTTGACTTTCAACAGAGCAGGAATGCCGTCAATAACAGGGTAGGCAAGATGATCAAATTTACAAATAAGTTCATTGCTGTTTTTTTTATAACTTAACTTACCTTTGCATAATGGGCAGGCGATAATATCAAGTAGCTTAATGTCTAACATTTTATTTCCTTAATCCTATTTAATAATTTTTTTTCAAAGCGCGCCGGAAATTCGGCTGAAACAGGTAAATACCACCAGTTTGGCTGTGCAAAGTCAGTGCATTTAACCGCATCTTTTTCTGTCATTAACAGAGGAATAGACGCTTCGAATTGAGTGAAATCATCTTTTGAAAAAGCATGATGATCATTAAAACTGACGGCTTTTAATATTTCAAACTGCTGCTGGTTAAGGGTATCAAAAAATCGTTGCGGATAACCAATCGCAGCACAAGCGTTGATTTTAAGACCGCTGGCAAGCTGTGCCACTTCTCCATCAACACGTTTGCAGCTTTCGGCCTTTAACAACATGGTCATTTCATTAACCTGCTGTCCGCCATTATTAACCACAAAATCAACACTGTTTAAACGTGATAGATTTTCCCGCAACGGCCCCATCGGGATAAGCTGCTGGTTACCAAAACGACGCTTGCCATCAACAATAACGATTTCGATATCCCGTTGTAATGCATAATGCTGCAATCCATCATCACTGATAATAATATCAGCCAAACAATGCAGCTCAATATAGTTAACTGCATTTTTACGTGTTGGATCAACCACCACGGGAATCCCCAGACGCTTATAGATTAAGACCGGCTCATCACCCGCCTCATGGCCCTTAATATGATCGTCCACAAGCAACGGATAATGGTTGCTTTTTCCGCCATAACCGCGGCTGATCACGGCGGGTTTGTAACCCGCCGCGATCAGCTTTTCGCATAACCAGATAACAAAAGGTGTTTTACCATTGCCACCGACAGAAATATTACCGACTATAATAACGGGTAACTTACTTTTATAACGTTTAAAAAAACCTTTCTGATAAGCCAAGCGGCGACATAAACTGATCATTTTAAACAGTAAAGCCAATGGCAAAAGTAACCACGCCCAAGTAACTCGGCGGTACCAAAACGGCATTATAACTCTCCAGCCGCTTGAATTTTACTAAGGCTGTGATAAATCGCTTTTTTCTCAATAAGTTCTGCATGTGTGCCACGCTCTACCACACGGCCATCATCAATCACTAAAATTTGATTGGCATGTTCAATGGTTGATAAACGATGCGCAATAACAATAGAGGTTCTGTCTTTTTGTAATATATCAAGTGCCGCTTGAATATGACGTTCAGATTCCGAATCTAAAGCAGAAGTCGCTTCATCAAGAATTAAAATAGGGGCATCACGCAACAATGCACGTGCAATGGCCAATCGTTGACGTTGCCCGCCCGACAACAGGGCTCCATTTTCACCAATCACAGTGTCTAACCCGTTTGGAAACTGCTCAATAAACTCCATCGCATTGGCGGTTTCAGCGGCTTGGATAATATCTTCCCGGGTAAATTTACCATCGCTTGCATAAGCGATATTATTAGCAATAGAATCGTTAAACAGATGCACACTTTGTGAAACGATAGCCACTTGATTTCGTAATGAGGCAAGGGTGTATTCCTGAATATTCACACCATCGATGCTGATCACGCCGCTATCAATGTCGTAAAAACGAGTTAATAAATTGGCAATGGTCGATTTCCCACTGCCTGAGCGCCCCACTAAGGCAAAAGTTTCCCCGGCCTTAACCTTAAAACTAACATTTTTTAAGGCCGGTTTTTCAGTCGTTGGGTAGGAAAATACAATATTATTCAGTTCAATATCACCCTTGGCACGTTTAATCACTTTAGTCCCCGAATCTAGCGCAGAAGTTGTGTCTAATACTTTGAATAAACTCACACTGGCCGCAATACCGCGCTGTATATCACCAACCACCTCGGTAATCACTTTTAGCGGTTTCATTAATGCCATCATAGAAGAAATAATGACAATAAAGGTACCTGGGGTTAAGTCATCAATAATTGAGGGTTTGGTCGCCAGAAATAAAACAAAGGCTAAGGCAAAAGAGGCCAGGCTTTGCACTATTGGCGTACTGATCGCCTGTGCGCTGACCATTTTCATATTTTGAGAGCGAACAGAATTACTGACCTGCTCAAACTTTTTATTTTCAAGTTGTTGGCCGCCAAACATTAACACTTCTTTATGACCTTTTAACATCTGCTCTGAAGCCGTTGTTACTGAGCCCATTGCATCTTGTAAATTTTTACTGATTTTACGAAAACGTTTACTCACCACGCTAATAGCAATGCCCACAATAGGCGCAATCAAAAAGAAAACTAATGATAATTGCCAACTTTGTATAAACATCAAACCGACCAAAGCAATAATAGTGGCACCATCACGGAATATTTTTATCAGGGCCTTGGTTGAGGCGGACGTCACCTGATTAGCGTCGTAGGTGATTTTAGAGAGTAAGTCACCGGTATTTGTTTTATCAAAAAAGCTAATAGGTAAGGCTATCAAATGGCTAAACAACTCGCGTTGTAATTTCATTACTACATGGGTGCCTACCCAGGACATACAGTATGAACTGACGAAGGCAACCACTCCCCTTGCCGCAATAATTAGAATCACAAAAATGGGCATAAAAGTTAAAATTTCAGGGCTCTGCCCGGTCAAGCCCTCATCCATCAGGGGCTTTATTGAATAGATAAAAGCGGTATCGATGACGGCATAACCAATCATAGCAATAATGGCAGCCACTAAGCCCAATTTAAACTCTTTAACGTATCCCAGTAAACGCTTAAAAACCAACCAACTATTTACTTCTTTATTTTCCATGATTCACCAAGTACTTCTATTAGAGAGAAAAAGAGTGATGATACCAATAAGGGGCAAGATCTTCTCGATATGTTTGCATGATAATCTTATCCGTTGTTATTTTAAAACGAATAAACCCATTCAAACCGCTGTTTACCATTCTAACATTTTGATCTTGATAACGTAACTTTACCTCTGCGGCCGGAAATCCCCAGCGATTCATAAATCCCGCACTAAAAACAACCCATTGTGGGGTGACAGTTTTAATAAATTCTACTGTTGATGAGTGCCGACTTCCATGATGAGGGGCAAGCAAAAGTGTGCTTTTTAAATCATCCCCATACTGTGCAACTAACTTAACCTCTTGTTTTTTCTCAATATCCCCCGTCAACAAAAATGAATAATGACCATCATCAATGCGTAAAACACAAGAGTTATTATTATTGTTTGTCCCCATAGTTAATGGTGATAGTACTTTTACCGATAGCGAACCTAATGACCATTTCATGCCTGCACGACAGAATGTTGTTTTTTTATTTTGCAGTGCCGAAGGCGCTAACGGCTCGCCTAGCAGTATATATTCAGGCAGAAAAGCGTGGTTAATGACATCCACGCCACCCGCATGGTCAATATCACTGTGACTTACCACTAAATAATCCAACTTATCAATGCCAATAGAGTGCAAATAGGGCAGTGTCTCAACGGCGGCAGTAGTAAATCCTGACGGATAACGAGGACCGGTATCATAGAGCAGGCTTTTTCCTTGGCTTTTGACTAACACCGACAATCCCTGCCCGATGTCGATGATCTCAACCTGCCACTCGTGGGGTTTATTTTTCTTTTCCGACCATAATAATAAAAACACCGAGGAGAGTAATATAAAAGTAAAAAAATAACTGAGGCGATCATTAACATGCTGTAGTTTAAATAAAATATAAAGCACTAACATTAAAACAACAACAAAAATAAGAGCAATCCCCTGATCGTAAGAAAAGGACAAGTAGGCAAATGTTATTTGCTCAAACACAATAAAAAAATAACCGATTAAACGATCTGCAATAGTAAATAACAGTACTGAGATCGGTTGATAAACAACCGAAAAAACAACCGCTAATAAAATAACAGGAATAATTAACAGTGAAAACAGAGGTACCGCCAGCAGATTAATAAAGGGCGCAAGCATTGAAAAAGATGAAAAAATTAACAGCTGAACAGGTAACATTAACAAACTCAGCGCGCACTGAATGAGCAGTAAAAATTTAAAGTAATGTTTGATTTTTGTAAATCCCAACATCTCACCATTTTTTGCCTTCCTGTTTTTAAATTGAGGAAAATGCCATAAAACAATTAAGATCAAACAGACTGCCACATAGGATAACCATAAGCTTAAACTGAGTAGGGCCAAAGGATCCCATAATAAAATAACAAAAAATGTCAAGCCTAACAGATCGATCAAACTGCACTTTCGTTTCATTGATAAAATAGCAACCGAAAATAACAACATTAAAAAGGCACGCTGAGTCGGTAAGGAAAAACCGGCTAAATAAGCGTATAAAAATGCCCCGAGTAATGCCGTTAAGCTTATAAATCGCCAGGAAAACCAGCCGAGATATTTCTTGGGGAAAAAACCCAGGGTAAAATAAGCCACGCATAAATAAATACAGGAAAAAAACAGGCTAATATGTAAACCTGAAATAGCGAATAGATGGGCAATGCCCAACTGTTGAATTAACGCTTTTTTCTCTGCCGTTATTAGTGATTTATCTGCAAAAGATAAGGCTAGAATAGCGCCCTGATTGTTTAAAGAGTCGGAAAGATTTACCACTCTTTCATACAAATAAGATCTTAAGGAAAAAGCTGCATTTTCCTTTTGAAGATGCGACTTTATAATAGCCTGGTAGGCAATATGTTCAGAGTACTTGTATTTTTGCTGGTCAAATCCTGCCGGATTAGCACGTCCGTAAATAGGTTTAAAGCGCACCTTAAAAAGGTGTTTTTCATTTTCCTGTACTTTTACTGTCGGTGCGTACCAGCGCATTTCCAATAAAGGAGCATAATTTAAGTGATGCCCATCAAGTTCAACTAACTTGGCGCGGAAATATCCTTTATTTTGCTCACTGATTAAGGACTTAATTTGCACAACTATGCTATGGTTTCGGCCATCGACATAAGTCTGCAGGGGGGCTGAATTTGAAAAGGGGAAATTAGTAACGGGTTGAAAAGCAAAAAAACTTCCTGTTAATGCTAAAGAAGTATAAAGTGAGAAATAAGCAGCACAAAAAGGGACCACCGCTAGAATACGCAGGCGCGGCATCAACATTAAATAAATAAATAAAACGCCACAGAATATTATTTCGTTATGATCTAATAATCGAGGCCAAAATAGGCTTGATATAAATACAATAATTGACAGCCACAATAATAGACGCATTGTCATTCGAATCCATTTAAGTAAACCTTAATTATATGCCAAAAAAATTTCTTAAACGTTTTACTCCAAAACCTGAAACGTTAAAAGCACATCCTCACCTTAGGCATTTTGGCGAAACGCTGCATAATCCCAATCTATGGCACTTAAACCGCCGCAGTGCAGCAGGTGCTGTCGCTGTTGGGCTATTTTGTGCCTGGATGCCCATTCCTTTCCAGATGATCTTAGCCGCTGCTATCGCCATCATATTTACGGTTAACCTGCCTTTATCCGTTGCGCTAGTTTGGCTTTCAAACCCCCTGACCATGGGCCCCTTATTTTATGGCGCTTACCGTTTAGGTGCCTTTATCATGCATCTGCCTGTGCAGCATTTTCACTTCGAACTATCTTATGCCTGGTTATGCGCAACGTTTGAAACCATCGCCCCGCCACTGTTTTTAGGTGCACTGATCCTTGGCTGCACAAGTGCCTTTTTGGGGTATTTCCTATTTCGTGCTTTTTGGCGGTTTACTGTTACCCAAAAATGGCAACGCAGACATAAAAAATAATCCGCTCATTTAGCACCCCGGCTAATACCAAATCCATTAAATTTATACTGCTTAAAACACCTTACTTTGATGAATTTTCTACCCCTAAATAGTAGCATTTCTGTAATAAGCTGACTCTGGCACAAGCAGTCGGTAGATAAAAATCGGCAAGTAATACCAAATCTATTAATTTTCTGCTCATTTATGCGAGTTAAAACACATGCTAGCTAGACATAAAACTACGTTTTAGTCTGAGTGATTAATTTGATTCATAACATCCTGTTATTCCCAACTACGTGGCCAGCTAACACTGTTCAAAATCGTTCCATACGATTTTGTGGAATTGGTATAACTTCCCATATAGATGCAATTTATTGAACAGAGTGTTGGCACTCTCTCTACATCACAAATAAAAATATTCTACACTCAGCTACATTCATTAATAAAAACATTCTTTACTCAGCTACATTCATTAATAAAAACATT
>NZ_PJBP01000098.1 GCF_002836415.1 Psychromonas sp. MB-3u-54 | reverse complement strand
GGCGATATTTTTGATAGCAAATAACCTGGTTGATTTGTCTTTATCTCTGTTTTTAGACAAAAAATCGGCCTGTCTTTTATGTGGGGATTGTCATTATTAACTCTGCAGCAGGTTAGCTGGCGATATTTTTGATAGCAAATAACCTGGTTGATTTGTCTTTATCTCTGTTTTTAGACAAAAAAATCGGCCTGTTTTTTATGTGGGGATTGTTATTATTAACTCTGTAAGCTGCTTGACGGCAATATTATTGGTACCAAATAGCCTTTATTTTTGTTTTTTAATAATAACAATCGCCCAATTTTTATTTGGTGATTGTTATTATTAACTCTGCAAGCCGCTTGAAAGGTAATATCATTGCTACCAAATAGCTTTGCTGATTTGTCTTTATTTCTGTTTTTACTACCTTTACAGCAGCTTAGCTGGGAATGTTTTTGATACCAGAAAGTCTTGCCCATTCTTCTTTAATTTTTGCTTTATCCATAGTGAACCACTGTCCGTAAACTTCAATCAATTCATCTGCCTGTTGCTCTAGAATGCCTGATAATGCAAGTGATCCATTGCTTTTTACTAAGGATTGGATACTTGTTGATAGTTCACGAAGCGGGCCTGCAAGAATATTCGCGACGACAACATCGGCGAAAATACCTTCGGGTAAATCCGCTGGTAAATATAATTCAAGTTGATCTGACACATTGTTACGTTGTGCATTGTCGCGGCTAGCCGTAATAGCCTGAGGATCAAGATCAATACCAATCACTCTTTTAGCGCCTAGTTTTAAGGCTGCAATGGCTAAAATTCCGGATCCGCAACCAAAATCGATAACGACTTTATCTTGTAAATCCAGGCTATCTAACCAAGTCAAGCATAAAGCGGTGGTTGGATGTGTACCTGTACCAAATGCAAGTCCGGGATCAAGCATCACATTGATAGCGTTTTCATCGGGTACGGGTTTCCAGCTTGGGCAAATCCATAAACGTTTACCAAATTGCATCGGGTGGAATTTATCCATCCATTCACGTTCCCAGTCTTTGTCCTCCAGCGCTTCAATTTTGTGGGAAAAATCACTGCTTAAAAGCGGACTGTTACGTAATTGCTCAACTATGGGTAACATATCCGTTTCTGCTTCATAAAGACCGGTAATATCGGTATCGCCCCAAAGGCGAGTTTCACCCGGTGCAGGCTCAAAAATAGGGACATCCTGTGCATCGGTAAAGGTGACCGATAATGCACCATTTTCCATTAACAGTTCACCTATGCTTTCTGCATTTTTTGCAGTTGCATTTAACTTTAATTGTATCCAAGGCATGATTTTTTCCTTTTTTAAGATGGTTATAACGATAAGCGTTAACCCTGCGCAGCAGGCAAAATTGACGGTTTAATTACTGTTTTAGTCTATTCAAGCAGCTGATGATGTAGATTTAAGCAAGAATTTCAAATAGGAAGGTATGTCCCTTGTCGCGGATTATAAGGCGCTACCGGTTTTTCTCTCAGCTTTTCCGGCAGGGTAAAAAGGGAGTTTAGTTTTATTCACTGTATCAAAAGTTATCCAGTTACTTTTAGCTTGTTTATTTCTGCATATAGATAGATAAGGGCGCAAGAATACAGGGTAAAAACTTAATAATATAGCTGTACTTAAAGAATCACTGAAATTCTTTAAGTACTCTAATGGCTGGCTTATAGATTCTTACTGAACAGGGCATTCGCCAATGAATAACCGCATGCCTGCATAAACACAGTCACTCCCTTTTTTTCTTGTTCAGAAAATTCATTCAAACGCATTTTTACAACTGCAATATTTTTATTTTTGAGGCGTTTTTCAACTTCTTTAAGCAGATTCTTTGCTATACCCCGGCGGCGAGTTAGATCGCGCACGCATAATAAACTTAAGGTCGCTTCCTGACCTGTTGTATGGGCCCTAAGCGCTCCAAGGTGACGAGCATTAAACAAGGTTACAAATAATTGCGATTGTTGATCCTCAATTAATGCCTGCAGGGACGCCGTTGTGAGTTGTTCCGGGCTAAAGTAATTCTGATAGAGTTTTGATAGATCAATGAATAATTGTGTTGAATATTCTGGTGAAAATACAGACAAGCGCATAATAAAGACTCTTTTGATTGTGTTTTGACAGCATGCTCAGATATTCTTTATTATGGCCTAATTCAATTGCTAGTGTCATTTTTTAGGGCGGATTTTATCTAAAAAATTCACTATTTAACATTTCCGCTACAGCATACTTTTCTGATTTGCAGCTGCTTCCATTTTA
Organism: Psychromonas sp. MB-3u-54; assembly: GCF_002836415.1. Taxonomy (GTDB): domain Bacteria; phylum Pseudomonadota; class Gammaproteobacteria; order Enterobacterales; family Psychromonadaceae; genus Psychromonas. The sequence continues at coordinate 23,396 of NZ_PJBP01000098.1, read as the reverse complement.
TAACCAAACACTCTTTTTGCACTGTTATCTGTGGGGACTGTTATCGTTAGTTATATTTCTTTTTAAGCCAGTGCCGGGGATCTTCCGCTGTGCCTTTGTGGCTCAGTTCAAAATACAGACTGTTATTATCCTGTCCACCACTGTGTCCCGCCAGAGCGATCGCATTACCCTGTAGAACAATATCGCCGGTTTTCTGTAATAGGGTTTGGTTGTAACCATATAGGCTGATGTAACCATCGCTGTGATCTAATGCGATGACCATGCCGTAACCTTTGAAATAGCCGGCAAATAAAACACGTCCGCTAGCGACAGCCCGTACTTTTTCACCCTCATTAGCCTCTATGGTGATCCCCTTCCACGTTACCTGGCCGCTACGCCGACTGCCAAACTCGGATAAAACCTCACCTTGAATTGGCCAATTTAATTTCCCTAATTGTTTAGCAATACTGGAATAGGTTCTCTGTTCTGATTTAGCTTGTCTTTTTTTAAGCGTTTTTGCTTTTTTTGCTGCTAATTCACGTTCTTGTCGCGCTTCACTTTGTTTTTTGAGTTTTTCTTTTAAATTTTTTGCTTGATCACCAAGTTGTGCAAGCAGTGCATTTTGATAATTTAAATCTTGATTTAACTCTCTTAACGCTTTGCCCCGCTCCGCGCTTTGTTCGACTAAGGTTTTCTCACTTGCTTTCTGTTTTTCATATAATTCTGTTAACGCCAGCAAAGAATCGGCTTGCGCAGATTTGTTTTTTACTAATCGTTGTTGTGTTTCATATAGTGCGTTAATGCTTTCCAGACGTGCTTTATTAAGGTATTGGTAATAACTTTTTGCACGGATTATTTTGCTAATATCTTCTTGATTTAAAATTAGTTTTATTAAATCACTTTGCCCTGTCATATAAGAGCTGATTAATTGCTGTTCAAGTAGTTTTTGTTGTTTTATTTTGTCTTCTTCAAGACTTGCTGTTTGTTTGATTAATTGTTTAAGGTGGCTGCTTTTAAGTTGGATTGTTTCTTCGGTCTGCTGTACTTTAAGCGTTGTAACTGCGGTCTTTTTTTCAGCATTGGCAACCAGCTTTTCCAATAACTTCTGTTGCTTAGTTTGCTGGTTTTGAGCGCCTCTAGCGGTTTTTATTTGCTGCTCAATCGTTGCAAGCTTATCAGCCGCAAAGCTGTTTTGGACTGAAAGGGTAAAGCATAAAAGAAAGCAGTTAACTAATACTGCTGAAATGCTCTTTTTTTTGCTAAGGTTGGTGTTGGTCATCAATTTCCTACACTTATTTGAAATACGTCAGTATTTAGTGTTGAGTAAAATAACTAAATACTGAGCTGTTGATAGCATTATGTTGCTATCAGCCTATTTTAATGTGATAAGTGGAGTACCCGTCATTTCTGCTGGGATTTCCATGTCTATTAAGTTCAGCATAGTAGGTGCAATGTCACATAAACGTCCGCCCGATGCCATCTTTGCATTCCGACCAACGTAAATAAAGGGCACGGGTAAATTGGTATGTGCAGTATGAATACCCCCTGTTACCGGGTCAATCATCTGCTCTGCATTGCCGTGATCGGCAGTAATTAAACACTCACCACCAACTTCTTTTAATGCATCAACAACTTTACCAACACAACTATCAACCGCTTCGCAAGCTTTAACTGCAGCATCATAGACACCCGTATGGCCAACCATATCACCATTTGGATAGTTACAAATTATCACATCATACTTTGTGCTTTTGATTGCGCCGACTAATTTTTCGGTCAGCTCGGCAGAGCTCATCTCGGGTTGCATATCATAGGTTGCAACCGCGGGTGATTTAATCAAAGTACGATCTTCGCCTTTAAATTCAGACTCAACGCCGCCGTTGAAGAAGAAAGTAACATGTGCATATTTCTCTGTTTCTGAAATACGCAACTGTGTTTTACCATGATCTGCTAACCATTCACCAAGCGTGTTAGTTAATCGCTCGCTTGAAAAAGCGGCGGGTGCAGTAATATCAGCTGCAAACTCGGTCAGTGTGACGAAGTGAATATGAGGCACGATTGCACGTTCGAAACCAGAGAAGTTCGAATCCGTAAATGTATAGGTTAATTCGCGTGCACGGTCTGCACGGAAGTTCATAAATAAAACCGCATCACCATCTTCAATGGCAGCTGGTTCACCAATAACGGTGGCTTTAACGAATTCATCATTTTCATCGCGTGCATAGGCATTTTCTAAACCGGCCAGTGCGCTTTCTGCAGTGTACTCAGCTTTTGCCTGGGTTAATAAGTTATACGCTTGCTCAACACGATCCCAACGGTTATCTCTGTCCATTGCGAAATAACGGCCTACTAATGTCGCTGTACGGCCAACCCCAAGCTGTGCATATTTTTCTTCATAGAGTGCCAGAGTGCCTGCTGCACTTCTTGGTGGTGTATCGCGTCCATCCAGAAAAGCATGGACTAAAATATTCTTGGCGCCACGCTTTGCAGCCAATTCAACGGCAGCAACAATATGCTGATCGTGGCTATGTACGCCACCGGGAGAGGCCAGCCCCATAATATGTACCGCTTTACCGGCAGCAACCGCTTTATCAACCGCATCGACAAAGTTTTTATTGTCAAAAAAATCACCATCGGCAATAGACTTGGTCACTTTGGTTAAGTTTTGATAAACAGTGCGGCCCGCGCCAATGTTGGTATGACCTACTTCTGAGTTACCCATTTGACCGTCTGGTAAACCCACATCCATTCCAGATGCAGAGAGAAGATCGTTGGCGTAATCTTTACAAAGGTTATCAAGTACCGGCGTCTTTGCATTCGCAACAGCATTGTCCGGCATATCGGGGCGGTATCCCCAACCATCCATAATTAATAAAACAAGTGGTTTTTTAGCAATAGTCATGTGGAGCCTCTTTGAGATTAATGTTGAAAATATGTCTATACCCAAATGACTTGAGATTGGAGCTTCAAGTCATTTCGGTAACAATACCAAAATAACCAGGAAATGAGGGTGACTCTTTTTCCAGGTTACTTTGGTATTGTCACTTATTATACTCATGCATAATAATGGGCTTAATGACCGAAGGCATGATTTTACAACATTGCTGCTCATTGTCACTGAAAAAGCTTTTGATCGTCTATATCGAAAGGGGAAATAACTAAATTTATTCATTTTATAAGTCAATGAACAATACTTTGGCTGATTTTATTAATTTCACAAGGTATAATCGCGGCCAATTACCCTTACAAAAGATGATCATAACTTATGCAACAATATCTAGATTTTTTCTTCAATCAGCCAGTTTTATCAATTGCATGGATTGCAATTGCAGTGATGCTGGTACAAAGCCTTGTTAAGCATAAAATTTCGGGTGTAAAAAGCATTACCGCGCAGGATGCGATCATGATGATAAATAAGCAAAATGCTATTATTGTTGATGTCCGCTCCGTTGAAGAGTACAAAAAAGGCCATATTGTAAACGCAAAAAACATACCTGTGTCACAAATTGACAAAGGAAGTTTTGCAGAGATTGAAAAGTATAAAGAGGCCCCCATCATATTAGTCTGTGCTTCTGGTGATCGCTCATCGGGTGCCGCAGGTAAATTGACAAAAGCTGGTTTTACACAAGTAACCAACTTACTTTCAGGCATGAATGGCTGGTCTGGCGCTAACTTACCCACAACGAAGAAGTAAATTATGGCAACAATCGTTATTTATACAACATCTTGGTGTCCGTTCTGTACGCGCGCTAAAAAATTGTTGGACCATAAAAACGTCACTTACACCGACGTTGATGTTTCGTCCCCGGATGCGCGCGCCAAAATGGTAGCGCTAACGGGCGGAAGGACGGTTCCTCAACTTGTCATTAATGATAAGCCCGAGGGCGGATGTGATGAACTTTATGCGCTAGAGCGTAGTGGTAAACTAGATAAATTATTAAGCCGATAATAACGCCGGCAAGTATTAAACTGCGAGCAATTAAGACTCAAATAATTAAAATAAATTAAATTTAAGGGATTATAATGGCAGAACAACAAGCTCAACCAGAGCAAGTAGAATTCAATATCCAACGTGTCTATGTAAAAGATATTTCTTTTGAATGTCCAGGGTCGCCAAACATTTTTAAAAAAGAGTGGTCTCCTGAGGTCTCAATGGACATTGATACAAAAAGCCAGAAATTAGAAGATAATGTCTTTGAAGTGGTTTTGACATTAACAACTACTGCCAAGGTTGGCGAAGAGCTGGCATTCTTATGTGAAGTTCAACAAGCTGGTATTTTCTCCGTTGGAAATTTAGAAGGCGAGCAAATGGCGCATTGTTTGAATGCATTCTGTCCTAATATTTTATTTCCTTATGCACGTGAAACAGTGTCGAGCCTTGTTACCCGTGGTACTTTCCCGCAGTTAAATCTCGCACCGGTAAATTTTGATGCATTATTTCAACAGGCTGTATTAAGAAAAAAATCAGAAGAAGCTAAATTAAATTCTTAATCAATTCCTGAGCAGTTAAACCTACTTTAGGTGTTGATAACGGCTTAACTTTAAGTGAAGTCGGTATTACGTAAACCAGCAGAGCAAGCTAGATTAGATGCTTAATCAATCACCGAATAGTTAAATAGACTGTCGGTGGTTATAATGGCTTAACTTTAAGTGAAGTAGGTGTTTTACGTAAACCAGTAGAACAAGCTAAATTAGATTCTTAATCAATCACTGCACAGTTAAACATAGGTTCAGTGATTATTACGGCTTAACTTTCAGTGACGTTGTGTATTACGTAAACAAGCTAAATTAGATTCTTAATAAATCACTGAACAGTTAAACATAGGTTCAGTGATTATAACGAGTAGGTATTTAAATGGCAGATAATATAGCCATTACAGTCTTAGGGGCGGGATCATATGGCTCCGCCCTTGCTGTATCTTTGGCAAGAAACGGTCACCCCACCTTGCTTTGGGGACATCAAGAAGATCATATCAAACGGTTACAATCTGATCGCGAAAACAAAAAGTTTTTGCCAAATATTAAATTTCCGGAACTATTAACACCGGAAGTTAATTTGGAGGTTTGTTTAGCTGCCACTCGCAATATTCTGTTGGTAGTCCCAAGCCATGTTTTTGCTCTTGTTTTACAACAAATAAAACCATTTCTTACCCCGCAGCACCGAATTGCCTGGGCGACAAAAGGGTTAGAAGCCAAAACAGGGCGTTTATTGCAGGAAGTGGCTACGGACATCTTAGGGGAGCATTACCCTTTAGCGGTCATTTCCGGTCCGACTTTTGCGATGGAAGTTGCGAAAGGATTACCGACCGCAGTGGCTGTCGCTGGATCTGAAAGCGAGTTTACTCAGGATATCGCCGCTCTCTTTCACAATAATCGTAATTTCAGAACCTATATTTCAAATGATTTTACTGCTGTACAACTAGGTGGTGCAGTGAAAAATGTGATTGCAATAGGGGCTGGCCTCGCCGATGGTTTAGGTTTTGGCGCAAATGCCCGTACTGCATTGATTACGCGCGGCTTGGCTGAATTAACGCGTTTAGGCGTGGCGTTAGGCGCTAAACAACCCTCCTTTATGGGCATGGCAGGTCTCGGGGATCTGGTCTTAACTTGTACCGATAATCAATCTCGTAATCGTCGTTTTGGACTTGCTTTGGGGAAGGGCAAAGGGATCAATGAAGCGCAAATTGAAATAGGTCAAGTGGTAGAAGGTTATCGAAATACCGAAGAGGTGTATAACTTGTCGCATCGAGTTGGCATTGAAATGCCCATTTGTGAACAAATTTATTATGTCTTATATCAGGGTAAAGGCGTCAAACAGGCAGCGTTCGATTTGTTATCCCGTAGCCCAAAGGATGAGTAAGCTGCACTTGCTTCTTTTGGAAAATACTCTTTTATGGTAAATCAGGTCACCCTATATAAACAGTTAGTTTATATAGGGTGAAAAATATCACAATATCATTTAGGTGAAAATGCCTTTGTGGCAGATCGTATTTTACTCTGATCTCAGACTTCTCTGACGTGTCAGAGAAGTTCAAATGAATGCTTGTTCGAGCCTATCTCAATTATCAAAGTACCGCGTCCAAAGTTTAGAATCATTATTGAAAACACTTTATTTGTATATGCTCATAGCGGGGAAACAAAGTTAGGTTTTAGATAGCATATGCTGGATCATCAGTTCACCTTCATAAATAAAAAAACTGAGATGCTCAAAGGAGCATTACGGTGCGTTTTACTCCCGTCTAATTTAATCCGCTTGCAAATGGCGCTCAGCTTAAAAAAACGTTATGCCATATCAACTTAGTTTTAATCGAGGATCTGCGTATATTGTTAAGGAATTATTATTACTGCATTTTTATGTGTGGGGCAGTATTATGCACTCAGGCTTTTTGTCAATTGCGCTCTTTGGTGTAACCAAGCGGTTAATTTTTTAAAATATCAAGCCCAGTAAGAGATTGGCTTCAGTCTGTACAATCCCTTCAACTGAACGTATTTCCCCCAGCAGCTCTCCCAGTACCGATAAGTTTTCTGCCTGTACTTCTGCGATAAGATCCCAGTGGCCATTGGTATGGTAAACGGAGAGTATTTCCGGGAACGTTTGCAGCTCTTTCAGTACTCGGACTTCATCTTTGGCCTCCACTAAAATACTCATCATCACTTTAACAATATCTTCTTCAGCTTCCTGTTTCAGCTTAACCGTATAACCAAGCACAATCCCTTCTCGTTCGAGCTTATTGATCCGGTTCTGCACCGTTGCCCGGGATACTTTCAGTTCCTTCGCCAGGTTAACCACAGGTGTACGTGCATCTTTTCTTAAAAGCGCTAGAAGTTGTCTGTCGGTATTATCCAAATTTTTCATTAGAGCGTTCCTGCTATTATGTTTGTTACATAATGTCACATTTACCTTTCATAATGCTTTTTTTAAGTGAAAACTGAGACATTTTTATGTCTTTTTGTTGGCTCTCTTGCTTGCTAGAATCTTTACATCAAGTAATTTTTTATTTTGGAGTAAAGGCATGACGTTATTTTTAGATGTTAATGAATTAAGTTCACTGGTTCGTACTCATGGTACTGAAGCATTTATGGCAGGTCTTCTGGAATATATAGAAGATGATTTTTGTCAGTGGGAAAAATTCGACAAGTCAGCTCGAACAGCCGCTCATAGTGATGTTGGCGTGATAGAGCTTATGCCGGTTGCCGATGATATCAATTACGGTTTTAAATATGTAAACGGTCACCCGTCCAATCCACAACTAGGCATGTCAACGGTAATGGCGTTTGGTGCACTTTCCAATGTGGATACCGGCTTTCCGCGCTTGCTGAGTGAGCTTACAATCTCCACCGCAATGCGCACTGCCGTCACTTCCGTTATGGCAGCAAAGGCACTGGCTAATCCTGATTCATCAATCATGGGCATAATTGGTTGTGGTGCTCAGAGCGAATTTCAGGCTATCGCTTTCCATAGTATTATTGGTATTAAAGAACTGCGCATTTTTGATATTGATGCACAGGCGATGGATAAGGTGGCTGAACATTTAAAAGCGTACCCAAACCTTAAGGTTATTAAAGCTGCATCTGCAAAAGAGTGCGTTAAAGGTGCTGATATTGTAACAACAGTAACAGCAGATAAGGCCTGCGCAACCATTCTGACTCCGGATATGATTGAACCTGGAATGCACATCAACGGCGTGGGTGGGGATTGTCCTGGAAAAACAGAGCTCCATATTGACGTGCTTCGCGCAGGCAAAATTTTCATCGAGCATGAGCCTCAGACAAGAGTAGAAGGCGAAATCCAGCAGCTTCCAGCTGATTATCCGGTTAACCCGTTGTGGAAAGTGATAGCAGGCACAGAAAAAGGCCGTGACAGTAAAGCGCAGATCACTATCTTTGATGCAGTTGGTTTTGCGCTGGAGGATCTGTCTGTTCTTCGTTATATCTACGATCTGGCGATAGCACTTAAGATGGGTGAGAAAATTGATCTGGTTCCGCAGATGGAAAATCCTAAAGATTTGTTCGGTCGAATGCAAGATCGTACTCAGGAAGTACTTAAAAAAGCAGTGTAGCCTGCAATAGCCTATTGCTATTGCTATTGCATCGCCGCATTCAAGTGACAGGGTAATATTTTTCCTGTTAAAAGCAGTCTACAAGTAAGGAAGTACATAAAATGAAAAGAAATCAACAAGAGATTGAAACACCATTTTTATTGGCACTTATTCCATTGGTTATCATGATGGCTACAATGGCTATTACCATTATTGTATTCAAAGGAAGTCCGCACTTACCCTTAGCCGTAGGTGCTATAGCTGCTGCACTTATTGCCTGGCGTATTGGCTATAAATGGGAAACAATTGAAGCAGGGCTTTATAAAGGAATTAAGTTGGCTCTTCCTGCGATTGTCATCATCATTGTTGTTGGTATGATTATTGGTTCTTGGATTGGAGGTGGCATTATTGCCTCAATGATCTACTACGGCTTACAGATTATTACACCCTCACTTTTTTTGGCGACAATCTGCATCATCTGTGGAATCGTTGCCCTTTCAATCGGCAGCTCCTGGTCAACTATGGGGACAATAGGTGTAGCTGGGATGGGAATTGGTTTGAGTATGGGAATTCCTGCTGGAATGGTAGCAGGAGCGGTGATATCAGGATCTTATTTTGGAGATAAGATGTCACCATTGTCGGATACTACGAATTTGGCATCTGGTATCACGGGCACGAATTTATTTGTACATATCAAGCACATGATGTTTACAACAATTCCGGGATTGGTCATTGCTTTAGCCGTCTATTTTTTCCTTGGTCGCCAATTTGCTGGAACGGCAATCGATGAAGGGAATATCCAAAGCATTTTAATTTCATTAAACAGCAACTTCGTTATTTCTCCATGGCTGCTATTAGTTCCAGCAGCCATTATCACCTTGGTTGCATTAAAAGTGCCAGCTTTGCCAGCATTAGTGACTGGCGTATTCCTTGGTTTTATCTCCCAGATTTTTGTGCAGGGAGGAAATGTTGGAGATGCGGTCAATACGATTCAAGATGGCTTTGTCATTGTATCCGGCAATGAAATGGTCGATGAGTTGTTTAATCGAGGCGGCATCGGTTCAATGATGTACACCGTATCCTTGACTATTGTCGCGATGATTTTTGGCGGAATAATGGAACAGACGGGCATGTTGAAGGCCATCGTCAAACAGATTCTAAAAGTGACAAAATCTGCAGGCAGCTTGATCACCGCCACGATTGCTTCTGCTTTTTTCACAAACGCGACGGCTTCAGAGCAATATATCTCCATCCTGCTGCCAGGAAGAATGTATGCGACAGCTTATCAGGACAAAGGACTGCATTCAAAGAACCTCTCACGTGCTCTTGAGGATGGAGGAACCTTGACTTCTCCCTTTATTCCGTGGAATACATGTGGTGTTTTCATCCTGGCAACTTTAGCAGTTCATCCATTTGCATATGCGCCTTATGCGGTACTCAACTACACTGTGCCGATTATTGGAATCATCATGGCGCTGATTGGTTATAAGATTGAATTTTTGACAGAAGATGAAATCCACGAGGTGAAACAGCAAAAAATAAATCGTGAAAATGAATTGATAGCTAGCGTTTAAATTTTCGGGATGCAATGAATACAAATAACAAGTAAGCCCGCCCTTTGGACTCCCAAAAGGGCGGGCTTACTTTCTTAAAAGGTGAAGTGATAATGCAGCCTAAAAAAGGTGCTGTAGTACTTCAGGATGAAAATTATATTATGACCTGCTCCTAAGAGTTTAGTAGAAAGAATAAAGAAATTTCCAAAGCACGGCTAATTAAAAGTGTGAGCATAACAGTGGCTATGGAAATTAATGAAGAGAGTAACTTAGTTTATAAAAAGGAGAGTGGCCATATGAAAAAGACTTATCCTTGTGTGGAAGTAGACTTAGCAAAATTAACACACAACGTAAAAACAATATTAGCCATGTGTAATGAAAAGCACATAGATGTTTCTATGGTAACTAAAGTGTTTTGTGCACAAAGGCCAATTGTAGAAGCAATACTTCAAGCTGGCATTAAGTCGGTTGCAGACTCTAGAGTTTTAAATTTAAAAGAAATATATGATTTAGATTGTACAAAGATAATGCTGAGAATTCCAATGGGAAGTGAAGTACATAATGTTGTTCAGTATAGTGATTTAAGCTTCAATTCTGAACTTGCTACAATTACTAAACTAGGACTTGCTGCAAAGGATTTAAATAAAACTCACAATATTGTACTAATGGTAGATTTAGGGGATTTAAGAGAAGGTGTACTCATTCCGGACGTAATTAAAACCGTAGAAAAAATAATAGAAATAGATAATGTTAATTTAATTGGACTGGGCACAAATCTTAGTTGCTATGGTGGAGTCATTCCAGACAAAGCAAACTTAGGAAAACTTATTGAGTTAAAATTAGACGTAGAAAAAACCTTTGGACTTACTTTATCTGTCATTTCAGGAGGAAACTCTAGCAGTCTTTATATGGTTATGAATAATACTATGCCAAAGGAAATTAATCAGCTTAGAATTGGTGAGTCTATTGTTCTTGGTAGAGAATCTGCTTACGGACGGCCGGTACCTAATTGCTATGAAGATGCTTTTATATTAAAGGGTGAAATAATTGAAATAAAGAGTAAACCAACATTACCAAGGGGGATTATAGGAATGGATGCTTTTGGTAATAAACCTAATTTTAAAGATAAAGGCATAAGAAAAAGAGCTATTATTGCAGTAGGAAGGCAAGATATAAGATTAGAAGGGTTAATCCCAATAGACAAGAATATAAGTACTTTTGGTGCAAGTAGTGATCATCTAATTATAGATGCAACTGATTGTGAAAAAGAGCTAATAGTGGGAGATATAGTCGATTTTAAAATAGATTATGGTTGCCTTTTAGCAGCGATGACCTCCCCTTATGTTGAAAAGTATTACCATCATTTAAAAAATCCATGCTGATTTAAGATGATGATTTCTATATTAGACAGCTGTCTCTCCATCTCCCGCTACTAGGTTTCAAACCTCTAAAATACAGTGCTTAAAAGTTAAATAAAAAGCAGGGCAGGCAACCCTTTTTGACTGATTACGAATTTTCACTTGCTATAAAACCCGTGTTTTTATATTCATCGGTGAAGGTAAGCATGACGTAAACGCGCTCTTCGTTAATTTCGTCTTGGGAAGAAGGGGTAACCAACGAGTTTATTGTTTTAAAATACTTAACCAAGAACAATTCTTTCTCATTCTAGTTTTCTGATCCAGTTCTGCTCCATTGTCCGGGAACGATCAGTTCCTTTGCCAGATTAACCACAGGTGTGCGTGCATTTTTTCTCAAAAGCGGCAGAAGTTGTCTGTCGGTATTATCCAAATTTCTCATCATATTCTTCCCATTATCATCAACATGACATAATGTAACATTTGCCTTTCATTATGCTTTATTTGGTTGGTAATTTGTACATTTTTATGTCTTTTTGTTGGCTCTCTTGCTTGCTAGAATCTTTACATCAAGTAATTTTTTATTTTGGAGTAAAGGCATGACGTTATTTTTAGATGTTAATGAATTAAGTTCACTGGTTCGTACTCATGGTACTGAAGCATTTATGGCAGGTCTTCTGGAATATATAGAAGATGATTTTTGTCAGTGGGAAAAATTCGACAAGTCAGCTCGAACAGCCGCTCATAGTGATGTTGGCGTGATAGAGCTTATGCCGGTTGCCGATGATATCAATTACGGTTTTAAATATGTAAACGGTCACCCGTCCAATCCACAACTAGGCATGTCAACGGTAATGGCGTTTGGTGCACTTTCCAATGTGGATACCGGCTTTCCGCGCTTGCTGAGTGAGCTTACAATCTCCACCGCAATGCGCACTGCCGTCACTTCCGTTATGGCAGCAAAGGCACTGGCTAATCCTGATTCATCAATCATGGGCATAATTGGTTGTGGTGCTCAGAGCGAATTTCAGGCTATCGCTTTCCATAGTATTATTGGTATTAAAGAACTGCGCATTTTTGATATTGATGCACAGGCGATGGATAAGGTGGCTGAACATTTAAAAGCGTACCCAAACCTTAAGGTTATTAAAGCTGCATCTGCAAAAGAGTGCGTTAAAGGTGCTGATATTGTAACAACAGTAACAGCAGATAAGGCCTGCGCAACCATTCTGACTCCGGATATGATTGAACCTGGAATGCACATCAACGGCGTGGGTGGGGATTGTCCTGGAAAAACAGAGCTCCATATTGACGTGCTTCGCGCAGGCAAAATTTTCATCGAGCATGAGCCTCAGACAAGAGTAGAAGGCGAAATCCAGCAGCTTCCAGCTGATTATCCGGTTAACCCGTTGTGGAAAGTCATTGCAGGCACAGAAAAAGGCCGTGACAGTAAAGCGCAGATCACCATCTTTGATGCGGTTGGTTTTGCGCTGGAGGATCTGTCTGTTCTTCGTTACATCTACGATCTGGCGATAGAACTTCAGATGGGTGAGCGGATTAATCTGGTTCCGCAGATGGAAAACCCTAAAGATTTGTTCGGCCTAATGCAAGATAGCACTAAGGAAACACTTAAAAAAGCAGTGTAGCCTGCTGCTCTTGCGTTGCTAGATTGAAGAGACAGGATGATATTTTCTTCCTGTTTTTTCTCCTTATTATATTATAAGTCATGCATATATTAAGTGTTTTTTTCGTCGCCATGAGTGGTGGGCTTAACGCACTTTGGTTGGGAAAAACCACTATGGCTGTACTTCTTTCTTTACCCTTTTTATTCAAGTGACAATAAACCACGGTTCAGGCTGCTGATCTATGCTCTTGTCTAACTTTTCACTCTTCCCGATGCGCATCATGCTTATGGCTCTGTTAACAGAGGAACGGGTGATGTTTTCGCTTATAAAATTCTATCCCTTTTTCAGGCTGCAGCATCATGCTACTCGATAGTGTCTTCGGCAGACGCACTTAGCTCAATTTAAGGTTAAATCTTTATCGATTGCCTTAACTGCATATTACTTATGCAGCCGAACGGGTAAACTGTTGGCAAATTTAATATGATTTTCACACTGGCTATATGAAGCTTGTATAGATGGAAAATTGGATGAAATAGATGACAGGAGTCTGGATATCCTGAAAATGAAGTCTGCTGTTTACAGCATCTAGTCAGTTATTAGTGGATGCTATTCCTAAAATATATTTGCTTCACCAACGTATCCAGACTGCAGCGATTTTTATCCAATATATTTTAAACCACGTTTTTATTCCCCCTTTATTATAAGGGGACTCTAATTTGTATTTATAGATGAAATTTTTATTGAGGTAATCTATGTCCTTAGTTCAATCCCCTAATGCCGTCGCAATGGTATGCCCTTGGAATTTTTACTCGAATCCCGAAACCTCGAGAGATAATGCCTTTCAAAATATTTCCAACAATAATAATAAAGATCTCAGCGCGTTGGCTAAACAAGAGTTCGATACTATGGTAGAGATGCTCGAAAGCCATGGTGTGAGAGTGCATGTTTTTCATGACTATGGCGATAATGAAACACCGGACAGTGTCTTTCCTAATAATTGGCTTTCTACCCATTCAGGCGGTAATGTTGCCATTCACTCTATGTACTCACCCAGCAGAAGGCGTGAGCGTCGCAGTGACGTGATCGAGCTGTTGAAACGCGAATACCGGGTGCAGTCTGTTGTCGATTTTTCTGGTTTGGAGTGGGACAACCTTTTTTTAGAAGGCACCGGCGCGATGGTTTTCGATCATATTGAGAGAGTCGCATATACGGCGAAATCAAACCGTGCCAATGATATTAATCTTGAGCGCTTCTGTACTATGTTTGGTTATGAGCCAATGGCTTTTGAAACTGCAGATAAAGCAGGTCAACCTATCTATCACACTAATGTCATGATGGCGATAGGAACAGATTATGCGTTGATCTGTCTGGATATGATTGTTGATGTGGAAAGACGTGAGGAAATCAAAATCCGTCTGATTGAAAGCGGCAGGGAAGTTATTGAGTTAAGCTATGATCAAATCGACAACTTTGCCGGTAATGCTCTGGAGTTAACCGATAACACTGGGCATTCATTATTGGCAATTTCGCAGCGAGCATATGATGTGCTGAAGGATGAGCAGATTCAAACTATTGAAAAACACGCCAAAATTGTTCCAATTACTATTCCTACCATAGAGCTGGCTGGTGGCTCTGTGCGCTGCATGCTGGCAGGTATTCATCTGAAAAGACGTAACAGTTAATATTTTTATTGACCATCACAGTTATCGCTAAGTTATTTAAAGATACTGAAATAAGCAAGTTGAGAGGTGACCAGATTCAAGGCTTCATAATACTGAAGATGGTTACCTCTCACTTTCCCTGCGTATACCCGTTCTGCGTTATAACCATTGAAAAGGTGCTAGTCAGTATCTTCATGTCATATCTTTCAACGATCAATTTTGTTTAATCTAAAAGTGTGCCGGGCAAGGCATTAGCCGAAAGCATAGATAATTGGATTCCTCGACACTTAAAGAGTCCATAAAATGAATAATATGAGAGACAGATAATGATTCCTGAAACAGCTAATAGGACGTAAGGCAGGGACATAAAAGGGCGTTCGTGGCGGAGGGTAATATATATAAAGGCCTCGATTAAGAAGCCTTTATAATACTAATCGGAATAAATATTTAATTAATATTATTGCTTAAAGTAGAGCATAATATTATTTTCATTCGCAATAGCCTTACTATCATGCACTTTTATTACATAATGTCAGACTATTTATGAATGAAAATTGCTATCATTGGCTTAGTGTTATGACGCTTGTAAAATGTTCAGCATACGACGAAGTGGTTCGGCAGCGCCCCATAATAATTGGTCACCAACCGTAAACGCAGTAACGTATTCCGGTCCCATTGCTAATTTTCTAATTCGGCCGACAGGAATAGTTAAAGTACCGGTGACTTTAGCAGGAGAAAGTTCTTCTATAGTGATATCACGTTCATTTGGAATCACTTTAACCCACTCATTATGTGCGCCTAAAATGCGTTCAATTTCCGCAACTGAAATATCTTTTTTAAGTTTCATGGTGATTGCCTGGCTGTGACAGCGCATTGCACCAATACGGACACATAAACCATCAATCGGCACCTGCTTGTCACTTGTACCTAAAATTTTATTTGCTTCAACCTGGGCTTTCCACTCTTCTTTACTTTGACCCGATGGCATAGGAACATCAATCCAGGGAATTAAACTGCCTGCTAAGGGGGCACCAAACTGCTCTGTTGGCAGGGCATCACTGCGAATATGTTCAGCTACCTGCTGATCTATTTCCAAAATCGCAGAAGCGGGATCGGCCAATTTATCGGCAACAGATGCGCTGATAGAGCCCATCTGACTAATAAGTTCGCGCATATTCCGTGCGCCGGCACCCGAAGCTGCCTGGTAGGTATGCGGAGTTACCCATTCGATTAATTCTTCTTCGAATAAACCGCCTAATGCCATTAATAATAATGAAACGGTACAGTTACCACCAACGAAGGTTTTTACGCCATCTTTAATGCCTTGCTGTATAACATCTTTGTTGACAGGATCTAATGCGATAATACTGTCATCCTGCATACGTAATGAAGACGCTGCATCAATCCAGTAACCCTTCCAGCCCGCAGCGCGCAGTTTTGGGTAGACTTCGTTAGTATAATCACCACCTTGGCAGGTGACCACGATATCCATCTTAGCCAGTTCGTCAATGGCGAATGCATCTTTTAATGTATCACTTGGTTTACCAATCTCTGGTGCTAAAAGACCAACTTGCGAGGTGGTAAAAAATACAGGTTCAATTGTTGCAAAATCATTTTCATCGCGCATTCTTTGCATAAGCACAGAACCCACCATACCGCGCCAACCAACTAAGCCTACTTTTTTCATGATCTATTAATCCTTTCTGTTAAACAAATAAAAAATGTTGTGGTTAATGATTAACCTGAGCCTTAAATCTACCATTTTCTGCTTTGCTATGGCTAGTGTTTTGCATAATCTGGCTTAATAAAAAGATAAAGTTAATGTTCAACCTGAGGATTTATACCCAAACTACTTAAATCTGCATTTTTAAGTAGTTTGGGATTAATTTGATCAATCATAAATAGTGGGAACAGCTTGGCGCTTGTGTTGGGTGCGCAGGTAAATTGCGATTAACTTATCCTCAATTTCCTGGGTAACAGCTTTACCCTCTAAGAAATCATCAATTTGATCATAAGTAATCCCTAAAGCATGTTCATCCTGCAGCTGAGGTTTATCTTCTTCCAGGTCAGCAGTTGGTGCTTTTTCAATTAATATTGCAGGTGCGCCGAGCTGTTTAGCTAATGCGCGAATCTGACGTTTATTTAAACCGAATAAGGGTGCTAAATCACAAGCCCCATCGCCATGTTTAGTATAAAAACCGGTAATGTTTTCTGCACTGTGATCCGTTCCGACAACTAACCCACCGGTTAATCCTGCAATTTCATATTGTGCGATCATCCGCATCCGCGCTTTAACATTACCTTTAATAAAGTCAATATTGGTATCGGCAGAAAGAGTGACGCTACTGTCATGGAGTGCCACTAAGGTGCTTTCATGTATGCCATCGGCGCCATTTTTTATATTAACCGTAGTGACATGTGAAGGTCGTATAAATTGTAAGGCTAATTGTGCCTCATCTTCATCTTTCTGAATCGCATAGGGAAGTCGAACGGCAATAAATTGATATTTGTCCGTATCTGTCGATTGATTTAATTGTTCAACGGCGAGTTGACATAAACGACCGGCGGTACTTGAATCAACACCGCCACTGATACCCAAAACCAGAGTATGGCAGCCAGCTTGCTGTAATTTTTCTTTGATGAAATTGATCCGACGTTTAATTTCCATTTCTTCATTGATAGTGACTAAAACACGCATCTCTTGCAATATTTGTTGTTTCATAAAATAGCCTATATTTTAGGGAAAAGTTAAAAACGGGTAATCTCTGTTTTCGATTATGATGAAAAACAGTTGATTTTTATAGTGCTAACGCTTATTTCATCAAACTATCTGAATAGTTATACCCAAATTACTTGAAGATGCAGGAATCAGCAAGACTATAAATGATGATGTTCTAGGCAGAAGGCTGATGATCTAGTTATTCTCAATCAAAGCCTTTTAACAACGAAGAGCATTGTTTATCGCCTTGCCCTTCGGGAGATTCGCCCGAAAGCTAGCACTGCGTTGCAACACTTGAAAAGGGAATAACCCTTCTCATCATGTTACGCCTTGTTCTAGCATCCGGGCGAAACTCTGAATCCGCATCTTCAAATAGTTTGGGTATATACTAAATTTTCACGCTTAATTCATTGATAAAATACGTGTATGTCATTTTATTATTCGTTAAAGGTAAAAACTTCGTTAGAATGGTATCTTTAATTTTTTGATTTTTTAATTATTGAGGTTTTCTCTATGTCTTTAAGCGTTGTTATCCTTGCCGCCGGCAAAGGAACTCGTATGCGTTCTGATCTTCCCAAAGTGCTCCATAAAATTGCAGATAAACCTATGGTTCAACATGTGATTGATACGGTTAAAAGTATCGGTTCTGACAGTATTCATTTGATTTATGGCCATGGTGGGCAGAAGCTGCAGGAAAAAATATCCGATGGCAGTCTCAATTGGATCAAACAAGACGAACAATTAGGCACCGGCCATGCAATGCAAATTGCACTGCCTCATTTTAAAAATGATGAAAAAATTCTCATGGTTTATGGTGATGTGCCATTGCTTTCCGAAAAAACATTAACAGATTTAATTGCGGCACAACCGTCTGGTGGTATTGGATTATTAACCGTTGAACTCGATAATCCAATGGGTTACGGGCGTATAGAACGTATTAATGGTGAGGTTGCTGGTATCGTTGAGCAAAAAGATGCAACACCAGCGCAACTAAGCATTAAAGAGGTTAATACCGGCATTCTTGTGGCTGATGCCAATGATTTAAGTCGTTGGCTGCCCGCGTTAAGTAATGAAAATGCCGCCGGCGAATATTATATTACCGATATTATTAAAATGGCGCATTTAGAGGGACGCACTATCTCTGCTGTCCAGCCAGAAAGTGCAACTGAAGTTGAAGGTGTTAATACGCGCCTGCAGCTTGCCAATCTAGAACGTGCTTACCAGCTCAACAAAGCGACTGAACTGCTGCTCAGCGGTGTGATGCTGCGCGATCCAAACCGCTTTGATTTACGCGGAACATTAACTTGTGGTGTAGATGTTGAAATTGATATCAATGTTATTATCCAGGGTAATGTTAATTTGGGTAACGGTGTTGTGATTGGCGCAAACTGTATTCTTATTGATTGTGATATTGCTGATAATGCGGTGATCCAGGCCAACTCAATTATCGAAGCCAGTAGTATTGGCGCCCGTGCAACTATCGGTCCATTTGCCCGTATTCGTCCTCAAAGCGTGCTTAAAGAAGAGGTGCATGTCGGTAACTTTGTTGAGATTAAAAAATCAACCCTGGGTAATGGCACTAAGTGTGGCCATTTAAGTTATATAGGGGATAGCACACTAGGTGAAAGGGTTAATATCGGGGCAGGTACTATCACCTGTAATTATGATGGCGCGAACAAATTCCATACTTATATTGGCGATGATGTATTTATCGGATCCGACTGTCAGTTGATCGCACCTGTTACCGTCAATAACGGGGCAACAACGGGTGCCGGTTCAACCATAATGATCGATGTACCGGAGAATGCATTAGCCGTTGGTCGTGCTAAACAGCGTAATATTAATAACTGGAAGCGGCCAACTAAAAAATAAAGGCTGTTTATCTGCCGTGACTATCACATATTGAGTTTTTTTCTTTTAACAAGATAGAAGCCGGGTAAGTTAGATGTCGCGGATAAGACAGTGACAAGGAAAAAGTCCTTAATTCAGACAACGCTTTTACAGCTGTAAAGGCGTTGTCTAGATCTTATACCACAAGAACTAAAAAGGTGATCACCCTTGCTGGTTAAAATCATCCCTAACTGCGTTGTGAGTTTTGAAGTGAGAACAACTATCTCCTGCAACTCACGCCTTATTAGTACTGATTTTTCCTTCGCAATCATGATCACTTAATTAATTCTTTTGGTATTATATTATTTACCCAAATTCTTTTTCGTCCTGCCCCGCTTATATATCTGCTATCCAAAGATAACCTTTTATTAATAATCTTCCGTTAACTATTTATGCGCTGCAAAGTTGATCTTATATTTTGGGCATAAAAAAAGGGTGCTAAAAGCACCCTTGATTTCAAACTAAAACGCTATTTAGAAGCGTTTTTTAGTTCTTTTTGATATTCAACTGACGTTTACAAACATAAACATTTTCAAGGTGTTTAAGTGTTTCAGCAGGCATACCTTTTGGTAATTCAATAGTTGAATGATCATCAGAGAGTTTGATATCACCAATAAAACGGCTATTGATATCAGCTTCATTAGCAATGGCACCCACAATGTTTTTAACTTGAACACCATGTGAACGACCTACATCGATACGATATACTTCTAATTCAACATCTGTCGGGCGTCCGCGTCCACGAGGTTTATCACCTCCTTGTTCACTACGCTCAGGACGTCCACGGTCACTACGTTCAGTACGTCCACGATCGTTACGGTCGCGGCGTCCACGTTCCTCGCGAGGTTCACGAGTATTTGGGCGTGGCTCGACAAATTTTTCTTCAACTGGCTGTAAAGGTTTTTCTTTCTGTGCAAGATAAAGAAGCGCCGCAGAAAGATCTAAATGATCAATATCCGTATTGTTTTCGATTTCTTCGAATAAAGTACGGTAGAAAGTAAGATCTTCACTTTCAACAACAGATAAAAGTTGTTTTTGAAAATTAGCAATACGGGTTTTAGTGACTTCATCACGGCTAGGTAAGTCCATGATAGTAATTTCTTGACGGGTTGCACGTTCAATCGCTTTTAATAAACGACGTTCACGTGGTGCTGCGAATAAGATTGCTTTACCTTTACGACCCGCACGGCCTGTTCGTCCAATACGGTGAACATAAGATTCTGTATCCGTCGGAATATCATAGTTGACTACTAAACTTAAGCGTTCTACGTCAAGACCACGTGCAGCAACGTCAGTTGCGACTAAAATATCTAAGCCACCTGATTTCAAACGAGCAATAGTACGTTCACGCACTTGTTGATTCATATCACCATTTAATGCTGCGCTTCGGTAACCGCGGGCTTCTAAGCGCTCGGCTAATTCAACTGTTGCTGTTTTAGTACGCGCAAAGATGATTACACCATCATATTCTTCAGTCTCAAGCATACGTGTTAGGGCATCAAGTTTATTAACGCCACGCACTATCCAACATTTCTGTTCAATATTTTCAACAGTTGATGTTTTACTTTGGATTTTAACTTCAGTTGGACTGTTCATATAACGTTTTGTAATACGTTTAATCTGATCAGGCATAGTTGCAGAGAAAAGTGCGGTTTGGCGCTTATCCGGCATTTCTTTCATGATTGTTTCAACGTCGTCAATGAAACCCATACGTAACATTTCATCGGCTTCATCAAGTATTAATGTTTTAATATTTGATAAGTCTAATGTTTTGCGTTTTAGGTGATCCATTATACGACCGGGTGTACCAACAACAACTTGAGGTCCACGTTTTAACTGCTTAAATTGGATGTCGTAACTTTGACCGCCATAAATAGGAAGTACATGGAAACCGCGTAAATGGCGCGCATAGGTTTGGAATGCTTCGGCAACCTGAATTGCTAACTCACGTGTTGGCGCAAGGGCTAATACTTGTGGTTGGTTTAGATTAATATCGATGTTGGCCAGTAAAGGTAAAGCGAATGCTGCCGTTTTGCCTGTTCCTGTTTGTGCAAGACCTAGAACATCTTTTCCTTCTAACAACAGAGGAATACATTGTGCTTGAATTGGAGAGGGGGTTTCATAACCTAATTCAGAAACAACTTTTGTTAGTGCTTCTGGTAAATTTAGTTCAGTAAAATTTGGTAAGGTAACTTCTTGATTGGTATTTGTTGACTCTGACATATTGGCCTCATCAGTTCGGTTTAAGTCTGTATTTAAGCAATAACTTAAGTACACTAAATTCAGCCTATACCTACATCAACTCAATCATTTCAGTTCAATTACTGAAACCATCTATTAATTTTTTGTATTATCAACCGCGTAGTAGGTTTAATCTGAAAGTTTCGCAAGGAGAAAATGAATCCTTCTGCGAGGGTGGCGCATTCTACTCTGTTTGCTCATAAAATGCTCGTGTTATTTGACGCTACACGCAAAATAAACAAAATAATTCCAGATGAGCCTATTTCTATAAAAATAATTCTTGCCAAATTATTATATCTGCTGTTCTTAAGTCGCTTGAAAATAATACAATTACTTTGCTATTGGTCGGATGAACAGGAGGAAGTGAATACATTCTGAGGATTATTTCGTACTTGTAAATAAGGGCTAAGTTTGTTTTTAGCCCTTGTTAATAAATTTTTTATTTATAAAAAGAGTGATCACCACTTTCATGCTCTGTGATATCTCGCACAGCATTTAGCTCGCCAGAAAATTCATCTATCAGCTCTTTTTCAACACCTTGTTTAAGGGTCAAATCAACTTGAGAGCAACCGTTACAACCACCACCAAATTCAATAATAGCAACATTATCCGCTGTTATTTCTATTAATTTGATAAAACCACCGTGGCTTGCTAGTTGTGGGTTTATTTGAACCTGGATAACATACTCAACACGTTCAAGTAGTGGCGCATTATCTTTTACCTTACGCATTTTTGCATTGGGCGCCTTAAGCGTCAGCTGAGTTCCCGCATCTTCTTCCACCAAATCTACAAAGGCATCTTCTAAAAAGGGTACACTAACCTCATCAATCAACGCATCAAATCCATCAAAAGTTAACCGTGTGTCACTGCCTTCAACGGCTTCTGGCGGGCAATAAGAAACACCGCATTCAGCTTTGGCTGTGCCGGGATTAATAACAAACACGCGAATGTGTGTGCCTTCTTTTTGTGGTTCAAGTAATTTTTTAAAATGTGCTTGTGCAATTGGAGTGATTTCAATCATGGTTGGACCTTTATTCTTGAGTAAATTACTCAAGCATTATAGATAAGAAGAAAAAAAAATAATAGTGATTATTTTACTTGCTGACGGATAAGCGCTCATTGGTATCGGAATAGATGAAGCAAAACAATGCGTCAACTAAAGCAATTCTTTGTTTTGATTGCATAAAATACGCTGAGCTGATTGTAAATAACTTTATCTGGCCAGCACGTGGCGAATGTTAGGGTGTCATGAATTAAATCAATAGCAAAGATTAAAAAATAGTCTTATGTCTGGCTGGCGTTCATTTTCACTTGTATAAAAAATGTGAAATTAGCAGATGTGTGATGATTTTTGAACGGCTAATGATGCTCTGCTGATACAGTAAATATCAATTCGTTGTGCCCCTGCTTCTAACCTTCCGTGGCACAAACTATTTACGGTCGAGCCTGTGGTGACAAGATCATCAATAATTACAATATCAGTGTCTATTATCTCTTACTGCATCGATCGGCGGAGAGAAAAATCCCCCTTTAAACTTCTCTTTCTGTTATATGTTCTTGAAGGGTATCTGCTTATTTTTGAGTTCATTTTATCGATATTAGTGAATGCGGCGGCAGTGAAGGATTCGCTGAATATTATCTGAATACAATAGTCGAGCGCTTTATGGGTACTGGATCATCGCATTGACTCTGGTGCGGGTGGTTTTAATCGTGAGCCATGGCCGTTATTTATACTCCGATAAAATCGCCAAATTAATTCAACTTTGTATTTCACCTCAATTTTTGGAGATCAATTTTGGCTGAATGTTGAGATTATTATGTTTGCAAACATTAAATTTTGACGGCTGAAAATACAAATAAAAACACTGGAAAGCTGCACAATTTAGCCGCTTAATAGATTAATATTTAAGACAAAGAATGACGCTTCGACGGAAGATAATTCTGGACTTAAATTTCTAAATTTTGCTGAGGGAAAGCACTGAAATACATTTATAAATGTTAATTTTAGGTCCTTAAAAAAGACTCTTTAAAAAATATAAAAATAACAGATCCACCCTTTACAGTGCTTGGGGGAAATTTCATGCGTAAATAACGCATAAAAAACAATAAAAAATCGGGAAAAAACTTTCTCTACACGGATGGCAGACAATGTATTGAATTATTTTTGTGTTATTTTTTCGTTATTTTTATGTTAACTTCATGTTAGTTTTATGTTAATTCTGCGCTTTCTGTGAGGTACATCTTAGAATTAAAAATGAGAAAAAAACGACGTATCTTCTGCTAGTGATTTCTTCTATTGTATTAATCGTACTCAATAAATCAACTAGTTAGATG
>NZ_PJBP01000097.1 GCF_002836415.1 Psychromonas sp. MB-3u-54 | reverse complement strand
GTGGTGACGATCACCGGTACCAACGATGCGCCGACAATAGATGATTTCAGCCTTAGTACAAATGAAGATACTTCATATACGATAACAACCGCTCAAATTTTGGCACAAATTTCTGATGTTGATAATGATGCTATTACCGTTGAAAGTGTGACTTCATCCAATGGTGTTTTGATAAATAATGATGACGGTACTTGGACTTTCACTCCATCTAAAAATAGTGATGTAGATGCCACTTTGCAGATTACTGTAAATGATGGACACGTTAGCGTGTCAAAAGATGTTCCTGTCAGTGTCGTAGCGGTTGCAGATGCTCCAGTTTTAAATATTACAGGAGAGGCGGTTACTCAAAATGTAGATGTCACTAATTTTAGTGAATCAGATAGCGGATTTAGTGTAACCGGTCGCAGTATAAATTCAGATGATACCTTGTCAGATGCCTCTGTAGATAACGTGGTCTTTCATGGAAATCCAATTGGGTTTGGTGTTAAGGGCGCGGCATCAGGTGCCGATGATGAACTTGGTTTTAATGGGACAGTATCTGAAGAGCTGATAGTTAATCTAGAAAATGCAGTCGCATCTGTTGATGTTGCATTTGCATGGAAGCATTCAAATGAAGATGCAAAATATGAATTCTTTATGGATGGTGTCTCAGTTGGTGAAGGTCTCAGCATCGGTGGGAGTGATGGTGTTGATCCCGCTGTGACCTTGCAACCTGAAAATGGGGTGTTGTTTGATACGATTGTATTCACTGCACCAACATCGGGTGATGATTATTTAATTAATTCTATCAGCTTCGACAGGATCCCAACGAGTGACACAACTGTTCTTACTGATGAAGATGGTAATGCAATCCTTCATATCTACGCTCAACTAACAGATACAGATGGTTCAGAGTCAATTACAGGATATACAATTTCTGGCGTGCCTGATGGCGTTTTATTAAGCGCTGGTACAACTGATGGTAATGGCACATGGACGATAGTTGGAGATGAGTTAAGCAGTCTGACGTTATCTGGTGTTGATGAAAGTTTCGAATTAACAGTGACAGTACATAACCAAGATACAAATGGGGATTCTGTAAGCAGTACGAGTAAAAACATCAGTATTGAAAGCAATTCAACTAACGCTAATGATACAAATACAGTTTACGAAAATGCGTTGGCTATTGGCACTAATAGTGCAAGTAATGCAGAGATCTCAACGGGTAATATTTTTGGTAATGATAATTTAGCAGAAGGAGCTGTCCTTTCTTCTATTAACGGGGTTGCTGCTGCCAATAGTATTATTACTGTTACGACAGATGATGGTAATACATTAACAGTGAATGCCGATAATACTTCAGCTGATTTTGGTCATTACACTTATACCTTGAATAATGCAGTGACTCATGGAGATGGTGACGGTGCTAATAGCGTGGTTGATACTTTTACTTATTCAATCACCGATGCAGATTCTACTGTGCACACTGCAGATCTGGTGATTACAATAGTGGATGATGTGCCGGTCGCTGTCACTAAAACATTGATGACTAACAATGAAGATGACTATTCGAACAGTGGTAATTTAACCGATGATGACGGAACTACAATACAATTATCTGCTGATTCAAACAATGATTTTGCTTGGGATGAGACTAGCTCAACCATGCCAAATATTTATGCTAATAGTCAACTTGTCAAGTTTGAATTTGATTCAGAAAATGATCAAGTCATTGGTACTATTGATGGCGGCGCAACCACGGTAATGACCTTGGATGTTAGTCTTAATGAGGGAGTGGGAGCTCCACAGTTTACCTATAATCAAGACGTTAAATTTGGTACTGAAAGTGGCGTCAGTGGATTGGTTGCACATACTGGAGGCGTTAATGGTTCATTGGAATTAACTGGGAGTAATAGTGACGTAACGCTTATTCTAGCAACAGCAACTAATGCTCTTGACCCCTCCAATTTAGAAGCGATAGAAGTTAATTACAACAATGGGTATATCGGAGTAAAAAGTTCAAATACGGTTAATGAAGATGGTGGAGGGCTAGATGTTGGAATTAATGAAATATTAAAATTAGACATTGTTCCAGATGCGACATCAGTATCTATTGAGATCTTATCTAATGGTCAACCAACTCCTGGTAAAATAGTTGCCTGGGATGTGAATGGTGAAGTTGTTGAGACAGTGAATTTCTCCATTAATGGTATATATACACTCAATAGCAGTGATCCTTTGATTGATTATGTTGTTGTTACAAATACAGATTCTGCTAACAAACCAGGTTCTTTCCGTGTTGCAGTAACAGCAACTAGTTATATTGATATGGTTAGCGATATTGACTTGAGTTTTGCCTATAACTTGACTGATAGTGATGGTGATACAAGTCCAGGCACAATTAATGTTTCGATAGATGAAATTGCACCGACTATCAGCAGTGTTGGCGATTTCTGTGCTGATGAAGGTGATAACTTAGTTTTTGCCGTAAGCCTTAGTGGCGTGTCGGGCGATGATCAAATATATAACTTTAGTTTGACCGATATCGACACTGACAGCCTTGATTATGGCGATGCAGAATTTAGTGATGGTGTAACACTTAATGCTGCGGGTGACACTATTACAGTGCCTGCCGGTGTCAGCAGTTTTACTGTGACGATACCGAGCACAGAGAGTGGGCGTACGGACCCAACTGAAAAGTTCACTTTAAATATTGGCAGTGAAAGCGGCACGGGCACTATTATGGCGGCAGTGCAATTAGCCACGGACAGTGACCCTGACTACGAGGATATTACTGAAGCTAATGATTCAGATGCATATACCTTTACCACTGGTGATGACGTCGTGAGCTTTAATAAACAGAATATTACACTCGATGCAGAGATTAAGACTCTCACCGGTAACGATACTATTACCGGCATTCATTATGTGACAGATAATGCCGTTATTGATACCGCTACGGGTAATGACACTGTGACCATCTCGGGTGGCGTTGAGGATGATGCCACTATCAATATGCATACCGATAATAAT
The DNA here is from genome assembly GCF_002836415.1 of Psychromonas sp. MB-3u-54. GTDB lineage: Bacteria > Pseudomonadota > Gammaproteobacteria > Enterobacterales > Psychromonadaceae > Psychromonas. The sequence goes on along the minus strand of NZ_PJBP01000097.1, from coordinate 22,912 downwards.
ACTCTTAGCATTGCTTATGATGTGAAAGATAATGCAGAGATTATTCTGGGGACTGGCAATGGCGATATTACCATCGGTGGTGGCGTTCAGAATTTTGCCAAGATCACTATGGGAACCGGTAACAATATTCTTCAAATCACCGATGATGTAACTAATAATGTCATTATTATGACGAATACCGGTAATGACGATATTATTATCGGTTCTGAAGATGACTGTATGGAAGTTGGAGGGGCTGGATTTGGCGGGTCTGGACTTAAGGATTCGGTCTCTATTATTATGAAGGAAGGTGACGATACTCTTCAGGTTGCTGATAATGTGCAGGATAATGTATCTATTAGCATGGGGACCGGCAATGACGAGATTACCATCGGTGGTGCACTGATAGGGTCTGTCACTATCGATATGGGGACCGGTAACGATACTATTACCATAGGTGCTGGAATTGAGGATTCTGTTAGTATTGATATGGGGGAAGGTGACGATACCCTTACTGTTGCTGATGGAATTAATATCACCGGTGACAGTGATGTTGCTGCCGATGCCGATATCTTTATGGGAACTGGGGCAGATACCCTTGATATCACTGGTGATGTGCAAGGTGATTTCTCTATTGATACTTGGACTGACGAGGATACTATTAAGATCGATGGTGATCTAAAAGGCAATGTCTCTATTTATACAGGTACTCTTGCTGATACTGTGAATGTCACTGGTAATGTGGAAGGGAGTGTCTCTATTGATACAGGGACTTACGGGGATACTATTAAGATCGATGGTGATGTAAAAGACAGTGTCTCTATTAATACAGGGACTTACGGGGATACTATTATTATCGGTGGTAATGTGGAAGGGAGTGTTTCTATTGATACTTCGGCTAGTGGTACAGAGACTGATGCGGATACTATCACTATTGGAGGTTCACTTACGGGTTCTGCCAGTATTAGTACAGGTACTTTTGCTGATACTATTACTATCACGGGGGGGCTTGAGGGTTCTGCCAGTATCGATATGGGGATCGCTAACGATACATTAACCATTCTGGGAGACGTCGCCAATACTACTGGAACAGTTAATTTGGGAACAGGTATTGACACTTTAATTTTGAGCAGCTTTAGCTCAGAAGATATTGATACTAGCAATGTAGTTTCTGTTGATGCGGGTGTGCCTACTATCAAACTTAAGAGTAATGGCCAGATAGACTTAGACTTTACCGTTACGAGTGCTGAGCATATTGAGTTTAGCGACGCCAGCTACACCTATAATGCTACTGAAAAACAATATGAATTGGATACCAACTCGGCTGTTATTATTGATGGTATTATTGAAGGTCTGAGTTATCAAACGACGTCAGAATTATTCGGATTAACCGGCGCTGATGGTGATTTTGATTATAAGTCTGGTGATATTGTTACCTTCACTATTGGTGCCTTAGTGATAGGGACTATTGATATGTCTGATATCACAGACGGTCAAGTGTTCCTGCAGGATATTGCGCAAGTGAGTCGTACTGATGTAAATGATGAATATGTTGAAAATATGGCTGTTTTGTTGCAGTCGCTGGATAATAACGATGATGCCTACGATGGTATTGTTATCACGCAAGCAATGCGCGATGCCTTTTCCGAAGAGAACTTTGATTTAGCTTCGATGTCAGAGCAAGAGCTTGTAAGTCTGATTGCCGCTACCGGTCAATCCGCTTTGAGTGAAGATGCGGCTATGGAGCATGTACAAGATATGCTCGAACTTCATGCCGATATGGATGAGTCTGAATTTGATCAGCGTGAGCTTGATAATGTGCTTAACGATTCTCTTGGTACTAACGAACAGATAAATGATCTGCTTATCGGCGGTGATGGCAGTGATACCTTAATGAGCGGCCTGGATGATGACACTTTAACGGGAGATCAACCTTTTGTTTGGCTAAGCGGTGAAAATGGGCAAGATACAATCTCTGATTTTAATCAAAGCATCGATACACTTGATTTTAGTGAGTTATTACAGGATGAAACGGGCGATAATCTCGGGAATTATCTGGATTTTTCCTTTGCAGATGGTAATACGACAATCTCTATTTATGAGAATGGGGACGGCACAACCGTTTCTCAAACCATTGTCTTAGATGGCACTAAGCTGGACGGGGTTGATGATCAAACGACTCAAAATGAAGTCACTATTATCAATTCATTGATAAGTGATGGCGCATTAATAATAGGGGCTCCATCATCTGATGCAGAGCTTATTCAGGCAACAATTGACGAAGCTATCATTATTTAATCCTTACCAGAAGCAACAACCCAAAGAGCATGTTATGAAGCTGTTCTTTGGGTTATATTGCCGCCACGTCAATACCTTGATTTTTTATTTGAATAATATTGATTTATGACATAAGTTGATCAAAGAGAAAGATTGTTTCTCTTTGATATTTAAGATTAAAACCTACTTTCTAAACCGACGTCTTTGTAAGAGTAATTTATTTAATGCCACAAACAAAACAATGGACCATTAACGCCGCCCAGCGTATGACAGAAGATCCGCTTCTTGATTGTTTAGTCTTGCTGAGTGAGCATTTTGGCAATCCCTGCTCCAGCGAAGCATTATCCGCGGGTTTACCGTTAACCGGGATAAATTTATCACCGGAATTATTGCCGCAAGCCGCTGCACGAGCGGGTTTAAGTGCAAAATTAAGTCGTAAAAGCTTGGATAATATACCGGCTATGCTATTGCCCTGTGTTTTACTGCTTAAGGATCAAAAAGCCTGTGTATTACAGGAAATAGATATTCAGGCTAATAAAGTTGTGCTGACCCTACCCGAAACGGGTGGTGAAGAACTGCTTACGGTTGAAGCATTAGAGTCCGTTTATGTTGGTTATTTGTTTTTAATAAAACAAAATTACAGTGGCGATCGTGATTTTGATGTGCATCTGGCTGATACCAAAAAGCATTGGTTATGGGATACCATTCGACAATCAGCACCTATCTACCGTGATGTTATTATTGCCTCCATTCTGGTTAATATTTTTGCCTTAATATCCCCCTTATTCGTGATGAATGTTTACGACAAGGTGGTACCTAACCTGGCTTTTGAAACCTTGTGGGTACTTGCAATCGGTGGATCCGTTGCTTATATTTTTGATTTTATTTTAAAGCAGCTGCGTAGTTATTTAATTGATATGGCAGGAAAAAAAGTCGATATTCAGGTCTCTTCAAAACTGTTTGCAAAAATTATCGGCATTCCGCTGGAAAAAAGAGCGGCCAGTATTGGCGGTATGGCAAAGCAACTTGGCGAATTTGACAGCATTCGCGAATTTTTATCTTCAGCGACAATTACGGCACTGGTTGATTTGCCTTTTTCAATCTTCTTTATTTTTATCATATGGATTGTTGCCGGTGATTTAGCGTTGTTTTCAATTATTGCAACGGTATTAATCCTGGGCTATAGCTGGTCAGTGCAGGGCAGGTTGCGCCGCGCAATTGAAGAGAGTAATAAATTTTCCAGTCTGCGCCATGGTCATTTGGTTGAGAGCTTATCCGCGGTTGAATCCATTAAAGCCAATGGCGCCGAGGGCATAGTACAGAATGCCTGGCAACAGATGTTAGGGCATACATCGAATTGGCAATTAAAAACCAAAGTGATCACTAATTCAGTGTCTAATGTTGCCAGTTTTATTATCCAAATGTCGGTTATTGCGGTGATTATATTAGGAGTCTACCGTGTTTCCGAAGGACTGATATCGATGGGTGCCATTATCGCTGCGGTGATGTTATCGAGCAGGGCTATCGGGCCGATGGCAAAGATTGCCGCACTAATGACCCGATATAATCAAACCGTCACCTCCCTAAGACAGCTCGATGGGATCATGGCACAGGAAGCGGAATTTGAGAATAAAGGGCATCTTGCAAGCCGCGCTAAATTGGAAGGTAATATTATTCTGGAACATGTTGCTTTTAATTATCCTGATACTGAAAAACCGGCTTTATATCCCCTTTCGCTGACGATAAAGCCCGGTGAGAAAATTGCCATTATAGGGCGTAATGGTTCAGGTAAAAGTAGCTTAGCAAAAATAATGTTAGGTTTGTACCAGCCGACACAAGGCAGTATTCGCTATGATGGCTTACATCAGGGGCAAATTCATCCCAGTGATTTGCGCCGTAATTTTGGCTATTTACCACAGGATATTGTGCTATTTCACGGATCAATTAAAGACAATATTTTATTTGGTACCAGACAAGTGACGGAATATCAATTAATGCGGGCTGTACAGCTTTCCGGAGTGAGTCTGTTTACTGACCATGAATCAGCAGGTTTAGATCAGCAGGTTGGCGAGGGAGGGAAATTGTTATCACGCGGCCAACGCCAAGCCATCGCACTCGCACGTGCTATTTTAAATGATCCGCAAATTTTATTGTTTGATGAACCCACCGCCAGTTTAGATGCGCGTGCTGAGAAGTTATTTATTCAATCTATTACACAAACTGTACAAAACCGTACAATGGTCTTAATTACGCATAAAATGCACCTATTGCAGTTAGTGGATCGCATTGTGGTACTTGATAAAGGGCATTTAATGGCAGACGGACCTAAAAAACTCATTTTAGAACAGTTAAAAAATGGCACATTAGCGACCGCTTTCAAAGGGGCTAAACAATGAAAATAAGCAAACAAGATTTAGAAATGGCCGATGATGTTTATGGTGCTATTCTAACTCAAGCGCCGAGTATTCATCGTTTAACAATTTGGTCATTAGTGGCTCTGTTTATCTGCTTTTTTGTCTGGGCATATTTTGCTGAATTGGATCGTGTGACGAGGGGACAAGGTAAGGTTATTCCTTCAACACAAGTGCAGGTTATTCAAAGTTTGGATGGCGGGATTTTACAAGATCTTTATGTTAAAGAGGGAATGGCCGTCAAAAAAGGGCAGCCGCTTGCGCGAATTGATGATACGCGCTTTCGCTCAGATATGGCGCAACAAAACCGCGAAGTTGATGCCTTGCGCGCCGATATTATCCGTTTACGCACCGAGTTGAGCAGTATTTTAGTGGCCGATGTGCCAGATTGGCAATTACAGATTAAGATTAACAAGCAAACATTACAGTTTCCCGATGATCTTAAAGAAACGGCTGAGAGTTTAGTACTACGCCAACAAAATGAGTATGAAGGCCGGTTAAGTAACCTTGAAAATCAGGTGGCTATTTATGCACTGCAGATTCAGCAACGACAGCAGGAAATGTTGGAAATTAATTCCAAAATTACAACATTGGAGACCAGCCTTAAATTGGCCAATAGAGAACTGAAATTGACTCTACCTCTTGCCCGTAAAAATATTGTGCCGGAAGTTGAGTTAATAAAACTGGAACGCTCAGTTAATGATATTCGCGGTGAGTTAAATGCGTTGCGTCTGGTTAAACCTAAACTGCAGTCTAGTTATCGGGAATCGATACTAAAACGTCGCGAAGCGGTACTTCAATACCGGGCAGAAGCACGGGCGGAGCTGAATAAATTGCAATCTGATTTCTCTAAAATAACCGAGGCGCAGGTTAGTGTACAAGATAAAGTATCAAAAGCCTTAATCATCTCCCCTGTGGTGGGAACTATTAAGACTATCCATATAACGACCTTAGGGGGCGTTATTAAATCAGGGCAAGTCTTATTAGAAATTGTTCCAACGGAAGATAAATTATTAATTGAAGCTAAAATAATACCAAAGGATATTGCTTTTATTCATATTGGGTTACCGGCCAGAGTAAAAATAAGCGCCTACGATTTTACCCGTTATGGTGGTTTAGAGGGAGTGGTCGAGCATATCAGTGCAGACACGACACAGGATGATGAGGGGAATAGCTTTTATATCATAAGGATAAGGACAACCGAGTCAAGTATGCATAGTCGAGATAAAAAGGAAATGCCGATCATTCCGGGGATGATGACAACGGTTGATGTCATTATCAGTAAAAGAACGGTGCTTGAATATATTTTAAACCCGATTTTAAGGGCTCAAGAGATGGCTCTCAGGGAGTATTAAACTGCCAAATAATAACACTCAATAAAACAAATAATAACAATTTTAAAGGAGTTAAAATGAAACTTTTTAAGTTTAAGCCAGGCAAAAAAGGATCTGCCGCATTATTATGTTCTGCCGTTCTTTTTTCTGCTAATGTTCATAGTCAGTCACTGGAACAAGCCGTCGCTTATGCGTTGGATACTGCTCCTCAACTACGTGCTACTTATACGCAGTTCAAGGTAAAAGAAAAGCAGGTCGCGCAAGCTGAAGCGGGTTATTGGCCGACCATAGACGCTACCGGCGGTTATGGTTATGAATATACTGACAGCCCAAGCACCCGAAACGGGGGGGACTCTAAAAATCTAAACCGAAGTGAGTTAGGGCTTCGCCTGCAGCAAAATATATTCACCGGTTTTCATACCAGCAGTGAGGTGAGTCGAACAAGTTATGCAACCAGTGCCGAGCAGTGGCGTTTACACAGTGCGGGAGAGGATTTAGCATTAGAAATCAGCCAGGTTTATATTGATTTAATTAAAACAGAAAAATTGATCAATCTTTCTGAAAAAAATCTTGCCAGCCATCAAGAAATTTATAATCAGATTAAAGAGCGAACCGACTCGGGGTTTGGCAGTTCGGCTGACTTATCACAAGTAGGTGGCCGTCTGGCTAAAGCGCAATCTAATCTTATTGCTGCAAAAAATAACTATTTAGACAGTAAAGCGGTCTTTTACCGTGTTATCGACCAGCGTCCGGAGAAATTAGTGATCCCGGTTCCCGACGCAGCTCTATTACCTCAAAGTGAAGAAGAAGGGGTGAAAATAGCGCTGGCCAATCATCCGGTGCTTAAATCTGCACAAAATGATATTAACTCAGCTGCTGCCCAGCATGACTCAGCAAACTCAACTTATTACCCTAAGATCACCCTGGATATTGAAGCCAATTATAACAATAATATCGATGGTGCAGATGGTCAGATTAATAATGTCGGCGGTGATAATAATGAAGTGATTGCCATGGTCCGATTTTCATACAATATCTTTTCCGGAGGTAAAGACCAGGCTTACGCGAAAGAAACTGCCTATAAAATGAGTGAAGCAAAAGAGCTCAACCGTAATGCTCACCGTGAAGTTGAACAAGAATTTATCCTTTCCTGGAATGCTTTTGAACAGTTAAACCTGCAGAAAAAATATATAAAAATGCACGTTATTGCCTCTAAAGATACACAGTCTGATTATGGCCAGCAGTTTAAAATTGGGCAACGCACCTTACTTGATTTATTAGATACAGAAAATGAGTTATATCAAGCACGCCGAGATTTTTTAGATGCGGAATTTTCAGAAATATCAGCACAGTATCGTATTTTTCATTCAATGGGATCATTACTGAATGCATTACGGATAACTCGCCCGTCCAGTTGGCAGGGTGAGCAACAATTTGATGGAGGAGTATCATTATGAAAAGCTTGATAACTGTTTTTTTAGCTATTTTCGTCTCAGCTTGTACAACGCAGATTGTCGATATGACACACGAGCCGACTCCTCAGAAATTTGATTTAAGCGATTCTGAAAGTGATGGTGTTATTCAGGCGCGTGATCATTGCCCTGACACTTTTTCTGGCGCACAAGTTGATAATAACGGTTGTGCTATTAAAAAAATTGAAATAGCACGCGAAAAATTACTGATCAACTTCAGCAATGATTCTTCTGTAGTTCGTGCCGAATTCTTTCCTGAAATAGAAAAAGCAGCTAACCTTATGAAAGCGCAATCTAACTCTCTCATAACTATTGAGGGACATACCAGTAAACGCGGCAGCGCGGAATATAACCTAATATTATCACTGCAACGCGCCGAGGCTATTAAAGATATCCTGATCACAAAATTTGCAATAGATGAAAGGCGGATCACTGCCGTTGGCTATGGCTTTGAGCGCTTATCAGTAGAAGGTGATGATGAGTCTATTGCTGCGCGTAATCGCCGTGTTGTTGCTGAAATAAACAGTGAATTGTCACAGAATGAGTTGAAATGGACAATTTATAGCGTCGATTCTCCTACTGAGTGATATTGAGTGCTGATAATAAATAAAGGGCGCAAATCCGGATGGCACTTATTAAGTGCTTTACTGCTGCTAATTAGTTTTTCCATTTTTTCCAGTCCATGGTTATTAAATGAGCAGAAAATAATATCCGCGCTTAAAAGTAATTATGGTGAGCGTGCTTCTGACCGAGGGAGAGCCTGGTTTAATATTCTGGATTCAGCACAACAGTTAAGCGACACAGAAAAATTAACCAAAGTTAATCATTTTTTTAATATGCTTTATTTCATTGATGACCTGAAGCTCTGGGGAAAAGATAATTATTGGGCAACCCCGATCGAATTTATTGGGGTAAACGGGGGAGACTGTGAGGAATTCGCCATAGCAAAATACTTTACATTATTAGCATTGGGTATCGACGATAATAAAATGCGTATTACTATGGTCAAAGCACTGACGCTGAATCAATATCATATGGTGCTTTCCTATTATGAGACGCCCGGTTCAGTACCTCTGGTACTTGATAACATAGATGCGCAAATCAAACCTGCAGATCAACGCCAGGATCTTTATCCTGTTTATAGCTTTAACGGTAAACAGCTTTGGCTTAATAAAGAAAAAGGACAAGGCGTACTGGCTGGTAAATCAGATCGCCTTAACCGCTGGACAAATTTAAATCAACGTATGGAATTTTCAACGCTGAAACAGCCGAAATTGAGATTGGAGTAAATATTAAATGACCCTCTTTAACCAGATAAACTCATTATTGTTAGTACTTTTTTTGCTGGTAATGTCCAGTTTATTTTATTTTCAGTTTACCGAAACAAGCGCTTTTATGAGCGATCAGATGGAATCTGATCTTAATAATACCAGTACCTCATTAGGTCTGATGCTAAAACCTCATCTGGAAACGGGCGATATTGCGACGGTTGAAACTTTAGTGAATGTTATTTTTGAAGGCGGTTTTTATAAAAATGTCAGTCTGACCTGGCTTGCGGATCAAAAACAGCAAGTGTGGAATAATCCGGTTGTTATCGATGGGGTGCCACAGTGGTTTATCAACTTTGGGCTATTCAAGGGGGAAATTAAAGAAACTGTTATTACATCGGGATGGTTACAACTGGCAACCTTGAAAATCGAATCAAATCCGGCTATCGCTTACCGGGAATTATGGCTAATTATGAATCATATGGTACTGGCTTTAGTGGCTATTTTTCTTATCGCAACTTTTTTATTCCGTTTGCGATTAAAAGTCATTCTAACCCCCTTAGATGAAGTTGCCGCGCATGCCCATAATATTGCTCAGCGTAAATTCAGTGAAGATTTGCCATTACCTAAGACCACTGAACTTAAAAAAGTGGTTGGGGCTGTTAACGCCATGTCCGGACAATTAAAGTTAGTGTTTAAGTCACTTGATGAGCAAGTGACTATACTAAAAAATGACAAATTTTTTGATGACGTTTCACAGCTACCCAATAGACAACATTTAGCGGGGCAAATGAGCAGTTGGTTAGCTGAGCCGGGGATCGGGGCGCTGCTATTGACTAAGTTTTCCTGGTTAGACGAAATTCACCATCAACTTGGTTATCAGGTACGTGATCAATCCATTAAAATATTGTCAGATAACCTGCTAAAAAACTTACCTAAAAGTTTTATTGCGCGTATTTCAAATAACGAATTTGCTTTTTTAATAAAAAATGCTGACGACAAGCAAATAACGTCTTATTTGCAGCTGTTAATTCGCTTAATTAACCAGGAAATATTACAAGCAGGCTGTATTCCCAATAGCAATTTTGCGATTGGATTAAGTGAAAGAACAGCCGATGTAACGCCTCCTGTATTATTAGCGCAGGCAGATCACGCTTTGCAAAAAGCACTGTTAGAAAATAAAGTCAGCAATTGGTTTCAGCCTCATACTGAGCAGGAATTTAGCCAGGAACAATGGCGAATTCGTCTCGTGGATGCAATTAATAAAAATCAGTTTATATTCCAATGGCAAGTAGTAAAAACCATGGACAATGATAGGGTCATGCAGCGAGAGATTTACAGTCGTTTACAAATTGATGAAAAAGTTACCCGAGCTAATGAGTTTATGCCCTTTGTTGAACGTTTAGCATTAGGCCATGAATTTGATCGATGCATACTCGAAGCGCTTATCAAAACACAGATGCTGACGATTAATAAAGAACCTATTGCGGTGAATCTAACCCGTGACAGTATAATCAATAGTGAATTTCATCGCTGGTTAAGCCAATTTTTAAATAAGATTGCCGATCCGCACTTGATTCACTTTGAGCTGCCCGAAGCGGGTGTTTTAAATTATTTAGATCAAGCAATTAAACTGGGTGAGATTATAAAAAATGGCGGGGCTCAATTGGGGATAGATCATTATGGTCAGCAGCTGTCCTCCTTTGAATATTTGCAATTGTTAACACCTTATTATGTGAAATTGGATCTTTCATTGTCTTCTTACCAGGATGAAGATAAGCAAGACAAGCTGCAAAATCTAGAACTTTGCCGAGCATTGATTAATATCGCACATGGCTTAGATATTAAAGTGGTGATCACGGGTATCGAAGATGACAAACATCTGCAGATGGTCAAAATTTTGCGGATAGAAGGTTATCAAGGTTATATATCTGCCCCTGTTGACATATAACTTAAAGCGGCGGGTAAAATGCTTGAAGGCTGAAGGCTGAAAGCTGGAGAGCTAGAAGGCTTGAAGCTGGAAGGCTTTAAGCTTGAAGGGCGGTATTTTTGGAACTGAGCCTTCAGGCTCGGCAGTAAAAGGCTTGAAGCTTGAAGCTGGAGGGAGATCTAGAAGGCGGTATTTTTTTGGAACTGAGCCGTCAGGCTCGGCGGGTAAAATACTAAAAGCTGAAGGCTGAGGGCTTTAAAGGCGGGGTAACTATATTGTGTCTTCGAACTTATGTCGGTCGCCACGGGTTTTTGTATATACCCATGATACTTCAAGATGCAAAGTCAGCAAGAAAAATTGTGCTGATATGCGAGGCATAAAATTGAAGTCTAGTTATTCTACAAAGAGATTTTATAACAACGCAGATTGGCTCAATTTGCCTTGCCCTACGGGGCGCAAGGTCGAAAACCAGCGCTGCGTTGCACCAATCGAAAAGAGAATAACCATTACCTCATGCTGCGTCTTGCTCTGGTCTCCGCCCTTGCGCCTGACAAAGCATTTACCAAATTCCCCCTCAATATTCATTCCCGAATAAGAATAAGAATAATAATAATAAGACTAAAAGCGATTTTTAACGTGAAATTAATCATCTAACCACATTTGAAAATTGTGCTAATATGACAATTATTTTTATTAATGACAATATCAGCAAATAACCGACTAGGGCACTTTAGACATGATCCCAAACTTATCTCATCAAGAGAATATTAAACAAGATTACTTTGCATTTTTAAGCGCATTAAGTGCAACAAACTATTCCGGCGAAATAGAAAAAAGTTATGCCAGTCGCCTTGCTGTTGCAACGGATAACAGTGTTTATCAATGTTTGCCGCAAGCAGTTCTATTTCCCCGCTCGACCCAGGATATTGTTGAAATTTGTAAACTTGCACAAGCTGATGAATTCGCCAATCTGCGTTTTTCACCTCGCGGTGGCGGCACGGGTACTAACGGTCAATCCTTAAGTAATGATCTGGTCTTAGACCTGTCCCGTTTTATGAATAAAATCATTGAACTGAATGAGGCTGAAGGCTGGGTGCGGGTACAAACCGGCGTGGTTAAAGATCAATTGAATGAATTTTTGCGCCCCTTTGGTCTGTTTTTTTCACCTGATTTATCGACCAGTAACCGCGCTACTATTGGCGGCATGGTCAGCTGTGATGCTTCAGGGCAAGGATCCTTAGTATACGGTAAAACCAGCGATCATGTTTTAGCACTCACATCAGTACTAGTAGATGGTCAAGTATTAGACAGCACCCCGCTTAAGGGAGATGCCTTAGTTGAACAAAGTGCACGTCAAGATACCGTTGGTGCTATTTACCGTCAGGTGATTGAAACCTGTGCCGGTAAGCAGCAGCAAATTGAACAAGGTTTCCCCAAACTAAATCGTTTCTTAACCGGTTATGATTTAAAACATGTCTATGATCCTGAAACAGGGGGGATCGATTTAACCCGTATTTTGTGCGGTGCAGAGGGCTCCTTGGCTTTTATCACCGAAGCCAAATTAGATGTGCAAAAAATCCCAACGTATCGCACCCTGTTTAATGTTAAATACGACAGTTTTCAATCGGCATTACAAAATGCTCCTTTCTTAGTAAAAGCCAATGCCTTATCGGTAGAAACCATTGATTCTAAGGTTTTAAACCTGGCTAAACAAGATATTGTCTGGCATAGCGTTAGCCAGTTAATAACCGATGTGCCCAATAAAGTCGTTGATGGTTTAAATATTGTTGAATTTGTTGAGGAAGATGAACAGATCCAAGCGCAAAAGGTTAACGATTTAATTGTAAAATTAGATACATTAATTGCCAATGAAGAAGGCGGTGTGATTGCCTACCAAATTTGCGATGATTTGGACGATATCAATAAAATTTACGGCATGCGTAAAAAAGCAGTTGGTTTGTTAGGCAAAACCGCGGGCAGTGCAAAACCTATTCCTTTTGTGGAAGATACCTGTGTACCGCCGGAAAATTTAGCGGATTATATTATTGAATTCCGGCAGTTATTGGATGATCACGATTTGGATTACGGGATGTTTGGCCATGTGGACGCCGGGGTATTGCATGTTCGTCCTGCGCTGGATATGTGCGATCCACAGCAGGAAAAAATGATGCGCACCATCTCCGATAAAGTGGTGGCATTAACCTCTAAATATAAAGGATTAATGTGGGGAGAGCATGGTAAAGGTTTTCGCAGTGAATACAGTCCTGAATTTTTCGGCGATGAATTATTTACTGAGTTACGTAAAATTAAAGCCGTATTTGATCCTAACAACCGTGTCAATCCAGGGAAAATCTGCACACCTATCACATCAAATGAGTTGTTAGTTAGTGTGGACGCGGTAAAACGCGGTACCTTTGATCGTCAAATCCCGATCAAGGTGCGTAATAGTTTTAAAGAGAGTGTTGACTGTAACGGTAACGGTTTATGTTTTAACTATGATACTAAATCACCGATGTGTCCCTCGGTTAAAATAACCAAAGACCGCCGTCATTCCCCTAAAGGTCGTGCCGGTTTAATGCGCGAATGGTTACGCCAGTTAGCCAATAAGGATATTGATGTATTACAACTAGAAGAAGATCTTTACGCCGGTAAAAATGCCAGTGTCTTCAGGAAATTTGTCAATACCTTAGCTAAACGCAAAGGTGAATATGACTTTTCCCATGAAGTAATGGAAGCGATGCAGGGCTGTTTAGCCTGTAAAGCCTGTACCAGTCAGTGTCCTATTCAGGTGGATGTGCCCACTTTTCGTGCCCGTTTTATGCACCTTTACCACGATCGATACCTGCGCCCTTTGAAAGATTATTTTGTTGCCTACGTTGAGCAGTACGCACCTGTTATGGGTAAAGCACCGCAATTTTTTAATTTTTTTATGGGTATGAAGCTGACGTCTGCCTTAACAGAAAAATTTGTGGGTATGGTTGATATTCCATTACTGTCAAGCCCGACACTGACCGCTTCACTTAAAAATCAGGACGTGCTTGAGTTTGATTTAACTAAGCTGCAGGCATTAACAGACGCTGAACGTCAACAGTATGTGCTGATAGTGCAGGATCCCTTTACCACTTATTACGATGCAAAGGTGGTAAGAGATGTTGTATTAACAGTCAAAAAACTAGGCTATAAACCGGTGATCCTGCCCTTTAAGGCAAACGGTAAACCACAGCATATTAAAGGTTTCCTGGATAAATTTGCGAAAACAGCTAAGAACTCGGCGCAATTTTTAAATCAGATGGCAACGCTTAATATTCCTATGGTGGGGACAGATCCGGCAATGGTATTGTGTTACCGTGACGAGTACAAAAAAGCATTAGGTGAAAATCGCGGTGAGTTTCACGTGCACCTTTTCCAAGAGTGGTTATTAACGCGCTTAAGCGGTGATAAAAAAACCTTAACCGGCAAGCAATATTTTTTATTGGGTCACTGCACCGAAGTCACCGCAGAGCCGACATCCGGCGGGGATTGGGCTAAAATATTCAATCATTTTGGCGCCGAGTTTATTAATGTTGCGGTGGGTTGTTGCGGCATGGCGGGTACTTATGGGCATGATGCGGGACACCTGGAAAATTCAAAAGCCATTTACAGTCTTAGCTGGGAAGCTGAAATTGCCAAACGTGAGCGGGAGCAATGTCTGGCAACGGGTTATTCATGTCGCAGTCAAGTCAAGCGTATTGAAGGGCAGACATTAAAACACCCTGTGCAGGCGCTATTAGAAATTCTATAGAAATCTTATAAAAAACCAATTACAGGACAAAAATGTCGATTTGGAAAAAAAATACGGATTTAGCACGCTTAAATGCAACCAGTGAAAACACACTGACCGCTCACTTGGGTATCTTATATACCGAGGTAGGTGATAATTCTTTAACCGGGACAATGCCTGTTGATTGCCGTACTATCCAGCCTTTTGGGCTGTTACATGGTGGTGCGTCTGTTGTGTTAGCTGAAACATTAGGCAGTCTGGCCGCTAACTTGGCTGTTCCGCAAGGGAAAGTCTGTGTGGGGCTGGAAGTTAATGCCAATCATATACGCTCCGTAAAATCCGGGATTGTTATTGGCACTGCAACGGCGCTGCACATAGGTTATACAACACAAATTTGGTCAATTGAAATAAAAAACGAAAGAGGGCAATTGGTTTGTATATCACGCCTGACTATTGCGGTGATCAACAAACCTGCCTAACTAGCTGAATTTTCGAATGGTTTGGCTATATTCAAACAGATAACATAGCGTTGTGGTAATTGATCACAGGGCATTTAAATTAAAAAGAGAAAGTTATGATTAAAATTGGTGCTTATAATGAGCTGACTATTATTAAGCAAGTTGATTTCGGTGTGTACCTTGACGGACAGGAAGACGGGGAAATATTATTACCCCGTCGTTATGTCACCGATGATATGAAAATCGGGCAAACTGTGTTGGTCTTCCTGTATTGTGATTCAGAAGACCGTTTGATTGCCACCACGCAAAAACCGAAAGCGGAGGTTGGGGAATTTTCCTCACTGAAAGTGGTTGATACAAACAGAGCAGGTGCATTTCTAGATTGGGGATTACCGAAAGATTTATTAGTTCCTTTTAATCAGCAAAAAATCCCGATGAAAGAAGGTTATGGATATATTGTTTATATTTATCAGGATGATATAAGTGAGCGTTTAGTTGCGTCTTCAAAACTGGACCGTTTTTTAGACAAAGTAGAAGCCAATTATAAAGTGGGTGATAAAGTCGATTTATTGATCGCAGAAAGAAGCGATATTGGTTTTAAAGCGATCATTAATAATAAACACTGGGGGGTTTTATTCCCAAGTGATGTGTTTGGTGAGATGGGAATTGGTAAAAGGTGCAAAGGTTATATCAAGCAAGTGCGTGAAGATGGTAAAATTGATTTGACCCTGACACAGATAGGATACGGCAAGATTGATTCATTAGCCGAGCGAGTTGTCCAAACCATGAAACTGCACCAGGGTTACCTGCAGCTGTCGGATAAAAGTTCTCCCGAGCAAATTGCCAAAATTTTAAAAATGAGCAAAGCTAATTTCAAAAAAGCAATTGGTCAGTTATATCGTAAAAAAGTGATTCATATTGAAAATAATGGTATTCGTTTAAACGAATAATTTACCACCATTTAATTTCCCTTTTCTTTGATTGCTACTGGCGCAATTCGCCGCCGGTACCAATCCGGTCAAGCTAAAGGTTTGGTCGAGTCATTTGCAATAATATGAACGTCCTGTTGCGGGAACGGGATTACAATGCCTGCTACCCTAAAGCGTTTATCAATTTCTTTATGCAATTCAGTAATAGCACGTAAACGATCACCTTGGGTGGGGACATAGGCTCTTAGGGAGAGTGACAAGCTGCTATCGGCAAATTGTTCAAAGTTAATAAGTGGAGCCGGTTCAGTAAGTGTACGTTCATTATCAATAGCAATTTCCTCGAGAATTTCCATTGCCAGTTCTACGTCACTGCCGTAAGCAATGCCGACCTTAACAATGATCCGGGTAATGTCATCGCTAAGCGTCCAATTAAGCACTCGGCCGGTAATCAACTCTTTATTGGGGATCAATAACTCTTTTTCATCAAAGTTGCGGATGGTGGTGGCGCGAATACGAATACGTATCACTGTGCCCGATGAGTCCTCCGTGCTGCCGGTGCTGATAATATCACCGACACGAATCGGACGTTCAAATAATAGAATCAAACCACAAATGAAATTGGCGACCACTTCCTGCAGACCAAAACCAATACCCACACTCAGGGCTGCAAACATCCATCCGATGCTGGAAGAATTTATCCCTAGAAAGCTCATGGTTATAAGAATCGTAATAATAACAATGCCATAACGTGTTAAGGTTACAATAGCATAACGGGAACCGGGGGTGATTTGTCCGTTTTTAAGTAAAATGATATCTATTAAAGAGGGTAAGTTTCGGGATAATATATAGCCCCCCAAGCTGACTAAAAAAGCCACCATTACTTCATCCAGCGTCACGGCAAGCAGCAGTTCTTTGCCGTCTACTATGACATCTTTATTCCACAGCTTTATCTGTTCAAGGAAGCTTAATGCGGGTAATATCTGACCCCAGACGCCAACGAATCCGACCACGGCGAGGACTAACGTCGCTGCATTAATCAGCTTGTGACTGTCGCCGTCTAATGTTTTTAAATCGACCTCGTGCTCTAATATCTCCTCATGAACTAATTCGGGTACTTCACTTCCGGTCGATTTCAGGCGATCCCATTTAGCTTTTCGAGCAATCACCAAATTATCATAGGTTAGCCGCTTGCTGGTAATTAATAACCAGCGGCTTAAAAATGAATGAAAAATCCATACTAGCGCGGCAAATAAAATAGAAAAATACAGGCGTTCGCCAAATATTCCTGCTGTATAAGTGTAGCCCGCTAAGGACATAATAACGATTGCAACGGGTAAACACATAGTAAAGAAAAAGATAATTTTTCTGGTTTGGAATATTGACTCCGGATTTGTTGTTTGTGCCCGATATAGCAAACCTTTGTAAGGGTGTAAAATGCTATATATGATCCTTACCAGTGTAAACATAAGACCTGAATAGCCCAATATGGCAAGCGGCCCCCCCAACGTCGCGGGGAATAATTTGATTGCACTCAGGGTGATAAAATAGCAGGGAATGCCGAAGTAAATGAACAGCTTGAGTTGTTTGACATATTTTGACAGCGCGTTTGCTTTACGGCCAAAATGCACTTCTGAAACCCCTTTTTCAATGCACAGTACTTTTAAAAACTGTACCGCAATAAGCGAAATAGCAGTGTAAATACTCGCATTGGCTAATTCGACTGAAATGTTCGACGCAGTTGTCGGAAGCTTTATAGCCCAACTGATAATCAATAAGATTAATCCGGCCGGTAATGCTAACAGCGCTGTATAAATTAAGGCTTTGAGGGTCTGCAGGATACTATCCTGTTTGACACGGCCTACTTGTCTACCACAAC
Organism: Psychromonas sp. MB-3u-54; assembly: GCF_002836415.1. Lineage (GTDB taxonomy): Bacteria > Pseudomonadota > Gammaproteobacteria > Enterobacterales > Psychromonadaceae > Psychromonas. Next base: position 5,218 of record NZ_PJBP01000097.1, on the reverse strand, counting down.
GTTGTAATTTGCTGAGTAAATTCCTACGCAAAAATATTAATAAAAACACTAACGACAAAGGGATAAAGAGTAACAATAGATTCGGTAATCTGATTTTTTTCAGTCTCCAAAACTCAGTTTGTAAATGGCTTATGTAGAGTTTAAGATCCGAGGGCAATGGGGTAAACATGATAAAATCAAAGGCATTACTGCTTTTTAGCCACAGAAGGTGCTCAGTTATATAATTATCATACTCTTTGGTTTTATTTATTAATTGTAAATACCTGGCATCCAGTTCGTATAACCCACTCTGTTGTACCCGGTCATTTTTGATCACTCTTTCAAGCATGTTTTGACGGTTTTCTAACAATTCGGATAGGATTTGACTGTTTTTTTTATTGTTAGACTGCGCGGGTCCCTGCTGATCGTTAATTAACATTTCTTCGTGACGGAATAATCGTAAGCTTATTTTAGCAATATCATCAAGCACCACACTGCGTGATTTTGTGTAGGTTTGACGCTTGGGGAGCTTTTCTCTTTGTGCGCGAATTGATAAAGCAATAAACGAGGAGTCACTTTGAAGCTGCAATCTTTTGCGTGCATTGTGGAAGGCTTCTGAGACCTGCAGTGATAGTTTTCGCTCACTGGTCTCTTTTTCTAAAAGTGTTTGCAGTTCCTGAAACTGTAATTTTAATACCGCAATCAGCGCTAAATTTTGCGTGGCAATTCTCTGCAGATAACTGTCCTTCGCTAATTTACCGTTAAGCACTAAATTGGCCGTTTCGGATATTTTTTTGGTCGACTCTGCACGTTTGTTAAAAAGCTTTTCATGTAAAAATGCGATGCGTATTTCGATTCTTTTCAGCAACATTTTTTCGTTTTTCTGTTTCTCCTGCAGCAGGTTTAATAAAGCCGTGTTACCTGTTAGCTCCTGGTCAAGCATTAAAAGTTCTGTTTGTAACGATTGACGTTTTGTCTCCCGGTACCAACGATCAGCTTCTGTAAATGCCGGGCCGTTATTGGATTGTTGGTCTATCTGTTTCTCATCAAGTTCTGCCATCTCTAAACGGATATAATTAATTCTTTCTCTGGCCTGACTTGGTCGTAAGGTGCTCTCCCCAATCTCAGTATTGATGGCACTCAGTTTATCTTCCGATGCCGAACGGTTTATTTCTTCATCTGCAATCAGCTTTTCTAACCTTGCCAGATCAGTGTATTGATTGACTTTTAAGCTAGATAAGGGCTCTGTTGTGGAATGTTCCGTCTGTGTTTTTTTCAATGCGTTTATTTCTTGAGGGGCGGTTAATAATTTTTTTTGATATTCTGCAGTGGCCTCTTTATGCTGTTGAATCTGATGCAGGTGGGAGATACTGTCGCGATACAGCTGAATTAATTTGGCTTGTGTTTCTGGATCATATTCTTGAGATTTTTTGGCGACTTCAATACGTTTATCAAGCAGATCAACCGTTACACTATCCTGTGATTGAGCGAGTCCAAGCGCGCTAAAAAAAATAAGACTTAACAATAAGAACAGGTGGCTAATATTCTTCATCGAAACTCCATGGTCATTTATACAAGCGCTGCTGCTGCAAAAAATCCCAAACACTATTGTAGGGCTTCTTTCATCAAATCGTCTGGCACTATTTTAATCAGCTTTAGCTGGTCACCAAGAGGAGGATAACCGGATGTTATAAATCTTCACAAAGACTAAAATATCGTTTTATATCTGACCAGTGTTTATTGTCACATAAATAAATCTACCGAATTGCGCACAAGGTAACAGCTAAGGTCAATTCGACGGGTGATTATTGCGCACTGATGGAGACAGCACAAAATAAACACCCTTGATGGGGAATTAAAGCACAGCTTTGAATGTTATAGCAATGCCTTGATATACAGAATAAGCTTATTTTATCGCAGGGGCATTAACCTTTGTTATTGAGTCTCCAGTGCTAATTTATTTCAGGGGCTAATGTCTTCGTTTTTGCAATGTTATTTATTCCCTTTTTACAACTGGCAATAATGTCCAGTTGATTATCTTTTGCTGCTGAGTCAACACCATAGAGTCCAAGGAGTGTATGGAACAGATTATCGTGAGAAAAGGTATCATTGTTTGCTTTATCAAGCAGACATTGTCTATTGATTCCTTTGGCATTGGCATAATCATTTCCTAACCACATAAACCAGGGAACCTGAGTTTGTTCATCGGGGGCAATAACGTAAGGTGCACCATGCAGATATAAGCCGTTTTCACCAAGCGATTCGCCATGGTCTGAGATATACATTAAAACAACATTATATTGCTTCGAATATTCTGTTAATTTTTTAATTGTCTGGGCAATAATATAGTCCGTATAAACCAGGGTATTATCATAAACATTAACTATCTCTTGGTCGCTGCAGTTTTCAATATCACTTTGATTACAGGCGGGGGTGAAGTGGGCTTTACTTTCCGGATAACGTTGCCAGTAAGTCGGTCCATGACTGCCTTTAATATGTAACGCGATAAATTGATTACCTTTGTTCTTTTGAATTTTTTCGTCTAGATTTTGCAGTAATGCTTCATCATAACAGGATCCTGCATCACATAAATCCGGGCTGTCTTCCGTTGTGATCTCTATTTTTGAAAAATTGCCAGCGACTCTTTTATCACCACCATCATTTTCAATCCAGAGCATATCCACACCTGCATGAGAAATAACATCCAGAGCATTATCCTGATTAATAGCACGATTTTTATTATAATTAGAGCGGTTCATATTTGAAAACATGCAGGGTAAGGAGTGCGCAGTGGCCGTACCGCATGACGAAACATCTTTAAAAGAAATGATATCCATACCTTGTGTATAGGGATTGGTATTACGGGCATATCCATTATAAAATATATTTTGTGAACGTGCTGTTTCACCTACGACTAAAATCATTAAAGTAGGTTTTTCATTAGTGCTGCCTTCCAGATTCGCATCCTGACCAATTTTTTTGTATTCTAATTTTTTTGTAAAGTAGGTTCTGTTGACATATCGAAACGAATTGAATGCATGAGCCGGATTAATCATTTTGTTTAGATAGCTGTTATTTCGCCCTATAGAGGCATAATCTTTATAATAAAAAAAAGCGATTAGCAAAATCCCAACAACCGCAACAAGCACTAATAAAAGCCGATTAACTATTTCTCTAGTAATACTTTTTGCATAGGTTATTTTTGTTTTAAAAACAATAAAGGCAGGTAATAGGCCTAAGAATATAAAGTATGAAATTGATCCCAGGTTTATATAAGTAAAAGCTTCCCCCGTATCTGTCTCAAAAATATTTTCTATCATACCGTAGTCAAACATAACGTTATATTTGATGCTGGCATAAAAAGCTAATGCGGATGTTATCAGCAGCGGGATCTGGATTGCTTTAAACAGATAGGGCAGGGCGAGTATTGAAAAAATAATGATAAAGGCAAAGGTCAAAATGATAGGCGAAAGAAAATAAAATACACTTTGATTGTCCGATAAGATATAGATTTTATCGATGATCGGGTAATTGAAAACAAAGCCGTAATATATTGAAAGAAGGGTTACCAAAAACACCATATTTGAGGAGAGGTTGGTATTTTTAATGGTCTTTAACAAAGTCGATTTCAAGGTGTTTATCCCGATGAGTTAATAATAGCTACAGTATACTTTTTGAAACTTAAGATTTACTGAGGAAATGCATTCACAGTGATTTAAAACAGTGACTTACAACAGAGATTTAAAATTCATCGTTATTTAACAAGGGTTGCTCAATTAATGAACATTATATTCTGGTAAAAGAGTATATAAAAATTTGATATTGTCTAGTGCTTTAGTCAGTTTTTTACAGGCGGAGAAAGTACCATTCTTCATACTGCTTTTTAAATAAATATATTGTTTTGATGATTAGTATAGCAAATTCGGTGATTTTATCTTTATTTATACGGGTTAAAAAATATGCCGACGGGACATAAAACACCGTTTGAGTCTTTGCTATTGATTTGATTTATAACATCCTGTTATTCATTACTTATTATTATCCAGTAGTAGCCCGCTGAAGCTGTTCAAGATCTTTTCCTCGTATTTTTTGTATCATTAGAATATCTAGTTACTGCAATCAACGCCTTGCTTTTATGCGTTTTTTCGGCGCCTAAATAGTTAACTAAATTAGCTAAATGGGTACTAAATAATGATGACTAAGACGCCCCCATTAACAGATCTTCATCGTCATCTTGATGGTAATATCCGCATAGAAACTGAAGTCGATTTAATGAATTTTTTATCTAAATTGGATTGGGGTGTCGCAGTATTGCCTATGAAAATGTGCAGGATGTGATCCATGCACAAATTGATTATGCGGAGTTGCGCTTTTCACCTTATTACATGGCGATGAATTAGGGCATTTTGTCGAACATTTTAAAACAGTGCTAAATGCAAATTTACAGGTCACTGTGCATGCTGAAGAGGCTGCGGGTGCGAGCAGTATTTGGCAGGCTATTATAAGCTTGGAGCAACCCGCATTGGGCACGGTGTGAAAGCGATTGAAGATACGACATTGCTGGATTACCTGCTTAAGCATAAAATCGGTATTGAATCTTGTTTAACCTCAAATAGTCAAACAAGCACGGTGACCTCCTTTACAGATCATGGGGTGGTTGCTTGTTTAAATAGCGATGATCCCGCTGTTGAAGGGATTGAACTCGCGTATGAATACCAAGTGGTGGCAACAAAAGTCGTTTTAAATCAAGACCAAACTCGTCAAGCACAAATTAATGGTCTGGAAGTTGCGTTTCTATTCGAGGCCGAAAAATCAGCACTGCGTAACGAGGCATTAAATCGTTAGTTATTTATCAACGCGATGCAATACCTGATTAATTCCTTTACTATCAAGTCCCTTCAAAATATATATTCAGTGGGGCGAGTATATTAATCATTAGAAAAAGTGATATCTTGGTGTTATTGATGAAAAAATTCATGTGTATTTTTCCCCGCAAGTGAGTCGCGGGCCGTAAGCTGTAAGCTTTAGGCAGTAGGCTGTAAGTAGTGGGATGTAGGTTTTAGCCTTTAGGCTGTGGAGAGTGATTGATGAAAGGTATTACCGGGTTTGTTTGTTTCGCACCTTTAATGTAAGCAGTGGAGAGTGATTGATGAAATGTATTACCGGGTTTGTTTGTTTTGCACCTTTAATGTAAGCAGTGGAGAATGATTGATGAAAGGTATTACCGGGTTTGTTTGTT
>NZ_PJBP01000096.1 GCF_002836415.1 Psychromonas sp. MB-3u-54 | reverse complement strand
GCGGTTTTTCATTGTTACGTTTTAACGATAAAATGCTTCAACAGTTCCTTTTCGCTTCATCAGAAGCGGTTTTTCATTGCTACATTTTAACGATAAAATGCTTCAACAGTTCCTTTTCGCTTCATCAGAAGCGGTTTTTCATTGCTACATTTTAACGATAAAATGCTTCAACAGTTCCTTTTCGCTTCATCAGAAGCGGTTGCCCGCGACGGTCCAACGCTTTGAGCGACGGAATTTTTACCCAACCTTCACTGATACAATATTCCTCGACATCGAAATGCTCTTTTCCGTTGAGCAGAATACCAATGCCACTCTCGCAAATTTCTGCCACATGATGTCGGCTGCGGGGATTAACCGAAAGGCGATCCGGTAAAGCTGGTAGCGATTTAGTATCGTTCATGTTCATGACCTGTAGTAAATAAAAAGTGCACTATTGTAGACAATATAGGCATAACGCTCAAGAGCTGCAGTCATAAATGTTAACCCCAGTGCCAGGATAGTAGAAAGTTTCCTGCCCTCAAATGTTTCTAAAAATACCACGCGTTGCGAATCACTCTTAAACAGTTTGTAAAACTGTATTGAAAAAGGGTGAACTAAACTTTAATACAGAAAAAAGGCCGCTGTTTTAGCTCTATTAAACAGCTTGTTGTGCTTATCCTAAAAGCATATATATTCGTTCACTTCGCACTTTTATAGCAGAGGGGAAAACTACATCGCGGCAAAATCCATTATAAATAAAACTAAGTTATTCATCGCGTTTTTGGCTGGCTTATTAGACTCGCCCCCTAGTATTAACTTTGCATACCCGTACCTATTACTATCAGTAATAGGTATTTTTAACACAATACATTGTCCACGGCGTACTATGCTTTAGATACGCTCCAAGCACGCCAATTCGCGAAGCATTAACCAACAACTTCACCTAATGCGAAGATCGGTAAATACATAGCCACAATCAAACCGCCGACTACTACCCCTAAAACCACCATGATCATCGGCTCTAACAGACTGGTTAAGGCATCAACGGCATCATCAACCTGCTGTTCATAGATATCAGCAACCTTACTTAACATACCATCCAAATTACCCGCTTCTTCACCGATCATCACCATCTGGGTTATCATATCGGGGAAAACAGTGGTGGTTTTCATGGCGATGTGCATCTGCATGCCCGCAATCACCTCCGCGCGCACATTGAGAATCGCACTGCGATAAATATAATTTCCGGAAGCGCCCGCAGCGGAAACTAGCCCATCAACCAGAGGAATGCCGGCAGAAAAGGTCGTAGAAAGGGTTCTTGCAAAACGTGCCACCGCCGCTTTATCTAAAATGGTACTGATCACCGGAATTTTAAGGATAAATTTATCGGTATTGTCACGCACTTTCTGCGAGCGGCGATGCGCCTTTTTAAACAGATAGATAGCAACCATTACCGCTCCGATTATTATATACCAGTAATGCTGTACAAAATCGGAAATGCCCAGTACAAACTGTGTAAAAGCCGGTAGCTCTGCGCCAAAACCTTCAAAAATATCTTTAAACTGCGGAATAACAAAAAGCAGTAAAAGCAGCGTAACCAGGCCGGCAACAATTAATACTGCTGCTGGATAAAACATCGCTTTTTTAATTTTTGATTTTAAAATTTCAGTTTTTTCTTTATAGATAGAAATACGGTCGTAAATCGAATCTAATGCGCCGGACTGCTCACCGGCATAAACAAGATCGCAGTATAAATCATCAAAATAAAGGGGGTGAGCACGCAGGGTTTGTGAAAGTGGTGTGCCCGTTGCCACCTCTTCAGAAATTGCGCTCATTAATTTTCGCGCTGCCGGTTTTTCGCTGCTTTTGGCGATTAATTGTAATCCCTGCACTAAAGGTACACCTGCTCCCAACATAGTGGCTATCTGGCGAGAAATAATCGCAATATCCATGGGTTTTATTTTATCACCGAAGGAGAAAAGTGCTTTGGATTTTTTCTGTATTTTAGTGACATTAATCTTCTGCTTGCGCAGTTCAACTTTAACTTCGGCAGAACTCTCAGCCTGCATCTCGCCTGATACTTTACCTCCCTTACGATTAAGGCCTTTCCATTTAAAAGTATCAATGACTGGTCCTTTATTTTTCTTTTTTACAGCCATAATTAATCTTCCTTAATGATTCTATCGGTCAGCAATTTTTGTTTTTCATAAGCTTCAAAATCTCATTTTAAAAATGAAAATAATAGCACATTATTCACATAAAGGCAGTGTCACCTTCGTCGCGTAATATGTTTAAAATGCAGCCTAAAATATAAAGAATCGCTATAGTAGTGCGGATTAATGTTTAGCACTACCTGAGTCTGTTGAATTGAGATTCCCGATTAAAAAATATCGGGAATGACAGCTTGGTTTTTTGAAATTGTGCAGGGTTTTTATAAAGGGAAAAGCAGTCATAGGATGAGAAAGATTAATGCCGACTGACTAAATTTAGGTTACACGGGTCACTTCCGTTAAACTGGTGATCCCCTTTAACACTTGCTGCAGTGCCGACTGACGCAGTGTGTCCATCCCTTCGTCTGCGGCCAGTTTAGCAATCTCAGGAGCATTACCGTTGTGTAAAATAAGGTGACTAATCGCCTCGCTCATCTGCATCACTTCGTAAATACCCACCCGGCCTTTATAACCCTCGGTACATTTTGTGCAACCGACGGGTTTATAGAGAGTGATACCTGCACCTATCTGGGTTTCTGAAAACCCGATGGTTTTTAATTCTGCCGTTTCAAAAAACTCTTCTATTTTACACTCTGGACATAAACGCCGCGCCAAACGCTGCGCGATAATCAGCGACACCGAAGAGGCGACATTAAACGCGGGCACCCCCATATTCAGTAAACGCGTTAAGGTTTCCGCAGCGGAGTTAGTATGCAGGGTAGACAGAACCATATGCCCGGTTTGCGCGGCTTTGATCGCAATTTCAGCGGTTTCTAAATCACGAATTTCACCGACCATCAAAATATCGGGATCTTGACGCAGAAAAGAGCGCAATGCAGAGGCAAAGGTTAATCCCGCTTTGGTATTGATCTGCACCTGGTTAATACCGGATAAATTAATTTCTACCGGATCCTCTGCTGTAGAGATATTACGCTCCACGGTGTTAAGAATATTTAATCCGCTATACAGGGAAACAGTTTTACCACTGCCGGTCGGGCCAGTGATTAAAATCATTCCCTGAGGTTTCGCCAGAGCATTAAGATAGTTTTCTTTCTGCTTATCATTGTAGCCTAAACCGTCGATATTCAGGTTGGCTCCCGAGGAGTCCAGAATACGCATCACCACCTTTTCGCCCCACATGGTAGGCAGGGTACTGACGCGCAGATCCACACTGCGTTTATTGGATATTTTAAGCTTAATACGCCCATCCTGCGGCAAACGACGTTCGGCAATATCCAGTTTTGACATAACCTTGAGACGCGCTGAAAAACGGTTGGCCAGATTCACCGGCGGCGTAGCCACTTGATGTAAAATACCGTCAACACGAAAGCGGATACGATAGATTTTTTCATAGGGTTCAAAATGCAGATCCGATGCGCCTTTACGCACCGCATCCAATAAAACGCCGTTAATATATTTAACAATAGGCGCGTCATCGGCGCCCTTACCCTGTGCCTCATCCAGACGCGAATCAGTATCATCAATCTCAACATCCTCAATATTGGACATATCACCCAGAGAAGTAACATCATCTTCCAATACAGTTTCAATGGCTTTAGTAAGGTATTTTTCTTCTACTAGCAGAGCATCGGTATGGATGGAAAAGCTGAAGGCAAAATCTTCAAGCGCCGCAATATTGGTGGGGTCGGACATGGCGATATACAGGGTTTTATCCTGCACATAAACCGGCAGGGCATGATATTTTTCTATCAGCTTGTGATTCAGAAATTTTTCCGGTATTTCATCCAGATTAAGGGTAGTTGAATCTAATAAAGGAAGACCATATTCCGTTTCGAAGAACTCTGCCAGCGTCAGGCTGTCGATAAAGCCTTGTTCGACCAAATAACTTACCAGAGATTTATTATCCTTCAGTGCCGCGCTGGTAATCTCCTGGAGTTTATCCAAGGGGAGTAAACCGCGAGCGGCCAAGCTCGATGCCAGGCCACTGATATTATTGATTGCCATTAAGTATTAACAAATAGTCGTGAGGGGAAAAATACCAGCCTAAACAATAATAATGCGACCATTTCCACTTTTTTTTGGGTAGCTGTTGAAATTTTAAGAGTAGTTCCAGTGATAATTAAAGCCCATGACCTTAGTTCACTATAGATATCAGTTGCACTAACTAACTCTGACAGACTATTACAAAACCCTACAGTCGCCTTTTGTGCATAACAAACTTCGACTGCAGATTTTATCGCACTGCTTGCGAAAAAAACGTCTGAAAATTTAGCTTTGTAAGTTTTATAACTCAGCAACGCCAGAGCTGGCAGAATACCGGTAACGATTAACAGCGTGGTTAATGTAAACCCCTGTTGACCTTTTTTCATGGTATCTTCCTTTATGTTAAGGTTGATTTATTTAAACTTTTGTTCTTTTTATCATTAACACAAAGGATTAATTGAAAAAAGTGAACATTCTCAATCGAAAAATTGTAACAACGATCAGTTAGTAGGGTGATAATAATGCTAATTGGACCTTGTGACAACTAAATTATAGCTGATCTACCAGAAAATCATTGCCTGCATTTATAAATAAACATCACTTATTGAAGGTAAAATCGACAAACACTAAGTCATTTTTAAATCAAACCAACATGATAACTGATGCATTATTAGCGATAACAGTAGTCCATAGGAAAGTTGTTCACTACTCAATTCTGGCAAAGTAAGCGAAAATCACAATCAATGAGTTTCTTCAGCCTATATTTGATAATTTATCCATCTCATCGAGACGAAAACGAGCATCCTCCAATACCTTTACTAAGCACTAGTGCCTTTGGACTTAAATAAGCCTATTCATTTTTATAATGAAGTGTGCGTGGTGATTTTGTGTAACAAACTTAAAGGTACGAGCACAGAGGGCAGCGCTATGCAGAGTAAAGACTCCTATATCAGTCCGCGCACATAATATAATTATCCCAGCCCTTTCTATTGAAGAGAATGATCAAATCAGGTCATGAACATATAATACAAACTTAAGTCCGAAGACACTAGCAGGGTATAGAATTAGATCAAAATCTTTAAGGACGTAACGTTGGCGGGATTAGATATGACGATAGCCCGATGCTGCATATAAACCGGCAGATTAGTTTGTAGTGACGGCAGTTAAATCTGAGAGAGACCGTTTGTTGCTAATTAAGTACTGCTGTACCAAACGGCCAGGCTGGACGCCGGGCCACTGACACTATCGAGGTGACTTTAGCTGTTAACAAACACCAGCGGCAGCACAAGTCCCCCCGGCCACCCAAGTAACACGCCCATTAGCATATGTTGGCGTTAAAGTATAAGTATAACTACCAACTGCTGCTGTCCCTGTTGCAGTGATAACAGCCGTCGCGGCTGTTATTCCCAGGCTAGCCACTACTCCATAAGCAACAAAAGCTGGCATTCCTACCTTAAGTACAGTATCACAGGCAGCAACAGATCCTTCCGTTTGTGCACAGGTTTCAATAGCCGTTTTATACCCGGCTGTCGCCAAAACCACTTCGGTGAATTTTGCTTTTTGCGTATAAGTATTATAAGCCGGCAAGGCCACGGCTGCCAGTATACCGATAATCGCGATAACGATTAACAGCTCAATTAATGTAAAACCCTGTTGACTTTTTTTCATAGTGTTTTCCTTCATAGTCATAGTTAACGTCTTCAAGAAAAATTTGTAACAACGACCATTTAGCAGGTTGATGCTCATGCTAATCAAGCCTTGTAACAACTAAATTATAGTAGATGTTCAAGATTATGAGTGTCTATATTTATCCATCCCATCCAAACACGGTTAAGCATCATCGGCCTTGATATTGGACATAGCATCCAGAGAACTAAGAGAAGCTTTTTTATCTTATGCTGCATATAAATCGGCAAGGCATATCTTTCAACTAGTTTGTAATGCAGGGATTAAGGATGCTTGGAATATAATAGAGGAAGACCCTATTTTTTTCACAGAACTGCAGGCTGCAGGTTTAGTGATATTCGCGCAGATGCTGATCAGGATTTTATATTGAAAACTGGCTGCTTAACTGCTGAAGTTTATCAAAGGGGGAGTAAAAGAAGCGTGGCCAGGCTGAAAGCCTGACCACTGATATTATAGGTTGGTATGATGCCTCCTAACTACAAGTAGGAATTACATCACCACAATTACTAATAGTACTGCTAATATCCCAAGTAATCTTACTTGCATCAGCAAGGTTTGGAGCATATTTAACCGTTTCCTTATTACCTTTATAAAGAACATTGACAAGAATCTCACCATTTACTACAGATTCAACACCTCCTTGAACACCACTCACAGCAGCGACAGGTATTCCTTCATTGCCAGTAGTAGCATCAGCATCACAGTTAGCTAGAGCACCATTTGTATTATAACAAATCGCAACACTCGATTTGTATACAGTAACACCAGAAGTATCTGCTGTTACTTGTGCTTTAGACATATAATCTGAATAAACCGGTAGCGCTACGGCTGCCAGAACAGCGATAATCGCGATTACAATTAACAGCTCGATTAATGTAAAACCCTGTTGAATTTTTTTCATCGTATCTTCCTTAATAGTTAAGACTGGTTTATTTTAAACTTTTATCTTTTTATCTTTAACTTAAAATATGCAACGGTTAAAAATTAAAAAGTTAACACTCTCAAGCGAAAAACGTCATAACGCAGGAGTGTCACTTGATAATAGTGCGGATATATATTGGCGCCCAAAAAACCACACTTTAATCAATAAAATGTGATTAATAACACATAGTTAGCGATAAAATAAGCCAAAGAGAGCTTGCGCAGTGCTTAATTCAGACAAAGTAGGGGAAAATAACAGTCAATAAGCGGTTTAATGATGATTTATCAGACACCACTGAACTTGATATCGGATACTTTTAATACCTGTGCGGAGTGCTTGCGCTTTAACCAGCAAGTATAGAGTGCATGAAAAAGCTCAAGGGAAAATTTTCAAGGTCGCAATATTAGTGAGGCCGGCTATGTCCCAATTAACTGTGTCTGTGATAATAATAGGCTGTTTTCATTAGGATTATTGTTAGATTCAAAAAACCTAAACCAACTTAAATAATTATCTAAATATTTTGTGGCAACACCATTAAATCGATTCATCCATCCATGAAGTCGACCGTGGTAGGCATTAACGTTTTGAATATGAAATACTTTTTCAATAACACGAATACCTTTGGTTAAATTAACCGCTTTATGACCCAGACCTAATTTCTTAGTTAATACTCTATATGATCGAAAGCCGTCGCTACAAATAACTGAATCCTTATCAATATGTTTGTTTAATAACTGCTAGAAAGCTTCTCCTGTCGAACTATCTAAACATTTATCAAACGTATTATCTTGCCTATCTCGAGCAACAATAACAGCCACCCAATCCCCTTTAGCACGCCCTCTACCCGCTTTATCTCCACCTCGATTGTGTTTTGTATGGGATAATTTTCTGCTTCCCTTTTCTGAGTACCTAAAGAGGGTTTCATCCATTTCAATTATTCCGGATAAATGAGTATTATCTTGAATATTTAGTAGCTTGAGGAATTTATGTCGCCATAGAAAAGCAGTATTTTTGGTGATTTCACAAGAAGCTGCACTACGCCTTACGGTCAAACTATTAAGCATACAGGAGAAATAGTTTAACCACTTTTCAGGATTTCTTAGTCGATAAAAAGGTGTATTGAATGTAGACATAAAGCTTTTTGAACATGCTTTACAGAGATAGCGTTGACGATTATTTATTTTACCGTTTCGTTTAATGCTTGGAGAGTGACAATGTGGGCAAGTAGATGCGCTATCTTGATGCCCAGTTAATACATCAAGGCAACTTTGGCCTGATACTTGACCATTTAACAGCTTGACTAATAAATGGTCAAGTATCAAGCGATAGTTCACTGACCATTAATTCAAGTTGTTCAAATGAATTATTCATAATAACCTCACTTAACGAACTGGATATAATTACAGTGTAGCATCAGTTAACTAAGACATAGCCAGTGAGGCCGAACATGGCGGTTTTAGGCGGCAGCTTAGTTTGTGAGACAGGGATTGTTTAAAGATTAAGGGCGATTGAATTTAAGAGAGGAAGTTTCGCAGAACTGCAGACTACAGATAAGGGCTGTTCGAGCAAAGCTTGATTTTTTAGCTGGTGAATACTGGAGTTTACCAAAAGAGAATAATACCATTATTATGGTGGCATAAAAAAAGCTCTATCAGATAGAGCTTAATAATATCATTCAATAATTGCTAAATTTTAAAAGCACAATTTTTAAACGCAATACCATTGGTTGTACAAGTCCAAATAATTACTTTAGGGTCTGTTGCTATATCCGACGTTAATGTAACTTTAACACCATCTACTGTTGTAGCATAAGTCGTGGACGGATCTGTTCCGTTTATTACATATTCGGTTTCAGCCGTAAGTTTGTCACCCGCCAATTCAGAAAGCGCAGCGGAGCCATTTGCTTTTGATATATAGTCAGAATAAGCTGGCAACGCAACAGCTGCCAAAATACCAATGATCGCGATAACGATTAACAACTCGATTAATGTGAAACCTTGTTGTGCTTTTTTCATGTATTGATTATTTTTCATGGGATTTTCCTATAATAATTAAGCCTGAGCTATTTAGCTTTTATCTTTTTCTTCTTAACTTTTTACTTACGTTAATGAAAAAAAATCAAAAAAAGTTAACATCCTCAAGCAAAAGACTTAACAGCCAAAGGAGTGCCAAGGTATAGTAATGGTAACTCAGTTTTTACACAAGAAAATAACAAACTCTTGATATAATTCAGATATAATTGACTTATGCTTTATTAAAACACCTGTGAGCTGCGAACTCGCAACCTGACTCTCATACACAAGTTTTTCTTGACTTGTTAACCTCCTGTGATCTAATTATTTCTTTTGATTAGGTTATACGTATGTTGAATGAGAATCCTGAAGCTTGGGCAAAATTTATCTTTAGCAAAGCTAAATTAGGCGATCCTAGACGAACTAAAAGAGTGGTTCAGGTTGCCACTGGGCTTAGTTACAAACATTCTGTACGCAAGGAATTGGGGGCCGTTAATTCAGCCTCAAAGCAGAGCAGCAGCCCTGTGGGGAGAACTTTATATGTTCACTCTACATTGATGCTTGACGCGAACTCGGAGCAGGTATTGAGATTAGCATACCAAAATTACTTTTATAGAAAAAAAGGTTCAAGGAAAATCTCATCAATTACAGTGTCGCGCTCGGTGTTTTTCAAGAGAGTTGTCGCCTAAAATTTAAATTTATGCCACCTTGTTTTCTTTAGTCTCTGATTTACTCTTTTCTGGATTAAGATTCACTTCATTAATATAATCCCAATTTCTCGTCTTACCAGACCAGCGTTCTGGATGGGCTGATTTCGCTTTTTGGTAAACATTCTTCCTATTGATTAATATCGCTACATCTTCGCCTGCATGGCGCTGAGCCGGCGTGACAAATTTAATGCCACTGTGCAAGTGTTCTTTGTTATACCACCCTACAATATTCTGGTCTAATTGAACTGGACACTTTAATTTTGGATAATACAATTGACTATCGAGGTGAACATGAATAAAAAACGTCAATACAAAACTTATACGAGTGAATTTAAAACAGAAGCATTAGCGTTAATCAGTGAGCAAGGTTATAGCGTTCAGGAGGCAGCTTCTGCTTTAGGTATCACAACTAGCCTGCTTTATAGCTGGAAACAAAAAGCCGAAGAGCATGCCTATTCAACGGTGAATTCTGATGAACGGACTGAGTTATTATCCTTGCGAAAAGAAGTTAAACAGCTTCTTATGGAGAAAGAAATACTAAAAAAGGCCAGCGCCTTCTTCGCAAAAGAAATGAAGTAAAGTTTCGATATATTCGAGCATGTCGCTCTAAATGTCCAATAAAACTACTTTGTAATGTACTACAAGTGAGTCGTAGTGTATTTTATGATTGGCTTGAACGGCCAGCTAAAATAATTAGTGAAGAAGCGCTGAATATGTACCGTACGGCGCGTCAGCTATTTAAATGTAGTCGTGAGAGTTTAGGCTCTCACCCGTTGTGCAAGAACTTGAGACGAGCGGGTTTTAATGTGGGCCGTTACCGTACGCGCAGCATCATGCGTAACCTGAAACTTGTGGTGACCCAACGCCAGGCATATAAAGTAACAACAAAGTGTCATACCAAAAGAACTAAAAAGGTGATCACCCTTGCTGGTTAAAATCATCCCTAACTGCGTTGTGAGTTTTGAAGTGAGAACAACTATCTCCTGCAACTCTCGCCTTGTTAGTGTTAATTTTTCCTTCGCAATACTTGATCACTTCATTAATTCCTTTGGTATAAGCATAGTGATAGCGTTGCTGATAACGTATTAAACCAGCAGTTCAATCCCACACAGGCAAACGTAGTTTGGGCGGGTGATGTACCGTATTTGAGAACCAATCAAGGCTGGATGTATTTAGGGATTGTCATAGACTTATACTCCCGCAGAGTTGTCGGCTGGTCTATCTCGAAACGTATGACGGTTGATTTAGTTGAACGCGCATTACAAATGGCGATTAACATCAGGCAACCTAAGCTGGATTAATGTTCCATAGTGATAGAGGCTCTCAATATACTAGCGGACGATTTAGTCGATTGCTGAATAAGTATAAAATAACGGCCTCAATGAGCAGTGTCGGTGCTTGTTTAGATAACGCTGTTGTAGAACTATTTTTTGGCAGTTTAAAGAATGAATGGTTATTAAATGTTGTGCATTTAACACCTAAAATGATGAAGATGAATGTTGAAGAATATATCCGTTATTACAACCATGAACGACTTCATACAACACTCGGCGATCTAACACCGATTAACTATGAAAATTTACAAAGTCAGGTGTCCAGTTGGACTTGACCAGAATACTTTGGAACGGCTGGTTAAAGCTAACAAACTTGGTTGAAGCTGTAGAAATCGCAAAAGAATTAGACATGGGAGAATAATCTCCCATTCCAAATAATTAATGGTCTGTCAAGAAATACTTGTGATCAAGAGACAGACTCGCAACTCTTAGCTCGAAGCTCCTAAAACATCGCCTTATTAACCCATAAGTGAACCATAATACTGGCCGCATAACCCAGAGCAATCACCGGCGTCCATTTAAGGTGGGCACCAAAGGTATAAATACCGCGCGCCTGCCCCATTAATGCGACACCTGCTGCACTGCCTATAGAGAGCAGACTGCCGCCTACACCCGCGGTTAAGGTCACCAGTAACCACTGCCCGTGACTCATATCGGGCTCCATGCTTAATACCGCAAACATCACCGGAATATTATCGACCACAGCCGATAAAACACCTATGGTCACGTTAGCAGAGGTGGTATCCCAATTAGTATACATCGCTTCTGAAACCAAGCCCAGATAACCGATAAAACCCAATCCGCCCACACAAATGACGACACCGTAGAAAAACAGCAGGGTATCCCACTCCGCTTTGGCGACTTTATTAAAGATATCAAAGGGCGCACCATCACCTAAACCGCGCAGGCGTTCATGCTCAAGTTCATCTTTGTTGCTGTGGATAGCATTCGCATAATAGCTTTTATGAGTTCTACGCAGGAAGAAAGCGAAAAACTGCAAAAGACCTAAACCGCTCATCATGCCCAATACCGGCGGCATTCCCAAGAATGAATGCCCTAACACCGCAAGCGCTATGGTCACTAGAAACAAGCCAACAATACGCAGTCCGCCGCGTTTAGTGACGATGACTTCACCATCTCCCTTAGCAACTTCATTGGAGATAAAAAAGCTCATAATAAAAGCCGGCACTAAAAAGTTAACAGCAGAGGGTAAAAACAGGGCAAAGAATTCACCGAAATTCACCATGCCTTTCTGCCAGACCATCAGGGTGGTGATATCCCCAAAGGGACTGAAGGCGCCACCCGCATTTGCGGCAACAACGATGTTGATACAGGCAAGGGCAATAAATTTAGTGTTTGAACCGCCCACTTTCATCACAATGGCACACATCAGCAGCGCGGTGGTGAGGTTATCGGCAATAGGGGAGATAAAGAAAGCCAATATACCGGTTAACCAGAAAATCAGACGCAGGGTAAAACCTTTATTAACCATCCAGGCGCGCAATGCATCAAATAATTGCCGCTCTTCCATTGCATTGATGTAGGTCATGGCGACCAGCAGAAAGAAAAACAGTTCCGCATATTCTAACAGGTTATGACGGAAAGCCGCTTCTGCCTGATGGGGCATGCCGTGCTGCATATAATAATAACCGATCATCGCCCAGATAATGCCCGCAGCCACCAAAACAGGTTTAGATTTACGCATATGAAGCAGATCTTCAAGCATCACCACAACATAAGCGATTGTAAAACAGAAAACCGCGGCATAGCCAATAAAATGGGAGGTTAAATCGATGTTTTCACCCGTGCTGGCAAATAAAGAGGGAGAAAAGAAGATCGCCAGCAGTGTTAAAAACACAGCTAACGGATTGGATTTTTGTAGCATTGTCTTAATCCTTAAAAAATGAGTTATTTTACTAGAATCTTGTTGATAACCCGACCCTTTTGAGGCTGTTCAGGGTCGCGTTTGCGGGTGAAATTTTGCGCGATGTTAGCATATAAAAATTTTCAACAGTAGCAAGCAAAGCTCAATAATTGATCAAGAACCAGAAAATAAAGCTATCGGCTATCGGCTATCAGCTTCGAGCTGACGGCTAACAACAGACAGCTGACGACTGACGGCTGACGGCTGACAACTATTATTTTATTTGGCTGTCCTTGCTTATTGCATCCTTCAATAAATCTGCAACATAACCCGGGGAATGGGTTGTGACACAAATTAAACGGTACATCGCAGGGATAATAATCAGGGTGACTAAAGTGGCAAATGCCATGCCAAAGAAAACCACGGTGCCGACTGCGATCCGGCTTTCTGATCCGGCACCCGTTGATAAAATTAAGGGTACAGATCCCGCCAGTGTGGTAAAGGCTGTCATTAATATAGGGCGGAGGCGGCGCGCGGAGGCATCAATAATAGCCTGTTCAAAGGCAATACCGCGATCCCGCAGCTGATTAGCAAATTCGACAATTAGAATACCGTTTTTAGTGACCATGCCGATCAGCATAATCATTCCGATTTGACTGTAAACATTGAGTCCCTGATCCATGAAGTACAAGCCTAAGAAACCGCCCAACACCCCCATCGGTACGGTGAACATCACCACCAGCGGATTGATAAAACTTTCAAACTGCGCGGCAAGCACCAGATAAGCAACTAACAATGCTAGTGCAAAAACCAGCAAAATACTGCTTTTATTCTCTTTATAATCCTTTGATTCTCCGCTGTAGGAGATAGAAATATCACTGGGTATTAAGCTTATCGCTTTTGCATCTAAAAAATCTAAGGCCTCGCCCAGCGTGTGACCCGCAGCGAGATCACCGCTCAGGGTAATCGATTTTTGTTTATTATAATGGGAAAGGCGACTTGCTGAGGCAATTTCCTCGACTGTGCTGATAGTATCCAGGCTGAGTAAATCTCCCTTGGCGCTGCGCATGTAGATTTGACTGAGGTCGCTGGCATTATTGAAACTTTTTTCGTCACCGCGCAGATAAACATCATACTCTTCACCGCGATCGATGTAAGTTGTCGCACTGCGTCCACCAAGCATAATTTCTAAGGTCTCAGCGACCTCGGTGACACTGATCCCAAGTTCTGCCGCCATCTTTTTGTCCAGACTGACCAGCAGCTCCGGAGTTTTTTGTGAGTAATCAAGATCGGCTCCGACTATAATAGAGCTTAGATCTGCTTGTTGTTGTAATAGCTCTGCCCATTTTTGCAGCTCCTGATAATCGGAACCGCCCAGTACAAACTGCACGGCACTGCTTGAGCGACCTCTAAAACCGGGCAGCATTGCACGCACAGTCACATCCGGAATATCTTTTAAAGCGTTATTGACTAAGGCAAGTGCCTGTTGCGCGGTTTTATTACGCGCCTGCCAATCTTCCAAAATCAGGATCACAAAACCGGTCTGATCCCCGGCATTGCCGCCGAATGCAGGGGCTTGGGTGCTAAAAGATTTAATCACGCCTTTGCCCAGCAGCGGCAGAAGTCGCGCTTCCACAATATCCATATTGGCTGTCATACGGTTATAGCTGGTTCCCTCCGCCCCTTTTACAAAGGCAAAAAGAACCCCGCGATCCTCCCGTGGCGTGAGTTGTGAGGGCACCTGTTGAAACAGAAAAAAGCTCCCGCCGACACAGACCAGAATCACAAAGGGGGCCGCGAACCTTAACTGCATGGCGGCCAATACTATTTTGCGATAGCGCGCTTCCAGATGTTGAAACAGAGACTCGGTCATTTGATTAAAACGATTCTGTTTTATTTGCGAGGTTAATATTTTACTGGCCAGAACCGGGGTCAGGGTTAACGCTATAATTGAGGAGAAAATCACCGCCATCGCGAGCAAAACTGAGAATTCGGTAAATAATAACCCCACCATACCGCCCATAAATGAAATCGGTAAAAAGACCATCACTAATACTAAAGTCGTTGCCACCACCGCAAATCCGACTTCTCGAGTGCCTTTAAAGGCTGCTAATAAAGGGGTTTCTCCTTTTTCGATATGGTGGAAAATATTCTCCACTACTACTATCGCGTCATCAACCACCAAACCAATGGCTAAGATCAGTGCCATCAGGGTAATTAAGTTGATCGAAAAGCCAAAATAATAAGCGGCTATAAATGAGGAAATCAATGAGACAGGGACGGTAATAGCGGGGATCAGTGTTGCCCGTATTTGGCCGATAAAAATATAGAGCACCAAAATAACCAGCGCGGCGGTAATAAACAGGGTGCTATAAACTTCTCTTATGGAGCGGTCGACAAACACAGTGGCATCATAATCGACAGCTAAACTGGCCCCTGCAGGTAAAAACGCTTGAATATTATTAACCTCCCGATAGACCGTCTGAGCAACTGTTAAGGGATTAATATCGGACTGAGGAATAATCCCCAAACTGAGATTGACAATACCGTTATTTTTAAAGGAAGAGCTTTCATTCTCAGCACCGATATAAACCTGTGCGACTTCTTTTAAATAAACAGGTGAACCATCTAATGCGGTGCGCACCACCAGGTAGTCAAAATCCTGCGGCTGCTGATACAAACGCGCCGTACGGACGGACATCACAGTGGTATCATTACGCACTTCACCGGCCGGGCTTTCCATATTCTCACGCTTAAGCGCGTCGACAATGTCACTGCTGATAACGCTCCGTCCGGCCATCAGAACAGGATCCAGCTTGACGTACATCACCTGATTTAAACCACCGGAAAATGTTATCGAACTCACGCCGCTAATCAGGCTAAAACGATCTTCTAATACACGTCTGGCATAATCCGTTAACTGCGTTCTGTCCATTTGTGTGGAACTGAGATTGACATACATAGCAGCTTCACCGCTACCGTTATTTTTAGAGACGATCGGATCAGTGGCTTGATCTGGCAGGAAACGTTTTGCTTTATCGACCGCATCACGCACATCACTGACCCCTTCGGTGAGGTTCCAGCCTAACGCAAAGGTGATCGAGATACGCGACATGCCGTTACGCGTTACCGAACGGAGATCTTCAATGCCGCTGATACCGGTAATCTGGTTTTCAATTACCGAGGTCACCTGGCTTTCCATAATCGCGGCCGCCGCCCCCTCATAACGGGTCATCACAGTCACAACAGGGCTTTCGACATCGGGCATTTCCCGGACGGAAAGTTTATTAAAAGAGAGCGTTCCAAAAACACAGAGTAATAAACTTAATACAATAGCTACAACGGGACGTTTAACCGCCGTATCGGAAAGCCACATTATTTAATTTCCTTAATATTCGAGCGGGTCTCTATTTTATCGAAGCCAAAAACACAACGTAATAAACTTAATATAATCGCAACCGCAGGACGCGGACGTTTCACCGCATTTTTAACCTCAGTATAGGAAAGCTACATTATTGGCTCTCCTTAATATTCGAGCGGGTCTCTATTTTATCGAAGCCAAAAACACAACATAATAAACTTAATATAATCGCAACCCAGGACGCGGACGTTTAAGCGCATTTTTAACCTCAGTATAGGAAAGCTACATTATTGGCTCTCCTTAATATTCGAGCGGGTCTCTATTTTATCGAAGCCAAAAACACAACGTAATAAACTTAATATAATCGCAACCGCAGGACGCGGACGTTTCACCGCATTTTTAACCTCAGTATAGGAAAGCTACATTATTGGCTCTCCTTAATATTCGAGCGGGTCTCTATTTTATCGAAGCCAAAAACACAACATAATAAACTTAATATAATCGCAACCCAGGACGCGGACGTTTAACCGCATTTTTAACCTCAGTATAGGAAAGCTACATTATTGGCTCTCCTTAATATTCGAGCGGGTCCCTATTTTATCGAAGCCAAAAACACAACGTAATAAACTTAATATAATCGCAACCCAGGACGCCGACGTTTCACCGCATTTTTAACCTCAGTATAGGAAAGCCACATTATTGGCTTTCCTTCATTTTTGTGGGGCTTTCATCGACTTTTTCTGTCCCGGAAAGATCTTTTACTTTTAAGCCGTCACGCATATTGACTAAACCCTGCACCACAATTTTATCACCAATCTCGACGCCCTTTTCAATCAACACCTGGTTTTTAATACGTGCCCCTAAAAGCACTTCCTGACGATTTGCCCTGCCCTGTTCATTAACGAGATAAACATAACGTTTCGTGCCTGAATACTCTAAGGCCTGCACCGGAATAACCGGGGCATTGATGGCGGGAAAAACCATTTCAGCTGCCATCATCATGCCCGGTTTTAATTTATTATCTGGATTATTAAATAATACCCGTACACGCAGATTAAGGGTATCGGGGTTAATACGAGAATCCTCTGCAATAAGCTCGCCGTTAAATACAGTCTCCGGCCAGGCGCGGTTAGTCGCAGTCACTAGCATTCCAGTGCTGATCATTGCTAAATAACGCTCCGGTACCTGCAGATCCAGCGTCATTCGGGCAAGATTATCAAGGGTCAGCAGCTCACTGCCCGTGGCCACCATCTTACCGAGACTAAAATCAATCAGCCCGATAGTGCCGCTAAAAGGTGCGCTTAAAGCGTGGCGATCCACTTCCGCTTGAGCAGCCTTTAAACGTGCTCGCGCAATATCGACGGCGGCGATCTGTCCCTCTACTGCAGTCTGAGTAATCGCATTGCTTTTTACTAATTTTGTAAATTCGCGCAATTTACGCTGTTCATCAAAAAAATAAGCCTGCGCTTCCAGCATCGCTGCCTGTGCTTTGGTATCGTCCAACTGGAATAATAGCTGCCCGGTTTGTACCTGCTGGTTAGCCTGAACATCAATAGATTTTACTTTACCACTAACTTCAGTGGCTATATTCACAAACTGCTCCGACTGCAACTTGCCAATTAAAGAGAGTGACTGTGCTACTGGATGGTAGGCCACGCTCTGTGTATAAACAGAAACATCGGGCTGTGCGGATAACAGTGAGTGATAACTTGTAGCAATAATGGTGAGAGTGATTAATATTGCGCGCAGAATCTGTTTGTTCATTACTTTTATGATCCCTTAACTGTTTTGGCTAGTTTGCCAGAAAGTTTTATTATTATGACTACGGAGATAATTGCCAAGTTTTTTTACCATCTAGCTGTAATAATATAATGAGTATAAAGACTAATAATGGAAGAAACAGGGAGAAAAATAATTAATACTCACTTTTTTTAACAGTTCAAAACCAGCAATCAGATCAAATAGCTCCTCGTCTATACTATTTTGCCGTAACAGATGAAAACGTCCGGTCATGACTTCGACCAGCTCATTAATGGTTTTTTCCGCGCGTAACATGGTTGATAATCGGCTGGCATTTTCGCTGGCCAGAGATTCGACGCAGGCGCGGTAAAGTGAAACAAAAAGGTATTCATGAATAAACGCCAGCAAGGTTTCTTCGCTGGCATTAATCACTTCAGGTAAGCTATTGGAGGGCCAGGTAATAGATTTTAAATCCTTTTGCCAAATATCATCAAGTGGCAGCAGGCGCTGGCTAAAGGGCTGGTAAACAGTCTTCGATACAGGCTGATTATGAAAAACAATCACCTCGGAAATACGGCTCTCGGCACGGAGACTCTCCATTCTTAATAACATTTCCCCTACTAGGGGAGGAATTGCATTAATTGATTTAGGTAAAATAAATCCGGTGGCGAGATTTAATGTGCTTGCAGATAATCGTGATTGCAGACGTTCACCAATGCAGTAAACGATTTTTTGCTCCGGGCGTTTGCTCAGAGTAGTCAGCACAAAATCTGCTAACAGATCATTAAATTGCCCGACTAGCCCCTGATCTGAACCGAATACCAGAACGCCAATACAGGCTTTGCGGGGCTGCAGATTCAGCGCGGGCTGATACTGATGAAAGCAGGTGAAAAGTCCTAATTGTACGGTGCGGTAATAATCATTAAGCGCTTCAACCGCATTTTCATATTGCCCGGCATTAGCAGCGGCGATAGCTTTCATTGAACGGACCACCGAATGTAAATCGCGGGCACTGTTAATTTTGCGTTTTAGTATGTCACTGCTGTCTCTACTGTCGCTCATAATGACTTTTCCCACTGTTATTTATGACCGCTATTAATTATTAACCGTCTAGGCAACATTTTCATATTGATCGACATTAGCAGCGGCGATAGCTTTCATTGAACGGACCACCGAATGTAAATCGCGGGCACTGTTAATTTTGCGTTTTAGTATGTCACTGCTGTCTCTACTGTCTCTACTGTCTCTACTGTCGCTCATAATTACTCTTTCCGCCGTTATCTATGATTAGTTACTCGGTTATTCCATTGTCCTCATCGGGAGGCGACTGAAAAGGGACTAAACTAAGACGTGCTATCTCAATAATGCTGTTACGATCGGCATCGCTTAATATTTTGGCGCTGTTAAAGCGGATCAGAAAATCTTTGGGCAGCCCGGTTGTCGCCTGACATAAGGCCTGCTCTGCCGCTCTCATTTTTAAAAGTGGTACTGCATCAAAAAGTTTCTCGGTTAACGCGATTAACACAGTAATTTGTGCCAGAACAGTCACGGGAGATGACTGCGGCTGCTTAAGGCAGGCACGAATACGGCGTCCGTTGGTGATGATATCCTCTGAATTTTGATCTAACCGTGCGCCAAAGCGGGCAAATGTTTCCAGCTCTTCAAATTGTGCATAGGTTAATTTAAGATTAGCAGCAACCGCGCGGTACATTGACCGCTGGGCTTTGCCGCCAACACGAGAGACAGATCGACCGACATCAACAGCGGGTAAGATGCCTAATTCGAACAGCGTTGGGGACAGATAAATTTGCCCGTCGGTAATAGAGATAAGGTTAGTGGGGATATAAGCGGCAATATTTTGCGCTTCTGTCTCCATAATCGGCAGAGCGGTGAGAGATCCGCCCTTGTGTCTCTCTTTTAAGCAGGTCGCACGTTCTAACAAACGTGAATGAATATAGAAAATATCACCGGGAAATGCCTCCCGTCCCGGCGGCCTACGCAGCAGTAATGACAACTCGCGATAAGCCCGGGCATGCTGGGTCAAATCATCATAAACAATTAGAACATCCCGCCCTTGTTCCATAAAATACTCCGCAATACTAGTCGCAGCATAAGGCGCAATATAAGCGAAACCGGGAGGAGCATTGCCTTCACTGACCATCACCATAGTGTAATCCATTGCACCTTTAGCTTTTAAGATGGCAATGGTTTTCGCCACCGCCGAAGCACGCTGGCCAATAGCACAATAAACACAAAGCACATTTTGATCATGCTGGTTAAGAATAGTGTCGATCGCAACGGTGGTTTTACCTGTCTGGCGATCCCCTAAAATAAGTTCACGCTGGCCCCGACCAATCGGAATCAACGCGTCGATCACTTTTAATCCCGTTTGTAGCGGCACGGTAACGGCTGCCCTGTCCATAATATGAGCAGCCGGCCGTTCAACGGGTAACCTCTGGCTGCTTTCGATCGGCCCTTGATCATCAAGAGGACGCCCGAGCGGATCAATAACCCTCCCCAATAATCCCAACCCGACGGCCACGTCCATTACACGCCCGGTTCGTTCAACCTCATCACCGCTCTGTAACTGCCAGTAATCACCTAATAATACGACCCCAATGCTGTCTTGATCGACATTAAAAGCGATCCCATAAATATCACCGGGAAATTTAAGTACTTCCTCAGAGGCGACATTTGCAAGTCCGGATACCTGCGCAATACCAAATGAGACACTGCTGATGATGCCAATTTCGCGCGCTTTTAACTGCAGTCGAAAAGTTGTGCGGCTAGACGCTAACGCCGTAAAGGTATGAGCGACTACCCGTTGTAAATCAGTCATTAGGGCTGTTTTTCCGTAAACTGTGCGGCTAAAGAGGCCGCCCCTGCCGGCAACGAATCATCACTGCAGCTTTGACGGTTTATAGCATGTTGTGCGGACTGCTCTACTATTTGCTGAAAATGTTGTTCCAGCGAATCAATATATTGGAGAATACTCCAGGCTAACTTCTGACCATTAATGTTCAGTTCGATACCACTGATAATATCGGGAGTCGTTTCGAAATCGATATTTATCTCGGTTGCAAAAAATTCATTAAGAGTGTCATTTAAACGTTTCTGAAGATCCGGCTGCAACGCAAAGGTAGTGCGTACTCGAACCGGTTTTTGATGCGCTTCGATCGCACTGGAAAAGGCCGCTTTTGTTTGTTGATCAATATCACAGAGACGTTTCAGAAAGACTTTTAGAATCTGCTCTTCAAGCGTACTCTCAGCAAGATCATTTAAGACTTGCCGCGTGATAGCAAAGACCTCCTGCTGCGTTTTTTGGGTCAGCTCAACGCTTAAACTCTGCTGCTGTTTTTGAAAAGTAGCCTGTTGCTGTAAGCAGAGCTCCGCAGCAACCTGCCTTGCCTTTTCCAGCAGGCGCAGGGCTTCTTGATTCGCAGCTGTTGTTGCCGTTTGCAAAAGCCTGTCACTTTGCTTTTCAAGCTGGTTATTTTTATGTAAAAACAGATTCCGCTCCTGTTGCGCCTGTTTTTCTTTATCTGCAGCATCACTCAAGGTTGTTGCTATACCCGCCTCACGCGCATCAATCGCATCAAGAATAGGACGATATAAAAAACGTTTTAACAGCCAGACCAAAACCAGAAAATTAATGGCCTGTGCTAGGACGGTAAACCAATCAATTGACATTGTTTATTTTCCGGCTGCTTGGGTAACAGCAAAATCCCAAAATGGATTGGCAAATAACATGATCATCGATACTACAAAACAATAAATGGCAATCGATTCAATCATGGCTAATCCGACAAACAGGGTGCGGGTAATAGTAGTGGATGCATCGGGTTGCTGTGCTAGTGAGGTCATTGCCGCAACGATAGCCCTGCCTTCCGCAATCGCGGGGCCAATAGTACCCAAGGCAGTCGTGATGCCCGCAACAATGAGCGAGGTAATTGCAATATAGGTCATACTATCCATGGTCTAACTCCCTCTTTTATATAGGAAATGACAATATCATTAATTAGCTGCTCTATTCAGGCGCAGGAAAATGGGTGGACTTAGTATAAATATAGTCACTTTTTTTTCCGCCTGCCTGCATCGGTTGCAGCCGCAATGTACACAGTCGCAAGGGTAAAAAAAATATACGCCTGCACCATACCGGTCAATAAACCGAGTAAAGTTAAAACGATCGGAAAGAGCAAGGGCGTAATCGCCAGCAGTATGCCCATAATCAGCGTACCACTCATCATATTGCCAAATAGACGTACCGCCAATGCGATGGTGCGGGTAACTTCACCAATAATATTAAACGGCAGCATAATAAAATTTGGCTCCAGATAAGACTTCAGATATCTGCCAACACCCTGGCGCAAAACACCATATAAAGGGACGGCAACAAACACACAGAGCGCCAATGCCACTGTTGTTGATAATGAGCCGGTGGGCGGTTCATAAAAAGGAATAATAGTGCTCAAACTTGCCACTGCAACAAATAAAAACAGCGTCCCCAGAAAACCGATGTAGTCTCTCGGGTGGTCCAATCCAACCTCTTTTAATTGCCCTTCTATGGTAGTTACAATCACTTCGAGTAAGTTCTGCAGCCGGGATCGCGCCCCCACCTTTGACAGCCTGCGGGTAATTAACATTGAACTTGCCACCATTAACAACATCAAAAACCAGGTGGAGACCATAGTGGCATTAATTTTAGCAAATCCCATCTGCCAAAAGATTATTTCATCCGGACTAAGGTGCATGAGCGGACTCTTGCTGCACGGCACGCTTGGTCGAATAACGGGTGATAATCAAGACAATAATACGTGCAAGGGTAAAACCTAACATGCAGACAAGTAATCTTGACCATTGCCCGCCGGTTATCCAGTAAATAGCGAATAATGTCAGGGTGCTGCGCAGCACAAAGCTACTGAGGAACCAGATCACCGGATGCTTGGATTTTGCACCCTGGCGTACTGTCCACCATAAGCCGGCAAAGAAAAATACACCTAATACTGCCCCGTAAAATAGCGCCGGTATTAAACCCTGTAGCTGCTCATAAGCTATGTTACTGACTATTTTATTCATCTTGATGCTCCTGATCATCACGCATCGCCTGCTGCTCTTTATCAACCCAATACCACGCGTTAAAGCAACCTAGTATTAACCCTGCAACTAACAGGGCCAGGGTCCAGGAGCGCGGCCCTGAAGAGTGGCTGTCTAACCATAAACCCAGTGCCAGCCCCAATAAAGTAGGGACAACAACGGACCAGCCGATCAGGCCCATCATGCCCAGGCCAAACCACATTCCCGGGGTTGGGTTACGCCGCGCGTGCATTTTACGCGTAGTTTTAAGGCCAACTAAATCAACAAAATCTTCTTTTTTTTCAGGTTCAACCATTTTTTTAGCTTTGTCTCCGGAAGCCATTTTTTGCGTTGATTTCTTATCACTTTTAACATTCATATGCAGTGCCTATCTAAGCGATTTACTGATGCTGAAAATGACCTAATTGGCGCAAAAATCCAGTCTCTAATTTCACCATAGTCGCCTGCAACCATTTCTCGTGTTCATCTACGACCAGAAACTCTTTTTTGACCAAAGCATGGAGTCGACTGAGATCTGCCTCGCCGATAGCACGTCGTACCGAGACCAAAACATTAAATCCAGTTTTAACCAGAATTCCCTGATCCACCGCAATAAAAACTTCCGTTTGATTTTTACATTGGTAACAGAAAATGCCCGCTGTTAATGCGGCAGAGCAATCCAGACGATTGGGCAAGATACCAAACGAACCCTGCTTTGTTTCGGCCACGATACGTACCACATCTAATTTTTCAGCGAAGGTGGTATAGGGTAATAAAATTTTAAGTTGGATCTGTGCTGCTGCCATTATTTTTGTCCTCCTGTTGCTGTTTTATCTTGATGGCTTTGACCTCATCCACTGCGCCTATCATATACAAGGCACTTTCCGGGTAGTCTGCGAATTCATCCGCCAGGATCCGCTCGCAGCCATCGAGGGCATCATCTAAACTGACTAATTTCCCTTCCATTGTCGAAAACTGTTCAGTGCTAAAAAAAGGTTGGGTAAAAAAACGCGCCAGGCGTCGCGCACGCCCCACCAGTTTGCGATCGTCAACATTCAACTGCTCCAGACCGAGCATCGCAATAATATCTTTAAGGTCATCATATTTAGCCAGTGTACGACGGACCTCCTGCGCGAGATTATAATGGCGTTCGCCAATGATCCCTGCGGTGGCCATTTTGGAACTGGATTGCAAAGGGTCAATCGCAGGATAGAGGCCTTCACTGGCGCATTGCCGCGACAGCACAATAGAAGCAGACAAGTGCGAAAAAGTATGTACGGCCGCAGGATCGGTAAAATCATCGGCCGGAACATAAACAGCTTGGATGGAGGTGATCGCACCATCCTCGGTATTAGCGATACGCTCTTCAAGACTGGAAAGCTCTGAGCCCATAGTTGGTTGATAACCTAAACGTGAAGGCATCTGCCCCATCAAACCGGAGATCTCAGCACCGGCCTGAATAAAACGGAAAATATTATCGATCAGCAACAGCACATCGCGGCTTTCATCGTCGCGGAAATATTCAGCCATGGTTAATGCCGCATGACCAACGCGAAAACGAGCTCCAGGAGGTTCATTCATCTGCCCGAAGATCATGACCATATTAGGTAATACACCCGCTTCTTTCATTTCCCGGTAGAGCTCTTCACCCTCGCGCGAGCGTTCACCAATACCGCAAAAAATACTGATGCCGTTGTGATGGCTTACCATGTTATGAATCATCTCGGTCAATAATACGGTTTTACCTACTCCTGCTCCGCCAAACAACCCTGCTTTTCCACCACGTTCCAGCGGCACTAAAACATCAATAACTTTGATACCCGTGACAAAAATTTCCGATTGAGTAGAGCGCTGCGAAAGCTTGGGAGGGGCGCGATGCACAGATCGCCACTGCACATTATTTAAAAGCGGCCCGTTATCTATGGTATTGCCAAAAACATCAAACATGCGTGCAATGATCGCCTTACCTACGGGTGTAGTTAACGGTCCTCCACTGTCTTCAACACCCATACCACGGGCTAAACCTTGAGTGGGTGTTAATGCAATCCCGCGCACCACGGTTGCATCACGTTGTGCAAGTACCTCAATAACAATAAAAATTCCAACAACACGTAATAAACTATGAATGGGCGGCAAAGATTCATTAAACCTGACATCCACCACACTGCCTCGTACCGAAACGACAATACCGATATTAGTGGCATGTGCCTGTTTGCAATCTTTGAACATTTTTCTTACCCGTTAGTCGTTTAAAATAAGTACATTTATTAACAATCGCGAAAGGAGCAGCATTCATGATTAAAATAATAGGTCTGTTATGAGTATAAATCCATGTGTTAAATAAGGCAGTGAAGCTCTATTCCCCTGCTGTTTTTTCATTTGTCGCCAGCGATTACAGGTTCACGGATAAAATGATCAGGGCAGGCAAAAGGAGGAATATATTATAGTTGCTTATTGATAGCCCGAAGATTTCAATGAAATCAATATGTAGTGATTAGCTATCACTAAGCCGCACCTATTACTTGATACAAAAAACAGCATCATCTTAACCAACAACTAAATCAATAGTTCAAATTGTTCATCTATGATGATTGTTTGAAAACGTTGTAGCCGTTGATACCATTAAGAAATCCGTAAAATATTAGCAGCAGTTAAAATAACAATAATTCGCTCGATATCTTCAACGTGATTATTAGGGAAGGGAATAAATTAAAGATTAGAATGTTTGCAGGTATCTGCAGCACTTTTCACACAGACACCTTCAAACCTATTGTTATCACGCTTTCACTTATCCCACATATAACGCTGGTGCTGCATTAAGTGCTGCATCATCATCTGCTGCATGGGCACGTATTGATCCATCATATACTGCCGCTGCTTCATTTGCTCCGCTGTGAGTTTGAAGTATTGGTCTCCCATATGCGGCCATCCCCTCACCTTGCCGGGTCCTATTGTAGGGCCCTGCATACAGCAGACTATTCCGCCATAGGGGCCCCATATATCATGCATCAACTGCATATTGTCTTGCATTGTGGCCCAGTGTTCCTGAAGCAGCTTTTGTCGTTCCTGCGGATCTTGGGTTTGGCGGATCTTATCCATCTGTTCCTGCATCTTCTTCA
>NZ_PJBP01000095.1 GCF_002836415.1 Psychromonas sp. MB-3u-54 | reverse complement strand
AACCTTGCCTTTTATGCTGTAGTGGCCGGATTAACTACGCCGCTTCAATCAAAACAGTCTTATTTATAACTGGCTATCAAGGTCAATAGTCAGTTATTCTGAGTGTTTGCACACTTATACCAAACGCATCAAATAAGTGATCAGCCTTGCTGGTTAAAATCAACCCTATCTGCGTGATGAGTTTTATTCAGAACGTCGTGTTCTTCACCACTTTGTGGTCAGCTAAAGCTGTTCAAAATCGTTCCATACGATTTTGTGAAAGGAGAATAACTACTTCCTGCAACTCATGCCTTGCTAGTGTTAATTTTTCCTACGCAATACAAGATCACCTCTTTAATACATTTGGTATTACTTTGGAGTAGTACTATGAGTCAACAACCCTTTGAGCAGGTCATTTCTTTGATCGATGCAGTAAACTGCGATGATCCGAATAGGGAGATCGCTGAGAATAAAGAATGGCCAAAAGAGCATCTCTATGCAGAGCGTATGTCTGAAATGCTTGCACGTTTTAAACCAGACGCCGACGAGCTTTTAAAAATTGCGGTTCACGGGCAGCATATTCAGCGCTGGAAATCACCGCGCAGTGACTACCCTATGGGTAAACAGGGATATCACCAGTGGCGAACCAACCTTTATACTTTTCATGCTGAAAGTGTCGCAAGCTTGATGGTCCAAGCCGGTTATGATGAGATTGCATTAGATCGTGTCAAAAGTGCCGTGAGTAAAAAATCCATTAAAATAAATCCGGATAGCCAGTTAGTTGAAGATATTGCAGGCTTAGTTTTTATCGAGCATTACATGTTAGCTTTTGCTGAAAAACATCCTGAATACTCGCAGGAAAAATGGATCGGCATGATTAGCAAAACATGGAAAAAAATGTCGAATGACGCACATCAATTTGTACTGGCAGGTAAAATAAAATTACCCGCCCCTTTGCTGGAATTAATTCACCAGGCTATCGGCTAACCAATCACTGCATAAATAAGGTAAGTGCAAGCACTTACCTTATATCACCTTTATTTCACTAATGAATCAATACGATAAAAGCTTGTCGTACCGCTGACCTCATTACCGACAATAAGAATAGGGCTGTTAGTCGGGCTGTCTTTGGCAGGCACAAAACGGAAACCTTCGGGGCCTAAATCACCAGCATCAATTTCATAGCTTTTCACGCCATTGGCATTCTTTACAACATTATCTTTGGGATCCACGCTCAGATCACGGTTATTAAGATACTGTACAAACTGTGCGTTAGCAGGATCGGAAATGTTATAAACCATAATGCCGCCCATGCGCTCAAGGCCAATAAAGGCATAAGTTATCCCATCAATAATACCCGTGGTTAAGGCTTCAGGCTCAGGGCCCTTTTTGCCACTGCGATTTTCAGCTTTTGTTTTACTGTGGGTTTGGTTGAAATTAGCACCGTATTTCTGCGCGGTAATACGTTCAAAATCACTACCCGAATCAAAAATCAACTGCTCGGTATCGACATTCCAAATGGAAAATGAACGTCCACCAAAGGTCAGCATACGATCAATTTTTCCATCGGCATTTAAATCGCCAAACTGTTTAGTGGCAGAGTGTGAAAACTTAAGGGTTTTAACCGCATTTTGGTAAATGCCACCCTGCTGAAAATTACTTAAATCCAGCTTGTTTTGTTGATTCGAAGGGTTATAAATACCGCCGTCAAAGGCATCTTTTAATTTAAGATCATCACCACAGGCTTGGTCTTCCAAATTAAAATAATAATTACCCGCTTCACAATCGGCCTGAGATAAATCAGTTACCCAATCACTGCGATCATCTCCTTCGTTGGCTGTCAGTACATAATCAGTTCCCCCGATAGTCACCACGGCAATGGAATCCGGCTGGTACATGCCCAGGGCAGGTTCATTCTTAAGCAAGGCTTGTTTGTCTTTGTTATTACCATCCAACTCATTACCCGGTTGTAAATGATCTTTAAAACCTAATGCCATGATTTTTTCGATAGACTTATCAGCTAGATTAATCACCGCAATAGCGTTATTTTCCTGCAAACTCACATAGGCTTTAGTGGCGTTCTTATTGACCGCAATATACTCAGGCTCTAAATCCTGTTCGACGCTTGCTTGAAAACCATTTAAGACTAACTGTTTAGGTAACTCATTAAATCGTGCACCTCCCTGATTAAATTCATGAAAATTAATACGTGTCAGTGTGGTTTTTAGCGTGTTTTTTTGCCAGTCGATATCAATAACTGCTATTTCGCCGATGGGATCCAGCGCATAATTTTTATTCGAAGGTTCACCTTCAAGCGCGACCACCAACTGTTTACCCTTTTTTGTAAAAGTCACCATATCAGGCAGCGATCCAACATATACAGCATTAATAAATGCCATATTTTGGGTGTCATAAAAGGCTACCCAGCCTGTATCTGTTTTATTTTCAGCTTCAATGGCGACAGCCAGTAATCCATCAAACACATCAACACTATTAGCTGCACCTGCTTGTTTATTAAAGTGCTTTAGTATGTCAGCAGCAATATTTAAGCTGCCCAGTAATGTTGGTTTATTAATATCAGCACTGCGAACAACATCCACTTTGCCCGACTCGGCATTAACCACAAAAGTGTTTTGTGTTTTTTTGTCGTAAGTCACAATCTCGGCTGCACTTTCATCAAAGATATTAGACTGATAACGACCTTGCTCAACTAATTGAATCGTTTGTTTTTTTTCAATCAGATTAGTTTTCGGAGGAGCCGTTGAACAAGCGATAAGTGATGTTGATAAAATAACAGAGGTTAAAATATTAAGTTTCATAAAATCTCTTTGCATGACTTGAACTAGAAGGTAGCAACTTTTATACCGGGCTAATATGACAGAAAGATGAAATCGATATTAATAGCGTCAAGGTTTATGGGGCGCTAAGTGACAGGAAAGTATTTACTGTGAAAGCATGTTTCTTTTTCCTGCAGATATCATGCGATACTTCTTTTCAGTGGCTTTGCTGCGCTAAGTAGCCGCAAATATTTACTGCGAAAGCATGTTTTTTTTCCTGCAGATATAATGCGATACTTCTTTTCGGTGACTTTGCTGCGCTAAGTGGCAGAAAAGTATTTACTGCGAAAGCATGTTTCTTTTCCCTGCAGATATAATGCGATACTTCTTTTCAGTGGCTTTGCTGCGCTAAGTAGCCGCAAATATTTACTGCGAAAGCATCTTTCTTTTTCCTGCAGATATAATGCGATACTTCTTTTCGGTGACTTTGCTGCGCTAAGTGGCAGAAAGTATTTACTGCGAAAGCATCTTTCTTTTTCCTGCAGATATCATGCGATACTTCTTTTCGGTGACTTTGCTGCGCTAAGTGGCAGAAAAGTATTTACTGCGAAAGCATGTTTCTTTTCCCTGCAGATATAATGCGATACTTCTTTTCAGTGGCTTTGCTGCGCTAAGTAGCCGCAAATATTTACTGCGAAAGCATGTTTCTTTTTCCTGCAGATATAATGCGATACTTCTTTTCGGTGACTTTGCTGCGCTAAGTGGCAGAAAGTATTTACTGCGAAAGCATGTTTCTTCTTCCAGCAAGATTTAAGGGGATACTTCTTTTCGGTGACTTTGCTGCGCT
Organism: Psychromonas sp. MB-3u-54; assembly: GCF_002836415.1. Lineage (GTDB taxonomy): Bacteria > Pseudomonadota > Gammaproteobacteria > Enterobacterales > Psychromonadaceae > Psychromonas. The sequence continues at coordinate 22,745 of NZ_PJBP01000095.1, read as the reverse complement.
AAGTGGCTAGCAAATATTTCCCCGAGTTGCTTATCTTGTGCAATGACTATTTTTAAGTGTTCTATATTTAACCAGATTAATTCAACGGGGGTCATTGCCTTTGCACTGCGATTAAAGCGATGGGTTAGAAAAGCATCAATACCAATCACAGCGCCTGTTCCTGCAATTTCTTCATGGGTGGGACTCATTAATACGACCTTGCCGTGTAAAATCAATGCGATCGAGACTGCATTTCTATTTTGACGACAAATCATCTCACCACTATTGTAAATTTCTCGTATGGCTAAGCGACCGAGGAGAAACAAACTTTTTTCCTTGAGGCCTTTTGCCCATGGCATTAATGCCAACTGCTCACTGATTTTTTTGGGGCTAACTCGATGAGGTGGTTTCGCCAGATGTATTATTTTATACTCTATTTCCTTGGTCAGTTTTTTAGCTTCGCTCTCATCAAAGACCCCCTCGGTGATTAACTCATTTAAATAAACACGTTCTAAATGAAGCAATAATCTCTGTGCCGCATAGGTTTCCAGACTGTAGGACAGTTCCGGAAAATTTTCTCTGATCTTTTGAATATATAAACGAGTGTGTTTTTTGTTGTCCTCAATTTCCTGCTCCACTAATTGTCTGTCCTGCTCTGAAGGGGACAGTGACTGCAGATGTTTTTGAATCTCTTCCTGGCCCTGAAGAAAACCGCGGGCAGTATCATAACTGAGTGATAGATGTTCAAATGAAAAATTGACAACCATCTTATTCAGAAAGGGAATGTGATAAAACCAAAGTATATAATTGGGTGTTTTCCAGGACTCAAAAAGTGTCCTACGTAGCGAAATTTCAGCATTACCGTCTAAAGAAAATTCAACCGCCGTGACCAAGTGTTTGGTTGCCTGTGCGGTTAAGGATCCCTGACTAAATTGAGACCAATAAAATTGTCTTTCAGTTTCTAATAAACGCTGCCTGAAAGCGACCAGAAAATCGGCTTCCTGCACAGCGCTGACGGGTTGAGCTTCAGTGATAGGCTCAGTTAAGCTTTTCCAGTCGGCACGTTGCAAAAATTCGTGCTGTTGTAATAAAGCCAGGTCATTTGTCAAATGTTGTTTAATGCTTTGCTGCGCTTTTATCAGGCTGGCCTGTTTCGCCTCGGGTAATTTATCTAAACCAAAAAATCTTAATAGTATGCTCATGCTGCTGGCGTTAATAAGAATGGTTAATACCACAATACCTGCCGTTAAAAATAAAATTTGATCACCAAGCTCCTTGGGTAAGAAGTGATCCTGGGCAATGATCAGTGCTAGTGCTAAGGAGACGGCTCCCCGCAGTCCGCCCCAGATAACAACGAGCGCTTTTTCTTTGCTGATGCCCGCCTGTTTTAAAATCGGCATAAATGTAAATACCGTTACCGCCCGTATAATCTGAATGCCAATATATAAACCCGCTAAAGTGACCCACCATTCCCAGTTGTCCAAACGGATCCGCGAGGCAATAATAATACCGACTAAAATAAAAATAAGCGTATTGGCAATGTGCGCCATCATTTGCCAGAAGTGATGTAAAAAAACACTGACACCGGGTGAAATTCGAGTGCGTCCTACACTCGAAACCAGTACGCCCAAGCTCACTACGGCTACAACCCCGGAAACATGAAATACATTTTCCGCAATAAAGTAAGCAATATAAGCGGCCGAAATAGTCAGAGTAATTTCAATGATCGCCTGATTAAATACACGCCCAATCCAAAATAAAAAGACAGCGCCAACACCTAAACCGATCAACAGACCTAAAAATACCACCGAGATAAAACTGCTCGATATTGCCGCAATATTCAAATCAGCTTGCCCACCTGAGGTTAATAAACCATAAAACAGACTGAATAATACAATGGCGGTGCCATCATTTAATAATGATTCTCCTTCAATCAGGGTTTCTAAGCGTTTTCGTGAACTGATTTCTTTTAATAAGGAGACAACGGCAACGGGATCCGTGGCACTGATCAAGGCGCCAAATAAAAAGCACACTGTCCATGACCATTGCCAGGGAAAAAGATAGAAGGTTAAAATAGCGGTGAGTACCGTGGAGAGAATCAATCCGGGTACTGCTAAGACCATTATCTGTTTGCTCATTCGTTTAAACAGATGGGGATCCATGGAAAATGCGGATTCAAAAATGAGCGTGGGTAAAAATAATAATAGGATAAGGTGCGGATCAACCTGCGCCAACGTCCTTAGTGCACTGTTTAATCCCGGTAAATTGGCCTGTATGTGCTCCGTACGCCCATAGAGACCAAGGCTTAGGCCTGCTAGTAACAAAATAACACAGTAGGGGGAGGAAAGTGTTTTGGAAACAGATTTTATCAACGCGCCAAGCAGTAAAGATAAAATCACAAAGATCACCATTAAGACACTGCTGTCTAAATGCATATCTAACTCCTTAGCGTAAAGAGGGATTCGTCTGGCTTTTAGGTACTCTGATGATTATAGATAGCGGTAAGAATGCATAAAAAAACGCTCCAAAGAGCGTTTGAAATATGACTTTAATTTAAAGAGGTTTATCTGCTTCCGGAGCTGATTCTGATTGAGGCGCTCGTTCGTTTGCTTCGCGAACTTTTAAAGAACGTTCTTGGAACTCAAATTCATTTAATGCATTAATTGCATTATGCGCATCTTTTTCAGGCATTTCGACGAAACCAAAACCACGACGTTTGCCGGTGTGTTTGTCTTTCATTAAACGTACTGAAAGAACCTGACCATGCTCAGAAAAAAGAGAGCGTATCGCCATTTCGTTTGCCCGGTAAGGTAAGTTACCGACATAAAGGGTGGTAGTAGTGGTGGATAATTCACCTTCACTTGCTTCTTTTTTTGGACTAACTGATTTTTTAGTCGCGCTAAATTGAACCGCTATTCCGCTGAATAATGCGCCTATTGCGAATAAATATGCGCCATCAATTGTTAACTGGGATAGTTTGATCACAGCAAAACCTACAATCGCAATGACGATTGAAAGCAACACGGATGTGTTTGATTTCATAATAAAATAACCTCAAAGATAAATAGAAAAAATAATGAGTGTGGAGTTACCAATAGTTTAAATTAAGTTATTGCTTCGCAAACGTTGCGTTCCGATTTAATACCCGCTTAGTTGGTCATAGTCGCACCTCTAAAAGGGGTATTTCCCAGAAGCGCGTAGCCAGTATCACTTAATTTAATTGATAATCTCTTTCGTTGGTGTTTCTGGCTTGACAAAAATGCCCAATACCCGGCCAGCAACCATACTTAAAAAAGCAATTACATTGTAAGCTAAATTTAACAATTAAGTTAATTCTTTAACAAGATTAGATTTTAATTTGATAATTGTAATGCCATTTTGTGAAATAGGGCACGTTGAAAATGGCTGACTGACAGTTAAAGGCTGATTATCTTGTCTAAAAACAAGATGTTGTTTACTAATATGGTAAGGATTTTTTGTCTAGCAGTGCTCTTTTTAGCAACAGCTTAACCGGTACTTTTTGGCAGTAACTTAAGGTTTAGAACGCGCGAAGCGGCTTTAAAAGTAAAAGTAAAGCGTAGCGGATCGCTTAATTAACCGAGCAGCCAGTTTTTAAACGGGGTGATTTTCTTCGCTATTGTTAGGGCTTGTTTATCTTTCGTGGTTAATTTTTGTTGGTGATAAAAGCGTTTTAATCGCGGCGCGAGGTGGTCAGCTTAGTCATTCTAAGTAAATACCTTGCCACAAAGAGTAAAACGCTTTTAGCCGAACCCTTATGGCGGCATTTGTAACTCCTTCCTACGGCGTTATCGCTTATTTATGGTGAATAACGACACTGCATAAGCTCGGCCTTGTATAAAGAATCGACAAACTGCTGCAAAAACGATCCCGAAAAATAAACCGGCCCTAATGTTAATAATAGGTTTTTTTCTCGTTACCCGGCAGGGTGCTATAAAGATAGCGATTGTAGGATAAATTCGATAGAATGCACGGCAATATATGCCCAAATGACTTATCAATGCAGATTAGCGTGTTTTTAGGTGTTATCGTGGTAAGCACGGCATGAGCTAAACAGCCAGCATGCAACTAAAGAGGTATTTAAAGGCTTCATGAAAAATATTCGTAACTTTTCTATCATCGCCCATATCGACCACGGCAAGTCGACTCTTTCAGATCGTTTAATCAATACTTGTGGTGGCTTAAGTGACCGAGAAATGGAATCTCAAGTGTTAGATTCGATGGATATTGAGCGCGAGCGTGGTATTACCATCAAAGCGCAAAGTGTCACCTTAGATTACCATGCAAAAGACGGTGAAACATATCAGCTTAACTTTATCGACACGCCCGGACACGTTGATTTCGCCTATGAAGTATCGCGCTCATTAGCCGCCTGTGAGGGCGCCTTATTAGTGGTTGATGCAGGTCAAGGTGTTGAAGCACAAACATTGGCCAACTGTTACACCGCAATGGAAATGAACTTAGAAGTGGTGCCGATTTTAAATAAAATTGATCTACCCGCCGCGGATCCTGAGCGTGTGGCAGAAGAGATTGAAGATATTATTGGTATTGATGCGGCTGATGCGGTGCGTTGTTCTGCAAAAACGGGCGTCGGCATTGATCTGGTATTAGAAGAGATTGTTCGTTGTATTCCACCTCCCGAGGGTGATTTAACCGGACCGCTGCAGGCATTAATCATCGATTCATGGTTTGATAACTATCAGGGTGTAGTCTCATTAGTACGTGTTATGCACGGCCAAATTAAAGTGGGCGATCGCATGAAGGTGATGTCTACGGGCCAGGTTAATCCGGTTGCTAAAGTAGGTTACTTTACACCCAAACAAAAAGAAACCGGTATTCTAAAAGCGGGTGAAGTGGGTTATGTTATTGCGGGTATCAAAGATATTTTAGGTGCCCCTGTCGGTGATACTTTAACCATTTTAGGCCATGAGGCCGCGAGCGCATTACCCGGTTTTAAACGTGCTAAACCTCAGGTTTATGCGGGACTGTTTCCGGTCAGCTCCGATGATTACGAAAACTTTCGTGATGCATTAGCGAAATTAAGTATTAATGATGCTTCATTATTTTATGAACCAGAAAACTCATCGGCATTAGGATTTGGTTTCCGCTGTGGCTTCCTCGGTTTATTGCACATGGAAATCGTTCAAGAACGTCTGGAACGTGAATATGACCTGAATCTTATTACCACTGCGCCAACGGTTATTTATGAAGTTGAAACGACTAAGGGTGAGGTGCTCTATATTGATAGCCCTGCTAAGTTCCCGGCTACAAATGATATTGAGGAAATTCGCGAGCCCATTGCTGAATGTAATATTTTAGTGCCGCAGGAGTATCTGGGTAATGTCATCACACTCTGTGTTCAGAAACGCGGTATGCAAACCAAAATGGTCTATCACGGTAAGCAAGTGGCGTTAACCTATCATATTCCGATGTGCGAAGTTGTAATGGACTTTTTTGACCGTTTGAAATCAACCAGTCGCGGTTATGCCTCGCTTGAGTATAATTTTGTTAAGTTTGAAGCTGCCGATATGGTCCGCGTTGACGTTCTAATCAATAGTGAACGTGTGGATGCCTTAGCGTTAATTACGCATCGTGCAAACTCTGAAAACTATGGCCGTGATCTGGTGGATAAAATGAAAGATCTCATTCCTCGTCAAATGTTCAATATTGCATTACAAGCTGCGATTGGAAGTAAGATTATTGCCCGTTCAACGGTTAAGCAGTTGACTAAAAATGTATTGGCAAAATGTTACGGTGGTGATATTAGCCGTAAGAAAAAATTGTTGAAAAAGCAAAAAGAAGGTAAAAAGCGCATGAAATCTGTGGGTAACGTAGATATACCGCAGGAAGCATTTTTGGCCGTATTGCACATAGGCAAAGACAAATAATTGCATTTTTCAATAAAGTAATAAAAGTACAATGCGCCGGTTTTTAATCTGCGCATTTTTGTTTTTTTACATACCCAATCGTGGTAAACGCTGCGCTTGACTGACTAGTCATATTAGTTAAACCGATATTGAACCACTTGGTTCAATTATGTCCGCTTAAATAATATGATTTTGACATACCCATTTTTATAGGAATTAACATGGCAAATACGTTTGCACTTATTTTAGTTATTGCAACCTTTGTAACCGGTATTATCTGGATTATTGATAAAATAAAATGGGGGCCTGCACGACGGGCCGCTCAAAAGGCTGCACAGGAAAAAGCGACGGTTACACTTGATGAAGAGGTGCTTGCGACCATTCATCCGGAAAATGTATTGATTGAAAATGCACGTTCACTTTTTCCGGTGATCGTGGCTGTTTTTATACTGCGTTCATTTATTTATGAGCCCTTTCAAATCCCATCAGGATCTATGATGCCAACGCTTTTAGTGGGTGATTTTATTCTGGTGGAAAAATTTTCTTACGGTGTAAAAGAGCCGATATGGCAAAATACCTTAATCCCGATGGGCAAGGTAAAACGCGGTGATGTTGCCGTCTTTAAATACCCTGAAGATATCCGTGTCGATTTTATCAAGCGTGTTGTCGGTTTACCGGGGGATCATATTGTTTATAAAGATAAAAGGTTATATTTATGCGAAAGCGCCCCATGTGCTTCATACAAAGCGTTAGACATGAAGTCTCTCGGCGAGCAGGAATTTATCGATGAAGAAAGTTCAATGCAGGTTTACAGCGAGATGTTAGGCGAAGTGGCACATGAGATACTGATTAACCCGAGGCGCATCGATCAAGCTTCCCGATATTACCAACAGCCCGAGACTGTCGCTTATGAGTGGATTGTGCCCAAGGGGCATTATTTTATGATGGGTGATAACCGTGATAACAGCAGAGATAGCCGTTACTGGGGATTTGTACCGGAACAAAACTTAGTAGGTAAAGCCGTTGCGATTTGGATTAGTTTTGAATTTCAGCATGACAGCAGCAGTATTATACCTTCTTGGATTCCAAGTGATGTGCGTTTTAACCGAATCGGTGGAATAAAATGATGATCAAACAGGCTGAATTAAAACGTTTAGAAAGACGCATTGCTTATACTTTTTCAGATTTTTCACTGCTTCAGCAGGCGTTAACCCATCGCAGTGCATTGGGAAGTCATAATGAGCGTTTAGAATTTTTAGGTGACTCTATTCTAAGTTATGCTATTTCAACGGATCTTTATACGCGTTTTCCAAAGGTCGATGAGGGTGACTTAAGCCGTATGCGGGCAACCTTGGTTTGCGGAAAAATGCTGGCTGAAATCGGACGAGAATTCCAATTGGGCGATTGTTTGATTTTAGGACCGGGAGAATTAAAAAGCGGAGGCTTTCGACGCGATTCGATTATCGCCGATGGTGTAGAAGCTATTATTGGTGCTGCATTTTTAGATTCAGATATTGATACGGTCAAAAAACTTATTTTAAAATGGTTTGATAGTCGTTTAAATACGATAGAGCCTGGCATTAGCCAAAAAGATCCTAAAACACGCCTGCAGGAGCATCTGCAGTCCCGTAAACAGCCTTTACCGATTTATGAAGTGCTGGAAATTAAAGGTGAAGCGCATAATCAGCGTTTTACCATGAGCTGTTCGATCGACGGTCTAAAATCAGTACAAGGCCAAGGCACCAGTCGTCGTAAAGCAGAACAGATAGCGGCAAATAAAATGTTAGACAGCTTATCAGGAGCTAAATAATGGCTCAGAAATATGGATATGCCGCACAGGCAGAAGGTTTTAAAATGTTAATAGAAATCAATGTTGATTTTCTAATGTTGGGAGAAAAATAATGACTCAAAAATGTGGATTAGTGGCAATCGTGGGTCGTCCTAACGTCGGTAAATCAACCCTTATTAATGCTCTTTTAGGGCAAAAAGTAAGTATTACGTCGCGTAAAGCGCAAACTACCCGTCATCGTATTTTAGGTATTGATACCGAGGGTGATTACCAAACTATCTTTGTTGATACGCCGGGGCTTCATATCGAAGAGAAACGTGCGATTAACCGTTTAATGAACCGTGCTGCATCGAGTTCAATCAATGATGTTGAAATGGTCGTTTTTGTTGTTGAAGGCACCAACTGGAATGAAGATGACGACATGGTACTGAGTAAATTTAAGTACTTAAAATGTCCGGTTGTTTTAGCCGTTAATAAGATTGATAACGTCGAAGATAAAGAGTTATTACTGCCACATTTAGAAGCACTGGGCAAACGTTATGACTTTAAACATATTTTACCTATGTCCGCTAAAAAGGGCGATAATGTAGAAAAAATTCGCAGCTGGGCACAAGAAGTCTTACCCGAATCGGAGCATTATTTTCCTGAAGACTACATCACCGATCGTTCCTCACGTTTTATGGCGTCGGAAATTGTCCGTGAAAAATTAATGCGTTTTTTAGGTGATGAGCTGCCTTATTCTGTCACGGTAGAAATCGAGCAGTTTAAACAGCAGGCAAATGGTGTTTTACATATTAATGCCTTGATCCTGGTCGAACGGGAAGGTCAAAAACGTATGGTTATCGGCAATAAAGGTGAAAAACTGAAAGCGATAGGCAAACAAGCGCGTATTGACATGGAAGAGTTATTTGATTCAAAAGTCTTTCTGGAAATTTGGGTAAAAGTTAAATCGGGTTGGGCTGATGATGAGCGCGCCCTGCGCAGTTTAGGTTACGGTGATGATTATTTAGGCTAAAAAGTTTCTAGCTTCGAGCTTCGAGTGCCGAGCTTCGAGTATCGAGTTCGCCGCTCGCAGCCCGTAACTCCTAGCTCGCGGCTTTTAGCCTTCTGCCGACAGCTGACAGCTGACAGCTGACAGCTGATAGCTGATAGCTGATAGCTGATAGCTGATAGCTGATAGCTGATAGCTGATAGCTGATAGCTAGCCACTTTCTGAGGTTATTGAATGTCCATTGAGTGCCACAATGCTTTTATTCTGCATCGACGTCCTTATCGGGAAACCAGTCAGTTAATTGATCTTTTCTGTCAGGATGTTGGTAAAGTCAGTCTGGTCTATAAAGGCGGGCGCAGCAGTACGCGTATGAAGCGTGGCACGGCGCAACCTTTTACCCTGTTACAAGTCAGTTATTTTGGTCGCGGCAGTTTAAAAACAGTTAAATCCTTTGAAGCGCAAACCCAAGTTGTACCATTAGTCGGGCAGCGACTTTTTCTGGCGATGTATATCAACGAATTATTATATCGTTTATTGCAGGCGGAAACAGCCTGCGATGGTTTATTTGAGTGTTATCAGCAAACATTATTAGCCATTGCCGGCGCTGCGGATCCGCAAATAGCATTGCGTCTTTTTGAGTTGACACTCATTGAAACATTAGGTTACGGGGTTAATTTTAGCGAAGATATTTATAGCGGTGAATTAATTGAAAGCGGTTATGAATACCAATATCAGCACCAAGCGGGTTTTTTTGCTAAGCAAGCCATTCATAAACAGCACGACGTTTACAGCGGGCAGGATATACTTGCATTAGCACAACGTGATTTTTCAAATCAGAATGTCTTAAAATCAGCAAAACGATTTTGCAGGCAAGCACTAGCTAATCTCTTAGGTGGCAAACCATTACATAGTCGTTCACTCTTTACGGCTAAATAAACAACAAAGGATAATTTGTAAATGAGCAAGATTTTACTTGGCGTTAATATCGATCATATCGCAACATTACGTAACGCTCGTGGTACTTGTTATCCTGAGCCTGCTCATTTAGCCGCTATTGCGGAGTGTGCTGGAGCCGATGGGATAACGATTCATCTGCGTGAAGATCGTCGCCATATTAATGACCGGGATGTTGCAGTACTTTCGCAAACGCTGCAAACGCGGATGAACCTGGAAATGGCCGTGACCGATGAGATGGTCGATATTGCGCTAAAAACAAAACCCGCTTTTGTGTGCCTGGTGCCTGAAAAACGCGAAGAGCTGACCACTGAAGGTGGCTTAAATGTGGTTGCTTCATTTTCTAAAATTGCCTCTGCGGTGAGCCGCTTAAATGCTGCCGCTATTCAGGTATCATTATTTATCGATCCTGAAAATGATCAAATTGATGCTGCCATTAAAACCGGTGCTGCTTATATTGAGCTGCATACGGGTAAATATGCCGATGCGCCGTCGGAAGAGATTCAACAGTTGGAATTAATGCGCGTCGCAAAAGCGGCGACTTATGCAAGCCAAGCGGGCATTAAAGTGAATGCCGGGCATGGTCTTAATTACCATAATGTTAAACCTATTGCAGCATTGCCTGAAATTATCGAGCTTAATATCGGGCATGCTATTGTTGCCCGCGCGCTTGTTGATGGTTTTGGACCTGCAGTTGCGGAAATGAAACGTCTGATGGTTGAGGGACGTAACGGCTAAGTTATAGCAAAAGAACTAAACAGGTGTTCAGTCTAGCTTGTTAAAATAAACTCTAACTGTGTTGTGAATTTTATTCAGAACATCCTGTTCTTCATCACTTCGTGGTCAGCTAAAGCTGTTCAAAATCGTTCCATACGATTTTGTGAAGAACAGAGCAACGGTCTAATGTAACTCAGACCTTGCTAGTGTTAATTTTCCGGTGCAATACTGAACACTTCATTAATTCCTTTGGTATTTCAACTATTCGCTAAAAATAATGCGGCACGCGGTATTATTTTTGTTACGGAATTAAAAGGTGGGATCATTTTGTCAAACTCTTCTTTTTGCGTTTATCAGATACGTCAGCATTTTCCGATTCTAGATCAAATGATTAATGAACATCCTTTGATCTATTTAGATAATGCTGCCACAACCCAAAAACCCCAAGCTATGGTGGATGCCATTACGGCATATTATCTGCAGGATAATGCTAATGTGCATCGCGGAAGCCATCATCTGAGCCTTCGCGCGACGGCCGCCTTTGAGTCCGTCAGAGAGACGCTAAAAACATTTGTTAATGCCAAAAATACAAAAGAAATCATCTGGACAAAAGGCACAACGGAAGGCATTAATTTATTAGCCAATGTATTATCTGCAGGCTTGAAAGCCGGTGATGAAGTCATTATCAGCGCACTGGAGCACCATGCTAATATTGTGCCCTGGCAAATGCTGGTGGAATCACAGGGTATCGTTTTAAAAATCATTCCATTGACCCTGCAGCATGATTTAGATTTAAAGAGTTACCAGCGTTTATTAAGTGCAAAAACCAAAATTGTTTCTGTTACCCACATCTCCAATGCATTGGGCGTTATTAATCCAATTAAAGAGATCATAAGACTTGCTCATCAAGTTGGCGCTCAGGTCATTATTGATGGTGCTCAGGCGGTTGGGCATTTAGTCGTGGATGTACAGGATCTTGATTGTGATTATTACGTTTTTTCTGGCCATAAAATATTTGGCCCGACAGGAGTGGGTGTTTTATACGGCAAACAGCATCTGTTAGAAGCCTTACCTCCCTGGCAGGGCGGCGGAGAGATGATTAAAACCGTTAGTTTTGAAAAGAGCACTTTTAACCAATTACCTTTTAAGTTTGAAGCGGGTACCCCCAATATTGCCGGTGTGATAGGACTGGGAGCGGCCATTGATTTTATCCGTGCTTTTAAACGCCAGGATTTGATTGACCATGAACAATCATTATTAACTTTCACCGAAAAAGCGTTATTGAAAATTCCCGCAATAATTGTCTTTAATCAGGGTGGGATTAAATCCGGTGCGCTCAGCTTTTCTGTTAAAGGTGAGCACCCGAGCGATATTGCTATGTTATTAGATGCGCAGGGTATTGCCGTGCGCAGTGGAACGCATTGTGCTATGCCCCTGATGGCGGAACTTAATTGCAAAGGTACCGTAAGAGTCTCGTTTTCAATTTATAATACCCTTGAGGAAGCCGAGCGTTTTATTGAAGCGCTGAAAAAAATAGTAGATATGTTGCAGTAATTTTTTATGGCACCGATAGACCAGTGCCGCATTTATTGATGCGGCACTTTCTTCTTTTGTTATGCAGTTTAGGACTTAAAAATAATTATGCTGTTTAGGACTCAAAACGCTTATGCATAAAGGCGTAATAGAGTACCGGAATAATCAGTAAAGTTAATATCGTGGAGATAAAAATACCGAAGATCAGGCTGATTGCCAAGCCGCCAAAAATGGGGTCGTCGAGAATAAAAAATGCCCCAATCATAGCCGCTAATCCGGTTAAAATAATAGGCTTAGCCCGCACTGCCCCCGCATTAATAACCGCCTCGTTAAAAGGTTTCCCGTTGCTGGTTTGATGATTAATAAAATCAACTAACAAAATTGAGTTTCGAACAATAATACCCGCCAGAGCGATCATCCCGATCATTGAGGTGGCAGCAAATTGTTGCCCTAATAGCGCGTGCCCGGGCATGACGCCGATAATGGTTAAGGGAATGGGCGCCATAATAATAAGCGGGACCAGGTATGAGCGGAACTGCGCGACGACTAATAGATAAATCAAGACCATGCCAACCCCGTAAGCAATGCCCATATCCCGGAAGGTTTCATAGGTTATTTTCCATTCACCATCCCATAATATAGCGACTTCTTCTGTACCCTTAGGCTGATTAATAAGATATTGGTTTATATCTAAATTATTATCTTTGATGGTGTTGTATATAGAAAACATGCCATATAAAGGGCTGTCTAATTTTCCGGTCATATCCGCCGTCAGCATGATCATCGGAATCATGTTTTTATGCATGATAGGTTTATTAACCAGTGTTTTATCAATCTCAATTAATTCCGAGAGAGAAATTAATTTACCATTTTGGTTGGCGATTTTAAGGTTTAAGACCTGCGCTAAATCAACCTTATCACCTTCCTTGAGTTGCAGGCGAATGGGAATAGCATACTTTTGATTATCGCTGTGCAGAATATTAATATCTTTGCCGCCAACGGAGGTTGAGACGGCATCGACAATATTGGCATAGGGCACTTTTAATCGTGCGGCTTTACTGCGGTCAATATTAACCTGCCATTTCTCCTGATCCTGAGGATGCATGATATCAATATCAACCACATCGTCAGCACCATGAAATAAGGTTTTTAACTGTTTGGCGGTCTGCTCTCGCAGCGCCGCATTCGGGGCATAGACTTCCGCCACAATGGGCGACCATACAGGCGGTCCGGGTGGCACTTCGACGACTTTTACATTGGCCTGATAAGGTTTCGCGACTTTTTGCAGCTGGTCGCGAATACTGCCCGCTATCGTATGGCTGTCGCGCTGCCGCTCACTTTTGTCGATCAGATTTACCTGAATATCACCGAGCTCCTGAGTGCTGCGCATATCGTAATGACGTACTAGACCGTTAAAGTTAATAGGCGCTGCGGTACCTGCATAGATCTGATAGTTTTTAATTTCAGGGACATCGATGACTACGTTACTCAATTCCACCAGTAAGCGTTGGGTTTCTTCAATCGGACTGCCTTCGGGTAAGTCCACCATGATTTGAAATTCTGATTTATTATCAAAGGGTAACATCTTCATGACGACCAGTTTTGTGAGTGGCAGAAGAACCGATAAAAGGATTAATATCATCACCACAACAAATAAAATCCAACGCGCCATTTTCGCTTTTTTGCCAAGAATAAAGGGACCAATTATTTTATTGAATAAGCGGCTCATAAAATTTTCTGTGATCGGCTGTTCTTGCTCGCTCGCGTTAGTGATCGCTGTTTTCTTAGACGCGTGATGTTTTAATAATTTTCCGCTTAACCAGGGTGAAAGCACAAAGGCAACGGCTAATGAAATAAGCATTCCCATGCTGGCATTAATTGGAATGGGGCTCATATAGGGGCCCATTAAGCCACTGACAAAAGCCATCGGCAAAAGGGCTGCAATAACGGTAAAGGTCGCAAGTATAGTGGGCCCGCCGACTTCATCGACCGCAATAGGGATGATTTCACTGAGTTTTTCATTACTTATTTTCATATGGCGGTGAATATTTTCCACTACCACAATCGCATCATCGACCAGGATCCCGATCGAGAAAATAAGTGCAAACAAAGAAACCCGGTTCAGGGTAAATCCGTACGCCCATGACGCAAATAGGGTGATCGTCAAGGTGATTGAAATAGCCACGCCCACCACAATCGCTTCTCGCCAGCCCATGGTTAATAACACTAAAATGATCACGGCGCTGGTGGCAAAAATAAGTTTAGCAATTAACGTGTTGGATTTATCTGCAGCGGTTGCGCCATAATCGCGCGAGATGGTGACCTCAATATTGTCCGGGATAAGCACGTTTTTGATTTCATTAATGCGCGCAGCTATTGCATTGGTGACATCAACGGCATTTTTACCGGGCTGCTTGGCAATCGCTATCGTTACTGCAGGATATAACTTGCCAGCTTCACCGTGTAACACATTTTTCGTTGGAATATCGGCGGACAGATTAACCTCGGCGACATCTTCTAAATAAACAGGAAAACCATTTTTAACCGACACGATCAATTTTTTGATCTCGGAAATATTTTGTAAAAACTGGCCGGTTTGTACCTTTATCTGTTGGTTATTCTGGATTAAAGAAACCGGCGATGAGCTGGCATTATTACTGGCTAAAACTTGATTAATAGCATCAAAGCCTATTCCAAAACCATTCATTTTTATGGGATCAATGCGGATGTCGACAATCAGTTGGTGTCCGCCAACGGTATAGATATCGCGCGTGCCGTTGATATGTTTAAGTTCACTCTCCAGGCCGTGTGCAACCTGAGTTAACTGCTGCGGGGTGACATTTTTATCTTTTGACCAAAGGGTTAATGAGGAGATGGGCACATCATCAATGGCGCGCGGTTTGATCAAGGGTTGACCTATGCCGGCATGCCGTGGCAGTTTATCCATATTGGAATAAACCTGATTATACAAATTTACAATCGCATCGTTACGTTGTTCACCCACTTTAAAAATAACGATGATCATCGCACCGTCGGGTTGTGAAAAAGAGTAAGTGCTATCAATCCCCTTTATTTCAGAAATAACCTGCTCCATCGGAATGGTCACTAGGTTTTCAACCTCCTTAGGAGAGGCGCCGGGGAAGGGGATATAGATATCTGCAAAAGTGACATCAATCTGCGGTTCCTCCTCCTTGGGAGTCACCATTATAGCGAAAAAACCTAATAATAATCCGACGATAGCCAGTAAAGGCGTGATCGCTGCTCCCTGGAAATATTGGGCAATTCTGCCGGAAATATTGAGTTGAGGATTCATTATTTAGCCCCCAACTGTTTTAGCTTTTGGTAAGCATCAATACTGATTTTATCGCCGGGATGTAATCCGGATAAAATTTCAATGTTGTTATCCAGCCTGTTACCCACTCGAACTTGGGTTAAAACAGCTTCACCATCGACATCCCGATACACCGCATTCAGTTCGTTATTGGTCAATATTGCGCTGTCTGGCACGCTAATCATTTTTGCTTCGCCTCGGACAAATTGCACTTTTACCCACATTCCCGGTAATAAAAGTTTTCCGGTAGGCGGTAAGTCTATACGTACCTTAAAGGCATGTGACTGTTGGTCAGCATAGTTAAATAAAGTGATTTTATTTGAAAAAAGTTTACTGCCGTCGCTGAGCGTAATAATAAATTCCGGATTATTACGCAGCGCCATAATATAACGCTGTGGAATCTCGGTTACCGCGCGCAGGTGGGTTAAGGACATACCGGAAAAAAGTGGCTCGCCGGGATTGACCGTTTCACCTATCTCCACATGCCGTTCGGTCACAACGCCTGCAAAGGGAGCTTTGATAATAGTATAATCTAAGGATTCTTGGGCTTGGGTTAAATTCGCCTGAGCTGCCTTTATAAGCTGTTTATTGGTTTCAGCCGTGGCTGCGGCCTGATCCAATTGGCCTTGTGAAATAGCGCCTTTAGGAAAAAGTTTTTTATAACGATCATAGGTTAATTTTGATTCATTATAAGCTGCCTGAGTGCGTAATACATTTGCTTCCGCAGCGGCTAGCTGTGCTCCCTGCTCTTTGTTAGTCATTTCCAATATGATGCTGTCTTTTTCAACGTAATCATTGGTATCAAAATTTATTTTTGTAATACGGCCGCTGGTTTGTGAAGAAAGTGTGGCTTTATTAATGGCTTCAACGGTGGCATCCAAAACGACGATCTGTTCTTTTTTCTGATCGATCACCTCAAACAGTGTGTCTGCAACAAGTGATTTACTGTACATAACGGCAAAAAATAAGCTTATAAAAAATGCTGAGGTTGAATAATATTTTGATTTCATGAGTGCACCCTTGACAATGAACCTTAATTTTAATTAGGTCATGCTAATGTAGTTTTATCTAATTTACAAGCTTATCAAGCCCATAATGTTATATCACTAAATGTAGTTGTTATCTTGTCGCTTGTGTTTGATTTATGAAGTAAAAATGAAATAAGGCCGTCAGGGTATAAGGCTGTAAGGCTGTAAGGCAGGAGGGCTGTAAAGCTGTAAAGCTGTAAAGCTGTAAGGCTGTAAGGCTGTAAGGCTGTAAAGCTGTAAGGCAAAAATACCGGAAGGTTATATTCGAGTGTCATTAATATCCTGTTTATAATCTTCGACAATTCATTTATTCTTAGCGGTTTATTTATTGCTACTCACTATTAAGGATTTGTTTATGCCAACCGCTAATTTACAACCTCTGTTAAAGATCATGGAACAACTGCGCGATCCTGAAAATGGCTGTCCCTGGGATAAAAAACAAACCTTTGACTCTATTGTTTCCCACACTATTGAAGAAGCTTACGAGGTTGCAGACGCTATCGAGCAGAAAGACTTTGAGGAGTTAAAAGGGGAGCTTGGGGATCTGTTATTTCAAGTGGTCTTTTATGCGCAGATGGCAAAAGAGCAGGGACTGTTTGAGTTTAACGATATTATTGAGGCGATCAGTGAAAAGCTGATTCGTCGTCACCCGCACGTATTTGCCAAGACCGAGTTTGCGAATGAAGAGGCTATTCATGCCAATTGGGAAGCCGAAAAAGACAAAGAGCGTGCCGCAAAAGCCTTGTCAGAAAATAAAAGCGACAGTGTATTAGACAATATTCCCTTAAGCTTACCGGCATTAAACCGTGCTTATAAAATTCAAAAACGTTGTGCAAATGTCGGCTTTGATTGGGATAGTTTGCCGCCCGTTGTTGATAAAATTCATGAAGAGATAGACGAGGTTTTAGTGGAAGTAAGACGTGATGATCTCAGCGAGCAGCAACAACAGGCGCGTATTGAAGAAGAGTTAGGGGATCTGTTATTTGCCAATATTAATTTAGTGCGTCATTTAAAATGTAATCCTGAACAGGTATTACGCCAGGCGAACAGTAAATTCGAAAAACGTTTTCGCCTGGTTGAGCAAAGTGTACTCGCACAGGGTAAAAAGATGCAGGATTGCACCACCGATGAGTTGGATGCAGTTTGGAATCTGGTTAAAAGCAGCTGCATATAGCTGTCGGCTGTCATTTTATTCAGCAGGCCATTGCAGCCCCAAAAAATATTTAGTTTTTCAGTGGAAATTGGCTAAATTTAGAAAAACAAAAAAAGCAAAGTATATTTTAGCTGCAGTCAAAATGAAATGAATAGAAAAGATTGTCGAAAATGCGCGGTCTTGCTATACTGCATTCCCATCTAAATGCTCTAAATTCTCATTTTAAAATTACAATAGATTACCCCATATTATTAACATCAGTTGTTTCGTAAGCTGATGATTTTGTGCGTTTGTATTTTTTATTGTTAAAGGTGAGTTTCTTTTTTACATTCCTAAACTCTCAGGGTTACTATGACGACAAAATATATTTTCGTAACGGGCGGTGTTGTTTCATCACTCGGTAAAGGCATTGCAGCAGGTTCACTGGCTGCTATTCTAGAAGCACGTGGTCTGGATGTCACCATTCTGAAACTAGATCCTTATATTAACGTAGACCCTGGCACCATGAGTCCGATACAACACGGTGAAGTCTTTGTCACCGATGATGGTGCAGAAACAGATCTCGATTTAGGGCATTACGAGCGTTATATTCGCACCAGAATGACTAAACGTAATAACTTTACAACGGGTCGTGTTTATTCAGAAGTGATGGCTAAAGAGCGTCGTGGTGATTACCTTGGCGCAACCATTCAGGTTATTCCGCATATTACTAACGAGATTCAAGAACGTATTGTTGCGGGTGGTAAAGGCCATGATGTTGCGATCGTTGAACTCGGTGGCACGGTCGGTGATATTGAATCACAGCCCTTCCTGGAAGCGATTCGTCAGCTAGGTCTGAAAGTGGGGCGTGACAGTGTCATCTACATGCACCTGACACTATTGCCTTATTTAAAAACCGCGGGTGAAGTTAAAACCAAACCAACACAGCATTCCGTCAAAGAGTTGCGCAGTTTAGGTATTCAACCGGATATTTTAGTCTGCCGCTCTGAAGTGAATATTCCCGTTAACGAACGTGTGAAGATTGCGTTATTCTGTAATGTGACCGAAAAATCTGTCATTTTATTACGCGACGTAGATTCAATCTACAAAATCCCTGCTCTATTAAAAGCGCAGGGTCTTGATGAGATTTGTGTAAAACGTTTTGGTCTTGACTGTCCTGAAGCTGACCTAAGCGAATGGGCACAGGTGGTTTCTGAAGAAGCTAACACTTCAAATGAAGTTATCATTGGCATGGTGGGTAAATATACTGAACTGCCGGATGCTTATAAATCTGTTAATGAAGCGCTTAAACATGGCGGCCTGAAAAATGCGGCATCTGTCAAAATAAAATACATCGACTCTCAGGATGTTGAAGTTCGAGGTGTTTCTATTTTAGAAGGTATTGATGCGATTTTAGTGCCGGGCGGTTTTGGTGAACGCGGTATTGAAGGTAAAATTCTTGCGGCTCAATATGCCCGTGAAAACAAAATACCTTATTTAGGTATCTGTTTAGGTATGCAGGTTGCGATCATTGAGTTTGCACGCAATGTCGCCGGCCTTAAAAATGCACATTCAACGGAATTTGAGACTAATTGTGAACAACCTGTTGTCGGCTTGATCACCGAGTGGCTAGATAAAAATGGTGAGGTTGAACAGCGTACAGAAAACTCTGATTTAGGCGGCACTATGCGCGTAGGTGCACAGCTTTGCCACCTTAAAAAAGGTTCTAAAGTTTTTGATATGTACGGCACCAAAGAAATATTTGAACGTCATCGTCATCGTTATGAGGTAAATAATAATTTATTACCTATTTTAGAGAAAGCAGGATTAGTGGTTACCGGTTTATCTGAAGATAAAAAATTAGTCGAAATTATTGAAATCCCAAATCATCCATGGTTCGTTGCTTCTCAATTCCACCCGGAATTCACCTCGACACCAAGAGATGGGCACCCTTTATTTAAAGGTTTTATAAAATCTGCGATAGATCATCAACAGGGTCGATTTTCATAGTTTTTGTTGACCAGATCACTTTTTTTTGTTAAAAAATGACGCATTAAAGTGATTTGGCATTACATAACCCGTTTTTAAACTTATTTTTTAATACAATTAAAGGAAAAATTATGTCTACTATCGTAAAAGTACTTGGTCGTGAAATCATGGATTCACGTGGTAACCCGACTGTTGAAGCTGAAGTTCACTTAGCTGACGGTTCAATCGGTATGGCTGCTGCACCATCAGGCGCATCTACCGGTTCTCGTGAAGCATTAGAACTGCGTGACGGTGATAAAGCGCGTTACTTAGGTAAAGGTGTACTTAAAGCTGTTACCGCTGTTAACGGTCCAATCGCTGAAGCACTTCTTGGCAAAGATGCAGTTAAACAAGCTGAACTTGACCAAATCATGATCGATTTAGACGGTACTGAAAACAAAGCTAAATTTGGCGCAAACGCTATCCTGGCTGTTTCTCTAGCAGCGGCTAAAGCGGCTGCAGTATCGAAAAAAGTGCCATTATACGCTCACATCGCTGACCTTAACGGTACTCCTGGTGTTTACTCTATGCCGCTTCCAATGATGAATATCATCAATGGTGGTGAGCATGCTGATAACTCTGTTGATATTCAAGAGTTCATGATTCAGCCTGTTGGCGCATCGACCTTCCGTGAAGGTCTGCGTATGGGTGCTGAAGTATTCCACAGCCTTGCTAAAGTACTTAAAGCTGACGGTCACTCAACAGCTGTTGGTGATGAAGGTGGTTTCGCTCCAAACCTTGAGTCTAACGCTGCTGCACTTGCTGCAATCAAAGTTGCTGTTGCAAACGCAGGCTACGAACTAGGTAAAGATATTACCCTAGCGATGGATTGTGCTGCATCTGAGTTCTACAACAAAGAAACTGGCATGTACGAACTTAAAGGTGAAGGTAAAACTTTTACTGCTAAAGAGTTCAACTACTTCCTTGAAGATCTTGTTAATCAATACCCAATCGTGTCTATCGAAGATGGTCTTGACGAGTCTGATTGGGATGGTTTCAAACACCAAACTGAACTACTAGGTGATAAAATTCAACTAGTAGGTGACGATTTATTCGTTACCAACACTAAGATTCTTGCGCGTGGTATCAAAGAAGGTATTACTAACTCTATCTTAATTAAATTCAACCAAATCGGTTCTTTAACTGAAACGCTTGCTGCAATCAAAATGGCTAAAGATGCCGGCTTCACTGCTGTTATCTCTCACCGTTCTGGCGAAACAGAAGATTCAACTATTGCAGATCTTGCTGTTGGTACTGCTGCGGGTCAAATCAAAACAGGTTCATTAAGCCGTTCTGACCGTGTTGCTAAATACAACCAACTGCTACGTATTGAAGAAGCGCTAGGTTCTAAAGCACCTTACAATGGTCTTAAAGAAGTTAAAGGGTCTTTTAACTTCTAATGTAAACTAACTCAGTTTTCATTAAAATCCTCACTCCGGTGGGGATTTTTTTTGCCTGAAGAAAAGCCCTCTGCCCTCTGCTGTCTGCTGTCGGCTGATAGCTGATAGCTGATAGCTGATAGCTGATAGCTGATAGCTGATAGCTGTCGGCCGATGCTTAATGGGCTTGGAATAATTTAGTGGATCAGATCATTTATTAACGAAAAAAGAAAGAGTAAACTACTGCCTCTTTAATGTATAACGTCACTGTGGAGATGGTAGCCGGAAATGAGTATGGAATTATTAGTCGAAGTATTAGGTTGGACGAGCGTCTTTTTTTATATTTTATTATTGGTTTTTAATGGAATGAAAAGTATGCGCATTGCTTCTTTTCTTTCTGTTGCCAATGATGTCTTTTGGGGATTTCTAATAGGTGTTATGCCTAAGGTGCTACTGAACTTAGTCGTTGGTGGTGTTACTTTATACCGTTATGTTTGTGATTTTACTAATACGCCTAAAAAAATAATTAACCTATTGTTAGTACTGATGCTGGTAGGTTTTGCTTATTTTGCCAATTTTGCAATTAACAGTTATTTGGAAAATCCATCCTTAGGATTGTTATTAACTTGGGTCGATTTTACGGTGATATTAACCGCATTAAGTATGAAACGTCTGCGTTTATTTCAAATTTTAATGCTTAGTTCGGCGTTCGTTGGAGGTTATGCCTATTACCTGCTTGGTATTGAGCAGATGGTGGTGATTAAAATAATTGTCGGTATGCTGACCAGCTATAAACTTTTTATTCACCCGGTTTTTCCACAGCTTGAAAACAAGCTGTTATTTTGGAAAGTGGCTTAATCGTTTGTAAGCTATTACCAGCATAATAGAATCATAATTTGTGGATCCTTGTCTTTTGATGGGGATTTTTTTACTTGTTAGCGTGCGTTTAAATTTAACGCTTAATATGTAAAAATAACTTCCTATTAATCTTACTCGCTTTACTGTGGAGCCTGACCTTTTATGCGTTTATTTGTGTTTTTGATGCTCTGTTTACTGGTTTTGTTACAATACCACCTCTGGTTTGGAAAAAATGGATTAGGGGACAGGCATGCTTTACAGGAAGAGGTTACGCTTATTCTTGAAAATAACAGTGAATTAAGACAGCGTAATCAGATGATGTTTTCTGAAATAAAAGATCTCAAAGAGGGGACGGACGCAATAGAAGAGCGTGCGCGTAATGAGTTAGGTTTAGTGAAAGAGGGTGAAACTTTTTTCCGTATTGTGCCAAAAGAAGATTAATGAATGAGTCGATTAAATTTAAATGTGGTGATTGCCGCCGCGGGTATTGGTAAACGTGTCGGGGCCAATATCCCTAAACAATATCTGCCCCTGTTAGGTAAGACAATTATTGAACATAGCATAGCGCCATTTTTGAATCACCCGGATATAAAAAAGGTAATTGTTTCTATTGCAGAAAATGATTTATGGTTTGCGCAGCTGGCGCTTGCTGAAAATCCTAAAATACAAGTGGTTATTGGCGGGAAAGAGCGAGTTGATTCTGTGTTATGTGCATTAAAGGTACTACCTGAAGAAGGCTATGTTTTGGTGCACGATGCCGCGCGTCCCTGTATTAAAAGCGCAGATATAGATAAACTTATTAACACTGCTGTGCAGTCAAAACATGGTGCAATTCTGGGGGCTCGGGTACGCGATACCATTAAACGCAGTGATCCCGTTGGTCATATCACCCATACTGTCAGTCGGACAAATCTTTGGCATGCTTTGACCCCGCAAATGTTTGAAAATAAAGTATTAATTAATGCGATAGAAAGTGCTGAATTTCCAGAGCAGATAACCGATGAAGCATCGGCAATGGAAATGGCAGGATTAACGGTTGCCATCATTGAAGGGCGCAGTGATAATTTAAAAGTCACTCGAGAAGAAGATTTGACACTCGCAGAGCTGTATTTATCATCATCAACAAGCAAATAATAAAGGA
>NZ_PJBP01000094.1 GCF_002836415.1 Psychromonas sp. MB-3u-54 | reverse complement strand
ATTTACGAATTTGTAACTACATTTTTATTTAAACTAATCGAGGTAGACATTATTATGGCAATTCATCCCCGCGCAGGGCAACTTGCACAGGCTCAAGATTTAGTCGACATTCCGAAATTGATTTCAGCGTATTATATTAACCTTCCCGATGTGAGTGTGCCAAGCGAGCAGGTTGCATTTGGTACTTCCGGGCATCGTGGCAGTTCATTCAACAATGCATTCACAGAGCTGCATATTCTGGCTATTAGTCAGGCATTAGCAGAATACCGCATTCAGCAGGGTTACACTGGACCACTATTTATCGGTAAAGATACTCATGCGTTATCAGAGCCGGCTTTTGTTTCTGCCGTGCAGGTTTTAGTTGCAAACAATATTAAAGTGATTGTACAAGCCGGTGGTGGTTACACGCCAACCCCGGTTATCTCACATGCCATTCTGCAATACAATAAAGCCAATCCGAATAATTTAGCCGATGGTATTGTGATCACTCCCTCTCATAATCCACCGGAAGATGGTGGCTTTAAGTACAATCCACCCAACGGCGGACCTGCAGACAGTGATGTGACAAAAATCATCCAAGACAGAGCCAATGAAATCTTAAATGATAATTTTGATGATATTGAGCAATGGGATTTCAGCGAAGCAATGGCATCAGACCTGGTTGAAGAATACGATTATATTCAGCCTTATGTTGATGATTTGAAAAATGTACTTGATTTGGATGCTATTGCAAAAGCGGGGATCAAAATTGGTGTGGATACGCTGGGTGGTTCTGGTGTTGCATACTGGCCTGTGATCGCAAAAACCTATGGTTTGAATATTGAAGTTGTAAACGATCGTGTTGATCCTACTTTTTCTTTTATGACCTTAGATAAAGATGGCAAAATCCGTATGGATTGTTCTTCGCCTTATGCTATGGCTGGTTTAATAAACTTGAAAGATAAATTTGATGTGGCTATCGCTAACGACCCTGACTACGACCGTCACGGTATTGTCACTAGAAGCTCCGGTTTATTAAACCCGAATCATTACCTTGCCGTGGCTATTAATTACTTATTCACTCACCGCAGTGGTTGGTCTGAGAATGCAAAAGTAGGTAAAACATTAGTATCGAGCTCAATGATTGATCGTGTTGTTGCACAATTGGGTCGTCGAATGTCTGAAGTACCAGTTGGTTTCAAATGGTTTGTTGATGGTTTATTCGATGGTTCATTTGGTTTTGGTGGCGAAGAAAGTGCCGGTGCATCTTTTCTGCGCAAAGATGGCTCGGTATGGACGACGGATAAAGATGGTATTATTTTGGCGTTATTAGCGGCAGAAATTATTGCTGTTACGGGCAAAGATCCTGGTGAGCATTATGCTGAATTTACAGAAAAATTTGGTTCACCTGTTTATACTCGTTTTGATGCCCCGGCAAGCCCTGAACAGAAGAAAGTATTAGCCAACTTAAATGCGGATATGGTTGAAGCTGAAACCTTAGCCGGTGAAAAAATTACCGCCAAATTAACCCACGCTTCGGGCAATGGCGCAGCTATTGGCGGTTTAAAAGTGACCACTGAAAATGGTTGGTTTGCCGCCCGTCCATCGGGTACGGAAAACATCTATAAAATTTACTCAGAGTCATTTATTGGTGAAGATCATATTGCACTGATCCAAAAAGAAGCACAGGAAATTGTTGCCCAAGCCTTTGCTAAAGCTGGATTATAATTCCCTCTTTAAGTGTGAATTATCAGCTCCAATAATATGAATGTTTTTCAAAACGAGGGGCATCCCCCTCGTTTTTTGCTTTTGATTTTGTCATATCAGTCAATCTCTTATAGCTGTCTGTTCCGCTGTAAATAACTTCAAACACTCCCTGTGTGCATGCTTTATTTTGATCAAGTCACTATTACCCTCTTCTAATCAAGTCTATTCTCCTCTATTTGGTAAAATACAAATTTATCAGAAAAAAAGTCCCTGGTGTCTTCGGACTTGAGTTTGTATCATATATTTATGACCTAATTTCATCTCCTTTAATAGAAAGGGGGTGCATTCTTTATTCTGTGTAGTGCTGTCCTCTGTGGTAGTTCCTTTAAGATTCTCACAAAAATGCTAAAGGATGCATAATCAATCTGTTGATATGATGAGTCGAGCGCTCTACTCCTAGGCTATATTTTGTTCAATTAAATTAAAGTTGAGAGAGTTGAATGTACCTTTCTTAATTAAAGCAAATATGGAATGCCACTTTTTATGGGAGTAGACGCACAGAAAAGGCCAAATCACAGATTGACTCGTTGATTTTAATCACCACGCGGGGTAAAAATAATATGTTAAATTCCGAATAATAATGTGTTTTGATCGGCCGATCGAAAATAAAACTGATTTTATTATTCGGTCTTAAAGTGAAAATTCAGTCTGAATAAATAGATTCATATTCAGAGGATATAGGAAAAAGGAAGCTGACACTTTTGAATGTCCAGATGATTGTTTTTTTAAAAAATTCATTAATTTGTCACTTAAACAACAAAAAATCAAAGTAAAATTAAAAAATGAAGTAAAATAAGGTGAAATCAAAAAATAAAATTTAACTTAATTTTTTCAATTTGAAAGATGCGTATTGTCATCTTCTAGGGAAATTACGCAATTAATTATAAGAAAAGTAGGAATATTATATGCCGACTAAAACGAATAAGAAAAAATACACAGCTAAAGCGGCAGTAGAGGGAAAAAAAATGGTTAATAAACAGGCGGTAAAAAAAACAATGACAAAAAACAAATCAGCTGAAATAGTACCAGCCATAGACTGCACAACGGATCAGATGCAACAAGCTATTCTGGATCGTCTGCATAAAACATTAGCGACAGAAGAAAGTAAGGCAAATAACAAAGCATGGTGGAATGCAACTTGTTACGCTGTCAATGAATTGCTTTTTGAGAAGTTAACGGATACACAAAAGAGCCATTCAGGCCAAGACACTCGGGCTGTAAACTACCTGTCACTTGAATTTTTAATGGGACGTCTGCTTTCAAATAATTTACATAATCTGGAATTATTCAACGTAGCACAGGATGCATTAAAAGGTTTAGGCAAGGATTTATATGAAATTTGCGAAGAAGAGCCGGATATGGCGCTGGGCAATGGCGGCCTTGGCCGTTTAGCTGCGTGTTTTATTGATTCTTTAGCAACATTAGGCTACCCGGCAATTGGCTACGGTATCCATTATGAAAATGGTCTCTTTGCTCAATCATTTCAAGATGGTCGTCAAATTGAACGCCCTGATACATGGCGTGAATACGGCAATCCTTGGGAAATTTGTCGCCCGGAGTCTATTCAACATGTGCCATTATACGGTTACGTTGAAACCGTTATTGATGAAAACGGTGTTTCACATAAAGTGTGGCATGCGGGGCAAAAACTCAAAGGCGTGCCATGGGATGTGCCAATTGTTGGTTACGGTGCTAAAACAGTCAATATTCTACGTTTATGGGAAAGCCGTGCGGATGAAGCATTTGACTGGGATGTCTTTAATGCCGGTGGTTATGTTGATGCGCAAGTTGAAAAATCAAAAGCTGAGACAATTTCTAAAGTATTATACCCAAATGACTCAACCGATGAAGGTAAAGAATTACGCTTAATTCAACAATACTTTTTCTGTGCATGTTCAGTTAAAGATATTTTACGTCGCTTTAGACGCGCCGGAAATGACTGGCCAATATTGGCTGAAAAAGTGGCAATTCAATTAAATGATACCCATCCAACCATCGCCATTCCCGAGTTGATGCGCATTCTGGTTGACGAAGAGCGTCTTGAGTGGGATTTTGCATGGTCACTTTGTGAGAAGATTTTTGCTTATACAAACCATACTTTATTGCCAGAAGCCTTAGAAAAATGGTCCGTCGCATTATTTGAAAAAGTATTACCTCGCCATTTAGAAATTATTTATGAAATTAACCGTCGTTTTCTTGAAACAGTTGAACAAAAATGGCCTGGTGATAACGACATAAAAGCTAAATTATCTATTGTTGAGGAAGGCCCGCAGCGTATGGTCCGTATGGCTAATTTGTGTGTTGTGACAGCTCACAAAGTTAATGGCGTTGCAGCGGTTCACTCTGAATTGGTGAAAACAGATTTATTCCCTGAATTTAACGAATTGTACCCAACTAAATTAATTAATGTCACCAACGGTATTACACCACGTCGTTGGTTAAAAGCCTGTAATCCTGCACTTGCTGAATTATATGATGAAACGGTTGGTAAAGATTGGGTGGTAAATCTTGATAAATTAAAAGATGCATTACCAAAAGCCACTGACACGGCCTTCCAAAAGCGATTTATGGATATTAAACGCGACAATAAAGTTGAGTTAGTCAACATTATTAAAGACTTGACCGGTGTTGAAGTGTCTGCAGATGCCATTTTTGATATTCAAATTAAACGTCTGCACGAATACAAGCGTCAGCAGTTAAATCTGATTCATATTTTAACCTTGTACAAACGTTTATTGGAGAATCCGGATTACGATATGGTGCCGCGGGTTTTCTTATTTGGCGCAAAAGCCGCGCCTGGTTACCATATGGCTAAACAGATTATTTATGCACTGAACAAAGTCGCAGAGAAAGTAAACAATGATAAACGTATCAAAGATAAGTTGAAAATTGTTTTCTTACCAAACTACCGTGTATCACTTGCTGAAAAAATGTTCCCTGCAGCCGATATATCTGAACAGATTTCAACGGCAGGTTTAGAAGCTTCCGGTACAGGTAATATGAAGTTTGCGCTTAATGGTGCCTTAACCGTCGGTACTATGGATGGTGCAAATATCGAAATGGCCGAGGAGATCGGTGCAGAGCACATGTTCATCTTCGGTTTAAGTGTTGCTGAAGTCAAAGAGTTGAAAACAGTGGGTTACAACCCTTACGATTATTATTACAATAATCCTGAGCTGAAAGCGGTGCTTGATTGGTTAGACTCGGATTTCTTTACTCCAGGACAACCGGGCGCGTTATCCGATATCAAACGTAGCTTGCTTGAATACGGTGATGAGTACCTTTGTTTAGCCGATTACGCGTCTTACTGTAAAGCGCACGACGCTATTGATACAACCTACCGAAATAAAGCCTTATGGGCTGAGAAAGCGATTCGCAACTCCGCCGCAATGGGTAAATTTAATTCTGACAGATCCATTGAAGACTATGTAGCAAACGTGTGGCATTTGAAAAAATACCCGTTAGCATGATCCATAAACTTAATTAACTACAAGGCGATATTTTTATATCGCCTTTTTTTTGCCTGAACAGAAGGGCTTTCAAATTTGTTGGGATTATTCTTAAAGCAGGTTACAATAACCACACAAAAAACATTGGATAAGAGGTTGTTATGTCTCAAGATAAAAATGCAGATGACGTAGGTGAAGCATGTGGTTCATTTGTTGAATTAGGCAGTGTGATTAGCGACGATGATACGGTATTAGTGTTGCCATTTACCGGAAAAGACAGTGCTGCGGTTAAAGTGCTGGCACAAAAATATATTGATGCGGCAAAAACACGTTTCGATTCCGTCGTTGTGACCGAGCAGGAAACAACCGCTGATGATGGGGTTAGCTTACAGGTTACGTTTAATTTTGACTGTACAGCTGAAAAGCTTATTTTTGAAATGGGTTTAAGCGCAATTTAATCAATCGTGGTTACTATTATTAAAAGCCAATTAGTTTGGCTTTTTTTGTATTTGCACTTTGGCATTAAAAGAGATTAATTGCGGCACAATGTAAATTTTTTTTCTTCTTTTGGCGCTTAATCGTTATACTGCTCAGATTATTATTAATATTGCCTTTTGGAGAGTACTTTGCTGATCGATGATTTACCCATTGACCGCCGTTTAATCATTTCGTTATCCCACCTTGGATTTACTGAAACCACTGAAATTCAGGCAAAAGCCGTTCCCATTGCCGTTGCTGGGAAAGATTTACTGGCATCATCAAAAACCGGGTCGGGTAAAACATTAGCGTATTTGCTACCTGCTATGCAGCGCGTTCTAAAAACACGTGCATTAACCAAACGTGATCCGCGTGTTTTAATATTAACGCCAACACGTGAGCTTGCAAAACAGGTTTATGCACAATTGCGTTTATTAGTATCAAATACCAGTTTGAAATCAACCCTAGTATCAGGGGGAGAAAACTTTAATGATCAAGTTAAAGCTCTGGATAAAGACCCGCATTTTGTTGTTGGCACGCCGGGACGAATTGTTGATCATTTAAAAAAAGGGTTGTTACATTTAGAAGGCTTAGAGTTATTAATTTTAGATGAAGCAGATCGTATGCTGGATTTAGGCTTTGCAGAGCAATTAAAGGCGGTTAACTCGGCAGCGAACCATAGGTTGCGCCAAACATTGTTATTCTCAGCCACCTTAGGGCATGCCGAAGTTAATGAATTTGCCAGTGAATTATTAAAAGCACCCGTCCGTATTGCTATTGGTGCAGAAAATCAGCAGCACAGTGAAATTTCACAGCGTTTTTATCTGGCAGATAACTTAAAGCAAAAAGAAAAATTACTCTTCCATTTTATAAAAAATGAAGAAATTAAACAGGCTATCATCTTCACTGCAACGCGTCTGGATGCTCAGCGTCTAAGTACGGAACTTAATGAAAGAGGCTACAGTACTTTGGCCCTACACGGCGATTTAACGCAAAATAACCGTAACAGTATTATGGACAGTTTTTCCCGTGGTAAAGCGCAGCTGTTAGTGACAACAGATATCGCGTCACGCGGATTAGATTTACTCAATGTAAGCCATGTGATTAATTTTGATATTCCTAAACATACCGAAGAGTATATCCATCGTATCGGCCGGACAGGTCGTGCAGGCGAGAAGGGTGATGCGATTTCAATTATTGGTCCTAAAGACTGGGTAAACTTTAAAAAAGTCGAAGAATTTGTACAGCGACAGTTAACTTTTGACCGTGTTGATAGCATTAAACCTAAATTTAAAGGCATTGTTGAAAAAGTGGTTAAGGCGCCAGAAACTAAAGCAGTCAATCATAAAGCTGAAAAGAAACAGAGCAGCAAAACGCGTAAACCTAAAGCGGCACCCAACAAAATTTTCCATGAAGCGAAAGAAGCTGGTTTTACACCGATGCGCCGTAAGAAAAAAATTGAAGAATAGAGACAGAGAATAGTTCGCCATTCTTTATCACTAACGGGTTTAAACTGGGGCAATAACATTGCCGCAGTGTTTAGTGGTGTATTGAACGACCAAAAAGTCAGCAACTAAGCTGACTTTTTACTTTTTGAAGCCTGGGATATTGAGTGCTGTCATAAGAACATGCCGACACATAAATAACTGTGCATAATGCCAAATGCCGAATATTTGAACTCACTTGTCTATTTACCTTAATTGATTTAGAGACCTTCTATTTCATGATTACTTATCTCTTTCGTCATTTTTCCAATATAAAAAGCCTATTTACGATCAGATATACAGGCTATCTGACTGTTTTTTATGTTTGTTGTTCTATAATTTTTATCAGTAAATAAAATTTAACCTCTTTCTTGCAGACTGCTGACTTGTAGGAGTAAATGGAGATCTCACTATGCCGGAAAAGAGCAACAACCGTTTTTTGTCTGGAATAGCCACCACGGGAAAAGATCTGGTCGCAATGTTAAGGGATGCTATGCTGCTGTTAATGGTTGTCCTGTTAATAGGGTGGCCACAAACCATCAACAATATTCTTGTGGAAGCGGGATTTGAAGAAGGAAGCTTTGCAGGATTGAAATGGAAAGCTAAATTGACCCAATCAGATGAGACCCTCCTAAAAGCCCAAGCGACCATCGCTGATCTAATAGAGCAGAATGAAAAACTGAATAATGCACTCTCTGAAGTTAATTCCCGAACAGACAGTGTGGAGGTCAAAGAGAACATAGCGAAACTTAATAGACTCAATACTTACTTAGCTGCCAGTTCGGCGAAAGTTCAAGCAGCCGCAGAAACCACTACCTCGGCGAACGCCGCGTTGATTCAGAAAGCACAAAGCGCAACAGGAATAGTGGTTACCTGGGGGGTCGTCTATAGTGGTGATCGCACTCTGGAGGCTGCGCAGTATGAGGTTCAAACAATCGCTCCAAAACTCGGATTAACCAACGCAGCGATTTATTTGCGGCAAGATTCTTACCGCAGTGTCGCAATAACTAGCGACAGATTATACGCGGAACAACTTCTCAAGAAGGCAAATGAGCGCCGCAAGGACTCGTACATTGTTAATATGTCTAGCTGGTGTCCAAACACGACGGAAAAAGACGGTTATTTTGAGTGCTCAACCCCCTGACAAGGGCTTTCTGCAACAGTAAAAAGTCACCTAAGGTTATTGGCGAATATTTAAGCATTAGCATCATATTTAGTTGGCAGAATTCCTGTTAATGACTATTACAAATCATAACTGGGACGTAGTTAAGGGCTAACCACTGGTTTTATTAGGGCTTATTAGGGTTTTATTGGGCTGGTGGGCTTTGCTGGACTTTCTTGAAAAAGAAAGTGGTGTCCCTGCGAGATTTGAATTGAACACCTAACTAATTGAATATATTGTTTTATTGTTTTATTTTTTTTGTTGGTGTTACTTCTGGTGTTACTGTTTGGGAAAATCATCGAGTTTATAACAATCATTAACCAAATATATTTTAAATAATTTAATTTATTTCTAAGTGTGAGGGGAAACCTAAAATTTAATAACCATCCATGAATTGCTCGCCAAACATTGTTTTCATTTGAGCCAGTGATATAGGCCAATATATCTTTTCTAACTCAATTATCTTATTTCGTTTTTGTTCAAATGTATTCCAGCACATCCCTTTAGGCTTCGGCCAGTATTGAACATTCATAAACATATTATTAACGTCAGGATAATTATAACCCCATAGCTCTTTTCTAAGCTTTCTAATGCGTCTGATTAATCTATTTGACTGCCTTTCACTCTGACTGGCGTAATGTAAGCCTAAACACTTTCGGCAAGCATAGGCATTACGAACTGCGTAAAGGTGTTGCCGCTGCCGTTGGCAATAGGGGCAAGTGATATAAAGCTTTTTACTGGCGCTTCTGCCATCAAGCATTAAAGCTATTTGGTGGTCTTGCTCATTGATATTAAAAATAGCTATTCGGGTATGGTTGCTTGTCTCTATTAACTTAAAGTGTTTATGCTCGGCACTCAAATATTCACTACTTATTGAATAGTTGCTTAATGGGGCGTTAACAAGAGGCTTGAATATGATTGCTGATATTCTGTGATATTGCGTTGTATAGGCTCGGGTTTGCGTTCTTCCGTAATGAAAACCTCTTGGTATAATAACCTCCGTTGCTGTTTGTTGTACGAAAAATAGGGCGCATTTAGGTAGTTAATTCGCCGCTGTTTTATCGTTTTTAAGCTTAATTCGGCTTGTTCCGTAGTCTTTCGTCTGTGGTGGTCGATAGCCTTTACCACGTGCCTTAGCCAAGTAGGATATGCGGAAAACTGCGCTTTGAATTTCTGCGTGTTCATTGCGCTTTAGGTTGTAGTAGCAGTTTTTAGGTATCCAGTATGAACCGCTGATCTCCTGCCAAATCTGTTTTACTTTATTCAAAACAAAGCTGGCTTTCTCGACCTTGTGACCGTCTATTATCAGCACATAATGGTAATGTTGATGCTTAGCGGTTTCTTGCTCTCGACACCAAATAAAACCGATACGTTTCAGTTTGTAATGCCGTTTAAGCCATTTAAATAATCTGCGGTTGAATGTAGTAATCTGTGTATTTTTTTCTGTGTATACGCTCTGTTTTAAATCAAAGCGGATAGCATGAACTTTGCTGTGGTAACTCATCATTGCCTCAAGCTGTCCGATCATCTTTTTAAGCATTGAGCTATACACACCGCTTTTTCTCGCGTTAACCCACCATGTTTGAGCGTTCATTGTCATCACGTTAGTTTTAGTTACATATCTCATTACTATTAACCAATCTAAGCAGACAGATAATATAAAAGATCCTAGCTTGTGCTTAGTAATCACTTACCTGATAGTTAAGGCCGTTCAAAAGGTGGTCATTATTGCTCTGTATATATTCAGGGGTAAAAAACCTACAAATAACGTCCAATAAAGAACACCTTTATAGCGAATGGCTTCAAGGGTTTGTGCTTACTAACTATTATTTATCTTTCTGCTTGGTTATACTCTTGTTACTGGCTGGTGGTTTGGTCGTCAAACTTGAGCCACCAGCTAGTTCATATGAAAGCTTGCTTTGATTACGTTACGGCAAGTTTTTTACTTTCTATGCGTTCTTTATATGCTTGGTCTGCCTCTGCCTTTTCTTGTTTCTTTTGCTGAAGCTTTTCTACTGCGTTTTTACAGCCATAATATGATCGGTCATTATATTGCTTTCTGGCTATGGTTCGTGCGTCTTTATCGGCTTCCCAATCGCAAGAATAATGCCGTTCATCGAGCCAGTAGAAAGCTTGTTTTCGGTCGCCAACTTGACCGTTTTCTTTATGGATTAACCAGTGCTGATAATAACCACCCATTAGTTGCTGTAGATAAGCTCTGAAGCCACCACCTACCAATTGGCAGAATTCATCCCTTGGGTGTTTACCTCTATCAGACAGGCTTTTTAGCAATAAATAGGCTGGACTATTTAAGTCTGGTAATGCGCCCTCTGGCGCGGTGAAGATAATGTTTTCCATGTAACCCCCTAGGCTGTTTTTTTACGTTGCTGAATAAGATTTGAAACCAATATTTTGATTTCTGCTGGTGATCTTTCTTCAATCATCGCGTGAATAACGGCATCAACTTCACTAGCTACAAAAGCAACTGATCTTGAACCTAAGCTAATTGGGGGAATGAATAGTCCAGAATTTATGCGATTATATAAAGTGGATTTTGAAAGCCCTGTACGTCTAAGGGCTTCAGGTCTACGGATTAATTCTGGGTGTGCTTGCTTGTACATAATTACCTCTCTTAGTGTCTTATTAGAACTATGAGGGATCATATATGGGGGTGTATTTGCTAACTGGTTAGCACAACTTTATTTTTTAATTTTTTTATTGATTCTTGAAACAGTGCTTTTGATTGTGTTGTATTGGGCTGTTTTGCGTTCATCGTTTTGATACCACACTAGCTCATCATCATTATATTCTTCGATAATTGAATCAGATTCTTTATTATCACATTCATTCTTGAGTCGATTGAAAATATCCTTAGCTTTCATGTTAGGGTTTTTTTTTAATAGTTCCTCAATGTATTGGTTTAATGGGCTTGTTGTTCCTCGTTTCTTTTTCGCTATTTGGCTGTTTTGTATTGATTTATGGTCAATAGTTTGTGGCCATAAAGCGATTACTTTGAGCAGTGTGCTTTCTAAGTATTCTTCTTTTGAGTGATTGTTTTCTAAAGCAAAAAAACAAAGCCTTATAATTTCAGTGTGCTTGCTTATATGAACTTTTTCATTTGAGAACTTGTTTCCAATATAGAATAGTATTTCTTCAGCAGATGGTAATAGTGGTTTTGTATTGTCGTTATTTAGCTCCTTGATAATATTATCTCGAGCTAGCCACCAATCTTTTTGCTTTAACCAACTTTCAATTTCTGCCACATATTCTTTTAAACATGCTGAATTGTTTGATTGTTTATTTAGGCACTGAATTAACCTGTTAAGGTGAATTGTTGAGGCTTTATATAACAGCTCTCTATTCGATGCTAGCTCCATGTACTTAATTGATAGTATTTCTTGAGGCTCGTCTTGTAATTTTTTTAGCAGGTTTTCATTCATAAATTAACTACCTTTAACGATTTAAAACTGTTACTAATATCCATTTTCCCCGTTGCTGATTCCTCTATATGGTTTGACCACCAGCACATTAAAACTCGTCTGCGCTCGATATATTCAGCGCGGTTATAGGCTCTGCGCACCTCATTTTTATCTATGTGTGCCAATGCCGCTTCAATCACATCAGGATCAAAGCCCTGTTCATTTAATGTGGTGCTGGCGAGGGCGCGTAAACCGTGTGACACCAGTTCACCAGCAAAGCCCATACGTTTCAGTGCCATGTTTGCGCTTTGGCTGTTTGCGTGGTTTTTAGGGTTTCTGAAGCTAGGGAACAGGTATTCTAAGTGCCCACTCATGGAATGAATCACGTTAAGTAAAGCCAGTGTCTGCGGTGTTAGCGGTATGGTGTGCGGTTTTTTCATCTTCATGCGTTCGGCTGGAATAACCCATACTTTTTTATCTAGGTCTATATCTTGCCATCTGGCGGTTGCTGACTCGATAGGGCGCGTCATTGTGTGTAATTGCCATTCTACTAAACAGCGTGTTGTTCTGGTGATACTAGCATTACATAGAGTGTTCATTAACTCGGGTAATCGTTTTGGTTCAATAGTTGCCATGTGACTCCTCTTTGGGGAGGGGAATAGTTTAGTAATATCAGCAAGATAATTTATTTCAATAATCCCCGACGCAACAGCGAGGCGCATTATTTCATTGATAAAACGGCATAAACGTTTAGCGGTTTCCAAAGAACCTTTATTAACAACAGGCTGAATAATATCAATCACCATCTTAGGTTTAATTAATTGGATGGGTACTTTTTGAAGAGATGGTAAAATATGGCGATTAAGTGCTTGATAGGCTTCGTCTGCGGTTTTGGGTGTCACTTGCTGCTTTTTTAATTCAATCCATTTTTCAGCTAATACCCCAAAGGTATTTTCTAAGGCTTCTTTTTTCTGGTGGTTTAATTCTTCTTTGTGGGTTTTGGGATCTATATCTTTAGAAATTAATGCTCTAGCTTCTGCGCGTTTTTTTCTTGCTTCGGCCAGTGTTACTTCTGGATATTGACCAAAGCTGATATTTGCGCGTTTTTTGCTGAAAGGGCGGTAGTAGTTAAATAGCCATAACTTAGAGCCGTTAGGTTTTACCCTAAGCATCAGCCCGTCACCATCGGCAAGGCTATATTCTTTTTCTTTTGCTTTGGCTTGTTTAACTTCAGTATTGGTTAATGGGTTGGTAATTCTGGCCATAGTAACACCACTTTTAGTTACATTGAGTTTGGGTAACTAACAATGTAGCTAAAATTTCTGGATATTACAAATCGCTACTGGACGTAGTTGAACGCTAACCACGCGTTTCATTAGGGTTTTATTAGGCTGGTGGGCTTTGCTGGACTTTCTTGAAGTAGAAAGTGGTGTCCCCTGCGAGATTTGAACTCACGTCTAAGACTTAGGAGGTCCTTGTTCTATCCAGCTGAACTAAGGGGACTAAATACTTACTTCATACCTATCTGCTTACGGAAAATTGCTTAAAGGTACAATCAATTATCTCGGATCAGATTTCTTCTTTATTCACCGCTCACCTTGTAATTATCAGGCTGTAGTAGAAAGGCAGTAAACTAATTGAATTATATAGAATAATTAGGATAAAAAAAATCCCTAATAACAAATCATTGTAGTAAAGTCGGTTATTAGTGAAGATTGTTAACGGAAAACCGTCATTATTAAATGTTATTGGTCTCTCCCATTGAAATAAAAACAGACATTTCCTTCGACAGCTCAAAATTCAGTCATCTGCTTAAAAACCAAAAGTAATAAAGGAGTGTTTATGTTTTTAGAGTCGCTTATATTCTCTTTCTCGGTGACCGGGCCAATCTGCCTGTTACTTTTTCTGGGTTGGTTTCTCCGGAGAATAGATTTTATTAATGAACAATTCATTTTGATCGGATCAAAATTGGTTTTTACGGTCACTTTACCAACCCTTCTCTTTCTTAATATTATGAAATCGGATCGTGATGCTGATATTAATTTCTCCTTGATTTCTTATTCACTATTGGCGAATATTTTATTTTTTCTACTGGCGGTTATTTTAACTAAACTGTTAGCCCGCAATAGGGATGATCATGGGGCTATTATTCAGGGCGCTTTCCGATCCAATCTGGCTATTATCGGTTTAGCCTATGTTGATAATATTTATGGTGATTCAGGTCTTGCGTTGGCCGCTGTTTATGTCGCATTTCATGTTGTTCTATTTAATGTTTTATCGGTGTTAATACTGATGCCTAAACAAGAAAAAATGAGCTTTAAGATGTGTTTAGGGTTGTTTAAATCAATTTTCAAAAACCCATTAATTATTGGCATTTTGTTGGGTGTTTTATTCTTTTTCTTCGCCATACCGGTGCCCGATGTGATGCTTGATGCAGGACAATATTTTGCCGGTATGAGCCTGCCAATGGCATTATTATGTACAGGTGGTAGCCTGCATTTAAAGACCTTAAATTCCGATGGTTTTATTATCGGCTTTGCAACTATTCTAAAAATCATTGTTGCTCCCGTATTAATCACCGGGGGGGCTTATTTTTTTGGTTTTAGAGGGTTCGCGTTAGGGCTGACCTTTTTGATGACGGCCGCCCCGACTGCTGCTGCAAGTTATGTCATGGCCAGGGCGATGGGCGCTAATGCGGCCTTAGCTGCAAATTTAATAGCCTCTACGACAGTTGGCTCGCTGATTACTTATAGTATTGGTCTTTCACTGCTTTATAGTTTTAATTTAATGTAGGGGAATGGGTAGCGGGTAATGGGTAATGAGTGGCGAGTAACGAGTAACGAGTAATGAGTAGTGAGTAACGAGTAATGAGTAACGAGTAATGAGTCGCGAGTAATGGGTCGCTAGTAATGAGTCGTGAGTAACGAGTAGCTAGTAATGAGTAGCTAGTAATGAGTAGCGAGTCATGAATAGCGAGTCATGAATAGCGGGGAGCAGAGAGCGGGAAACAGAGTGCAGACAGCAGATAGCAGACAGCTAGTAGCGGTAATGAGTTATTTTATCCCTATAAAAAAAGCAAGCAGTTTAGCTGCTTGCTATTTTTTAGTGCCACTATTTTGAAAGCCTTCCGGCGTTTTTTAAAGGGTTACAAACTCATGGCTGCAATCCAGCCAAATACCATTAAGGGGAAGTTATAGTGAATAAATGTCGGCACAACGGTATCCCAAATATGATCATGTTTACCATCGGCGTTTAGACCCGCTGTCGGCCCTAAGGTCGAGTCCGATGCCGGTGAACCTGCGTCGCCTAAGGCCGCGGCGGTACCGACTAATGCGATGATTGCCATTGGTGAAAATCCAAAGGAGAGAGCAAGGGGGACGTAAATAGTTGCAATGATTGGAATAGTCGAAAAAGAAGAGCCTATTCCCATGGTCACTAACAAACCGACCACCAGCATTAATGCTGCTGCCAGCGGTTTATTTTGGCCAATATTTGCAGATAACATCTCAACCAGAGTGTCTACGCTACCGGTGGCTTTCATTACGGCTGTAAAACCTGCGGCGGCAATCATAATAAAACCTATCATGGCCATCATATGCACACCTTTAGTGAAGACATCTTGAGTTTCTTTCCAGGCTATAACGCCACCAAAGGTAAATACAACAAATCCAGCCAATGCGCCGACGATCATCGAGCCTGACAATAACTGGGTGCTTAATGTTGCTAAAATGGCAATCAAAGCAACCACTATATGGCGTTTATTTAAGGGGGTTTTTGCTGGTTTTTCATTTTCTGCGGGTGTAAATTGCGACTCTCCCTGAGGATAATCCCGCGGCTTACGGTAGCTAATAAAGACTGCAATCAGTAAACCTGTCAGCATTCCTAGAGCGGGTAAGATCATTGCGGTCGGGACCTGGCTGGCGGTTACCTGCAGGCCGTTATCATGTAAATTTTTTAATAAAATATTATTTAAAAATATACCGCCAAAACCGATCGGTAAAACCATATAGGGGGTGATTAAACCAAAGGTTAAGATGCAGGCAACTAAGCGTCTGTCTAAACGTAATTTTGTAAATACGCTGATCAGTGGTGGAATTAAAATGGGGATAAAGGCGATATGGACAGGAATAATATTCTGCGATGAAATAGTCATTAATAAAATGAGAGATAACACCACATATTTTATCACGTAGGTTAAATGATCCGGGTGCCTGCCATGCACTTTATTAATAACTGTTTGCGCTAATAAATCGGTAATACCTGATTTAGAAATTGCCACGGCAAATGCACCGAGCATGGCGTAACTTAATGCAATGGTTGCACCGCCACCTAATCCTCCTTCAAAAGCACTGACCGTATCAGCGACTGACATACCAGCACTTAACCCTCCGATTAATGCACTTAATGTTAATGCGACTACTACATTAATACGCATTAAAGACAAAGCCAGCATCACGCAGACTGAGAGTACAACGGGGTTGATCATAAATTATCCTAACTCATTAAATAAAATAAAGTCGGCATCTTACGCGAGTATTTTTTGATGGCAAATTTAATTAATGATATTAGGCGCTTTTTTGTAAGGGTTATTAGGGCCTGTTTATCTTTCGTGGTTAATTTTTGTTCGTGATAAAAGCGTTTTAATCGCGACGCGAGGTGTGCAGCTTAGTCATTCTAAGTAAATACCTTGCAACAAAGAGTAAAACGCTTTTAGCCGAACCCTTCGGGCAGCGTTTGTAGCTCCTTTCTACTGCGTTATCGCTTATTTATGTAGAATAACTACACGGCATAAGCTCTGCCTTGTATAAAGAATCTACAAACTGCTGCAAAAACAATCCCGAAAGATAAACAGGCCCGAATAAACTTCACTTAACTAATTGTAACCTAACGGGATCAATGATACTCAGCTCGCATGAGTGGGATATTTGATTACGCCCTGCATGTTTCGCTTTGTATAATAAATAATCACAGCTTTTATAGGCTTGTATAACGGTTGTATTATGCTCCGCTGTGATCACTTCTAATCCGCAAGATATGGTGAGAAAGTGCGATATTTTGCTGTTTGAATGCGGTATTTTTAGATCTTCAATCGCATTTCTAATGCCTTCAAGGGTAGTGAATGCTTCTTTTTCATTCTGCACTTTAAATAACAGGGCAAATTCGTCTCCTTCAAGTCTAAAAATAGCGTCACTTGAACGTTTTAATTTACTTTTTAACAGATTAGAAACGGTGATTAAGGCCTGATCACCCCTTTGATGTCCGTAGGTATCATTAAAAGATTTAAAATAATCAACATCAAGGATCGCAAAGGCTAATAAGTTTTTTTCCCGTCTCGTGTTATTAATTTCTTTGGTAAATAAATCATCAAAATGACTACGGTTGTAAAGTCCAGTTAATAGATCGGTTTTGTTGGCCTTTTCGAGTTCTTTTTGTGTTTCAATTAAGCTATTTAATATTTTACATATCAAATACTCAGAAAGATAAGAGATGGCAACACTTAACAGTGCCACTGAAGTAAAGCGAATATAGCTGATGATGTCCATAGATTGGCCAATCCAGCTATATAACATTGATAACACGACAAAGTAATAAACAATGGCCAGTAATAATCCTGTTTTATGTCCATATAGAATCATCGATACATAAATATAAATAAATGACCAGATTGGCAGGTAATGCCGGCCTTCATTGATATGAATAATATACAAAAGGCAAATGCCCATAATTGATAAGGTGATATGAGCGAGGGTGTTTTTTTTTCTTCTAAATAAAAGTAATAAAAGAGGGAAAAGCATGAATAACACGCCATCGCTATAAAATGGTGGCGCATCACCATTGTAAAAATAGAGTGCAGTATAAAAACATAACATAAAAAAAGCGAAGCAAAGAATCAAATTTGCAGTGACATTTTTTCTGTAATTAATACCGTCTTTCTGTATCCCAAACTGCACTTGGGTGGGTAACCATTTACGCATTCAATACTCCCTATGTCTGCTAAATATTTTCTCTAATACTATCTGCAATACAGAGAGTCGCTTATGATGATATCTTTGAATTAACAACTTATAATACTTCCTTCCAGAAAGCCTGTCGCTTTATAAACATTGCTATTAGGTGAATTTTTTTTATAACATCGTGAAATATTAGTAATTACAACGGTATTCTGCAACAGAACTACTTAGAATGAATTTTAACAGATAGTGGTATGATATATTTTTTATAAGTAAAAAAAAGAAAACCCGCGATTACGCCGTAAAGATGCGCATTAACTAATACTTCTGCTGCAATTAAATCAACCGTACTTTGCGATGCGCCAAACATTTGCTCATCAATGATTTTAATCATCAGACCAGCTCCCAGAAGATAACCCCAGGGATCTTTCTTCGCAATATCGGTGATCACTCCGTAGCTAAATAAACCGTGTAAAACACCCGATAAACCCACATACCAAATAACCTCCGTATCAAAGAAAAACAGGCATAAGCTGATAAATAAACTGCAGAAAATAATGATTGGGAGAATTTTAATAGTCTTAAACAGATCCACAAATAATGCCAAAGTAATAATTAATCCCGCGACATTCATGGCCAGGTGATTAAAATTAGTATGGCAAAACGTCGCACTAATCAGTCTCCAAATTTCTCCTTCTGCTATGCCATTATGGTAATATGCAAGTAGTTTACCTGCTTCCGGCTCAAACAAATAAAGTATAAGAGTCAGTAATATTATCAATGACGTTTCGATAATAAGAGAGCGCATCGGTTTCCTTTATGGCGAGGTTTTTATAAATGAGTACAAGAGCCGTTTGCAAACGCTGCTTAAAAGCCCAATCGGCATGTATTTGCTCAGCGATACAGTTAATTGATAATCAACACTTTGTGCACGTATTGCAAGATCCTGGTGAAGAAAAAAATGCGATAGGCACTGCACGAATTTTGGGACTGTCATTAAAACGATCAAAAATCAGTGTGGGGGTGTTGTTTGATGCCCGTTTATTTGATTGTCAGAATAGTTATTTAGTTTTCCCCGATGCCTCGGCAGTGCCCGCGGAGCAGCTTGTTAATATGAAAGAAATTAATGACAGCAGCGTTTTTATTTTACTCGATGGCAGTTGGAAAAAAGCTTACAAATTATTGATGAGCAATGTTTTTTTACAGAACTTGCCGAAAATATCCATTAATATAGATAAAAAAAGCGAGTATCGTATTCGTAAATCACCCCGTGCCGACGGTTTGTCGACGGTTGAAGCGGGTTATTATTTACTTTCCCAATTGGAAAAAGATAAACAAAAATTTATCCCCTTATTAACAAGTTTTAATAAGATGATCGACTATCAAATAGCATCCATGCCGGCGGCGATATATAAAAAGCACTATCTGGATAAAAAACCAAAATCTGAAGAAAGTCTTAAGTGACCTAGAAAGTTAAAAAATAATTTATAAGTTAAAGGAGTGCAATGTTAAAAATATCAAATAATGTCGAGATTGCCGACTGGGAAATAGACATGACTGCCATTCGTGCACAGGGAGCCGGCGGACAAAATGTGAACAAGGTCTCCAGCGCGATTCATTTACGCTTTGATATCAAAAAATCAACCTTACCCGATTTTTATAAAGAGAGATTATTAGCATTATCCGACAGCCGTATCACCAGCGATGGTGTGATAATCATCAAAGCGCAGAGCCACCGCACTCAAGAGAAAAATAGAGATGATGCACTGCAGCGTTTAAAGAACTTAATTGTCTCGGCGGCCGTGGTCCAAAAAGTACGTCGAGCCACGAGAGCGACAAAAGGCTCACAACGTAAACGCATGGATAAAAAAACACAACGGGGAAGGATTAAAAATCTGCGCAGTAAAAATAATGATGATTAATAATGAATCGGTTTGTACAGGCTAAAAACCTCTGTCAAATAGGGTTATACCCATGTTACTTCAAGATGCTTTGTCAGGCGCAAGCTCGAAGACCAGAGTAAGACGCAACATGAGGTAATGGTTATTCCCTTTGCGATTGGTGCAACGCAGCGCTGGTTTTCGAGCTCGTGCCCCGTAGGGCAAGGCAAATTGTACCAATCTGCGTTGTTATAAAATCTCTATGTAGAATAACTAACCTTCAATTTTATGCCTAGGGCGTGTTGATCTTTCGAGTATAATTTTTAAACAGCATGGTAACGCGTTATAATTTATTTCGCCAAAAACTAACTACAACACGAAACCATGCCTAGATTAATGTTAACCGATAAACGATGGGAAATGCTACTTCATTTAATGAAAAGCACAGGTCGTATTTATAATAAACCAGAGCACAGGAATACTTTTGAGGGAATTCTATATCGACTTAGAACGGGTATTCCCTGGCGAGATTTGCCCAAAGAGTTTGGCGGCTGGAGTAGTATCTTCAGGCGTTTTAACCTTTGGTCTAAGAAAGGTGTTTTATCCTACTTATTCAAAGAGTTAGCAAAAGATTCCGATTTTGATTGGGTGTTTATAGATGGTTCAATAATTCGTGCTCATCAACATAGTACAGGCGCAGCTACAACAGATAGCGAATGTATAGGTAAAAGTCGTGGCGGTAACTCTACAAAAATTCATCTTGCTGTAGATAGTAATGGTTTTCCTATTTATTTTGAACTATCGGAAGGTCAAAGAAACGATATAACACATGCTCAAAGTTTAGTAGAGCATACCCGTCAGGCTAAAATAGTGATTGCAGATAAAGGGTATGATAGTGATATATTTAGGGCATTTATTGAATCAGAAGGGATGGAGTCAGTTATCCCCAAACGGAAATATAACGGTGAAAAGCAAAAAGATGTTGATTGGTGCTTATATAAATATCGCCATTTAGTAGAAAATGCATTTGGGCGCATAAAACATTTTCGTTCTATATCAACTAGATATGACAAGTTGGCTAGAAATTATGCCAGCATGGTATCACTGGCATTTATGATGATGTGGTTACCGATGTATTGTTGAGTGTATTTTATACAGCAAAGATCAACACGCCCTAGCATCGCGGCACAATTTTCCTTGCTGACTTTGCATCTTGAAGTATCATGGGTAT
This sequence comes from Psychromonas sp. MB-3u-54, assembly GCF_002836415.1. Lineage (GTDB taxonomy): Bacteria > Pseudomonadota > Gammaproteobacteria > Enterobacterales > Psychromonadaceae > Psychromonas. The sequence continues at coordinate 6,236 of NZ_PJBP01000094.1, read as the reverse complement.
ATGCTCAAACTGTTTCTACAAGCAGGGAGCTACTTAATCTCAAGTGGGGCAGGAAGCTCCCCTTGTTGCCATTATGCCACCGCGAGCTAGTCAGCAAATAGAGGGTAACTGAATACTACAAAAATAATACTTTTTTATGATAATGACCCGTCTACTCCGGTGATGACTGGTGTTTTTTCTATTGGCAATCTACAATATGCTTCAATTTCCCATTTCAATATTCTTAGCAGATCATGAATAATTTAAAAAATACGCGTATACGGCATACTAAAGGCCCTTTTGCGATGAGTGTTGTATACAGTTTCACCGGCGCAGCCATTTTAGCCTCGATAATATTCTCTCTATTATTATTTCTTTCTATTGACGAAAACCCCTGGATGAAAGTGTTATTTGGCGCATTGGCCGTAATTTTTGAATTAGGTAAATTTTTTGCGTGGTATGAATTTGGTGAACGTATCGCAAGGCGTCATTTGATTGCGGCCTTTTCGGCCTTTTCCTTTTATAGCGTCTTAGCTATTATCTCAATTGGTGGCAGTATAGGCGGCATTAATAGTGCGACTAATACAGCGCAACGTTATGTTGATCTACAGCAAAATAAAGTGGCTATTTTTAATCTGCAGATTGCGGCGCTCGAGAAGCAGATCGATTTAAACAATATTGCTGCCGAAAAATATATTGAACTCAACCGTATCGCAACGGGGGTTGTCAGGATTCAAAAAGAGAATGCTTTACTGCGCCAAGAACAGGTTGAACTGGCGGTGCAGAGGGACCATTTACCCGTTGCCAGTCAAGGCTCAGTATTCGGTCTGATTGGCAGTATTGCCGACGGACTTAAGATCAAAACCACGGATGCTCAACTGGGGCTAGTGGTATTTTTATCTGTCTTATTGGATCTTTTTGCGGCATTTTTTGTCGGCTTAATTGGCGAAGAGCAGAGGTTTAGACGCACTCTGGCGGGGATGCTGCCGCAAAGCCTCACGCAACCACCGGAAATTACCCAACACAGCCCTGCTGTAGATCATGAAATGGTTATCTCGCGCTCTGATATTTTATTTCAAAAAGCACTGGATGTATTACTGAAGGGCGATGTTCGCTGCACTAAAAAAGCGATTGCCGATAAGCTTGCTATCAGTGCTGAAGAAGTTGATCTGATCTTTTTTGGTTTATTAGAAAAAGGTCTGGTCACTCAAAAAGCAAATCGTCATTTCAATTGGCACGGTGAATCCGTCTGAAGACAAAGAGTGCTTGTCTGAATGGCACTGCATTAAGAGATAATTCCTGTTTTTAAGGGTTTTCAATGAGTGAATTGATTTTACAGACTTTGTAAATAGACCTATAAACATGCACTTAATGAGTTAAATTGAATTGTCGCAGAATGTAAAATCACACTGAACACCCCATTATCTATATATTTTAAGCTTAATGCCGTGCCATTCAGTGCTTGTCTGCACTTTTGTGAAAACTATAAAATATCGCTTCTTTACAAGATAGGAGTAAAAATTTAGCTCACTAAAGCCCGTTTTTAAAGTGGAGGATAAATAGAATCCGAGGGCTAAGTTTTATTAAATTCATCTTGAACACCGATATCAGCACCGATAATTCTGCCTTTTTTTTTGCTCCACTGCAGCGCTGAGTTGAGTAGTAACATGCTGACTTAAAACCTATCCACCCTGAAAGGCTCTGTATTGATTTCAGGGGTTGTACCTGTCATCAGTCCCACCACTAATTCAGCACTAATTGCTGCTTGAGTCAGCCCTAAATGCTGGTTACCAAATGCAAACAACAGTTGAGGATGGGTAGGGTGTTTATCTATCACTGGCAATGAATCAGGCAATGTAGGACGGTGTCCCATCCACTCACTAACCTCTAGTGCCGGATTGTTTAGCCGTGATAATAGCATACGGCTATGATAATGAAGCGAGCTAAAGCGACGTTTGAACGGTTGCAGTTTTAACCCGCCTAGCTCAGTTATACCAACCACTCGCAAGCCCGAGTCCAGAGGACTCATTACAATTCGACGCTCAGCCGAGCCGATCGGATGATTAAGCTGTATATGTTTGGCATTTATCGTTAGATGGTAGCCTCGCTCGGCTTCCAATGGCACTTGTAAGCCAACCCCTTTTAATAATTTTTTGCTCCATGCTCCAGTACAAACAATAATATGATCAAACTTGAATAAAGCGGCTGCAGTCCGAATTGATAAATCACCGTCTTCAACGTGTAAGGCATTCACCCCCTGCTGAATAAATTCTCCACCGCGATTCAGGAAGGCCGATAGCAGAAGCTTAGATAGCAGATAAGGCTCTCTCATCCTGCAAGCTTCAGGAAAAAACAAAGCATGACTGATATTTTCAGCCAACTCAGGTTCTTTTTCTAATAGGCTTTTGCCTTGTAATAGCTCTGTTTTAACGCCCCATTGTGCCATGTAAGCTGCATGTTTTTTGGCATCCTCCAGTTTATCCGCTGACTCCCATACCAGAAGATAACCAGATTTAACCAGTTGCTCGCTGGCATCTATATCTTCCAGGCAACGTTTCCACGCTGGAACGGCCGCTCGATTCAACTGAACCAGCGCCAAACGACTGATAGCAGCATCCGATGGATTTGCCGCCCAGATAAAGCGAGCTAACCAAGGCAGAATACGGTGCATATAACCGAGAGGCAGGAACAGAGGACCCTTTGGGTTAAGCCACATGGACAGTGCCGATCTAAGTGTTTTGCCGGTTGAAAGCGGATCAATCAATTCGGTTGCCAGATAACCGGCATTACCGAACGATGCACCCATACCAGGTTCGTCTCGGTCAAGCAAAGTAACCTGATAGCCTTTACGCTGCGCTTCAAGCGCAGTGCAAAGACCAACAACACCAGCCCCAACAATCGCAACAGTGGCAGATGTAGATCCCGTTGTTTTGTCTGTGCTGGTACCATTCATCAAATAACTCCTTGTGCTTCATTATGTGCTACCGCAGTCTCGTCGCTCTGCTGGTCTGATTTATCTTCAGCTTCTGCTCTCTTGGAAAACCATCCCATTTGCGCATAGAAAATACCAATCACTGGAGCTAACCAACATGCAAAAGCTAATGGTATATACAATAAATTACTGTAGTCACCTGGTGTTACCGCTAGACCTAGCGTCCCCATGACAAAAGCACCACCAGCATTCCATGGTATAAGAGGAGAAACGATCGTCCCTCCCTCTTCAATTGCTCGGGATAGGTTAAGACGACTGTAACCTAACTTATCATATTCTGGCCCATACATTCGACCTGGCAAAGCAAGAGACAAGTAAACATCACCAGAAACCGTATTAGTAGCAATCGAAGTTAAGATAGCGTTGGTCTGCAGACCTTTGAAATTCTTTGTTTTACGCATGATCGAACTGACAACTGACTCAAGACAGCCTGTATGCTCCAGAGCTCCACCAAATGACAGTGCAAACATCATCAAAGTGACGACCCATGTCATGGATGTTACGCCACCACGGTTCAGTAGAGCATCAAGATAAGTTGTTCCAGTCTCGATTTTGAAACCGCTATGCGCAAAAGTCAGCACTTCGTTGAAGTTATAGCCGTAGTTAGCCACCGCGAGTAAAGCACCCACAATAAAACCGGTAAATAGGGCTGGAATCGGCGACACTTTAAAGAAGGCCATGGCCATCACAATCAGCAAAGGGAGCAGTGGTAAAAAACCAATATCAAAATTCGCCTCCAGCCCTTGTTTAAATAAATCTATTTGCTCCAGCTGTATCGTATCTGTAGTGCTTTGCCCACCAACCAAAAAGTAAATAATCAACGCAATAATCATCGCCGGAATGGTTGTGGGCATCATATTGCGGATATGATCAAAAACATTGGTTTCGGTTACTGCTGCTGCCAGATTAGTGGTATCCGATAGCGGAGAAACCTTATCACCGAATAAGGCACCGGATACAACTGCACCAGCAGTCCAGTAGATTGGAATGCCAAAGGCAGTACCGATCCCAACCAGCGCCAGACCGACAGTGCCCACTGTTGTCCAGCTCGAGCCAATAGACAGTGAAACCACAGAGCACAGCAGCATGGTTGCCGCCAGAAACCACTCAGGTTGAATTAATTCAAGTCCGTAATAAATCAGTGTTGGTACTGTGCCGCTGGCAATCCAAGTGCTTACCAGCATTCCTACAACAATGAGGGTAGCAATTGAAGGCATTGCTACATGCAGTACATGAAAAGCGCCAGCCTCAATATCTTTCCAGCGAAAGCCCTGAAACCAACCTACGAGTGCTGTAATTGCAAAACCAATAGCAAGTGCAATATGAGGGGTAAAATCATCATAGTAAAAGATCTGCATGCCCAGTAATCCCATGGTGAGAATAATAGGGATTAATGCGACTCCCAGACTTGGGATGGCAATATTAGGTGATTGTTTTTGCTTCATAATAAAACTCCTAAAGATAGAATTAGTATTCTAGTTATTGTTAGGGATAAATGAAGGGGCTCCCTTATATTAAAAGCCCCAAAGGATAGGAAGCTTAATCCCTGTTTGTCCTTTGATAAGCTAGAATTGCTGCTGCGAGATCCTCTCTGGAATCACCCACAGATTTAAAAAGGGTCACCGCGTTGTCGGCGTCTATCAAATCGGATCTACCTTTATGTTTTCCGCTGCAAAGCTGAGTAAACTCAGCAATGATTTTTCCTTCAGTAATAGCTCCCTCGCGTATTGGGATGATCAGATCACCGGTTTCACTTAGTGCGCCGACTTGGGTATCAACAAACACTGAACAACGTTGCATGGCAATGTTGTCTGTTTCTCGCATGGTTGGGGTAAAGCTACCCACTAGGTCAAGATGCGCCCCTGGTTTTAGCCAGTCGCCCAAAATTAAAGGGCTGGTTGCCATAGTGGCGCAACTAATAATGTCTGCCAGCTGGGCAGCTGCTTGCAGCTCAGCTGGTTTACAAACTTCGGCATTTATACCATCGTTTTTGAGCTCTGTTACTAATGTCTGGGCTTTCGACTCATTGCGATCCCATACTTGGACTGTTTTGATTGGACGTACACTCATATGGGCAGGGATCAGGCGTCTAGCCATCCGTCCTGAGCCTACCATTAGCATAACACTGGCATCTTCACGGGATAAGAAGCTTGAAGCCAGCGCTGATGCAGCGGCGGTACGGCGGGCCGTAAGTTCATTTCCATCAAGCTGCATCAATGGCTGGCCTGTTTTGCCACAACTAAGCATGTAATGGCTACTAAGCCCTGGGATATTACGGGCATTGTTACCGGGAAATACATTAACCTGCTTTATTCCAAGATATTCCCCTTCTAGCCAGGCTGGCATTAATAGCAAGGTAGCACTCATCTCATTTGGCACATTGACGGTATGGTGATGGCGAACGGGTGAGCAGACATCACGGGTAAAGATGTCGTTTAGGGCAGCAGTTAGGGTATCCCAGGGCAGTGCATTCTGGACTTGAGTTGGATTGAGTTGCATAGTTGTAATCTCCTTGTTAATGTTTTGTTATAATAGCGAGCGTGAAAATTTTAATCGATGACTCAAACTATGAAGTTTTTGACCCAGACTATTGAAGTGACGGTAATCCATCATGTATACGGGATTATCATCAAAAATAATCTGGCACGTCGCGACTTGCTTGCCTGAAACAGCGCTGAACACGGCTATCATTTTGCCCAGATACGGATTGGCTTCTAAAGGCCGAAAAACCCAATTATCTGCTTAGTGTGGTCTTGTACCTCAATAATTGGCGGACGACATTGATGCTTACGGCTCAAGCATTGAATAAAAGGGTGATACTTATGCCTTATTCCTCTCGCAGAACCGTACGGACCTCGTATACGGGGTCTGCATACTTCACATAACCATCATTGATTGCACCACACTAATTTACCTCGTGTTGTGCGCTTTATGTGCATCGTTCGTTTCCAACATGATCGGTAAATTTTATTGCAATATTTGGCGTTCTAGCTCAAAGGAAACCGACCAAATTTACCCACAACTACTTTCCTTATACAACTGTTCTGTCGAAGCCCACTCTTTTTAGGATATCGGTCTGACGATTAAGGGGCAGTGCATCAGGGGGGGGGGGGGTAAATCCTAGATGGTACCGATTGCTTGGATTTCGTCGCCCTGATCATTTTCTTGTTGTTCGGGGTGTTTCATCAACGCCGATAAGCATTTTTTTTCAATTGGTGTTTAATCACACTAATTTGTGCGCATATTATTTTATCCCTTTTGTTTT
>NZ_PJBP01000093.1 GCF_002836415.1 Psychromonas sp. MB-3u-54 | reverse complement strand
CGGGATTTTGTTGTAGGACTGAATCGGGGTCACATTAGCACGCGCTTCAGCCATTACATTGGCATCGACATGGTTACCCGCAAAGCCGAACAGTGTAAATTCACACACCAACTTGCCACGTACTTGTGAATCCGGAGCAGGGATCTTGATACCCGATGGACAGGCTATAAATGGATATCAGAGAAAGGGATCACTGCTGCGTTTTTTTGCTGCTCAAGCTGTTCTGCAAGCGCCTTATTGGTAAAACCAAATGCATTAATAAAGTGATCCAATTTACTATTTAAAATGGATCATAAATTTAATGCCGGTCTTATTTGAACGCCAACTAGACCAACCATGACAACAAAGGCATCGTTAGTAGGCTGCATTCTATGCCTACCCGCGGTGCATAGCATGCACTCTACTGACTACATCATAGCAAATGAATTAATATAATAATCAGATTTACTATTCAAAATCATCCCGGCGGTTTTGTGAGCGTAAATTTAATGCTTTTGCTATAAACATTGTAATATTCATCAATAACGCCTCATTCGATTACTACAAATTTAACGAATTATTGGTTAAATTTGTAGCAATCACGATCACACAGGTGAAAACGGTGACCTGAATCTATATTAAAGATATTTACATTCGCATTTGTATTGCTATGACTCTATTTCCCTCTGCTCCAGAACACTGTTTTCGGCTTTACTGAATAATCATAACATATTGTAAATATTGAGTTATTAGTGATTTCCACATTTCAATACACGTTGTAATTTAACAATTACAACATCGACAGCAGACAAATAAAAAACAGTCCTTCATTTATATTTTATGATGAATGTAATATATTTTAAGCGTAAATCCCGTAAAAACATCTACTAAACCCATTTTTGCATGGCAAATACTCGCTCATTATGATACAAATAAACATATAATTACAATACGATTTATTGAAGTGTAAAAATCCATAGTACAATTTACATAACTTATTTATTACAGTGCATAGTTGTGCACTGATAAAAAGAAAAGAGAATCAAGATGGCAAAAATTTCACTGTACCGCCAAATTGCCGATACAATTCGCACAAAAATACATAGCGGAGATTATAAAGTGGGTGAAGTCATTCCCACTGAAGCAGAACTGCGAGAAGAGTTTTCAGTCAGCCGGGTAACCATCAGACAGGCATTAAAGTTACTGATTGCAAATGGCGAGCTTGAAAGTGTGCAGGGCAGCGGTACCTACGTCAAAGAAAATAAAGTCAACTACAACATCTACCAGCAGCCCAGTTTTAAAGAAAAATGGGCTCATCTTAATGTCGCCACTCACAGTGATGTGATGACTTTTGAAATTATCAGACCAAGCATACTGATGGCTGAAAACCTTAATATTAATGAAAACGACCGTATTTTCTACATCAAACGGGTGCGTTATATTGACGACAATCCCATAAAAGTAGAAGAAACCTGGCTGCCATTAGCGCTTTTTCCTGATCTGACTTATGAAGTGATGCAAAAGTCTAAATATGATTTTATTGAAAAAACCAAAGGGTTAGTCATTGATCGCAGCGAACAGGAGATAATACCGATTCTACCGTCCGCGGAAGTCTCTGCATTACTCGGTATCGATCCTAACCTGCCTATTATTGAGAAACGTACGCGCAGTTATCTACAAGACAACACGGTTTTTGAATACAGCCGTAACTTTTTTAAATCAACCGATTATAAATTTACCTTAGTTGCCAAACGCCATTGATTCTGCCTAAAAAAGAAAGCACCGATCGTTTCCCCGTTCGTGCTTTATATACCCATGTTACTTCAAAATATCCGTTAAGATATAAGCCTAAAATTACTTAACCGAACGGCATTGATTGATAATGACTGAGCAGTTAACATTTTTGTTATGGCAATTTATACAACTAATGCAATCAAAAAGTATAAATTTCTGCCAACGGATTATTCAGCTAAAAAGTGATTTTTCTTGCCGTATAGAGGTATCAAAAAATGGACAATTATCGACATTAAAGTAATTAAACGCGGCTTAGAAAGCGCCAAATATATTCAAGCATTCACCACCACAAAAAATAAATCAGCACTTCACCATTCATGCCCTTTACCTCGAGAGTATTGCTCCCCTCAGCGCAACGTGCACGATAGACTGTTGGAGAAAACACTGTATTGTATAAGCTTGCTACCACAAAACAGCACAGTCTGCAGACGCATAAAGATTAGCAATATCTTTAGCTTTCAATCTGTTAATGAGGGTCACCGTATTTAATTAAAAATATCGATATACAGCCGAATACACTTATTCGCTGTAAAATGAAATATTAAACAAATTGTATTAGCATCGTTTTACACCCGCAGCCCTTTAAATAGATCATCAATGACTTTTTCTACTGCATTCATGTTGTTGGTTATTTGAGCATAAGTTCTTATGCCTATTATTTGAATCTGCAGATAACGCGCTAATTCAACGGGATCTTTCTCCACACTGATTTCACCATTATCGATGGCTTGTTGGAAAATGCTCGCAAAAGAGCCCTCTATATTTTCTAAAATATGCATTGCATTCGCAAGCAAATCCGGATTATCGCTCTGCGTTAATTCAGCGATGCTTTTCACTATCATGCACATGCCGTTTGGCGCGCTGTTTTTGTTACAAATAGTCACACTACGAATGAATCGTTTCAGACCAGCAAGCACTGTTTTTTCCTGCGCCAGACTATTAGCAAGTTGCTCAGCACCGATTTGAGCATAACGATTTAACGCTTCTTTAAATAAATTATCTTTACTGCCAAAAGCCGCATAAATACTGCCCGGGCGCATATCAACCACATCCTGTAGATTTCTCATTGACGTTGCGTGATAGCCTTTTTCCCAATAGAGGTTTTTTGCTTTTTCGATAACTTGATCGCGATTGAATTTTGCTTGTTTACTCATAATATCTGCCTTAAACAGGTTTTCCTTAAAAGCTGAAGGCCCAGTAACAATATGTCACTAGGCCTTTGATACTGCTTACCTTAATAAGTTATGCAGGTTTTAACGCTAATACTTTATCGATATTCTCAGCACTGTGACGATTTTCAAGCTGTTCCCACTTATCACCCCAATCACGGTTAATAATACGCCCGCGTTGTACTGCCGGACGCGCTAATGTTGCTTTTGCCCAGCGTTGCAGATGGGGGTACTCTTCCACCTGAAGGAATTCTTGCGCATCGTAAAGCTTGCCCAGAATTAAGTTGCCATACCAGGGCCAGATTGCAATGTCCGCAATACTAAACGCATCACCCGCAATAAATTCATTTTTTGCCAATTGCTTATCTAAAACATCTAACTGTCGCTTAATTTCCATGGTAAAGCGATTAATTGGATATTCAAACTTTTCGGGTGCGTAAGCATAAAAATGACCGAACCCCCCACCTAAATAGGGCGCAGCCCCGTGTAACCAGAATAGCCAGTTTAACACTCGTGTCCGCTTAACACCTTTTTCAGGCAACAATGCAGAAAATTTTTCAGCAAGATAAACTAAAATCGAGGCAGATTCAAATATAGGTTGATCATTATCGCCAGCGCGGTCAACTAATGCCGGAATTTTGGAATTAGGATTAATATCCACAAACCCCGATGAGAATTGCTCGCCTTCAAGAATTCTGATCATATGGGCATCGTATTCAGCCTCCTCACCCAGTGCTAATAACTCTTCCAGCATAATGGTGATTTTTTGGCCATTAGGCGTACCCATTGAGTACAATTGCAAAGCATGCTCACCAACAGGTAAGACTTTTTCATGGGTTGCGCCTGAAACCGGACGATTAACACTGGCCCATTTACCGCCACTTTCGGCATCATGAGTCCAGATTTTTGGAGGTGTATATTGCTTTTCCATTATGATCTCTCCTGTGTTTTTTGTATTATCAGGCTTTGTTATCAAAGTTGTGCGGGTAGAGTGCACGTGCTGCCTGTTCATCAAAATCCGACTTAAATTCAAACTCTTTATGGATATTTCTTGCTCTTTCGACTGCCGGACGCGCGTTTATGTCTGCAAACCAACGTGTCAGATTAGGGTAGTTTTCTAATCCTTGCCCGCCTAACACAGCCGTTGCTTTATCAATCCACCCCCATGCTGAAATATCCGCAATTGAAAACTCATCACCCACTATATATTCACGGCCTTCCATATGTGTTTCCAGCACTTGATAATGACGTTCGGCTTCACTCAGGTAGCGATTGATTGCATAGGGCACTTGCTCTGGTGCTTTATGTCTAAAATGAACCGCTTGCCCCGAAAAGGGTCCTAAGCCTGTTGCTAAAAACATTAACCATGACAGCATGTCACTGCGATCTTCTGCTTTTCCTGCTAATTTTCCTGTTTTTTCAGATAGATACATTAAAATAGCAGTAGAATCAAATACCCGTTTACCCAGGTCTTCAATGGCCGGTGTTTTACCGTTGGGGTTAATCGCGCGGTACTCTGGTGTATGTTGCTCACCCTTCATTGTATCGACAGGAATCAATTCATAGGCTAACCCGGTCTCCTCAAGGTAAAGAGCCACTTTCATCGGGTTTGGTGTCGGGTGGAAAAAAAACTTAAGCATAATATTATCCTATTGTATTTAAGGAATCATCGGGGAAAGAGTGAAGGTGAAAAGTTGGCTTGCCCCTTCAAAAAAGAAGAAGCAATCATGATTTCTTATTTTTTAGTCCAGGCGAATTGTTCAAACATGGGATCGACCGGTGTTTTTGCGGCATGGTTAACGTAGTTGCTGATCACTTTTTGAGACAGACCCAAAATGACTTCAAGAACCTGCTGTTGTCCGTAGCCCGCTGCAAAGAATGCTTGCGTCTGTTGTTCAGAAACATTACCACGGTCACGCACCATGCTTAAGGTAAAGTCTTGCAATGCCTGCAGTTTTTCAGTTGGCATTGCTTCACCGTTACGCAGCGCTTCAGTCAGAGCAGAATCGACCTTCATTGAATGGGCAATACCCGTGTGTGCAGGTACACAGTAATGACATTCATGCTCAACATTAATTGTTTGCCATACGACGGTTAGCTCTTCTGCATCAAAAGATGAGCTTGCAAATAGTTGGTGTAACTGAGTGTAAGCTTTAAGTGTATTTGGAGATTCAGACAATACGCCGAAAAGACCAGGAACAACGCCCATCTGTTTTTTTGCACCCTCTAGGATTGTTTTACTTTCTGCTGGAGCTGACTCAATAGTATGGATTTTGAAGTTTGACATAATGGCTCTCTCTTAATTTAAATTCATGTTTTATGTAACCGGAACCTTTGCTCCTTGAAGTGGGGGTACTATAAATGTAATTGAGCGATCGTTCAAGACTTAATTGAGCGATCGTTCAATTAATTGAAATATCATGCTCATTAGGCGCCTAAGTTATCATTCGACTTTTTCATTGTAGAGATACAAAGAAGCACTTATTGCGGCAAAAAATACCAAGTGCGATCCACAAGCTGACGTTTAAACCGGATAATTGGCTCATCTGTCTCTGTTGAAAAGGAACAAACTGCACAATCATGGCGTTTGCGAGTATTGTTGAATGATTTTTTCATGCACTACAAATCCCCAACAAGCAGCTCAACCAGGTGGGTCAAATCACGTGCGACATAATTCGGTTGCGGGACATTTTCAGCTATCAGAAGGTTATTATTCGGGCGGGTAATAAAAGCACCGGAACAGCCTGCCGCTTGTGCGCCTATAGTGTCCCACAGGTGGCATGCAACCAGACATACCCGGTCAAGTTGGACTGCCATTTCCTGTGCTGCATACCGATAGGTTGCTGAATGGGGTTTAAATGAGCGCACCGTCTCTATGCTGAACTGCCCTTCAAAAAACTCCGATATTCCCGCTTTTTCTAATAATGTTGGTGATTGTGTTGATGCCGAGTTGGTGAGTGTTGCCAGGCGAAATCCGGCTGCTTTTAAGCGTTTTAATGCCGGTATAACATCGGGATGGGGAGGAAGATTTCCAAGCCGTTCTTTGAATTCCGCGAGATCGTCGTCGCTGATCGAAATATGATGATTAGCGCCAAGCATTTTAAGAGTGCCGACGGCAAGATTAGCAAAGGGTTCATAGAGACCTGAAACGGTCAGGGTTTGCGAATAAAGTACAAGTTCGGCGAACCAGTTACGAAGCGCCAATGGATTTTTAAAAACCCGCAAGAAAAAAGGTTCAAGGGTAGTTATATCGAGCAGCGTCTCGTTGACGTCAAAGAGCAGTACTTCGATATTATTGGTTTTTTTCATTTTATACGGACCTCTTATAGCTTGAATTATTCATTGATTAGCGTTGGTCAATATTGATGGTCGGTAATGTCTTAAATATAACTACAGACCGGCTAACTCTTTTAGCACCTTTTTGTAAGCGCTTTGCGGGTGTGCACCTGTCATCGCGCTGCTGCGGTTAAAGATAACCGTTGGCACGCCGGAAATCCCCTGTTGCTGCCAGTGACGCTGTTGTTTTAATAGGTCGCTTAGGCGCTTGCTATCGTCTAAGGCTAACGTAGTAGCAGCAGGATCCAGTCCTACACTTCGAGCTTCTGCCAGCAACACGGTGCGATCGGATATATCCTTATACTCGCTGAAAAAAGCGGCAAACAAGCGCTGCTTAAACTGATGCTGCAATCCTTGTTGATAAGCAAAATCAAGCAACAGATGGGCATCGTGAGTATTAACTATCTTCATCTCTTCAAAGTAATTAAATTCAAATCCATACTCAGCACCAAGGGCACTGATATCAATGCGGGCTTTATCACTTTCTTCGCGTTTAGCACCGTATTTTCGCAGCACATGGGCGCGCAGGTTCTCACCTTGCGCGGGCATATCTGGGTTCAGTTCAAAGGGCTGCCACTCAATTTCTACCCGGTCTTGCAGACCCAGTTCATTAATAGCGGCCTGCAGATGTTTGTAGCCTACGATGCACCATGGGCAGACAACATCCGATACTATATCTAACTTAATCTTGTCGTTTATCTTAATCTTATCATTCATAATATTGATCCTTTTATGCCATTAACAGGAGGAAGTATTAGTCGCTAAAATCTAACGGTAGAAAGTAGTTAGACTGCTTTTTGCTAAAATCCCGCTTGTTTTGCAGGGTGTTGTTAAGGACAATAACCTGTAGTTGATGCCATTCCTGCTTTTAATACTGAGTATTTATTGCAATCAATAAGGTCATTAATAACGGAATACGCAGATATATCAGCGCTTAACTGAGGATACTATAAACATATATGAACAGTCGTTCAGGTTAATTTTGAGCGATCGTTCATATGAATTGTTAATTTACCTTATAAATATAAGTGATTGATTAATAAAAAGCCGAAGCGTAATCTTATTATCTATTTTTGATTAGCGGGCTTGCGGAACGCTGGCAATAGCACTGCTTACAGGATTAATTCAGGCAGTTCTTATTGACTATGATGCTATTGGGGTTGCAGATTTTCTTATACGCAAGGGCACAAAAAGCTGTTAATAAGGCTATTCGGCCGGCGAAGCAATAATATTAAATAAACAAGGGAAATGATGGAAGCACTAAAAATTTTTGGCCTTTTTACGGTGACTGCTGTCGCCGAAATAGTCGGCTGCTACCTGCCCTATCTTTGGTTGCGGGAAGGCCATTCAATTTGGTTACTGATACCTGCCACATTCAGCCTCGCAGCATTTGTTTGGCTGCTTACATTACATCCTGAAGCCGCCGGCCGTACCTACGCGGCATACGGTGGTATTTATATTTCTGTCGCATTAATGTGGTTGTGGCTGGTCGAATCTACGCGTCCAACAATGACAGATCTGCTCGGTGTTGCAATTTGTATTGTTGGTGTGGCGGTTATTATGTTTGGTCCAAGGCCTTCTTAACAAAAAAGCATTACAAGTATTAAATTTTTAATAAAATCACCTCTTATAAGGAGTCTTTGTGAAAAAAGAAATTGATAAATTAGCCTGGTTGTATATTCACGATGGAAAGCTGTTGTGTGCCCGCTCAAAGAATAAAGCACTATTCTATATTCCCGGCGGCAAACGTGAGCAAGGAGAATCCGATCAACAAGCGCTGATACGTGAAGTTCAGGAAGAAATTTCAGTTAAGTTAATCCCTGCTTCAATCAAATATGCCGGCATATTTAAGGCACCAGCCGATGGGAAAGACAGCGACACTATTGTTAAGTTAAGCTGCTATTTTGCAGACTTTCAGGGAGAGCTTTCACCCGATGCAGAAATACAAGAAATCGCTTTTATAAGTTACAACAATAAATCTCTTTGCTCACTTGCTTCCATTAAAGTGATGGATTGGCTTAAGAGTCAAAATTTAATAGGGTAATCCGCAGAAAAGATAGCACACAACCCTATAAGGGACGGTTTTCAGTGCAGCTCATTGGTCCCGTCCATTTTGATGGAAATAAAAAACAGTGACAACTTCATTTAACTATTACTAAGCTTGTTATCAAGAAAAACCGAGCATCTGTGCAGATTTTTCTCGAAGCAATTCCCTGAACGCTATCACTGCGGGACTGGCTTGTTTTCTGCTCGGACAAATTAAGTAGAGCTGCACCGACGGAGATTGAAAATGAGGTAAAAGTTGTACTAATTCCCCGTTGCGTAAATCTGAAACAACATCTATTTCTGCTCTATTTGCAATGCCTTTTCCACTAACAGCCCAGCGTCTAACAATATCAGTGTCATTACTGACCCTATTACTATCTACTCTTATTTTCTGGCTACCGGCATCGTCCATATATTCCCAATTGTCAAATAGGCGACCGCCTCGTCGGTACAGTAAACAATTATGTTTTCTTAAATCATCGGGATCTGAGAGGCTGCCGAAATTGGCGATATAGTCAGGCGATGCGCAAGTGATCCTGTTCATCGTCGCAATATGAAATGACACCATGCTTGAGTCTTCTGGTTTACCATAACGAAGCGCAACATCAACTTGATCCAAAAAGAAGTCAGAGAGTGAGTCACCTACCGTTAAATCGACCGACAAGTCAGGATGCAGATCAAGCAATTCATCAAGCCAGGGTAGCACTATATTACGCCCTAAATCCGATGAAACTGACAATCGTAATGTGCCGCTGATTCTCCCCTGCATCTGATGAGCTGCTATACGTCCCTGCTCCAGCGCTGCCAATGCTTGTCGGCAATGAAATAAGAACTGCTCCCCTTGCGATGTAATTCGGAGTTGCCTGGTTGTCCTTATAAACAATTGTAGATCCAGCTGTTTTTCTAACCGCCGGAGTGCGGAACTGACAGCCGCTGGCGTGATATTCAATTGTTTAGCCGCTTCAGTCAGGCTGCCCGTTTCTACTATGCGAATGAATAGATTAAGATCCGAAGTGTTCATTATTAACTTATTTTTAATAGTGTTTGAAGTATTATGCTGTTTTTAGTTTAGTAAAAATAGTGAATAATATCTTTATCAATCGCAGTGACTGCCACTAACATTTTTTTTATACAATATAAGCAGTTACTAAAGCCGGTTAACAATTTTGCACAGTGACCCTAGTGTAAAACACCAAAAGTGTAGATTAACAAGAGGTAGATATGATCAAAGCAACAGACGCTAGTCAGCCACTGCAACTTCCCTGTGGTGCAGTTTTAAAAAACAGGTTTGTAAAATCAGCTATGTCTGACTCACTTGCAGACGGCGAGGGAGGGTCAACGGATGCTCAAGCACGACTCTATGAAAGATGGGCCGAAGGTGACGTTGGGTTATCGATTATTGGCGAAGTGCAGATCGATCCATGCTTTCCGGAAAAGCCGGGGAATCTGGTTTTAAGCGCCGATTCGAATTTACAGTCTCTGCACTCATTGGCCTCACGCGCTGCAATTAATGGCGCTCACATCTGGCCCCAGCTAGGTCAGGCGGGAGGACTTTCGCATTTACCTATAAGCCAGCCAAAAGGCCCCTCTTCCCTTAAGATTGGCAGCTTTCAATGTGCCGGAATGTCGAAGGCTGAAGTGACTCAGTTACCTGATATGTACGCAAGCGCCGCGTTAATAGCAAAGAATACAGCATTTACAGGTATTCAGATCCACGCTGGTCATGGTTTCCTGCTCAGCCAATTCCTATCACCACTCTTTAATCATCGTCAGGATCAGTACGGTGGCTCGATAGAAGCGCGCTGCACAATTATTGTCGAGATAATTGCTAAAGTACGAAGCGTGGTTGGCAGCTCATTTCCTATCGGCATTAAGATCAACTCGTCAGATCAATTAGAAGGTGGGTTAACACAAGATGATGCGTTAAAAGCGATTGGTATTTTAGATCAAACCTCGATTGACTTAATAGAGATAAGTGGCGGATCCTATTTCCCCGGTGCAAAATCCAGCTCTGATGGCACCACAAGTGGCCCATATTTTATTGAATTTGCTCAACAAGCAAGAAATCTAACCAGGATACCCCTAGTGGTGACTGGCGGTTTTAAAACCCGCGAACAGGTGCTGGAAACGTTAGCGGGGGATGCTGTCGACATGGTTGGATTGGGACGCGCATTTGTATTAAATCCTGAGCTTGCGAGCGATTGGCTATTCAGAAAACCTGATACCTTGGATTTCCCGAGATTTGATTTCCCTCGATTTGAGAGCCCGCCTCAAGGTGGCATCACTGCTTGGTATACAATGCGCTTAACTGCACTCGCTAATGACAGTGAGCGCAATTTTGATCTTGATCTTTTATCAGCTATTGGTCTTTATGAAGAGCGTGATAATGATCGCTGTGTGAAATGGAAAAATAAATTCTCAGATAGCCAACTTGCTACCGACAGTGTCTCTTAAATTGGTTTTCATTATAGCGATAAAGACTCGCATGACGATGCAGCACCCTTTCAGATTAAATGAAATTTAAACGAGACAGCCCAAAAAGCTTGGCCGAGAATAGTGCTCTGTCAGGCTCCTTGGGCAATATCTTTTTATAAATCAAACCATTTTTTTATTGATTCAGTAGCAGGGACACCGCCACTATGGACAACCTTTTCATCCATAACGACCCCGGGGGTGGACATTACCCCGTAATTCATGATCGTTTCTAAATCGGTGACTTTCTCAACAAACACTTCAATGCCATTGTCTTTCGCTATTTTTTCAATTAACTTAGCCGTATTTGTGCACTTAGCGCAACCTGATCCTAACACTTTAAATTTTCTCATTATTATTTCTCCTAGAAATTCCATATTGATAGATTAAATATCCAACCTATAAGGGTAAATGCCGTTAACAGCAAGGCAAAAAGTAAACTCAGCAAGCGCCATTGCATCACTTGCTTTAACATCACAAATTCTGGCACGCTTGCCGCGACGGTACTCATACAAAAAGCGAGGGTAGTGCCAATGGGTAAACCATTTTTGATCAGGCTTTCCATAATGGGAATTACCCCTGTGGCATTAGAATAAAGCGGAATACCCACCAGCACAGAGACAGGTACAGACCACCATTGTCCTTCACCAAGGTGGGCTTCAATCCAGCCATCTGGTACAAAGCCATGCAGAGCAGCACCAATACCCACACCAATAAATACCCACTTCCAAACTCTGGCAACGATTTCTAGCATTTCACCTTTAGCAAAACCATGGCGCTCTGCAAGCGTCATTTTAACGGCTGCCTCATGCTGTGCGGGTGGTGATTTGCTTTGACTATTTTTCATCGCTTTCGCAGCCAAAGGTTGCAGCCAACGTTCAGCCCCAATTGCATCAAGAAACCACCCGCTTAACATACCGATCACCATCCCTACCACCACATAGAGCACGGTGAATTTCCAACCTAATAAACTAACCAGCAGCAAAATGGCTATTTCATTAATTAAGGGCGAAGTGATCAAAAATGCCATCGTAATGCCTAACGGGATCCCCGCGCTGGTGAATCCAAGAAAAACGGGAATACTGGAGCATGAACAAAAGGGCGTAATAGCACCGAAAATACTGCCTAAAAAATAGCCAAAGAGTCTTCTTTTACCTGCCAGATAAGTACGTACTTTTTCCACATCGAGAGAGGCTCTCACCAAGGCAATGACATAAATCATAACGACCAGTAACACCATGATCTTAGACGTATCTTCAATAAAAAAATGCAGCGCATCAGCGAATTTTGTTCCGGCCGGTAAAGACAGTTGCTGATAGGTAAGCCAATCAGCAAATTCAGTAAAAATTTCAAACATCACATTTCCTACTTCATATTCTATAGAATCAACCATGCCACCCCTTTTTCTAACCAACAACCTAACCTCTTTCTGCATTATTTACGGTAATCTTTTATGACTATTAACAAGCAATGAGTAAACTTTTTTAAAAAATTGGGCTTTAAATTCTTAAATATAAAGAAGATGCGGGTTTAAACCCGCAGAAGAAGCTTGGTATTAATCAAGCGGAAAATCACTTACTGGTAGTTAAAAAATTAAGCTTTAAGCGCACAACCAGGGTTGGCACCTTGCGGTCTAAATGTTCACAGTATTCGGTTAATGCCGCAACGCCTCCCTTAAATAAAGGACCAAATTTAGTGGTCATTTTAAGCTAGTTGCCTGTCGGAATATTAAGTATATTTAAGATATCTTGACTGTTTTAACTAATTTTTATGGCTGAATAAATTATTCGCTGAATGCGAGTATGCTCTGAGGTTTCAGAGCTTGTCGCCATCTTGGCGCGAATCAGGTTTAAACAACATATACCAAACAAACTAATACGCCTGTCTTATCGAGTCATGAGCTCACTATGCTTTGTCTAGTTCTGACCATCATTTAACCTGCACGTAACTAAAGATTAGACGAGTGCGAAAATATTCGTTAATAATGATGGGTGGTGATCTAACCGGTGTTAAAAAATAGAATAAAGTTCAATTTTGGAACGTATTTATGGCGTTGTTGACGCAAGAAAAAGCTTACATCCTTTGCCTATCATGCTGGGAAACATTGGATATCGGGTAAAAATCACAGGAAATGGAGCATTAAAACCATAGTTAATAGTTAATAGTTAATAATCAATTCATTCAATTAGCATCTTGCTAAAGAATACTAATGTTCTAATTCCATCAAAAACCCCATTATTTAATTCAACGACCTCGACCATTTTTATGTATTAAATGCACAAATACTCGATCCTTTTTGGATCATGTGCGTCTTTTATGAATATCGAGTTTTAAGAAAAAGATTGGCTGTCCAATATTTCAGGACCTAATATTTCCAGGCCAATCTTTTATTTTTACCCTGAGTAGCGTTCAGGCAATGCTTAATCGCTCAGGCAGTGATAGGACCCGGCGCGCTCACTTGGGTCATCAGGTCGTCGTTCCATTCGCCTTCGATCTGGAAGTGGGCCGCAGCACCGAGTAGGATCGCCTCAATGAGGTTGTGGTTGACGTAGGCATAGGTACCCGGTTGACGAAAGGTGTATAACGCTGCTGCCGAACCACCGCCAGGGATCGGCCAGGTCTCCATATTGGTGCTGGGCTTGTCGTTGAAGCAGCCACCAACCCAGACCAGATCACCGTGTCCGCCGATCAGGTGCGGGCGAGTATCACGGTTGGCCTGGGAATGGATGATCAGCACCGATTCGCCGACCTTGGCCTTGAGCGCGTTCTTACCCGTCAGGGCGCCGACCGCGCCGTTGAAAACCACGTGGGTCGGGGTCAGGGTTTTCATCACTTCGAGCATATCCGGCATGCCCGCCATGATGCTGTCGTACTCTTTGTACTTGCCGTTGGCGTCCTTGGGTAGATAGAGGTCCTGCTCGCCCACGTAATAGGCCCGGTCGTAGTGAGCCGGATTACCCAGCTCATCCTTGAGGCCGGCGCGCGGCAGCACCATGATCGCGCCGTTCATGCCGCTGACCACGTGGAACGGGATCATCTGACCGCCCGGTGCGCAATGGTAGACGAAAGTGCCTGCCTTGGTGGCTCGAAAGCGCAGCACCACCTCTTGGCCGGGAGCCACCTGAGTCAGGGCGCCGCCGCCCAGGGCGCCGGTGGACGCATGAAAGTCGATGTTGTGCAGCAACTGGTTGGAGGCCGGATTGACCAACGTCAGTTCAATGTAGTCATCCTGGTGACACACAATCAACGGGCCGGGCATGCTGCCATTGAAGGTACAGGCCCAGATTTTAGCGCCGTTGCTATCCACCTCCATGAGCTTCTCTTCGACCACCATACGGACTTCGACCACTTTGTATCCGCCCTGAGCGACCTGATCGTGCTCGGGTAAAAAAGGAGGTGCGACCAGCGTCTGCTGGATCCGGCGCAGACCGTTGATCTGTTCCGGTTTGACTGCCGCGCCCGCAGCTAAGGGGCTGGCTTGGGCAGACTGACCGATTAAGCTCGCCGCCGCAGCGACTCCCATAAAAGCGACAGTAGCGCCCATAAATCCACGGCGGCTGACACCGTTCTGTTCCTGAACCGCTGGTACGTCCTGTTCCATATTCTAATTCCTCGCAGTTTTGATATTAAATTATTTTGATATCAATAGAGCTATTCTATACTGGACGCATAAGATATAATTGATATGCATCAATTGTAACTTCTCATAAATCGGTGCTAGTGAGAGTCATCTCACAAATTAAAAAAGGTTATGCCATCCTTTTGTTTTATTGAAGATCGACTTGATTGTGAACGTGACAGGAGCAACAAAAAGATTGGATATATATAGACGCTTCACACCTGTCAAATCCTTGATTCAGAATAATCATGAATGAGGTTTAATACCATACAAGCTAATACGCCAGCTCAAGTAATGCTTAGAATTTAAAGCGTCCTGCGCTGCGTTATGCCTTTCTCTAAACACTGTTATATTGAGCGATATTCGTACTGCAAAGGTCGACAGCCCCTAGACTAGTCCATAAATATTCCCCAATAATTATGGATAATCAAGTTATAGACAGACCATTTTAAAGGATAGAAAGATGCGAGGCGTTGTAACAACGTACTTATACCAAAGCATTAAATTTATGATCAGTTGCAGCAAAGGAAAAATTGACGCTCACAAAGCCGCCGGGATGATTTTGAATAGTAAATCTGATTACTTTATTAATGCATTTGCTATGATTTTATCGGTAGGGGTATTTTATGCACCGCGGACAGCGACAATTGGTGCAGCGAATAAGCGACAGCTTAGTATCTGAGCAGACACCCTACCGCTATGCGTTTGTTGTCATGGTTAGTGCTAGTACCTTCGGACTTAAATACGAACATTCATTTTCATGATCAAGTGTGCGTGGTGATTTTTTGTAACAAAGGTACTACCACAGAGGGCAGCGCTACACAGAGAAAAACGAGTGGTAACCGATATAAGTTCATATAGAAAAAGTTATTGTCTATACGCCTTTTATCAATGGGTTATGGTTTATCCGGTTGTTAATTTATAATGCAAACTTAAGTCCGAAGAGACTAGTTGGCGTTCAAATAAGACCGCCATTAAATTTATGATCAATCTTTTCAAAGAAAAAATTTACGTTCACAAAACCGCCGGAATAGTTTTAAATAGTAAATCGGATCACTTTATTAATGCGTTTGATACTAACCTCATTATCTAGCTTGGTTTAGGAAAGTTATTAAAAATTAGAGTTTGATATCTTATGATTTTATTTTATTGCCCGACCACGAGCGAATGAGCGCCCAAACGGCAAAGGTAATAAAAATGCTATGACCTAAAACAAAATAGGTGATCACAAAAACCCATGTCCAGGCAGAATAAAATCCCCCCAGAAAAATCATTAATATACTGACTAAAATAAGCGCCGTGGCGGCAAATAAATTAAGCTTTATTGCAACCAGCAAATGATAATAACTGAAGCTGGTTTTGGATGTCTGCTTTAACCTGAGCATAAGCACAATAAAGGCAATGCCCGGTAGAAAGGTTAGATTTAATAATGATAAAAGGGCAATGTTCGAGGCTTTTTTTATTTCCTGAGGATTTTGCTCTTTATAAATTGACATGATATCTGACCTTTCCCATAATTTATTAATGATAATTACCGTGGTAAATAAACAACCATCACTATACAAAAAATAACAATCAGCACAAACATCCAACGAAACATTTTCATTTTTAAAAAGCGGCTTTCAGGGTGCTTTTCTGGTAATGCCATACCGCATTCTCTGCACAGTTTAGCTTGCCCGTTATACTCTTTCCGACTGAGATCAATTGAGTATTTGCTGTGGCAATAAAGACAATGAACAACTTCCTTCATAATAACATCCAAAATATAAAAATAAATTATATACCCGTTATCATTCAGGATGCAAAAATCAGCAAGTCGAGAGGTGAACAGATTCTAGGCGTGAAGGTGAAGATCTAACGGGTTAAATCGAGACTTCACAACAACGAAGATGTTTGCCTCACGGCTTGCCCTCTGGGTCGCTAGCTCGAACACCAATACGGCGTTGCAACATTCGATAAGGGCTAGCCATTGTCATCATGTTGCGCCTTGTCTTGGTATACGAGCTAGCGACTGATAAATGCATCTTGATTGATAACGGGTATAACTAAGCGGTAAGTTGATGATATAACAACGGCAGCTTAGTGGGTAATTGCCCCGGATTGAGAATCACCGAATAACCATTAGTCCCGAAAATATAAGGCATATATTGTTCAGCTTTATGATCAATTGTAATGCAAAATGGGATAAGACCTTTTTTCTTCGCCTCCAAGATTGCCTGACGCGTATCTTCTACACCAAAACGCCCTTCATAATGGTCTAAATCATTCGGTTTACCATCGGTTAAAATCAACAGAATTTTTTGTTTATTACGCTGCGTTTCAAGTACCTGCGTCGCCTGCCTGATGGCTGCGCCCATCCGCGTATAAAACCCGGGTCGCAAAGATAATATTCGGCCGCGAACTTCATCACTGTATTTTTCCGAAAAGTTTTTTAATAGGCTAAATCGGACATGGTGACGTTTTACCGATGAAAAACCGTACATTGCAAAATCATCACCCACGGCGCTTAACGCTTCGCCGAATAACAATAAACTGGTTTTAATAACATCAATTACTTTACTGTCGTTATCAATATAAGCACCTGTAGACATTGAAATATCGGACAGTAATAAGCAGCCGATATCGCGTATTTTAAATTGATGCCTATTATACAGCCCTGAATCTTTAATGGCGCCAATCTGACTGGAAATATGAAAATCTAACCAAGCGTTTAAATCAAGTTCTTCCCCTTCATCCTGCCCCTTCTGCCAGTGTTTTAATGACTTTAAATGCTCGAACTGATTTTTAATTTTATTGGCCAATGATCTTAAATTTTCGGGAAGGCCCTGCGGCTGCGAATCTTTTGGCAACATGGGTTGTATCATACAGCGATCTGCAACCAACAGATTAGACTTATAGTTCCATTCAGGTAATGAGATACCCTCGCCAAGTGGAATATCGTCTTCTGCCGCCGAGGGTAAATCCAGATCGATTTTTAATTTTGCTGACTTTTGTCCGGTTTTTTTGGCAAGAGAGAGCATATCAAGATCTTCCGCGACACGTTTTGCATCACTATTTTCGGTGTCATCCATGGCGCGGTTTACTTTTGAAAATTCACTCCATGAAAATAAACTTTCCAGGCGAAAGACGATCAGGCTGTCTTTGCTGTTGTTATCGTCTACCCGTTCTGTTTTTTTCTTGCCTTGACTGCTTTTTTGTATATCGGGTTCGGCATCCTGCTGCTCTGCATCAAGATTAATCAGATCGTTATTAACGGCTTGTAACTCTACTTTGGCGTTCGGGTAAAGCCATAAAAAAACCGCATGAGGAGCATGATTGGCTGCCGGAAAATGACTCACTGAGCAGGGTTCTTTTAATGCCTGGATAATACTCAGTTCGAGCGCTTGTTGTGATTTATCTAAAGTGGCAACGGGTGGTCGCAGTGCGAGCGAGGCAGTAACCAGTTGCTGATAAGTTACCTGTAAACTTGGATATTTGTTAAGTACATCTTTGACGATACGCTGATTATCAATAGCCCAATGGGTAAATTTATCGGGACTGTGCGCCGCTAATGCTGCCAGCCAGAGATAAAGACTTTTATTAAGCGATTTACAGGGAAATAAAGCGATTGATTCTGGTAACCGTAAGCTCTGCGAATCTTGCCAGGCCAGGCTTTGCTGTTGATGTGAACCCGATATTTTCTGCAGTAAGTTTCGGCGTACGATATATTCTCGCGGCGTGACGGCTTCAACCTGTTTCGCGGGATCGCCCCCTAAAGCCCGAAAAATAATACCTGCCGATTTATAAACCTGTTTGAATTCAACACGTTCAGTCTCAAAATCAACTTGGATTTTTTGGCTGATAAAGCGATGCCAAATACTACCAACCCACTCTTCCATATTTTTTAGATCCTTTACTGCACGCTGTTGGTGATAAAAATGTAACAATCGCCAGCTGAAAAAAACTGACGATTGTGACACGTTATACTGTTGTTCATCTGATCAAGATTTAAGCGTCTCTTTTTATCAACAGAGAACATGGCTAACTTATCCTGCGTCTCCATGTCGGTGATAAAAATGCAACAATCGCCAGCTGAAAAAAACTGACGATTGCGACACGTTATACTGTTGTTCATCCGATCAAGATTTAACCGCCTCTTTTTTATCAACAAGGAAGTTGGCTAAATAAGTGAGTAAACCGATCATAAATATCACCCCGGCAAACTCTCTTGCCCAATAGAATATGGCTAACTCATCCTGCGTCTGCATAAAGCTGAGCGCTTCGCCCGATTCAGGAAGACGCTGTAACCACACTTGCAAAATACCGGCTCCGGTAAGGAACAAGGTGATAAACACCATGGCAACGGTCATCAACCAGAAACCCCACATTTCAACAACCTGGGCTTTCTTGCTGGATGCTTCGCCGATCCCGCGAAGTTTTGGCATCGCATAAGAGATAATGGTGAGTACAATCATTACATAGGCACCATAAAAGGCCATATGCCCGTGTGCCGCAGTGATTTGCGTACCATGGGTGTAAAAGTTAACGGGTGCTAAAGTATGTAAAAATCCCCAAACACCAGCACCTAAAAAGGCCATTACCGAAGTGCCCAGCGCCCATAATGTGGCGGCTTTATTGGGGTGGTCACGACGACGATTATTCACCATATTAAAGGCATAGAGCACCATTGCAAAAAACGGCAAGGGTTCTAAGGCAGAAAATACTGAGCCAATCCACTGCCAATAGCCAGGCGTGGCTAACCAGAAGAAGTGATGCCCGGTGCCCAAAATACCAGAAATTAACGCCATGGCAATGATCACATACAACCATTTTTCAATGATTTCTCTATCGACCCCGGTAATTTTAATTAAGATGAACGCAAGAATTGCTCCCATAATTAATTCCCATACACCTTCAACCCAGAGATGCACCACAAACCACCAAAACAGTTTATCGAGGGCAATATTTGCCGGATTGTAAAATGAAAACAGGAAGAAAACCGCTAAACCAATTAACCCCGTAATTAACACCATATTAATCACGGTCTTACGGCCGCGAAGAATGGTCATGCCAATATTGAATAAAAAACCCAAACAGACGATGACAATACCAACTTTGGTAATGGTCGGTTGTTCTAAAAATTCTCGTCCCATGGTCGGGAAATATTCATTGCCGGTAATTTCCGCCAGCGTTGAATATGGCACCAGCAAGTAGCCTAAAATAGTCAGCGTTCCCGCCGCGGCAAAGACCCAAAACAGCACGATAGCTAATTTAGGACTGTACAGTTCGGTTTCAGCCTCTTCCGGAACAAGAAAGTAAGCAGCCCCCATGAACCCGAACAGTAACCATACAATCAGTAAATTAGTATGAACCATGCGGGCAACATTAAAGGGTACCGTACCACCCAGAAAATCACCAACAACGTATTGTAACCCCATCACTAAACCAAATAATATTTGCCCCACAAACAGCATCAGGGCAAAAATAAAGTAAGGTTTTGCCACAATTTGTGACTTAAATTTTAACGTATCCATAATATCCTTACCCTTCAATGTTTGGTGGCCAGCCATTAACTTCCATCTCGGCAGTAAATTTTAGAAATTCTGCCAAATCGTTAACTTCTGGCTCGGTTAAGTTAAATTGAGGCATTTGGCGTCGGCCAGGGATCCCCAGTGGTTGAACACTCATCCAGCCATTCAGAAAAGCTTTGAATGTATCCAGATCACCAGCGCCACGTCGGTAAAAGACATTACCCAGCTCCGGAGCGTAATAAGCGCCCTCGCCAACTAAGGTATGGCAGCCAATACAGTTATTAACTTCCCAAAGACCTTTGCCCCGCTCAACGGCCTCGGTCAAATTTTCCCGATGATCCCTTTCGGGCATCACTTTGGTGGTGTGCATGGTCAATCCAAAAAACAACAGCAAGAAAAACATGCTGCCCCCGTAGTAAATATTTCTTGCCATACTTTTTGTAAATGTTGCAGACATAAGCTATCCATTAAAGTATTAATAAAAGCTGAAATATAGGATAATAATTATCATTTGCAGAACAATAAACACATGGAAAGCGTAGAAAAGTCAGAAACCCAAACGCAAGCGCATTCACCTTTATAATGATGATAAATTAGCCTACTGGTGTTCTTTTTTAATCACATTCCATGTCGATTAATTAAAAAATCAGGTAAATCCCGGCAATGATTGACGGCACTAAAACAACATACGATAACAGTAAATATCGCCACAATTGGGGTGCGTGTTTAAGATCCATAAATACATCGACAATTTTTTGTTCTTTGATAATAACGATTAAACTAATCGTGATGACAATATTTGTCTCTGAGAAAACAGTCTCAGGGTTTGCAAATTCACCAATCATTGCAGAAATTAGCGTCAACGCAATTAATGCCAAATAACTGATAAAAATTCTTTTCTTTGATTCTGTGTACATAACCGGCCCTATTTAATCACGTAGATAAGCGGAAATAGAATAACCCAGACCAAGTCCACCATGTGCCAATAACAGGCACCGGCTTCAAAGCCGGAAATGCTTTTACCCTGATATCCCCCCCGCTGGATTTTTAAGGCAATAGCGGCTAAAATCACCATGCCCAATAAGACATGCATATAATGAAAAGCCGTGATCATAAAATACAACGTAAAATAGCTATTGGTCGACAAACCAATACCGCTATCCACCAATTGTGCGTACTCCCAGGACTTCACTACGATATAAATAGCCGCCATTACCAGCGCACCCAAAAGATATCGCTTAGCGGTGTCTTCGGCACCTTGTTTAATGTCCTGCACACTCAATGCGACAAACAGACTGCTGGTAATTAGCGCGATAGTATTTATCGCGCCGGCAACAGGATGAAGATAAACCTGTCCATCAATAAACATCTGCGGATAAATCTGTCTGGTAACAGCAAAGGTGATAAAGAAAATAGCAAACACGGTTAATTCGGCCAGAATAAAAAACCACATGGCCAAATCGCCGGGTAAATAGGTTTTAGCGCTAGCTGTATTTTCTCTGTGGGTACCATTGACACAGTTTATTGCTTTGTTCATAGCCATTCTAATAAGGTGTATTTAAGTTAAAAATGAATGCGTCAGGAAAATCGTTTCCAATAACCTTAATCGGCGTCAAAAAAAAGCCGTGCGACATCCATTAACGCCTCTACCATGACCAAATCATCGGACAACGGTTCTGCTAAGCAGCATCGGCACACG
Source organism: Psychromonas sp. MB-3u-54 (assembly GCF_002836415.1). GTDB lineage: Bacteria > Pseudomonadota > Gammaproteobacteria > Enterobacterales > Psychromonadaceae > Psychromonas. The sequence goes on along the minus strand of NZ_PJBP01000093.1, from coordinate 6,471 downwards.
TCCAATGCAGGCATGCCACTGGAAATCATTTTGCCGGCGTAAATAAGTAAGCGGGTCGAAGCGACCTCATCTAAATCATTTTCCAAACGTCTAAGCGCGGTGCCCAAGTCAACCAATTTTTTTGCTAATGGCGCTTCAATGCAGCTCTCTTTCATAATAATTTTCTGCTCAATTTCCGGCTCAGGATAGGCAAAGCGTAATGCCACAAACCTTTGTCTGGTACTCGCTTTCATCCCTTTCAGGAGGTTTTGGTAACCTGGGTTGTAAGAGACCACCAACATAAATCCCGGTGCAGCTTCCAATACTTCGCCAGTCCGTTCCAGAGGTAGAATCCGACGATCATCGGCCAGCGGATGTAATACAACCGTTGTGTCTTTTCTTGCTTCGACAATTTCATCGAGATAGCAGATACCGCCCTCTCTTACTGCTCTGGTCAGCGGTCCGTCCTGCCAATAAGTACCATTGGGGCCTATTAAATGGCGCCCTACTAAATCTGCCGCCGTCAAATCATCATGGCAGGCAATCGTAAATAAAGGTCTATTCAGTTTTTTTGCCATATGGGATACAAAACGCGTTTTCCCGCAACCGGTAGGTCCTTTTATAAGCACCGGTAAATTGTGCATAGATGCGTATTCAAACAAGGAAACTTCATTTCCCTGAGACTGATAAAACACCTCATCTGCAGTACTTTCCTCTGCGGCAACACTTTTCAATAAAACCATATAAATCAACCTTTTAAACTGTGAAATGTCAGAGTAACTATGAATACTCTAAAAGTGTTCGCCCTGAATGTCTTAATCCAACTAAGTGCGCAATGACTTAGAAATTATTTTAATTCGCTTAAAAGAACGCCGACAATATGATTAACGACGGGAAAAAAATAAAATAGATACGCATCATCCGCCGTAAGTATTTGTTGGCATCTTTTAATTCCATAAAGTGATCAATCACTATTAACCCTTTATACATAACCGTTAACGCAACCAGAATACTCACCAATGCGGTTGATTCAACATTTTCACCCAGCAAGGTATTGAACAAAATAATTGCAAGCAGTGTCAGCCATAAATATTCAAGTTTGCTAAAGCTAAACATAGTCATCATGCGCTCCTAACGTAAGACATACAGTAATGGAAAAATTAAAATCCACATCAAATCAATCATATGCCAGTAAACGGCCAACGCTTCCATACCGCTATTATTTTCAGCAGAATATGCCCCTTTTTTGAGCCTAAAGATCACCCATAAAATCGCACACGCTGCCCAACCAACATGCAGAAAGTGATTGAAGGTCATATAATAATACACAGTAAAAAACGGACTGCTGTTGGTACTGAAACCCTGGACATCGTTCCAGTGGAATTCCCATGTTTTAAAGCACAAATACAGGCAACCCGAGAAGAAGGCTAACCACAAAAATTTTTCGCAACCTTTAAGATTATTCTTTCGTATATTGGCCATCGCTTTGGCCATAAAGTAACTACTTGAAATAAGCACTACAGTGTTGGCAACACCTGTAATGGTACTTAAGCTTTGCGGTCCCTCTGAAAAGGCCTCAGGGTAATTATATTTAGCAACAAAATACGCGATAAAAAATATCCCAAATTCGGTTAATTCGGACAAAATACCCACCCAAATGGGAATGTTTCCAGGAATTCGGCCCGCGCGTTTTTCGCTCCATGAACTAGGGAAAATTCCGAGAGAACTATTTATCGGAGAAGTATCCATAACTGCTTGCCTATTCAATGTTCATGATTTTTTTGCACAGGGTTAAAAAATCCAGTGCCGCGCAACTACTACTGGATTTTAATTTTTACAGCAAACTACTCTTGAGTCGATTTTTCTTGTTGCTGAGTTTGTTCTTCAACTTTTTTATCTTCCTGATGACCTGAACCACCACATCCGCCACAACAGCCCATAATATTCTCCGTTTAGTTAAGTTAAGCTAAGTTGAGTTCATCTTATTAAAGATGCATTTTAAATGCAAGTTTAATATGTACGAATTTACAGAAACTTCACAAATATGTGTAAACTCTTGTTTTATCGAAGTTAAAGGGTTGGGTCTCTGCTCCTGATTAAAATACAGTTGGATATTATTGGAATGCTGCTTAATACAACCCCTTTGATCCACATTCATTACAAATGCTTTTTCACTGCGACAAGTCGTTCCGTCCCAGTATTAGTAGCGACTAGAAGAACAGGGTTTTGATCCATATCGCTTTGGGCAAAGATACTTAGATTACTCTACAATCACCTTCAATCTGGCGAGAGATTTCATCTCTTCATCGGCAAAAATAGGTTCACAATCACTGTTTTTTTTGGCAAGCAACTGATATCGCCCTCTGCCAGTTTTTACATAGTGCATTAAATATTGTTCATCTCTACTGACATCCTGGTTTTCAATAACAATGGTTTTCAATAACAATGGTTTTCAATAACAATATTTTTCAATAAAAATGCTGCGGCCTTGTAACGAATCGGTTCTTTCGAGGGAGATTAATTCCAGTAATAACAGATCTCCATCGAAAATAGGATCTGACAATCATTCATTGAGTTGCCCGATGACTTTAGCAAAGTAAATCATAGGGTTAATTAAATGCGAGTGAGGCTTACGAGCGAGCGATAAGCTCTGCGGGCACTTTTTTTCCGCTAAGTTCGGCGCGGCACATGGATGTGCTGTCCGAACTGGTGCGTTAAAAAATGCTTGGGCAATGCAAGAATAACCCATGTGCTATCAACACTACCGCGCGGTTATCAGGGACGGCTTGCTGTTGTTCTCGTTAAAGCGAATGTAATCATTTGAATCTAAGCGTTTAATAAATACCCCCCTTTGCCAAATGGAAAATTTCAGATTCTCCGCTGCTTCAGGAAATAAATGCTATCCATTAATTTACTTAATTAGGCTTCATAGGCTAGTAAATTCACAACGCCTTATAATTTTTTATCGGCTAGACTTTTACTATATATCTAAACAAAACATAGTTTGCTAAGATAGCGCCAAATTTAAGGAGAGTACTTTTATGCCAAATTATGTTGTCGGTCACAAGATTCCTGACTCAGACTCGATCTGTTCAGCCATCGCATTATCATATTTAAAAACCACTTTAGGTGAGGACACAGTTCCCGCACGTTTAGGTCAATTAACCCCTGAAACATTATTCATTTTAGATAAGTTTGGTTTTGAACAGCCAATGCTTAAAACCAGTTATGCAGGTGAAGGTGTTTATATTGTCGATCACAGCGACATTGAACTTGCTCCCGATGATATTAATGATGCCACTATTTTAGGTATTATTGATCACCATAAATTAGGTGATTTAACCACCACGACGCCACTTGAAATTTGGGTTCGTCCTGTCGGCTGTACTAATACCATCATTAAAATGATGTATGATTTTTATAATGTAGAAATCCCTAAAAATATAGCAGGCGCTATGATGTGCGCTATTTTAAGCGACACTGTTATTTTTAAATCGCCTACTTGTACTACTGCTGATATTAAATGTGTTGAAGCCTTAGCTGAAATTGCCGGTATTGAAGATTTTAAAGACCTTGGTATGGACATGTTCAAGGTAAAATCGGCTGTTGAAGGTACGCCGATACGTGAGTTAGTTAAGCGTGATTTTAAAGACTTTAATATGAATGGTAACAAGATTGGCATTGGCCAATTAGAAGTTATCGACTTAAGTGTTTTTGATGACATTAAAGCCGAGCTTGCTGCCGATATTGCTGCATTAAAAGCTGAAGGCGGGCGTCACAGTGTTTTATTATTGCTTACGGATATCATGAAAGAAGGCTCAGAGCTTTTAGTGGTAAGTGATAATGAAAATTTAACTGAACAAGCTTTTGGTCAGGCAACGACCGACGGTAAAGTCTGGTTAGAGGGTGTACTAAGTCGTAAAAAACAAATAGTGCCACCACTGCAAAAAGTATTCGCTTAATTTTTATTTTGATAAGAAAAACAAAAAACCACGCTATTAATTTAGTCGTGGTTTTTATTGCCTCTCAATAACCGAGATAAATGTCGGGTCTTTAGATTAAGCAGTGATTAGTGCTGCTCACACGCTTATTAGCTATATTGCTAATGGCTCACTGTTTTTGAAAACACATTAATAACCATGACCCCCGCCAAAATCAACAACATTCCTACAACCGCTGCGAGATCAGGGAGTTGTTTATAGATCACAGCACTTATTGATGCGATTAATACTATTCCCATGCCCGCCCAGATAGCATAAGCGATACCAACAGGTACCGTTTTAAGCACTAAGGATAAGAAATAAAATGCAACGGCATAACCAATAACACAAATGGTACTAGGGGTTGACTCAGAAAAACCATTCGATGCTTTAAGCGCTAAGGTTGCCATCACTTCAGCTACAATAGCGATTGCTAAATACCAGTAACCCATATTCCATTCCTAATAAAAACATACTCTATTTTAGACGGAATAATTCCGCCCTTCCACAAGAAACACACAATGGTTTCATAACGTTACTAGAATAGCAGAATTAAACAGCGTATCAAAACGTGACGAATAAATGAAATATAAATCCGGCGGGAAAGCCGCGTATTTCTGCCATAACGACGGAAATAACAGCGGAACGTTATATTGCTTTTTATAAGCGCGTTAAAAAGCAGTCATAGGCACGACATAACTTTTATTACCTGGTTAACAAAAGAGTTGCCTATTGGTTTTTCTTCACATCACCATAAAGGTAATATATATCATGCAGCCAAAAACAATCGGCCAATATCCCACCTTAACCAAAATATTGTCATCATATAAAATAAATCCGCACCAACGCTGCGGTCGAATCGAAAAGAGATAAGTATTCGCCGTTGCAGCGACCAGTAGTGTGTACATTAAAATATAAAAATACTCGATATAAACAATGCCAGACCCGCCGAACTGTTCACGTAACTGAATATGAGCAAGCATAACAACAAAGAACAACGTGGAACAGGCTCCGATAAATCCAGAGGTACTGAACCCGAGCCGCCCCGAGAGCTCAGCCTTCGCGCTCACCGTTAACAACGCGGCAAAGAGTAATGTGGCCACAAGAAATAACGGTAATAAATAAACAATGAAGGCATTTTCGAATTTACGTTTCACGACAAAGTTATAATGCAGTTCAGGAAAGCCTGTTTGCCCAACATAATCTGGAATACCAAAGTTGGTGTCATAGTTGGATAACCGGTAATTGAAGTAGGTATCTTGTCTATCCCAAGTGCCCAGAACAATTTCATCCTCAATACCAAAAATATTCGCTAAACCCGTCGCTTTATAGGCCGTAAAATCGGGCACCAAAACAATGTTTTTTGAAAAGTCTTTGGCCCACAAACGTACCCAAACCGTTTTATGATCAAAGGGATAATGAGCATAATCAAAAGGCTGCCGTAAAGTCGCTTCGAAGTACCATCCTATTACTTCCTCATTACCGGTGCGCACACGATAAACCTCCCGGGGAGCAATATCACCACCTGAATTAACCTGCTCGGGAAGGATAAAGCCGATTTCTGAAGGCTTAGGTTTTATAGCATCGTGAATTCCATCGGTATACCGCTGCCATATATACCCAGAGATGTTTACTTCGGAAGAATTAAAAAAATTTAAGGACTGAATAAAAATGCCGGTTTTTATCTTTATGGTCGGTGATTCAGGGTTACCTTTCCAATGTTGATAAAGATAGTCATTAGCGGCCTGCTCATTGACTAACTGCGTAGGCTGAACATCATATCTGTTCATGTTAATCCACATATTAATCAAAACAATGATCAGCAGGGTTGATAGTGCGACAGATATCGACCACAATTTTGTATGGTTCATTGGAAAATATCCTCCAGCACTTCATTGATTTTAGTTATGATTATAAACACTCATGTCTTCCCTGAGTTTTACGCAATCGTGGCAGCGTAATCGATTATCAAACCGACCACACAGATAAGGACGGGCGAAAACACCTTATCCAGCACTGCTGTTATTATATAAAACACCAGCCTGGCAGCAATCAACAAACATATTTCCTTTGTTGATCTTTAGTACCTCAATTTGAGCGACCGTTTTGCCATTGGCCTCGATTCCCCAATAGGATTAATATCCTGGCAATAAAAAGTAGTATTTTCGCCCGATATGGAATCGACTGAAGCGTATCAAGGACTTTTAATCGAGCATGTGCTGTGATTTTTTCCCGATATCCAAAATAATGCAAGCTCATCCAGTGAATCTAGAGCACGATTATAATCTTGAGGAAAACAGTACACTAGGCCTGACAAGCAAAACAGCGCGTGCCGAATTTAAATAAATATAGACCATTCAGGTTGGCAGCGCTTTTTCATCGAGCAAAGCCTGAGATTTAAAGCGCTCTTGCCACTCATTTTCAGGAAAAAATTCTTCGCTAACAACCAAGCACTCAGCGATTTAAATATTGACTGTCAATAACATAAATAAACGTCGGAGGTTGTCCAATA
>NZ_PJBP01000092.1 GCF_002836415.1 Psychromonas sp. MB-3u-54 | reverse complement strand
GCGTAAGTTATTTTTGTCTAGTGAAGGCGTGTTGATAGAGGAAATCCTAGCGAGTGATCACTGGGAATCCCCTTCAAAATATTGTGAGCTTTAAGCGAGCAAATTTAGTGGGGGAGTATGTCAAGGCTGTTTAATGGTTATGCACCTCAACCTTTAGTCTGCCAGAAAAAAATGACCTTTAAAACCCCTTTATTTAACAATGGATTGACGGATATAACCGTTATTTTTAGCTAATAATAACCTTGCCTGATCTGCATTCGTATTGGTTAAGATCATTACAATGGCTGTTTTACAGTGCCCGTTACATTGCAGTAAGGCCTTTTCTGCTTCTTCGCGCTGGCAATCGGTTGCTGCGACAACGATCCTTTTTTGTCGTTCGACAAGCTTGATGTTTGTTGCCTGCACATCCACCATTAAATTACCAAAGACTTTACCAGTACGGACCATCGCACCTGTGCTGAGCATGTTTAAAATTAATTTTTGGGCTGTTCCAGCTTTTAAACGTGATGAACCGCTTAGCACTTCCGGGCCCACCACGGCGCAGATATTAATATCACATATTCTGGACATCAGACTGTCGGGGTTACAGTTAATACTGATTACCTGTGCATTAATAGATTTTGCATAGTGCATTGCCCCGATAACATAGGGGGTAGAGCCACTGGCTGCTATGCCTACCAAAATGTCATTTTTATTGAAGTTGATATTCTCTAAATCAGACTGACCCGCTTGATGATTATCTTCTGCATTTTCTACGGCTTTTAATATCGCCTCATGACCACCTGCAATCAAAGCCGTTACCTGCTCAGCGGGTGTTCCGAAAGTTGGTGGGCATTCACTGGCATCTAAAACACCCAAACGGCCCGAGGTACCCGCACCACAGTAAATAAGTCGTCCCTTTTTATGGAAAGCAGCACTAATTAAATCAACCGCTTGGGTGATTGCCGGCAGTGTCAATTCCACCGCCAATGCAACTTTTTTGTCTTCTGCATTAATCACTTTAAGCATTTCAAGGGTCGATAGCGTATCAATCTGACTGCTTGCGGCGTTACGGCTCTCGGTCATTAAACTTGCTGGAGGTTTTGACATCTTTGTGCTCTTTAATTAATAAGGTGATAGATTTTTTTGATCTCGATAAATAAAGTTATTACCCTTCAATTCAGTCTTTCGATATAATATACCAACCTTCTAAAATTAATAGGTTCAATATAACATGATGAACTTTAACACCCTCTTTTTACAATTTAAAAAGTTTAAACCTGTTGATAAAATTGTTGATTTTTCAAGAGGTTTTTTGATAATTTTATTATTTTTAAGTGTTGGAAAACTAATCAGCAGTTATCTGCCTTTTTCTTTTCCAGGCAGTATTCTCGGATTGCTCTTACTGTTTTCGGCATTGAATTTGCGACTCATTAAGGTTGAATGGATAATGATCTCTGGCTCCCTGCTGCTAAAGTATATGGCGCTGTTGTTTGTTCCTGTCGGTGTCGGGTTAACCAATCATTTTGCGCTTATTTTTGACCATTGGTTTGTGATTACATTTTCATTCTTTTTTACAACCTTATTAATTCTTTTATCCGTCGGGCATTTGTACCAGTTTTTAAATAAAAAAGAGGATCTTTAATATGCTGTTTTATCTGGCGCTGCCCTGCACCTTATTAATATTTTTTGCCAGTAAAGCGTTATACGCAATTAAACCCTGGGCAATATTCCATCCATTTTTATTATCCGTTGGATCATTATTATTACTTCATTATTTTCTTAAATTAGATTATTTAGAATATGCACGGGGTACCTCTCTGCTCACCGCTTTATTAGAGCCTGCGATTGTGATCCTCGCATTACCGCTTTATCTGCAACTGCATCTTATTAAAGAAAAATTTAATATTATTGTAAGCGCCTGTTTGTTAGCCGTGTTGATAGCTTTTAGTTGTGCGTTATTTCTTATGCCACTTTTAGGGGCTGATCTGGTGACTGCTGCCTCGCTGGCAGGACAACATGTTACGACGCCGATCGCGATGGAGATCAGTGATAGTTTAAACGGGATACCATCATTAACGGCTGCGATGGTTGTTTGTGTTGGTATTTTCGGCGGAAGTATTGGCCTGGTTTTTTATAAATTATGCGGGATTAAAGATAATCAGGCGCAGGGTGTCGCAATGGGGTGTGCTGCACACGCGCTTGGCACAGCTAAAATAATGGAAACAGATAAAGTGGCTGGCGCTTTTGCGTCGATTTCACTTATTATCTGCGCTATTTTATCAGCCATTTTGATGCCTCTGTTATATGCTGTCCTTTTTTAACGAAAAAAAAACCGAAGATTAACTTCGGTTTTTTGAGTTTGGTTTATACCTAAATTACTTGAAGATGCTGCATCTTCAAGTGATTTGCGTAGTTATAAAATTAATCAGCAGCGTAACCATTAGCAGGCAAGATTAAACCGTCTAGTAGCGCATGGTTGTTTAGCATACTTAAACGACCGGATAAAAACCACTGTATGGCTAAAGGGTAGATTAAGTGTTCTTGAGTTAATACGCGTTCGGCAAGCTTTTCCGCGTTATCTTCACTGAAAATAGGTACTTTCGCTTGTAAAACAGTTGCGCCGGAATCTAATTCTTCGGTAACAAAATGAACACTTGCTCCATGTTCTGAGTCACCTGCATCTATAGCTCTTTGATGCGTATTTGTACCCTGATACTTCGGTAATAAAGAAGGGTGGATATTGAGCATTCTACCCGGATATTTATCAATAAATTGAGCTGATAGAATACGCATAAAACCCGCCATAACAATCAAGTCCGGTTGGTATTGATCAATTTCCCGGCTTAATAAAGCATCATATTGCTCGCGTGAACTAATACCTTTGCTGATAATCGCCTTATGCTTAATGCCCGCATCCTGAGCGCGCTGTAAACCATAGGCATCGGCTTTATTGCTTAATACGGCAACAATTTCGACATGCTGATTATTAAGCTCGGTATTATGCAGCTTATCTATGATGTTTTGCAGATTACTACCGTTACCAGAAAGCAGAACGACAATTTTTTTAGTTGCTAAAATAGCCATAATTGTTTAGTTAATCTCTACTTGTGCTTCATCTGCTGCTGCGTCTTCGATATGACCAAGTACCCAGGCATTTTCACCTTGAGCGGTTAGTATTTCAACTGCTCTGTCTTTTTCCGCGCTAGGCACAACAATCACTAAACCAACACCACAGTTAAATGTACGGTACATTTCTTCTGTTTTGACGTTACCATTCTCTTGTAACCAGTTGAAAATATTAGGCCATTCCCAGCTTTTACCATCAACAACCGCTTTGCTTCCGGCGGGTAATGCGCGTGGAATATTTTCCCAGAAACCACCGCCTGTAATATGAGAAATCGCATGCACAGGGCAGTTTTTGATTAATTCCAGAGTTGATTTTACGTAAATTTTAGTGGGTGTTAATAATGTTTCACCCAATGTTGAGTCACCAAAGGGTGCACTGGTATCCGCTTTTGATACTTCTAAAATTTTACGCACTAAAGAGTAACCGTTTGAATGAGGACCACTTGAACCGACTGCAATTAGCGCATCACCGGCGGCTACTTTCGTCCCGTCAATAACGTCAGCTTTTTCAACAACACCCACACAGAATCCGGCTATATCGTAATCGTCACCTTCGTACATGCCCGGCATTTCAGCAGTTTCACCACCGATAAGCGAACAGTTTGCAAGCTCACAACCAGTACCTATACCGGTTACAACGGCAGCAGCTACATCAATGTCGAGTTTTCCTGTTGCATAATAATCGAGGAAAAATAACGGTTCAGCACCCTGAACGATAAGGTCATTTACACACATTGCAACCAAATCGATACCGACTGTATCGTGTTTTTTCAGGTCAATTGCCAGACGCAGTTTTGTACCGACACCGTCAGTACCTGCAACTAATAAAGGCTCTTTATAACCTGTAGGCAGTTGGCATAATGCGCCAAAACCACCCAATCCACCCATTACTTCCGGGCGTTTAGTACGTTTTGCTACACTTTTAATACGTTCAACTAATGCTGTACCAGCATCAATATTAACACCAGCGTCTTTATAGCTTAAAGAGGTTTTTTCGTTGCTCACTTGCATTCCTCGCAGAATTTAATTTAAAAGCGATTTCGCTTTTATAGAATTTGATGGGTTAAAACAGCTGCATTTTAGCATTTATATGACAAGGATCTAATTATTTATGCATTGAATGGCTGGTTTAAGTAAATTTTCGCGTTTTTTTTAAGTCATGTCCTCTTTATTATGACATGACTTAAGATTTAATTGCTATTTGGCCCGTATAGTATCTTATTTTTGTTTCTGTTACTTTCTTTGCCTAATCTTTTCAAGATAATTTATTACGGCGCTGGCAGTTATTAGGGGCTGTTAATCTCGCGAGGTTAAATTTCGTTCAATCTGAAACCGTTCTGAATTAATGTATGAAGAATGAAGCATGGTTATTCACTGTAAACTTTAATCAACGCAGCGCAGGCTCTGCCCAGTATAAAGTGCGCACAAATTTCCGCAAAATGCAGATCAAAGATCAGCCGATCCCAGTGTAATTACGATTAAATATGATTATCAACTTGCAATAGAATTATATCTGCTTATGATCATGTTATTGTTGCTTGAATGGTAGTTATATTAATGAAACCAATGTTCGTTGTGTGTAAATTTTTTGTGTTATTTATTTCGTTCATCTCTTTCACGTCTTGCGTGTTAGCCAACCAGTTTGAAAACCTTTACCAGGGAAATATTATTGTAGAGAAACAGGGCGAACAGCAGTTAAAGGAGCTGGCATTACAGCAAGTCTTGATTAAAGTGTCGGGCAATTCACAGGTCAACAGACTGGATGAAAGCCAACAATTATTGAAAAAAACCCAAAATTTGTTATCTCAATTTGGTTATCGCAATATTGAGAATAACCGTTATTTTATGGCGGTGTTTGATCCAAGTAAAATAAACCAGGCACTAAAAGAGATGGGGCAGCCGGTTTGGGGCGAAACTCGTCCCCGGACATTAGTTTGGTTAATTGTTGAGAGTGAGGGTGAACGTAAACTTATCTCAGATACTATGATTAACGGTGATCAGGATGATGTGCTTTCTTTGGTACTAAAAAGTACAGAGCAGGAGCGCGGTATTAACTTACGTTTCCCGCTAATGGATCTTGATGATAATTTGGCTGTCTCTCTATCAGATGTTTCCGGTCGATTTTTTGATCAGATAGCCCTGGCTTCAGAGCGTTATGATGCCAGCCTGTTTAGTGTTGCTAATTTAAAACAAAAAGATGAAAAAACATGGGATTTGGAGTGGGTACTCGTCTATAACAGCCCACAATCAATGAAAAATAAAGTAGTCCTCTCTGAGCAATTACGTGGCGAGAAAAGTGTTGTTTTAAGCGATATGACCAACAAAATTGCTGATTATTATGCTGACCAATATGCAATATTGGCAACGGATGCTGATAAATTTTCGCAAAGTATTTACATCAGCGGTATCAGTTCGCTGCAGCAACATGAAAAATTAAATCAAGTATTATCAGGCATTCTGGCAATTGCATCCTATGAAGTCGTGAGCGTTGATGCCATGCAGGTAAAGGTCAATGTGAAGGTAAATGGTGGCATTAATAGTTTTGAAAATGCACTTAATGTACAAACTAACTTACAATTAGATGCTTCTCAAAGTGAAAAATTTCACTTTAACTGGCGTTAATTAGGGAACTTCATGCCGCAGGATGAATTACGTTTTCAATATCCTTTATTAGCACTCAAATTTCCTGATGATGAAACCTTTGCAAGTTTTTATCCTGGTCAAAATTACAGTGTATTAAGACAATTAAAAAATAGTGTTGTGGGTCTGGGTGAGCCAGTCTTATATATGTGGGGAGAATCGGGCAGCGGTCGTTCTCATTTGTTACATGCATTGTGTTCAGAAGTCGATGAGCGTGGCGAAAGTGTCGCCTATATTCCGCTGCGACACTACCAGGGTATGACCTTAGATATTTTCGAAAATATGGAACAGGTAACGCTTGTCTGCATCGATGATATTGAAGAAATCGCGGGTGATGAAAAATGGGAAAAAGCGCTTTTTGATTTTTATAATCGCTGGTCCGATAATAAAGAAAATCGCTCATCTGGTGCCAGTTTAGTGCTTTGCGCAAGTAATTTACCTAAGCAACTCGGTATAAAGCTTAATGATCTTGTTTCACGACTTGAATGGGGGGCTTGTTACCATTTAACCCCACTTAATGAAGAAGACAAGCTAGGTGCGCTGCAGTTACGCGCTCAATTAAAGGGCATGAAGTTGCCCGTAGATGTTGGGCGTTTTTTATTAAATCGTCTATCACGGGATATGAATACCTTATTGGACACACTTGATCAATTAGATAATGCTTCATTAGAGGCTAAGCGTAAATTAACGATTCCCTTTGTCAAAGAGGTGCTAGTCTTATAAAGCTTGGGCATAAGCACTTCAAGATGCAGCATCTTGAAGTGGTGGAAGTTGACTTTTTTCTAGCTACTCTTTTTCTTGCGAATGCTTAACCCTAATTCACGACCTCTGTATTTTGCAAAATAGATATCTCCCGTTAAGAAAAAACCCGCCAGCAATAATTCTATACTCGCCAATATTAATTCATCGGGTTCACTCATTAATATAACAATGCTGTGCATTAAGTAGAATAATGTCAGAAAACTAGACCATGCATAGGTATAAGGGTTACTCTGTAAAATACCTCTTAATGGGAATAACAGGGGAATAAACCAGATGCAGGTAACGAGCCAAGGGCTTATATTTAACGCAGGTGGAGATAACCACAAATGCCAAACAGGAATGAGGATCAGTAATCCAAAATATCCCGTTCTGGCAAGTAATTGATAGTGTCGGGTTTGCATAAAATTCAACTTATTGAAAGAGTTTTGTATGATAACGCTTATTTAATCGAGCGATGTAAAATAGCCAAAGCAGTGTCGGCTTTGACCGTATAAGGCACAACTTATTAAAATGATAACGCTTATTTAATCGAGCGATGTAAAATAGCCAAAGCAGTGTCGGCTTTGACCGTATAAGGCACAACTTATTAAAAATCATAACGCTTTATAGCCAAAACCGTTGCCGCTTTGACATATTAAAGTATTGTTAATACCGACTCGGGAGGGCGACCTATGACAGCTTTTCCATTTGCTAATACAATCGGACGTTCAATTAATTTGGGATTTTCCACCATAGCTTGCAATAAAAGTTGCTCATTGTTCTGATCTTTAAGTTTTAACGCTTTATATACGGCTTCATTGCAGCGCATCAGCTGACGAGCAGAGTCAAAACCTAATAGCGTAATGATGCTTTGCAGTTGCTCAACCGTTGGCGGTGTTTCGAGATACTTTATTACCTCTATCTTATCGCTCTGCTCTTCCAATAGCGCTAAGGTTGTACGACTTTTAGAGCAACTTGGGTTGTGATAAATTATAATGTCGGTCATTTTTTCCCTTATAAATTAAGTTGTTATAGTTTTATTAGCGGCAATTATTCGGCGGGCCAAATAGCAATATAATTTTCCAGGTTGTCAGGGTCAATGCTGCTTTCTGATATGATTTTTCCTCGCACTGAAAAACCCCCTTTATGCATAGCTGATTTACTGCCTGTAATTAAGGGGTGCCACTCTGGTATAGGCTTGCCTTCAGCTAAGCGTCGGTATGCGCAGCTTGCTGGTAACCAATGAAACTGCTGGATGTCATCCAGTGATACTTTTACACAATCGTTGACCAGTTTGAAGCGTTGATCATATTTGCGACATTGACATGATTTTGTATGTAACAGGTGACAAGAAACATTAGTGAAATGTAGCTCTTCTGTTTCATCATCTATTAATTTGTTTAAGCAGCATTTACCACAACCATCACACAGAGACTCCCATTCTGTGTCTGACATTCTCGATAGTGTTTTATATTCCCAGAATTTATTCATATTTCTCTTATTTATTAAGTTGGATCTGCAGTCTGTTTATTGACTACTAGTGATCACTTCTCTGTTACAACGATACGCGGCTCATTAATACGTTCGGACAAATAACTGACTGCCGTGGCAAAATAATATGAACGATTCCAGTGCATCAAAACATGGTAGTTATTGTATGCGAGATAGATTCGTCCATTTTTATCATCGGGGATAACGATGGAAGCATTAATATCAACTTTTGGTAAAGCACTTCCGTCATAACGTCGAACGCCTAAATTTTGCCATTCTTGAAGTGATTTCTTTTGCTTGCTCTCGGATAATTGAAGATCAAAATTATCGGGTAATATAACTTGTCGTCCCCAAGTCTCATTGTTATTCCAACCCTCTGTTTTCAGGTAATTTGCAGCAGAAGCAAAGATGTCGGCGTGGGTATTCCAAATGTCTTTTTTACCATCACCGTCATAATCAACGGCATAGTTTAGATAAGAGGTGGGCATAAATTGCACTTGTCCCATTGCGCCAGCCCATGAACCGATAAAATTGTCAGGCTCTACGTGCCCTTGCTGTAAGATATTTAGCGCTGCGAATAACTGCCTTTTGAATAATGCCTCACGGCGACCTTCGTAGGCCATCGTTGTTAAAGCGGAGATAATATAATGATTGCCGGTAAAGCGGCCGAAATTTGTTTCAATCCCCCACAATGCCACAATAAATCGCGGCTGTACGCCATATGCCTTGCCTATTTCCTGCAGCAGCTGGTAATGCTTTTTATAAGCTGCTCGTGCTTGTTCTACTTTCCAGTTGGGAACGGCTCTTGGTATATAAGTATCAAGGGTTAATTTAAATTCAGGTTGTTCTTTGTCGGATTTAACGCTGCGCTGTAAAAATTCGACTTTAGCAAATGCATTTTCGATAACATTCGAATTGATGCCATTTTTTTTAGCTTCAACCTTGATTTGTTCCACATAGTCAGAAAATGCTATTTTTTGCGGTTTTTGATCATTATTAATGTTATTCGCATTAGCCAGCTGGCTAAATAACAAGGTGCTGAAAATAGTTAGAAAAAACATTTTTATTGGCGATGAGAAGGTGATTTTTTGATCAAGTTTCATGTTCATTGGCCTGCTGTTTTTTTTTCCAGTCTTTGTGCTCTTGTAGATAATCAACCGGAGGAGGAGGAAGTTGTAGATAATAACCATTATCTGTTATTGCCGAGAGTACTTTCTCAGCCTCAGCCAGAGCAAATTTTGTCTGCAAATTAATGTTTAATAAGGAGATTAACTGCGGCGGACCAAATTGCTCCAGCAGTGGAGCCGGTACGGGAGAGAAATCATCACGTTTTGCAATAAACAGATAAGTCTGCGATTTGCGAATACTTTTATATACAGCACATAACATAATAGTAATGTAGTCCTTGACTTGCCTATTTAGATGGCAAACTATAACATGTATCAGTATTTTTTTTAAAAAAATGTACTGTATTTTAAGTCAAATAATTATGATAATCACGGATAGGATGAGTATGACCCTAAAATCATCAAATTTTACTCTGTTGGTAGTGAATCTTGAGAGTGAAAGCCTGACTACTTTAGCAGAAGAGCTTCACAAAAAAAGTATTACGGCACCGGGTTTTTTTCAAAATGCACCTGTGGTGGTTAATATTGAGAATGCGGCACTTACAATAGACTACGCTAACATGAAACAGAGCATTAATGAGCAAGGTTTTATTTTAGTGGGTATTTCAGGTGACTTATCCGGCGAGCAAAAAGAGCTGATACGCGCACAGCATATCGCCATATTGAGAAGTTCCCTGCGCCAATCGAACAAAATAGCAGGTGCGATACCGGCAGCAGTCGAGCCGATTGAGCTGCCGGCGGTTAATGAGTTTAAAACAAAAATTCATACCGGACGGGTTCGTTCTGGACAGCAAATTTATGCTAAAGAAACCGATCTTGTGATTCATGGAGATGTAGGTGCCGGAGCTGAAGTTATCGCCGACGGTAATATTCATATTTATGGTAAATTAAGTGGTAAAGCGTTGGCCGGTGCAAAGGGCGATAAAAGTGCCTGCATTTTTTGTCAAGCACTCAAACCAGAATTGCTTTCGATCGCTGGAATTTACAAATTAAGTGATGATTTAACGAATGATTATGTTACTAAAAGTTGCATAGTGTCATTACAAAATGAACAAATTGTATTGGGCAAATTAGATCAGATTTAAGGAATAATATAATGGCGAAAGTAATTGTCGTGACATCAGGTAAAGGTGGTGTCGGTAAAACAACCAGTAGTGCTGCAATTGGTAGTGGGCTTGCAATGACGGGCGCGAAAACCGTTATTATCGATTTCGATATTGGGCTGCGTAATCTGGATTTGATTATGGGCTGCGAACGTCGCGTTGTTTACGATTTTATTAATGTGATAAACGGCGAAGCAAACCTTCAACAGGCGTTAGTTAAAGATAAACGTATCCATGATCTTTATATTTTACCCGCTTCGCAAACCCGCAATAAAGATGCGTTAACCAAAGAGGGAGTTGAAAAGGTCATCAATACGCTAAAAGCAGACGGATTTGAGTACATTATCTGTGATTCACCTGCGGGGATTGAGCAGGGGGCTATGATGGCACTTTATTTTGCAGATGAAGCTATTGTGACAACTAATCCTGAAGTTTCATCGGTACGAGACTCCGATCGCATCACCGGGATGTTATCCAGTAAATCTTACCGCTCAGAACAACAACTTGACCCTGTAAAAGTACACCTTTTGGTTACCCGTTATTGCCCGGAACGCGTTCAGCGAGAAGAGATGCTCAGCATCGAAGATATTAATGATTTATTAGGCATTGAATTATTGGGGGTTATTCCTGAATCTAAAGATGTGTTAAGCGCTTCAAATTTAGGTGAACCTATTATTCTCAATCAAGACAGCGACGCAGGGAAAGCTTACCAGGATGCAGTGGATCGTTTGCAGGGTATTGAACGTGATCTTCGTTTTGTTACCTATGAGAAGAAAAGTTTTTTAAGCCGTATATTTGGAGGTTAATGTGGGATTGTTAGGATATTTCAGAAGCGATAAGCCGCAAAAAAGCAGTGCGAAATCAGCTAAAGATCGTTTGCAGATTATTGTTGCGCACGAACATAAAAATGCGATGTGCCCAGCATATTTACCTGAAATGCAAAAAGAAATTGTTGAGGTTATTCGAAAATTTATGAAAATATCAAATAATGATGTTAAATGTGAATTTTCAGATAATGCCGATGATGATATGTCTGTATTAGAAGTGAATATTACCTTACCTAAAAATAAATGATTTTTAAAGGGTCATGACATCAAGCCAGCAGAGCGTTTGCTAATCCTCTGCTGTGATTCTAAAAGTTTTTCAATCAGCACTGACTTAAGTGCCGATGCTTTGTGCTTATTTGTTACTTACTGAAATGCTATTAATAATAACAGCCTGAATTGGTTTGTCGCCAGCGTCGGTCTTGACTATTGCTATTTTATCAACAACCTCCATTCCTTTAATCACTTTGCCGAATACGCTGTAACCCCAGCGGTCCCCCTGTGCATTCAAAAAATTATTATCTTTGTGATTAATAAAAAATTGACGAGTGGCAGAATGCGGACTGTTGGTTCTTGCCATGGCAATGGTGCCGCGTTTATTGCTTAAACCATTTTGGGATTCATTCTCTATTGCTGCAACCGTAGCCGCTTTTTTTCCAGACACCTCAAAACCACCCCCCTGAATCATGAAGTTATTAATAATACGGTGAAAGGTAGTTTGCTTATAAGCATCTGTTTGTACATATTGTAAAAAATTAGCAACTGTTTTGGGTGCTAGCGTTGGATACAATTCGACAATGATCGGGCCTTGGGATGTTTCCATTAAAACAGTTGGATTTTCATTCGAAAATACAGATGTGCTAAGAAAGAGCAGAAAAATAGATAATAAGTGTTTCATGGTGTTTCCTTGTATTGATATAAATTAGAATTTTTCCAGTTTGCTATTAAGTTCTGGATCGATCACTATTTCAGTTAACAATAGAGATAACTGCTTATTGAGTTGTGCGCTTATTTTTACCCCATCGGCATTAAGGGGGGCTTCTGACAGTGTGCGTGAATTAAATGTTTTGCTAAATGTTTTGTTGTTAGATTTGAGTTGAATTTTTATAACGACCTCAGAATTTATTTTATGCTTATAGGTAGATTGCTTGACTTTTGCGAGTAATTTAATGAGCTGAACATCTATTTTATGAGCATTGTCAGAGGAAATGTTTAATCCCTGAGCCAACCATTGTTCATTTAAATGTTGCTGAATAATTAGACGACTACTGTTTGATTCATTGACAAGGGTTGCAACGTCATCACCGGCGCTTATTTCAATTAAGTAGTGCGCAATACGTCGATCTTGACTGCTCAGTGACCAATTAATATCGCCATTAATCGCGGGAATTTTTTTTTCAGTGGTAATGTTAGGTTGAACCTGCATTGTATTGGGGACATTACTGCAAGAAAACAAAAAAAAGGTAGCGGATACTAACGTTAAAAACCGGATTTTTTTAGACCATGCGTCAATCATAACGGATATTCCTACGGGTGAATAAAAGGGAGATAAAGATGATAGCAAATCAGTTTAATTTATGCTGTTTTTAAATCAAGAAGCGAACTGTGTTTTGAATGATTCATATCTTAATTGTTAAAATAAAGTGTTTAAAATGTAGAACAAGATCTATTTTATATTATTAGGTGTCATTTATTAGTCTGCCTTATTGTTATTGAATGTTTTATGTTTTTTTTTAAATGTCGAAAAATATTTAAAGATCGTATATTTAAGATATTTTTTCTTTACTTGATTTGGTACTACAAGCCGTATGGTCTCTAGCTTTAGAATGGTTATCCACTTTTTCTGTGGATAACTCTGTGGGGAGATTTGTAAAAGCAGCCTGTAGCCCTCATCATTACTTAGTTTTTATTACATTGTAGCAAAAACGAACAAAATAAATTATTCAATAAAAACAATTAGTTGCAAATGTCAAATGCATTGTTGGCGGGGCGTTTGGCCATAAGTTAAGAAAAATTAAATTGTTATAAAGTCAATATTTAAATGTTAATTATTCTTACTTAAAAATAAAAAAATGATTGACATGCACAGAAAGCGATTGGTTTTTATTGTTGATTATTTAAAGGCGATATTCGTCCTATTTACATTAAAAGTTCGCTCAAATAATGCTTTTATGAATCGGTTATCTATTTTATCTGCTTATTTAAAATAGCTAAAATCGATAAAACAGCCCATATGCCGGCCAGATAAGTGACTTAAAAGCAGGGTAGGCGATGTTTTTTTTACTAAAGCATAATTTTCACTGTTTTTTGTTAGCAGATTCAACATTGAGGTGCATAACGTCTTTTCCGAAAAACCTTCTGCTATCAAGATATTTATCCTGATAGGGGCGTGTTCAGTAAAGATATGTTTGCACTTAAAAGTGTTTTAGCCATGCCGTCATCATCTACCGACAACGCAAGCGGCAGGAGTCGGCATTCTGGTGGGGACCTAAGTGTAGACAGCATTTTTTAAAGCGCTATTAACTATTTTGCTGTGGTCTGTTATGGAGTAATATTGGAATATTTAGGTTATATAGCCAAACTATTTGAATCTAAATCTTCAGGTAGTTTGGATATAAGAGGTAATACATGGATAAACGCTTTCAACTTGTTTCTCAATTCTCACCTGCTGGTGACCAACCTCAAGCAATTGAACAATTAGTTGAGGGTCTTGAATCTGGTCTCGCTTTTCAGACCTTGCTCGGGGTGACGGGATCGGGTAAAACATTTACCTTAGCGAATGCGATTGCAAAGCTTAACCGCCCGACATTAATTCTTGCGCCCAATAAAACCCTCGCTGCACAGTTATACGGTGAAATGAAAGAATTTTTTCCCAATAACGCCGTTGAATATTTTGTTTCTTATTATGATTATTATCAGCCTGAAGCCTATGTCCCCAGTTCAGATTCTTTTATCGAAAAAGATGCTGCTATCAACGCCCATATTGAGCAGATGCGCCTTTCAGCTACCAAAGCGCTATTAGAACGCAAAGATGTCGTCTTAGTGGCTTCCGTCTCTGCAATATATGGTTTGGGCGATCCAACTGCTTATTTGAAAATGATGCTGCACCTCACCGTCGGTGAAATAATATCAAGCCGTGAAATACTGCAGCGTTTAGTCGATTTACAATATAACCGCAATGAAACTGAGCTAAGCCGCGGTACCTTTCGCGTGCGTGGTGAAGTGATTGATATCTTTCCTGCCGATTCGGAAAAAGAAGCCTTACGAATTGAATTGTTTGATGATGAGGTCGAGCAAATTTCAGTGTTTGATCCGCTTACCGGCCAAGGAATAGATAAGCTTTCACGTGTCACTGTTTACCCTAAGACCCATTATGTTACTCCGCGAGAGCAAATCATTACAGCCGCCGCCGCGATTAAAGTCGAGCTCAATGAGCGTAAAAAAGAGTTTCTTGAGCAGAATAAACTGATTGAAGAGCAACGCATCTCACAACGTACTCTGTACGATATTGAAATGATGAATGAGCTTGGGTATTGCTCCGGTATAGAAAACTACTCACGTTACCTCTCGGGGCGCAGTGAGGGCCAAGCACCTCCTACGTTGTTTGATTATCTGCCCAAAGATGCTTTATTAATTATTGATGAAAGTCATGTCACCGTGCCGCAAATTGGTGCTATGTATAAAGGCGACCGTTCGCGTAAAGAAAACCTGGTGAATTATGGCTTCAGGTTACCATCTGCACTCGATAACCGGCCTTTAAAATTTGCAGAATTTGAAAAAATAGCGCCGCAAACTATTTATGTTTCAGCAACCCCCAGTGATTATGAAATTAATAAATCTCAAGGTGAGATCATACGTCAGGTGATACGTCCTACCGGTTTACTGGATCCTGTTATAGAAGTTCGCCCGGTAGCCACACAGGTTGATGATCTGCTCTCCGAGATTAATAATCGTTTACCCTTAAAAGAGCGTGTCTTAGTGACGACCTTAACCAAACGAATGGCGGAAGATCTTGCTGATTATTTACATGAGCACGGCATTAAAGCACGTTATCTTCACTCCGATGTGAATACGGTTGAACGTGTTGAGATAATCAGAGATTTACGCTTAGGTATTTTCGACGTGTTAATCGGCATTAACTTGTTACGCGAAGGTCTGGATATTCCGGAAGTTTCTTTGGTGGCTATTTTAGATGCGGATAAAGAGGGATTTTTACGATCTGAACGTTCACTTATTCAAACCATGGGACGTGCCGCGCGTAATTTAAACGGTAAAGCTATTTTATATGCAGCTCGTATTACAGGCTCTATGCAAAAAGCGATCAAAATAACCGAAGATCGGCGTACATTACAAAATCAATTTAATATTGAAAATGGCATTATTCCGCAGGGTTTGTCGAAACAAGTTAATGATGTGATGCAGTTGGGACAACGAGACCTCAAAAAAGGTAACTTAAAACAGGGTAAGGTGGCTGAATATAAAGCAAATTACCAGATACACAGTGAACAGGATATTCTTAAACAGATCGCATTATCAGAAAAACAGATGTTTGCCTGTGCTAAAAATTTAGAGTTTGAAAAAGCGGCTTTACTTCGAGATGAGGTCACTAAGTTACACGAGCAATTAGTAAGTGTGGGTTAACATCCTAAGCGTTTTAAACGCTTAGGATGAAAAAGGTTTTAACCTAGCACGGGGAAGTTCTCTTTTTCCAACATGTTAATTAATGAAATGAGTGGTAATCCAATCAGGCTGTTTGGATCTTTTCCTGCTAAGGATTCAAAAAGAGCAATGCCGTAACCTTCACTTTTAAAGCTGCCGGCACAATTGAAGGGTTGCTCTTTCTCCAGATAATGGCTGATCATTTGATCGCTTAATGTTCGAAACTGCACCACATAAGGCTCAACCAGTGATTGCACCGTACCTGTCCGAGTATTAAGCAATGCAAGCCCAGTATAAAAAGTAATACGTTGACCACTTGCGGCCTTTAACTGCTGAAAGGCATTAGCGACATTACCGGGTTTACCAAGAATTTTTCCTTGATTCACGCAGACTTGATCAGAACCAATGATTAATGCGTCAGCAAATTCAGGCGCAATAGCTTGTGCTTTTGCTATTGCTAAACGTTCTACCAGTTGGACAGCGGTCTCTTCGGGCCGTGCTGTTTCATCAACATCAGGTTTGGCAGTATCAAATACCAGATTGAGCTTTTCTAATAATTCTTTCCGAAAAGGTGAGGTCGAAGCTAAGATCAGTTTTTGAGACATATCATGCTCTCTGTTAAAATTTAAGGTTAATGCATTTTATGGCGAGACAAATAATAAAGCGATAGTTTAGGTTAAAAAATATTTTTATATGGATGGCGAATTGTTCAGCTGATAGATGTTTATAGGTGGAACGGGGTAAGTTTTTATTCGCTGCTAAGGCTTTATAGAGCGGAAGCTTCTCTATTCTAAAGCTTAAAAAATATTTAAGCTTTAGAATAGAGAAATTTAAGAAAAAGAGCGCTTTTTCTTTGACTATCTTGACAGCAATCTATAGTATTCGCGCCCATGCAAAACGTTAAATTACCGATTATGGTTGATCCTGTTAGAGCTGCACAAAATCAGTTGGAGTTAGACGCTATAATTCCAAAAGCGCTTTTGAGTAGACTGGCAGAGTCAACAATCAGTATTCAGTCTGATATCAAGACTGCTTTTTCATTCGATATTGATAAGCAAAAGCTAAGAATATTTGATGGTAAAGCCAGTGTTGCAGTAGAGCTTATTTGTCAACGGTGCAATGAGCCTATGATTTATCAGTGTGAAGCTGAATTTAAATACTGTCCTGTTCATAACCAAGAACAGGAAAATAATTTACCTGACGCCTACGAAGCCATTTATTATGATGAAAATGGTGAGGTGAATCTTCATCAAGTTGTAGAAGATGAACTGATAGTGACTCTTCCGCAAATTGCAAAACATGCAATTGAAGAATGTCAGCAAAGTAAGTTTGAACTTACCTTTGGTGAAATTGATGAAGTGGAACAGCGTCCCAACCCATTTGATGCTCTAGCTCAATTAAAGCACAAGTAACTAGTAGGAATTTTTAACATGGCTGTACAAAAAAGTCGTAAAACTCGTTCAAAACGCGGCATGCGTCGTTCACATGATGCACTAAGCGCTCCAGCGCAACTTTCTGTTGATGCAACTTCTGGTGAAACTCACCGTCGTCATCACATGACTGCTGATGGTTTTTATCGTGGCAAAAAAGTGATCGAACTGTAAGTAATTACAAAATGATCCAACAGTAAGCAATTAGATTGTCTAAACTTACTATTGCCATCGATGCAATGGGGGGCGATGTCGGCCCCCATATTCCTATTTTAGCCGCTTTGAAATCACTCCAGCTACACCCCAACCTATACGTTATTATTGTGGGAAACCGCACTCAACTGCTCCCTTTTTTTAAAAAAAACCAGCTATTAGAGCATCCTCGCTTAAATTTAATTCATGCTGATAACGAAATCTCTATGGAAGTTAATCCGGTTTATGCATTACGTCATACGTCAGATTCATCTATGCATATTGCCCTTAAACTTGTGTCACAGGGTAAAGCTGATGCTTGTGTCAGTGCGGGTAATACCGGGGCATTAATGTTGCTCGCCAAGCAAGCTTTAAAAACTCTGCCGGGTATCTCCCGTCCTGCACTTATCTCATCAATACCTAACATGCATTTAGGGCATACTTATATGCTTGATTTAGGCGCTAATTTACAATGTGACAGTCAGACTCTATTTAATTTTGCGGTGATGGGCAGTGTGCTTTGTGAAAAGGTTGACCAAATTAATTCTCCCCGTGTCTCTATTTTAAATGTTGGCAAAGAAAAGAATAAAGGTGGGGATGTGATCCAGCGTTGTGCCGAATTGTTAAAGCACACTAAGCATATAAATTATGCCGGGTTTGTTGAAGCTAACGAGTTATTTACGTGCCGGTCGAATATTATTGTGACCGATGGTTTTAGTGGGAATATTGCACTGAAAAGTTGTGAAGGGATGGGGCGAGTCTTCAGTGAACAATTGGATAAAGCGATAAATTCAAGTTTATACAGCAAGTTGCTGGGTAAATTATTAAGACCCATATTAAAAAAGCAATTAAAACATTTGCATCCGGATATGTATAATGGCGCAAGTTTAATTGGATTACGTGGTATTGTTGTAAAAAGTCATGGCAGCGCCAACGAAATTGCATTTACCTGCGCTATTGAGCATGCCATACAAGAGATTCAATGGCAGATTCCTGCAAGTATTTCAAAAAAGTTAGAAACTGTATTATCAGAGCGAGATGGTTTATTACATGAATAGTAAAATTATAGGTACTGGTGGTTATTTACCAGTCACAGTGCGTAGCAACGACGACTTAGAAAAAATGGTTGATACCAGTGACGAATGGATCACAACCCGCACAGGTATTAAAGAGCGTCGTATTGCCAATCAACAAGAGACAATTGCCTTTATGGGTAAAGAAGCTGCTTTGCAAGCGTTGCAGGCAGCCCATTTAACCGCTGAAGACTTGGATCTGATCATTGTAGGGACGACAAGTAACCATAATGCATTCCCTTCAGCCGCCTGTGAAATACAAAATTTATTAGGTATATATGATATACCTGCCTTTGATATTTCAGCCGCTTGTGCCGGTTTTACCTATGCATTAAGTGTTGCTGATAACTTTATTAAAGCCGGCAGTGCAAAAAAAATATTAGTCATAGGGGCTGATACTTTAGCTGCAACTTGTGATTCAACGGATCGTTCGACTATTATTTTATTTGGTGATGGTGCCGGTGCGGCTGTTATTAGTGCCACTGAGGATGAAGGTATTTTATCAACCCATATTAATGCAGATGGCCGTTTTGGTGAGTTGTTAAAATTACCCAATGCGCAGCGTGGTAATCCTCAATCAGTTCATGAAGCTTACTTATCAATGTCGGGTAACGATGTTTTTAAAGTTGCTGTTAAAAAGTTAAGCCAAGTCGTTGTTGATACACTGGCTGCCAATAATATTGAAAAAGAGCAGCTAGACTGGTTAGTCCCACATCAGGCTAATAAGCGTATTATTACTGCGACCGCAAAAAAATTGGGTATGTCCATGGATCAAGTTATTTTAACGCTTGAAAATCAGGGTAATACCTCTGCCGCATCTGTCCCGCTCGCCTTAAATGAGGGAGTACGTTCAGGAAAAATAAAACCCGGCCAGTTAATCTTATTAGAAGCATTTGGCGGTGGATTTACTTGGGGCTCTGCGCTAGTGCGCATGTGAATCAATTAAAATTAAAACTATTCAGCACCTTATTGCTATATGTAGTGGTTTATAGGCGTTAAAAGTTCCATCGTTCGAATATGTAACTTTTTATGCGCAAATACTCAACGCTAGAAAGGTGCTTAATACAATATCTAGTTTTGAGCATTTCATTAACCGTTACAAGTGCGTATTGAGTAGCTACGAAAAATTAATCATTATCAGGAAATATAAAAGATGACAAACTTTACATTTGCTTTCCCCGGTCAAGGCTCGCAACATGTCGGCATGTTGGCTGAGCTTGCACAATCTTATCCCGTTGTAATTGAAACGTTTAAAGAAGCAAGTGATGTACTAGGTTACGATCTTTGGGATCTTGTTCAACAGGGCCCTGTGGAAACATTAAACCAAACAGATAAAACGCAACCCGCTTTATTAACGGCTTCCGTTGCACTTTGGCGCGTTTGGGCACAGGAAAAGGGCCCAACACCTTCTGTTATTGCAGGCCATAGTTTGGGTGAATACTCGGCATTAGTCTGCGCCGGGGTGATTGAATTTAAAGATGCCGTTAAATTGGTTGAATTACGCGGACAGCTAATGCAACAAGCTGTTCCTGCAGGTACCGGTGCAATGTCTGCCATTATCGGTTTGAATAATGATAAAATTGCCGAATGTTGTGTGCAAGCTGCACAGGGACAAGTTGTTTCGCCGGTTAACTTTAATTCACCGGGTCAAGTGGTTATTGCGGGTAATAAAGAAGCCGTTGAGCGTGCTGGTCTTTTATTAAAAGAAGCTGGCGCAAAACGTGTGCTGCCTTTGCCCGTCAGTGTTCCATCTCATTGTGCCTTGATGAAACCCGCTGCAGAAAAATTGGCCGTTGCATTACAATCCATCCATTTTAATACCCCAAAAATTGCCGTCATTAATAATGTCGATGTGATTGCCGAAAGTGACGTTGAAAAAATTAAAGATGCGCTTATCCGTCAATTATTTTGTCCGGTGCGTTGGAGTGATATTGTTGAAAAAATGGCAGGCGATGGCATCACAATACAAGTTGAAGCGGGCCCTGGTAAAGTATTAAGTGGTTTAGTGCGTCGTATCAATAAGAGTCTAACGGCACAAGTTATTAACGATAGTGCGACGCTTGAAAAAGCATTAGTTGCAGTTAAAGGAGAATAAAGATGAGCATGCAGAATAAAGTTGTATTAGTGACGGGTGCCAGTCGTGGTATTGGTCGCGCAATTGCAGAGCATTTTGCTGCATTAGGTGCAACTGTTTTAGGGACGGCAACCAGTGAAAATGGCGCCAATGCGATCAGCGACTATCTTGGTGAAGCAGGTAAAGGTTTTGTCTTAAATGTGACAGATAATGACTCAATTGCTGCACTATTTGCTGATATTAAAAAACAATATGGCGCGGTGGATATACTGGTCAATAATGCCGGGATCACGCGTGATAATTTATTAATGCGCATGAAAGATGATGAGTGGAATGA
Source organism: Psychromonas sp. MB-3u-54 (assembly GCF_002836415.1). Classification (GTDB taxonomy): domain Bacteria; phylum Pseudomonadota; class Gammaproteobacteria; order Enterobacterales; family Psychromonadaceae; genus Psychromonas. The sequence continues at coordinate 7,875 of NZ_PJBP01000092.1, read as the reverse complement.
CATCATTGGCACTAACTTGACGCCTATTTTTAAAATGAGTAAAGCGGCTATCCGTGCAATGATGAAAAAACGTCAGGGCCGTATTATTAATGTCGGTTCAGTGGTCGGTACGATGGGAAATGCGGGACAAACTAATTACGCTGCGGCTAAAGCAGGTGTTATTGGTTTTACTAAATCCTTAGCGCGTGAAGTTGCAAGTCGCGGTATTACGGTTAATACTGTTGCACCGGGTTTTATTGAAACGGATATGACTAAAGCATTAACGGACGAGCAACGTGCTGCGACTTTATCTGCCGTGCCTGCCGGTCGTCTCGGAGACCCCAAAGAGATTGCAGCAACAGTTGCATTTTTAGCCTCGGATGGCGCAGCTTATATAAACGGTGAAACCATCCATGTAAACGGTGGTATGTATATGGTCTAATTCTGACTATATATTTACATTTGATAGTTAAAAAATGGGCATTTAGACAAGTTTTGGCTAATATCCTTAAAAATAATTTTTAACTAGTGGTACAATGCTCGAAATTAAACGTAATAGCATATATTGTTGTTATTACCATTAGCGCAACTGCGTAATACACAAAGGAAAATAACCATGAGCAATATCGAAGAACGCGTAAGAAACATCATAGTTGAGCAACTTGGTGTTCAACTAGACGAAGTTAAAAACGAAGCTTCTTTTGTTGACGATCTGGGTGCAGATTCTCTAGATACTGTTGAGCTTGTAATGGCTCTTGAAGAAGAGTTTGATACAGAAATCCCAGACGAAGAAGCTGAGAAAATCACCACTGTTCAATCAGCTATCGATTACGTTGTAAATAACGGTTAATCATTGTTTTTAAATGATAAAGTCTTTCTAAAGGCGGTCTTTTGACCGCCTTTTGTGTATCCACTGTACAGCGTTTAAACGAATAATTATACTAACTAAATTAACACTTAAATTTTATCTTTAAATGAGTATTTATTTAGTCTAATTTATGCATATTAGGAGAAGTTATAATGTCAAAAAGAAGAGTTGTTATCACAGGCTTAGGGATGATATCACCCGTAGGCAACACGGTTGATAAGTCATGGGAAGCGGTTAAATCAGGGGAAAGTGGTATCTCAAATATTGATTTTTTTGATACAACACTGTTTTCTACAAAATTTGCCGGTTTGATTAAAGACTTTAATGTCGAAGAATATATGCCGCGTAAAGAAGCCCGTAAAATGGATCTGTTTATTCAGTATGGCGTTGCTGCTGCGGAACAAGCATTTCAAGACTCAGGGATCCTTGTAACAGCGGAAAATGAAGATCGCATTGGCGTTGCTATCGGATCCGGCATTGGCGGTTTAGGGTTAATTGAGAAAAACAAAGACAGTTTTGCTAAAAGTGGTCCGCGTAAGATAAGCCCATTTTTTGTCCCTTCAACCATCATTAATATGATCTCTGGACATGTATCAATCAATAAAGGCCTAAAAGGTCCAAATATTGCGGTCACCACTGCGTGTACAACCGGAACACACAGTATCGGTTTGGGTGCGCGTATGATCCAATACGGTGATGCTGACATGATGATCGTTGGCGGTGCGGAAAAAGCCTCAACGGAATTGGGCATGGGCGGTTTTGGTGCTGCACGCGCTTTATCGACACGTAATGATTCTCCTGAAACAGCAAGTCGTCCCTGGGATAAAGATCGTGATGGTTTTGTACTGGGTGATGGCGCAGGCGTATTAGTGTTAGAAGAATATGAACATGCCAAAGCGCGGGGTGCAAAAATTTATGCAGAATTCGTTGGTTTTGGTATGAGCGGCGATGCCTACCACATGACGTCCCCTCCAGCTGACGGCGCAGGCGCTGCCGCGGCAATGAGAAATGCCCTTAAAGATGCTAAAATTAACGCCACTGATATTCAATATATTAATGCCCATGGTACTTCTACACCTGCGGGTGATCTCGCTGAAAACCAAGCAGTAAAAACGGTTTGGGGTGATGCAGTTAACGATGTAATGATGAGTTCAACAAAATCAATGACCGGACACCTTTTGGGTGCCGCGGGTGCAATTGAGGCTATCTTTAGCGTACTGGCTTTAAAAGATCAGCTTGCTCCACCCACTATCAACCTGGAAAACCCCAGTGAAGGTTGTGATTTAGATTATGTGACCGATGGTAAAGCCCGTCCTGCTAATCTTGAGTATGTTTTGTCAAACTCATTTGGTTTTGGTGGAACAAACGCTTCGTTGATCTTTAAACGTATCTAGTCTTGCCAAATAAAGTTAAAATAACAACCCGATTCTATAATCGGGTTTTTTATAGCTAACAGAACTGAATTTATGTTAATAAACGGCACTGAATCTACAACAATTGCAGCCGATGACCGGGGGTTAGCCTACGGGGATGGTCTGTTCTCAACCATAAAAGTTGAACAGGGTATTGTGCAGCTCTGGGATTATCACCTGCAAAGATTGCAATTGGGTGCGAAAAAGCTTTTTTTTCCTGATGTTGATTGGTTATTATTGTCGAGCGAACTGCACTCTTTAGCAAAGAGTGTTAGTGATCAGCCGTTTGCAGTGATTAAAGTGATGCTAACACGCGGCTCTGGCGGGCGGGGTTATAGTATTCAGGGCTGCCATTCACCACAACGTATTTTATCTGTCCATCCTTACCCTGCATTTTATCAACAATGGCAAGAGGATGGATTAAAAGTCATTCAATGCGAGCAGAAATTAGCCATTAATAGACAATTAGCGGGTTTAAAAACATTAAATCGTTTAGAGCAAATATTGATAAAACATGAATTAGAAGCGCAACATGCCTTTGAGGGGATAGTTTGTGATAATGATGGTTATGTTATTGAAGCTTGCAGTGCTAATATTTTTCTCAAACTAAAAAATCAGTGGGTGACACCAAAGCTTGATGGTTGTGGTGTTAAAGGTGTTAAACGTCGACAAATTATGGAATTATCAGCCAAAGCGGGGCAGCCGATTACGGTAATGAAGATAACCAAAAATGATCTATTAAATGCCCAAGCTGTGTGCTTAAGCAACGCATTAATGGGAATAGTACCTGTGATTCAATACCAATCCCATTGTTACCCTAAATCAAATTTTTTGCATATACAGCAATTACAGTCACTGGTAGAAAAAGGAGAGATGCTTAATGCCGACTAAAAAAATTATCTTTAGCCTATTTTTTTTGATATTCCTGGTTTTAGGCAGTGTTATTTGGGGGCAGAAAAAATTAAACCATTACTTAAACACGGCTCTGGTTACGCAACCTACCTTATTCACTATTAATAATGGCAGTAATTTTCATCGTTTAGGCGGTAACCTGTTAAAGACAGAAATCATCACTGATCTGACTTGGTGGAAAGTGCTGGGTAAACTACATCCTGAATTAATCAATATAAAATCAGGTACTTACCAGTTTGAACCGGGCTTTACCTTAAATGATATATTAATGACGGTTAATGAAGGTATTGAGCATCAATTCATTATTACCTTTGTTGAAGGCAGCACGTTTAAGGAATGGTTGCCGATATTAAATAATGCTCCTTTTATTAAACCGTTACAGGAAACCGAAGCACAGATATTAAAGCGCCTGAAGAGTTCTCATAAAAAGTTAGAAGGTTTGTTATTTCCTGAAACTTATCATTACAGTGCGGGCATGACTGCTTTCCAGATAATCAAAAAATCCTATGTAAATCAACAGCAGATATTAGAAAAATTATGGGCTGACAGGGATAAAGAGCTGCCTTTTAAAACGCCCTATGAAGCACTGATTCTCGCATCTATCGTTGAGAAAGAAAGTGGCTTATCAGCTGATCGCGATAAAATCGCCTCGGTTTTTGTTAACCGCATGCGCATTGGTATGCGCTTACAAACCGATCCAACCGTTATTTATGGTATGGGGGATCGTTATGATGGACGAATTCGCAGTAAAGATCTGCGTGAGGAAACGCCTTATAACACTTACCGTATTAATGGTTTGCCCCCGACACCCATCGCGATGCCAAGCGAAGCTGCGCTGTATGCAACGCTGCATCCCTCGACAACAAAATACTTGTACTTCGTGAGCAAGGGGGATGGCACCTCTTATTTCTCTAAGAGTCTTAGAGAGCATAATAATGCTGTGCAAAAATATATTTTAGGAAAATAACAACATGCCGGTTTCAAAAAAGTCAGCTGCAGACAAGTTAATAAGTAAATTTATCGTTATAGAAGGCCTTGAGGGCGCGGGGAAAAGTACGGCTGTCTCTTATATAACCAAGTGGTTAGCCGGGCAGAATATTGCGACCTGCGATACCGTTTATACTCGTGAGCCCGGTGGCACCGCATTGGCGGAAAAAATGCGCGATATAGTGAAGATGGAAATCACGGGTGAAAAATTAGATGATAAAGCGGAATTATTACTGATGTATGCGGCCCGTGTGCAACTCGTTGAGCATGTTATTAAACCGGCACTAATGGCGGAAAAAGTGGTTGTCGGTGATCGCCATAACTATTCCTCTTTAGCTTATCAAGGTGGCGGGCGAGGTATTGATTTAGGGCTTATTGACGTGATCAAAAAGGTGGCATTAGGCGACTTTAAGGCAGATTTAACGCTTTATCTGGATATTGATCCCGAACTTGGTTTAACAAGGGCAAAAGGGCGTGGAGAGTTAGATCGCATTGAGCGGCAAGCGATTGATTTTTTTGATCGTACACGCGCCGTTTTCCTTTCCTTAGTGGCAAAGGATAAAAATGCAGTCACCATAGATGCGAGTCAGTCCCCGGCGTTAGTTGAAAAATCTATCTTTTTGGCCTTGGATAAATGGGTAATGAGTCTTGCTTGATATGAACTTGGAAAACAGCAATAAATCCGTCGTTACCCCCTGGTTAACGCCGGTATTTAAGCAATTAATAAACACTTTTCAGGCGGGGCGATTTGCGCATGCTTTATTATTTACAGGTTGTGCGGGCATTGGGAAATTCGAACTTGGAAAGCACCTTGCTAAGTACCTTTTATGCTCCAATAAACAAGCCGCGGCCTGTGGACATTGTCATTCCTGTCAGCTTTTTGAGGCGCAAAATCATTTAGATTTTCATCTTTTACAAAATGAAACCAATAAATCTATCGGCATTGAACAGGTAAGAAACCTAATCGCTAAGCTTAATGAGCGTCCTCATTTAGGGGATAACAAAGTGGTTGTTATTAAAAATGCCAACTTATTAACCACGGCAGCCGCCAATGCATTACTTAAAACCCTGGAAGAGCCACAGGGTAATAGTTACTTGATTTTACTTACGCGCAGCCATCACCAACTTATGCCGACCTTATTAAGCCGTGTTCAGCATACCCATTTACACACGCCCGAAGATACCGAGTTGTTCGCTTGGCTTGCGTTGCAGGGATTTAATGTTCGCGATATAGGGTTATTGCGTCTCTATCAAAATAGTCCTTTTGCCTTATTAAATCACTTACAGAGTGTGCGGGCAGAAACGATTGATGATCAACGCAAAGATTGTGTCGAGGGGGTGTTTTATTTACTCAGTAATCCGGAAACTTTATTTACCTTTAGCGCGTTTCTGGCGGAACAAGCGGAACAACGTTTGTTATTACTTTTTTATCTTTTACATGATTTACACAAGCTCAAATTATCCGAATGTATTGCCGGCAACGAAATTCAGTTAGAAAACGATGCGGTGTATGGATTTGCTTATCCACAATTACAGATTTGGAAAAATCAAATAAGCTTAAAAAGTTTACGTTTTTTATGCGGCGAATTGTTGCAAACGCGTAACCTGTTAGTTGATCATTCGGCATTAAAAAAAGAACTTTTGATTAATGCGCTGCTAATAAAAATAAAAAATGAGTTTAAGTGATTTTTAATGCTCACCGCGCAAGGACAGATTGATAGTGAGCAAGAAGCTGCTTTCTGTTTGATCCTAATAAGCGTTAACAATTTTTACAGAATAGGTAAATTAAGGAATTAAAATGTTAGTAGATTCACACTGTCACCTGGATCGTTTAGATTACAAAAATAAGCATAAAGATTTATCTGACGTGGTTAATAAAGCCAAAGAACAGGGGATAGACCACCTGTTAAGTGTCTGCGTGACCTTAAAAGATTATCCTGCAATGGCTGAATTAATCGCGCCATTCCAGGAGATATTCAGCTCCTGTGGTGTGCACCCGCTCTATCAGGATGAAGTGCTTAATGAGGACCTGTTACTTGAATATGCTCGGCAGGAAAAAGTCGTTGCGATAGGTGAGATGGGTCTGGATTTTTTCTATTCGCCAGAAAATAAAGCCGAGCAGGAAGCTTCTTTTAGAAGCCAAATTCGCGTGGCAAAAATAGTTAACAAACCGATAATAGTGCATACCCGTGATGCGCGTGAAGCGACCTTAGAAATTTTGCGCAGCGAGGGCGCTGAGCAGGTTGGCGGTGTGTTGCATTGTTTTACGGAATCCTTAGAAATGGCCCAGGCGGCAATGGAGATGGGCTTTTACATTTCGGTTTCAGGCATTGTTACCTTTAAAAATGCAAAGGAGTTACAAGCAGTCATTAAAGAAATTCCATTGGAGCGCTTATTAGTTGAAACCGATGCTCCCTATTTAGCGCCTGTTCCACATCGAGGGCAGGAAAATGAGCCTGCTTATACGCGCGATGTGGCTCAATTTGTTGCGACCTTAAAAGGTGTCACATTAGAAGAGTTGGCTGCAGTGACAACCGCTAACTTTTTTAGGTTGTTTGCGCATGCGCAACAATAAAACCTTGTTTATTAATAAGGGGTTATAACCAGGGCTTTATAAATAAGGTTTTGATAAAAAAGGGCTTGATAAGGAAATAGTGTTATCTTATCAAGCAGACCCCGCTGATTGCGGTCATTATTTGATCTTATCTTCTCTTCTCAATTTTACACTAGTATTGATGGCATAACGGGTTCCCAGCCCCTCTAAAAAATGGTGGTATCGTGAAAATAGACGGATTTTCCAATTATATTAGTCACCTCAATGTGCAAATCGCCAAGAGTGTTTTTTAGCCAAAAATGTAAAGCATTATGAATAGGCGCTCTAACTTCCGGCCTAGCCCCGTCATTCCCCTCTATCTTCATCTTTTACCGAAGAGAAATTGTTTTAAACTATTCTTAATTATTAGGCTAAGAGGTGTTTTTATCTTTAAATTATCACCTGTTATGCGCGATAAAATCAATTTTATCTCTATTTTTAAGCGTAATTTTTTTAGTTCTCTTTGGCTCATTTTGCTGATGATGAACTACAATTTACTGTGCCAGGTTGAATTATACTGATCTGCATAAATATCTAATCAACCATGCTGGTTAAAACAGAGGATAACAAGGTTATTTCAAGTCCAATAGAGAACTATTGGTCAATAAAACACTTTGTTATCATCCATTTTGCCAAGCAGTTTAGGTGATTTAATTATATAGATTGGTATTACTGGCAAACATGCAGTCAAATTTTTTGCTATTTAAATAAATACTATATTACTGGCTTTGCCGATCTGAATTTTTATTATGGTAGAAAGGCCGAGGTAAGATATAAAAGAGGATTTACGTTATGAGTATTGGGACAGTTAAGTGGTTTAATGCAGATAAAGGTTTTGGTTTTATTACACCTGAGGAGGGGGGGAACGACTTATTCGTACACCATTCTCAAATTAAAACGGGAGGGTATGCGACCCTCAACGAAGGCCAGAAAGTTGAATATGAAGTCGGGGAGGGTCAGAAGGGACCCTGTGCCAATAACGTTGTGCCTCTTTAATGAATGGTAAGTATTCTACGGTAACAGAGTCAGGATAGGCGCTGTTGCCGTATTGTTAGTTTTACGCACAAAGGCAGGCGCTGTTGCCGCCAGTATTTTTAGTTTTGCGCATAAAGGCAGGCGCTGTT
>NZ_PJBP01000118.1 GCF_002836415.1 Psychromonas sp. MB-3u-54 | reverse complement strand
AAAAATAAGTTTATATTAGCATTCTGGCCGCATCAGGATAGTGTCTAATTTCAGTTATTCTAATAAAATCTGCGTAAGGTACAGCCGAGTGTTACTCTCGCCATTTTATTGAGCAGCCCATGCTGGAAGTTTGTTCTTTGGGGCCGTGACCGGTTTTGGCGATCAAACGCATGGCATCGAGCAGTTCATCAAATCTTCCGCGATACTGAAGTTCACCTTTAGCGTTAAACCCAAAAAAATCAGGCGTACACACCGCACCATATTGTCGACCAATTAACTGTTCTTTATCCACTAAATAGGGGAAATTAAAACCATATTGTGCAGAAAATAGCTTCATATTCTTTGGCGAATCAGCTTCTACAGACTCATAATCATTGGACATAATCGCCAACACATTAATACCTTCAGCCATCAACAACTTTGTATCCTCTGCCAGTTGCAGGCCAATGCGCTGAACGTTTTTTATTAGTGGCATGGTCGTCGGCCAGCACAGTGGTCGGAATAAGTAACTGCCATTAACCGTGCCAAAGTAAACCCAATTGTTTTGACTGTCGATAGTGAGCCTAAATGGATTGCATCACTGGTGCCATCTTCGCGTGATGCACCGATCAATAACCACATCGTGTGCTGGTGGCTTCCTTCTCTTTATTTGTAAGGGTTAACTCTTTTTTAAATATAATTGATTAAATGCTGATTTTTTCAAACACTTAGCTCAATTCGAAACCCTGTAAAACAATCTTGCCGATAGAGCGACCGGTTTCTAAAGCTTGGTGAGCCGTTCGAAGATTCTCCGCATTAATCGTTCCGAGATTTTTACCCAGCGTAGTTTGGATATAACCCTGGTCAATTAAATCCGCTACACGGTTTAGCAAGCGGCCCTGCTGATCCATATCTGCAGCCTTAAACATTGAGCGTGCAAACATGAACTCCCAATGCAGAGAAAGACTCTTCATTTTCAGTTTGGTGATATCCAAGGCCTTCGGATCATCAATCATGGCTATTTTGCCAAAAGGAGTCAGTAGCTCCGTATAACTTTCAAAATAACTGTCGGTGCTGTTTAAGCTTGCAACATGCGTTACTGAGCCAATACCTAATGCTTCTATTTGTGGTTGCAGGGCTTTACTATGATCAACAACATGATCCGCGCCTAATTTTTTAACCCAAGTTGCAGAGCTGCTTCGGGATGCCGTAGCGATAACCGTGGCACCGGTGATGGCTTTCGCCAGCTGAACTAAAATAGAGCCAACACCACCTGCCGCGCCAACAACCAAAATCACTTCGTTAGAAGTTTCTTTTGAGTCTGCTCCCTGCTGCTCAATAGACAGATGTTCAAACAATATTTCCCAAGCCGTGATCGCCGTCAGCGGCAGTGCGGCAGCTTCAGCGTAGGACAAACTTTTTGGTTTGTTGCCCACAAGACGTTCGTCAACCAGCTGATATTCAGCGTTACAACCCTGACGAGTAATATCACCGGCATAATAGACAATATCACCCGGATTGAAGTGTGTGGCATCTTCGCCGCTCGCAACCACTTCGCCAACAGCATCCCAACCAATCACTTTGTATTCACCCTTCGCAGGGGGCGTATTTAAACGCACTTTATAATCCGCCGGATTAACCGCAATCGCTTTGATTTTAATCAGTAAGTCGCGGCCCGTTGCAATAGGTTCGGGCAGCTCAATGTCGGTTAAAGAGGCATTGTCTGTAATAGGTAATGATTTAGTATATCCAATCGCTTTCATAATAATTTTTCCCGTTAAATGGTCAGTGGTGTTCGATGGAAAGGATAATAACGCTGTTTTATCTTATTTAAACAGCATAATAATTGAAACATTATCAAATAATATTGGATAATGTTTCTTTAAATCAATCTTAAAGTGGCTGAGTTGCGCAGCATGGTTATTGTTGCTAACAGCACCGCTAAAAGCTTTATTGAAAGGCGATGATATAAGCCTTGCCGTCGGTAAAAAATTGATCACCCATAAAATTTTTACCTATTAGCGGCGCTACAAGTTGTATTTTTAGTTGCTGCTTTATTATGTTGGTCCTGTTGAGATCCACATATAAGCGCTCTCGTGTTATTTCTAAATCCGGCGAAATTTTAGGAATACCCCCCCATCGAAGGCCATCAAGGGTATTGCTCATGCCGACATAAATATGATGGCCGGTTTTCAATAATGATTTTGTGCGCCATATTTTTATATGCTGTGAATGACCGAAGAGTTGTTCACCGGTCGTTTTAGAGAGACTAAAATCCTGAGTTTTAGCATGCCAAAAAGAAGGTGAAAGGGGTGCGGATGGATAGGTGGTTTTCGATATCAGGGCATTAACTACTTTAGCAAATGATCGGATATTGGCCTTATCGGTTAGCATCCATCCCGCCTGCCGCAATCTGCCAAGCAGCTGATCATCACTTTCGGCAAGGAAAATAAAGTTTAATGGCTCCTGTTTTTCACCGAACAATGTCTCAGTATATTTCAGCTGTTCATTGACGAAGATATCAGTACTTTTCAATACAATAGCGGTGTTATTTAGTGGAACTTCTCCCAGTGGAGGGTGATAGCTTACTGCAAACCCCAGATAGAATAAGATGGCAGTTAAAATAAGCCCGAATGAAATCGTGCGAACGACCTTAATGGTAGGGGCTGAGACCTGCCTCTTTTTTTTATGTTTAAACCATTCGGAAAAAGAGATGGCAATAATCAGCCATATTGCGCCGACCAGATAACCGCTCCATACATCACTTATATAATGAACCCCAAGGTATATCCGGCTAAAGCCAATCGCTATAATAATTATTATTGTGGTAAAGAATATATTTACCTTTTTATGCCAATTTTGGGTAAAACGTATCAGCAAGTAGCCCAAAAACCCGTAGAATGCGACCGCTATCGTTGCATGCCCGCTGGGGAACGAAAAAGAATTTTCAGCATAAACAGCCATTTCCGGGCGAGGTCGATGGAAAGCCAGTTTCCCCAAATAGGTAAATGTCTCACTGCCAATAACCGCGATAAAAAGAGGGGAAATATAATCTTTTTTCTGCCACAACCAAAGCAGTGCAACTAAGACAGCTATAAAGACTGAAATAATCTGACTTTTACCCAGCAAGGTTACCCAGCTAAAAAGCGCCGTTAGTGTCTCATCGCGAAAAACAAAAAAAAGATTTGCAATACGAATGTCTGCGGCAACAATAGGATCAGACGTTATCAGATCTTCAACGATCCCACTAAGCAGGGCAATAACATAGAAAAATACCAGGGTTAACAGGGATAGCATTAAGCCTGAAAATGCGCTTCTATCCAACCTATCCTGAAAAAAAACGAGGCTACGCTGATGTTTCTGTCGCCATAAAATCACCTGATCATTATTTGAGATGGCTTCTTTGAACGATTGTAAAAGGGAGCTGGTAAGAAGCAAAAATTGTTTGCCTTGTTTAATAATTAAGTATTTAAAAAGGTAGAAACTGCCCGCAAGGATCAGCATAAAAGCAAAAAAAAGTCCCGCCCGAGAGAGCCACAATTCAGCGATATTAAGGGATTGTGCAAAGAGGTAACCGCCCAGAACCCATTGGCATCCCCAACCTATTCCACCGAGAATATTCCAAAACATAAATGTCCTTTTATTCATCCTTATACTACCCGCAATAAAAGGAGCAAGCTCTTGGCACCTGGAATAAACCGGCTCAACAAAACACTTTTTGCACCTTCTGCGTCCATAAAATTTTGTGCTTTTATAATATGGTTTTCCTTGAGAAGCCAGAAACCTTCTTTCAGCCATTTTGCGCCATATTTTCTGCCAAGATAATAATTTAGATTGTCGCCGATAATAGCGCCCAGAGCAGAAAACCAGATAAGATCACCCAAATCAAGGTAACCACGGGCAGAAAGCGCACCAAGGAAAAGAATAATTAATGATCCCGGTAAAAGCAGGCCGACAGCGAGGGTGGTCTCGAGCAGAGCGGCAAAAAAAGCAATCCAATATCCTGCAACTTTGAAGTGCTCAATGGACGGCAGTATATTATTGATTAGGTCATTCATCATGTTTAATCTCGTCGTTCAGGATATGTAATATATTTGAAGTGATTAAATAGCTCACCTTCAAACTAAAAATAGTCCATTTATTTTCAATAAGTTAATCATATCCCTTTTTCTTTTTCAGCAAAGCAATTAGCGGCTATCAATAAACATAAGGGATTTTTAGGGGAATATTTAACTGTTCAGTTTAGGTTCATGTTCAATAGGGTTTAATAGTCATCAATAACCCTATCAATACGAGTAAGCTATGAACAGTCAATTGATTAACAGAATAAAGCGCAAAGTAATCATAAACATTAAAGGTCAGTCGCTGAGTGTTAAGGCTATTTTTATTGCTTTAGTGATTATTTTTGGCGGTCAGGTTAATGCAGATCAGCTAAAAACAACCCAATCAACGGTTTCTTATGGGGTATTATCAGCGGCAATAAACGATCAAATGCGCTTAGATATAATTGACACTAATTATACCTCCGTCTTTTCAGACCAGCTAATAGGTAAAGCAACGGGAAAAAGCAGAGATGAGCAAATAACATTTCAAGATAGTCCATTAATATACAGAAGTTATGCGCCACAGTTCACTATCTACAATGCCTTTACCACACTGCAGGATGATTTTGATTTTGATGGCTACTATCGAACATTTAGTCTTGTTTTTGACGCAGATGTATACAGCTATGATGGTTATGACAGCAGCGCTGCTGTGTATGCACAATTATATTTAAGTAAAAATGGGGGGCCCTGGATCAATTATTACAGAACCGATGATTTCATTATTCACAGTGACAGTGATCAAGATGAATACGAAGTCATTACCAGCTTGGCGTCAGGATATAACGCGGATAACTACGACCTATTGATTGATTTATACCAAGTTGGTTATGACGGCATCGTTGCGACCTACAGTTCGAATGATAACCCAGCGCTTTACGCTCTGCCATTAGAAAGTGGTGACTATGATGACCTATATGTTGATACGGTTTATGTTCAGCACGGCGGTAGCTTCTCCTCGTGGTTGTTAATTATTTTATTTTTATTGCTCGCCGGCCGGGTTCTTAAGCCTCGTTTGAAATCACGAGATTCAGATTAAAAAAATAAAGTTTGCAGATACAAAAAAGACGATGATTTTTAAAATAGGGTGTCCGCAGCATTATTCTAGCCAATATACTGCGGGCAAGTGAGGCTCAGTTAATGCTTTAAACGTTTAATAAACAGTGTCAGTAACTTGCGCCCTTCTTCCAGAACCAAAATAGAGGCTGCCACTCCGTAGGCTATGCCCCAATCTGAGAAGCTCATTCCACCGACAGCAAAGATGGCCATTGCTGGTGGCCAGTGCACCGCAATAGCTTGCAGTACTACAACGGCTATAAGCGATGCCCAAAGCATCATGTTGCTGAACAGATAGGGATTAAAGGCAGAGCCAAACTCGTTTCGGGCATTAAATACGTTAAACACCTGAAATAAGACAAAGGTAGTGAATGCAAGAGTTAGCGCCCGTTGCTCAGAACCCGTTTGCAGCGCAAAGTATAAAACCGCCAGCGTGCCAACCATCATGGTAATACCGTAAGCGCTGATCTTCAGCAGCCGGGAAGCAGGCAGTATGGGATCGCTTCGACGACGTGGCGGTTCGGACATAATGCCCGAACGACCGGCATCTAATGCCAGTGAGACGGCTGGTGGGCCGTCCATTATAATTGCTATCCAGAGGATCTGAATAGGGGTAAATGGCTCAGGTAAGCCAAGCAGTGGCGCGAAAAAAACCGTCAAGATAGCGCCGATAGTGGTTGATAACTGGAATCGCACAAACTTTAAAATATTGTCGTAAAGTGACCGGCCCCGTTGTACCGCGAGCACAATAGTCGCGAAATTATCATCGACCAACACCATAGTGGCAGCCTCTTTTGCAACTGCAGTGCCGGTTATCCCCATGGCGACGCCTATGTCGGCACTCTTAAGGGCAGGAGCATCATTGACCCCGTCACCGGTCATAGCAACAACGTGCCCGACTGATTGCAGCGCACGCACTATTTTTACTTTCTGGCTTGGATTAACACGCGCAAAACAGATTGTTTGATCGATCATTTCCGCGAGCTCAGCAGAGTCCAATAAATCCAGTTCGGCACCACTGATAGCCCGGCCCTTTATGCCGAGTTCTTTTGCTATTGCGGCACCGGTCGCTTGGTGATCGCCAGTGATCATTTTAACCGCAATGCCCGCCTGTTTACACTGCGCAATGGCAGCTTTTACCTCGGGCCTGGGGGGGTCCTGTAAACCTAACAAGCTAATAAAGGTCAGTTCCTTGATCCACTCGCTGAGGTCTGCCGATGGATTGAACAGGTCTGCCGGGATAATCCGTGTCGCGATCAGTAAGCCGCGCAGTCCATCACCGGCGAAGGCCAGATATTGCGCGTCTATTTTGTCGCGTTCAACGCGACTTAATAACTTGCCTTTATTCGCATAACAAGACTCGCAAAATGGCAGTAAAGCATCCGGCGCCCCTTTAACGAATAACTGCACTTGATCATCAAGCTGATGAAAAGTGGCCATAAACTTGTGCTGCGCGTCGAACGGAATTTCCGCCATTCTCGGTAGCCGTTGGTTAATCTCAGCACCGGATACCCCCCCTTTCTCCGCGAGGATAAGCAAGGCGGCCTCCATTGGATCTCCCGTTATTTTTGCATCCTTGACAGAACTGTCATTGCAGACAATAAGCGCAATCATAAGCGGTTTTAGGTCCTGTTTTGTTTTATTGTCGCCTAAAGCTGTGATAGTTCCTTTCGCTTTGTATCCTTCACCGGAAACGTTAAAATGTTTGCTCTGGTAGTAAAACGCGCGAACAGTCATCTGATTGAGTGTCAAGGTGCCGGTTTTATCGGAACAGATAACGGTTGTGCAACCCAGAGTTTCCACACTTGCCAGGCGTTTCACTATCGCTTTCTGGCGGGCCATTTGACGCATTCCGAGGCTCAGCGTAACCGTGACGACTAAGGGCAACCCTTCAGGTATGGCGGCAACTGCCAGCGCAATAGCATCGAGTATAATGTGACTGAGTTGCGTGCCGCGCAATAATGACAGAAGTGCCATTATCCCGACTAATGTCAAGGCTACCACGGCCAGACGCTTACCGAGAATATCGAGCTGAATTTGTAAAGGTGTGGGTGACTCTTTGGTCGCCGCAAGCTGTTCTGAAAGGCGTCCCGTTTCGGTTCGTGTACCTGTTGCGGTGACCACAAATTCAGCGCGTCCCTTGGTCAAAATGGTATTCATGTAAACCATATTTATGCGGTCACTCAGGACTGCGTCGAAAATTGACAATACAGAGCTGTCTTTCACTACCGGCTGTGATTCACCCGTTAATGCTGATTCATCAATTTCTAGTCCGGCGGCGATAAGTAATCTGCCATCAGCGGGAACACGATCACCCGCCTCTAACAGCACGATATCTCCTGCGACTAATTGTTCAGCTGGAATCTTAATTTTTTGAGCATCTCGTTTGACATGTGTTTTAACGGGCAACATTTCCTTCAACGCAGCCAGGCTGCGTTCGGCACGATATTCTTGATAGAAGCCCATTGATGTATTGATCAACACCACAACCAATATGACAACCGCATCTTTAATGTTACCGATCAGTGCAGAGAGAAGCACCGCAGCAAGCAGAATTAAAATCAGCATACTTCTGAACTGTATTAAGAATACTGACCATGCTGGGCGAGCAGGTTCCTCGGGCAGGAGATTAGGCCCATTTTGATAATATCTCTCTTTTGCCCGCACCCAGGAAAGTCCGGTTTGCTGCTCAACTTCAAGCCTGGTAATCACTTCCTGCGCAGACTGAGTATGAGCAGCAGTTATTTCATTGAGCATATTCCATCCTAGGCTTGTTTATTTTTGTCAGCAGTACTGCGTCACAACAAAGCAGAAGCGCTGACTGTGCAGTTAAAAGTATGTCTATGCTTATGGTGTAAAAAGGCTTGGGCACGCAATTTTTTCGCGCGTAGGCCATGACCCTTTAATAAATATAGTTGATAGCAACATAAATAAACGAAATTAATGACACAGAGAGCGATTAATCAAAAGGAAAAGAGAGAGGGGATTGTTAGTTAAAATGTAGCAGGATCTTGTCGTTACTTTAAAATTGACAAAAAAAATGGCAAACCCGTAAAGGTTTACCATTTCTTTAATATTAAATTAGCTCAGTATAAGAGCTAAAATATCTTAGCTAAATTAAAGCGCTACGATATTTTCTGCTTGCGGGCCTTTTTGACCTTGCGTTACAGTGAATTCTACTTTTTGGCCTTCAGCTAAAGTTTTGAAACCTTCGCTTGCAATAGCACTAAAGTGAGCGAATACATCTGGACCAGATGCTTGCTCAATAAAACCAAAACCTTTAGATTCGTTGAACCACTTAACGGTTCCTTGTACTGTATTAGACATAATAATATCCTGTAATTTGAATGTAAAATTGCCTTCAAGAGGCTTTAATAGCGTAAAACAGACTGGCACTTAAAAACTACAGAGCGTGTATTATGAATAAAACAACGAAATGGAGAATGTAAACAAAGGCTTTCTTTTTTTGCTGATGCATAATATACAGAACCTAAATAAAAGAGCAAGTATTTATTTTAAAATAAATACTTGCTTGGTAACTTCAGGCCCTGGCTTCAGTTAATCGAACGAGGAATACAATACCCTTTCATCAAACGCAGACAACTTGGTTTTTCCCATTCTCTTTTGCTTTATAGAGGGCTTGATCTGCCCTGTCTAACAGTGAATCGAGCGTATCCTGAACAGTAACAGCTGTAAGACCAAAACTGGCCGTTATTTTTATATTTGTTAATTGCGATAAAGCGCTATCTTTTTCAATACATTCTCTGATTTTTTCAGTGATCAATTTTGCGTTTTCTAAGTCAGTATCAATAAAAGCGACAATAAACTCTTCTCCACCCCATCGCCCTATGATGTCCGTCTGACGAATATTATTCTTTAAAATATCGGCAACACGTTGCAGTACTTTATCTCCGGTTTGATGGCCAAAGCTATCATTTACATTTTTAAAATCATCCAAATCAAAAAAAGTTAGAGATAACTGACTGTTCCGCCGTTTGCACAGCAATAAAAAATGCTCTAGCGCTTGATTAAATGCTCGGCGGTTTTTTAAATTGGTCAATTCGTCATATTTAGCAAGATGTTCCATATCTTTATAATATTTATTGACGGTTTTTAAAATCAAAAAGGCGACCAGAAGTGTCGCAAATAGTGAGATTAGCAAGTTAAAGTAGAATGTTTTTTTTACATCCAATAAAAATCCCGAACGTTTTGCCTCGACAACTAAATAGAGATCCAGCTCAGGAATATACTTTGTGTTCATTAAATACTCTTCGTTTTCCTTTGTGTATTCAATCAGCTTATATTCTTCACTCACTATTGAATCTTTCAGGATCTTTAGTTCGGAAATATGTTTAGTATCCTTTAGGGGGGTCAAACCATGTTCATAGATAACGGTTTTATCCGCTTGATTAAAAAAATAAACATTAAAATTATATTTATTCCTGAAATAGTTGAGCATCTCGTTTAAATCTGAAATTTTTAAGCCGATACCCGTCGCGCCTATCACATGAGACTGTTGATCATAAATTTTGTGGTTGATAAACATAATCATCGCACCATCAATATTTTCATTGAAATCAAAGTTAATCTCATTTTTATCAGGGGTTCGAATAAAGCGAAAATACCAAGCATTATTTGGATTATCTTCAGTAAGCTCTTCTAACAACCCCTCGGCGGTATAATAATTTTTGGTCTTTTCAGAGACAAGAAAGGTGACCAGCAACTTGTTTTTATTTTTAATAACTTCAAGGTATTTTGAAATTTTATCAACATCATCTTCATGATTAATTAACCAGTCTTGCAGGAAAGTATCATTGGCCATCATGGAGGAGACAATATTAGGTCCCATAATTTGTTCTTGAATTTCCATTGAGATGTTATCAGCGGTTAACGGCAAAGAACGTTCTCTGAGCTGCACTTCTGTTGAATTGAGAGCTACCCTATAATTCACTGTGGAGATAATGACTGAAAGTGTCACTAATAAAAAAGTTATAATGATAACGATGCGATATTTAGATTTCATGAATTGACCTGTTTAATAAGCCATTATTATATAATGACAAAATCTTTCTGTTTCATTAATTGTAGCCCAGCAATTAACGGTTTGATTATAAATAAGCATCAGAGTCATTACGTTTTGTCATCGTTGAGTGCTTTTACCAAGAGCTGAATGTCGAGCTGCTATGTCACTACTATCTGTGCTTTTATATATAGGATTTTAGCTCAGAAAATCTCAAATAACTGCACTATCTGCGCAGTCATTTGAGCTGTTTTACTGATTATTCAACCCGAGCAACGGTCAACAACCCTACTTCTACTTCTATTATTTTGACCTCGGTTCCGGCGGAGAGTGGCTGTTTTGCTTTGACCTGCCAACTGATACCTGAATAGCGATGAGTGACCGTTTTTCCGACCAACAGCTCTTCAGTTAATACAAATTGATGTCCGATCATGTCATTATTGACATGTTTTGACTCAACTTTATTTTGCATTTTTTTCATTGGCTTCCAACTGATTAATGCTACGACAGTAGATATGATAGCCGTTACCAATAATGAATTAAGAAAGGTTTCCGGGATAACGCCTAGTGCCATTAGGGCACCGGTCGCAATGGCGCCGACCCCAATAAAAAACAAAACAAAAGTCGAAAAACCCAATACAAGAACTTCAACGGCTAATAAAATAAGCCCCAATACGATAAAACTTTGTCCCAAATGCGCTAAAAAATATTCCATAATTAGCCTTTATTATTTAAGCTATTAATGATGGTCATCGCCTGTGCAACAATAGAAGCAGCATCATTACCACTATCGGGCAGCAATACCACTGACGATTCTTTAGCAATAGCAGCCTTAGCTTCAATCGCCTTAGTCGCCAAATCGAGTTGAATCGCTTTTTGTCCCTGCTCGGTATTAGCGGCTTCACCCACCTTTATTAATGCTTCTGCCTGCGCCTCGGCAACGGCGATAATAGCATTAGCCTCACCTTGAGCACGCAGTATCTGCTCTTCTTTTTGAGCTTCCGCCTGTAGGACCACCGATTGTTTTTGGCCTTCTGCAACGTTAATCGCAGACTGCCTATCACCTTCAGACTCTAATATTTGCGCCCGTTTTACACGCTCGGCTTTCATTTGCGCTTCCATCGCTTCCATAATGCTTTGTGGTGGCACAATGTCTTTGATTTCGTAACGTAAAACTTGAATACCCCATGGACCAGCGGCTTCATTAATTGCTGCCACAATATTAGTATTAAGCACATCACGTTCTTCAAATGTTTTATCCAGCTCCATTTTACCCAACTCAGAACGCATGGTTGTTTGTGCTAATTGAGTGACTGCGAATAAATAATCATCGACTCCGTAACTAGCCTTATACGGATCCAATACTCTAAAATAAAGAACGCCATCGACACTTAACGAAATATTGTCTTTCGTAATAGCACTTTGACTTGGTACATCGATCGCTTGCTCTTTAAGCGAACGGTCTGATCCTATGTGATCAATGAAAGGAAAAATAAAATTTAAACCGGCTTCCCGGGTCGATTGGTATTTACCAAAACGCTCGATCAGATAAGCCCTGTTTTGTGGTACAAAAATAATTGATGATTTTAGAATAACGACAACTAAAATTAAAATTAATACTTCAATTCTCAATAAATATTCAAATAAAATGTCCATATAGTATCCTTTAATAAAAAAATGACCTCGGATTAAGAGTAACCTTTTGTTCTATAAGTGCAAAATCCTTTATTATGCAGTGCAATATTATTGCACTGCTGTTCAACTTATCACAAAAATTTACTTTATTCCCCAAGGATTACTCGGATCATAGGCAGGCTCTGAAGTGCGTTGCTTTGTTGCACTACCCACTGCTTTGTAGATTCTTAATTTTGATGCTTTATCTAACTGTAATATAGATTCTTCAGTAATATCGGCAGGTTCGTCGGTTTGTTGATCACTTGGGATTTGGCGATCACGGGGCGGTATCGCTAATTGTTTATTATCTGGATATGGAAAATTTTTATACTGATAAAGATAAAAATTTTCCACTTTTTCTCTTGCCCACTGATTATTACGCAAAAATTTTGCTGTCGATTTCATTCCTGTATGATATTGGAAACGATCAATGCACATGCCCTCACTTAATAACTCCCAACCATAATGCTCAGAAATTTCTGTTAATAGCAGTTCCAATTTAAGGCCGTATAAGGGATTGTTCGGTTTTTTATCGGTCATTTATATTCCTCAGTATGACGCAAAACGGGTTATCTGACTGATAACTTAATAATCTATTATGTCGTTAATTTAACTAATAACCTAATTGAAACTATTAAAGAAGACCCTTTGTTAATTAGCTACCAGTGACAATAATATTTATTGTCACTGGTAGGGGCATTGCAAAAACAGATAAGACGCAATAAACAGGCTGAAAATGATTTATTTAAATCAAGATGAGCTAGTTAAAATCGCAATATAGTTCTCCATCTTATTTTATAATATTTAGTGTTATTGATATCAGTTATTAATGATTGTAAAAAATAAAAAAAAGATTGCATAACAGCATCTTGACAGTTTTTTGAGCATGATTCGCTTAAAAGGAGAACACCCTGTATACTCCGGCGCTTCCCTGATTCCGTACACAATTGATGGTGTTTTAATGTCAAATCGTCTTTTGCTGTGTTGATAACCTTTAGTGAATCAGAAATAAAAACAAAAATAAAAGGAAATAAAGTGGAATTAATAGAATCAATGTTTGGGATCATTAGCGATCTTACGTGGGGATGGGCACTTATTCCATTTCTGGTTATTTTTGGCCTATTCTTTACTGTGATGACCGGATTTGTCCAATTTACCTTTTTTGGACGTATGTTCCGTGTTCTGCTAAACAGCAATCAAACTAAGAATAAGAATGCAATTTCTGCCCGTGAAGCGCTTTTATTATCAATCGGTGGACGGGTTGGCGGTGGTAATATTGCCGGAGTTGCTGTTGCTATTACCCTAGGCGGGCCGGGAGCTGTTTTCTGGATGTGGGCAATAGCCTTAGTCGGCATGGCAACCAGCCTTGTTGAATGTTCTCTTGCGCAACTATATAAACGAAAAGAAGACGGTAATTTCCGTGGCGGTCCTGCACGTACTATTATTTACGGGTTGGGTGAGAACTACCGCTGGTTAGCTTATCTTTATGCAGTTTGTTTGATTTCTTCATTTGCTATTGGCTTTAATGCCTTTCAGGGAAACACTGTTGCAGGTGCTGCACAAGACAGTTTTGGGATCGATCGTCTTTGGACCGGTTTAGGTCTGGCGCTAATTACAGGTTTTATTGTTTACGGCGGTATTAAACGTATTGCTAAAACGGCAGATATTATAGTGCCGATAATGGCAATCAGTTATGTTGCGATGGCACTGTTTGTTATCTTGCTTAATATCACTGAAATTCCGGCGGTGCTTACCTCTATTGTATCTAACGCCTTCGGTTTAGAAGAAGCAGTTGGTGGTGGTATGGGTGCAGCATTAGCACAAGGTCTGCGACGCGGGCTATTCTCCAATGAAGCAGGTTTAGGTTCTGCCCCTAACGTTGCCGCAACCGCTGACGTTAAACATCCTATCAGCCAGGGTATCACCCAATCACTTTCAGTTTTTATCGATACGATGCTGATTTGTAGCTGTACTGCGTTTATTATTCTGTTAGGTGATGTTTATGTACCGGGTGCTGATGCTATAGATGGTGTTGTACTGACACAACAATCACTCGTTTATCATGTGGGCGACTGGGCACAATATTATCTGACGGGTGCGATTTTTCTCTTTTCGATCAGCTCTATCATTTATAACTATTATTTAGGTGAAAATGCATTAAGTTTTATGTCAAAAAATAAAATTTATATACATATTTTGCGACTCACTGTTGTTTTTGTGGTTTTCCTTGGGGCGGTAGCACCAGGGGCAACCGCTGTATTTTTCTTTTCAGATCCGATGATGGGTATTTTGGCTGTGGTAAATTTATTGGCCTTAATGATGTTGTTCCCGACGCTAATGCGTCTTCTGAAAGACTACAAAGATCAGTTGAAAACAGGCGTTGAACACCCCGTGTTTGATGCACTAAAGTTTCCTGATTTGAAGATTGATCTTAAAGCATGGCCTAAAAAATAGTCCTTATTTTAGTTTCTTTCAAAAAGACAGGCCGCATTATGCGTCCTGTCTTTTTTTTGGCTTTAAAAAATATTATATGTTTTAACCGCCCCATTTCTCTTAGTTAGCATTTATTTGATCATCCTTGATTATTTTTGCCTGTAAGCGTAAAAGAAAAAACGCTTAAATTTCAGATGAACTGCGCCTTTTTTTATTTTCACTAATAACAAGAGATTATAAATAGCTTCTTGAAAAGAGATCATGTTTAAATTTAATCCCAATGATCGCATTCTTAGATAATAAAAATCTGTCCAATAACTCACAACAGGAATCAAACTAACTGTCATAAATGAATGATTAAAATACTATTTTTCTATTTTGGTTGTACCTGTGTATCGAAGTTGAGCATCGTAATGACTGCTTGGGAATTAAACCGGCAGCATGCTTGAAGATTTTTAGATGAATACTGTTTATATTGTTTTAAATTTTGCGCCCCAATAAAAGGGCTTCAATATATTCAGAATAGGTTACGGCTTTGCTGAAAAATAAATATCTCCATAATAAGTTGTTGCCCGTTGGCCAGCATTGTCACTGTCGGTCATCAGCGCAATACCGTCTATATAACGTACCTCTTTACCGACGAATTTTTTTAAATCTTCACGGACATTACGACTGTAGTGTAACCATTTACCTAAATTTTTTTCGCCTGATTCAACCGCCAACATGGTTGCATTAGCAGTAAAAGGATTCGCCCATACCTGGCCTTGTGTAAAATAAGATGACCAAACATAATTTAAAGCGCGGGTTTTCCAAAAGAACAAACCGCCATCAATAATCAGATAGATACGGGCAACAAAATCATCGCCCTGTTTTTTACTTTCATCTAGATTAGAATATAATTTATCGGTTCTCCAGGACCAATGCAGATACGGTGTTTTTTGCAGATCAATGCGTTTTTCCATAAATAAACCCGAAGCGGCATTATGACTCGTTGCTTTAAGTACCCTTTTTTTACTATTTTGATCGTCATTAACAATGTTGTATTCGGTTTTACCCGAAAATTCTTTAACTTCCCAGTTATTCAACTTACCTTCCGAAAAACTGCTTATATAAAAATCCTGGCTATCAGCTGCATTGCTATAGCAGCTGATAGTTAAAAATATCACCGTTAGGGTTGTTGAAAATATTTTTTTAAACATAGATTCCGCCTTTTGTTATGAGTTAATTTTTTTGACAGACCATTTTTATTTTTTAATTGCTGACGTTATATTAAATTCTATGCTTATACGTTGACTTTAACCTGCTGTAGGTTGGGTCTGTTTGGTGGAGCAAGTAACACCACTTCCGTAGGTTGGGTCTGTTTATGTTTTTGACCCTTTTCAAAGCAGCTGACTGTTATCTTAATACTTACAAAGTATTAAAGGGTTCCTGTAAAGTACTCACACGCTTCAGGAATAAAGCATCATTTATAACTGTACCTTATTGCCTGCTTCTTGCCGTTTTTGTTTAAGGCTAATAATTCGCTGTTTTCGGCTAAAAAGATAGGCAATGAATTATGCTTTTTGCGCACGATAGCTTTATCTTGGTCACTTTGATTGCGTAGGGTCGCTTTTGCCTTTGGAAAAAAAACCGTGCTTTGTTTATTATGTTTTTCCAGGCCAAAATAGATAGAGTCGACGGGGTCAGTAATATGTACTAAATGCCGGTATAATTCATTGGTCACAAAATGCGAAAACCCGCATATGCTATGTACAAAATAAAAACGTTTATCAGCCTGTTTTCTGACATCATTGTCTTTGATAGAAGTAATTATTTTTTTACATTTATCCTTAGCACTGTTGATCCGGGTGATATGCAAATCCAGCACCTCGACAGGTAAAGCGGTTTGAATAAATCCGGCTAATTTTTTAGTATCCTGCTCCGAGCCCTTTTGCAGTTCAAAACTTTTAATAAATTGTAAGGTTTCTTGAATCGCGCTTTGTGAAAAAAAACTTTCTACGACGAATTCTATCTGATCATCCGCACGGTCGATCAGAGAAAAAACCACCGATTGGCGCTGTTTATCCTTATCCTGCAGCAGGATAACTGCCGAGAAGTCGGTTAATGCCTGACGAACTTCCGCCACCGTCTTGAGTAAATTTTCTTTTAATTGATCACTGTTTTTAGTGAAGTAATATTCATTGTCCATAACCCACCCTTTGTGTAAATGTTCACTGTTTATTCATAGTAGGTTGGGTCTGTTTGTTTGTCCACGAAATTCTGGATATATCACTGATTCTAATGGATAATATTAGTTTTTCGTCGTTCTAAGCGAATAAACAGGATTAAGGTGAAATCAATGCAACAAATATTCAGCCGTTATTTTTATTGTTCTCCCCTATTTTGGGCCGTTTTATTGATAAGCAGTTATACAATAGGCGGTTTTATACTCCTACCTAAAGTCATTAACACTCAGCTGGTTAAACAGATTGAACTTAATTCAGGGTGGCAAACAGAGATAGGAAAAGTCGCTTTTAACCCTTATACTTTTACGCTGGTTATTGATAATGTGGCGATTAAAAATGCTCAAGGCGATCAGGTAGCCTCATTTAAGCAATACACTACCGATTTCGAACTGCGCTCTGCGATAGAAGGTGCATTTACATTTGCTAACGTAGAGCTTGTAGCCCCTTCTATCAATTTGGTTATTGATAAAAACGGTTTATCTAATTTCCAACAAGCATTCCAAACTCAAGCCGACAGTTTGGCAGAAGAGAGGTCTATTAAGCAGAGCGACAGTGCATTAGTAAAACTACTGTTCGATAATATTGCGGTGAGTAATGGGGTAATTAATATTGTTGATCATAGTCAGGTCAATACTATTGAGCATAGAATCGACCCGCTTAACTTCAAGCTGAAAAGCTTTTCTACCCGTACAAAAGATAGCGGTGATTATCAACTAAATATCGATCTTGGCAAGGGTCAAAGCATTGCATGGGCAGGCACTGTCGGCGTGGCGCCATTGCGCTCTTCGGGTTCAATCAGCATGGTGGGTATTAAGGCGCACAAATTGTGGGAATATGCACCCCAAGAAACCCCCTATAATTTACTGCATGGCATTGCACACGTTGATGCCAACTATCGTTTTAGAATGACAGATAATACCCCTGAATTTGATCTGTTTGATAGCATCATTCAGTTGCGCTCTCTGCAAATCGCCCGGCAACAGGACAGTTTTATTGATATAAAGGCAGTCAAAATAGGCCCTGTGGCTTTTAATTTGGCAAAGCAGACGTTACAAATAGAAGCGCTAGAAATCGATGCTATCGATTTGCAAGTCGAGCGGAATAAACAGGGAGAACTTACTTTCTTGGCCCCTTTTGCGCAGCACTCTGAACCAGTTGAAATTGAACCAGGCAGTACAGAAAGTGCTTCGGCTAATGATTTTAAATGGTCAATTGAGCATTTAAGAATCAATGACAGTCAGGTTAATATTACAGATAAACTCCCCAGTGTCGCCGCACAATTTTCTATTCATAAAATAAACCTGCAACTATCTGAATTAAATCAAGATCTGACACACGCCCTGCCTTTCAATGTTTCATACCGGGTTGACGACTCCGCTCCTAATAGCATTAAAGGTCAAGTCTCACCGGCCCCCTTTAATATAAAGGCCAGGGTCAATTTAAAAAACGTCGCATTAACTGCCCTGCAGCCTTACATCAATGATGTTGCGAAAGTCAATCTTGAGCAAGGTAAACTGTCAGTTGCAGGTGCGGTTTCAATCGCGCTTGATGCGCAGGGAGCGCTTCATGGTAATTTTGAGGGTGGCCTTAGTATTCAAAACTTTAATACTAGCGATCAGATACTTAAACAACGCTTAGTTGGCTGGCAGGCGTTAATAATAGATCCCGTCAAGGTTAACTTTAATCCCTTGTCTATCGTTATTGATAAAATAGATTTGCAGGCACCCTATAGCCGCATGATTATAACCCCAGAACGCAGTATTAATTTTGCACAGCTGATGATCGATCATAAAAGGGATCAACGGCCAATAGTGGAAAAAAACACACAAACCACCAGCAAAGATAAACAACCCCCATTAGCCTTAACCATCGGTGAAATAACCTTAAGCGATGGTAATGCCAATTTTGCAGATCTGTCTCTGATCCCTGCGTTTGCTACCAGTATCGAGAATATTAATGGTAAAATCAGTGGATTATCGGCAAATAATATTGAACAAGCGGCGGATGTCAATATTAGCGGTACGGTCAATGACTATGGCAAAATGTTAGTCGAGGGGGAAATTAGTCCTTTCGCGGGCGATCTCTATACCGATATTAATGTTAAATTTGATAAAATTGAACTGGCGACCCTGACCCCTTATTCCGGGCGCTACGCAGGTTATGTTATTGATAAGGGTAAACTGAGCCTGAATCTGAATTATAAGATTGCCCAACAAAAATTAATTGGTAAAAATCGGCTGATTTTGGATCAATTTGAACTGGGTACAAGTGTCGACAGTCAGGAGGCTTTAGATCTCCCCATCAAATTAGCTATCGCCCTGTTTAAAGACAGTAATGGCATCATTGATATTAGCCTTCAAACTCGAGGTGATCTGGACAACCCTGATTTTGATATGAAGGGTTTAATACTCAAGGCTTTCTTAAATGTGATGACTAAAGCGGTCACATCCCCTTTTTCAATGATAGCCGATTTAGCGGGAACAAATGATCAGCAACTTAATGCTATTGCATTTGATTTTGGGCATAAAAGTTTAACCACAACACAACAGAGTGATCTCGCGGCCCTTGCACAGATATTGATAAAGCGTCCGCAGCTCATTTTGGAAATTCATGCAGCTGTCGATAAAGAAAAGGATGGTTTTGCCTTAAAACAACAACAGTTAAATGACCAATTAGGATTTAATGAGGCTAATCAGGAACAACGAATAAAATCAATGCAAGACTTACTCGAAAGCTTGGCTGAGGCTGATAAAATAAAAGTTGAATTACTGGCTAAAACAGCAACGGCAGCTGAATATGAACAAGCTCTTTATAAGGCGCTGGTTAAGACCCAACCACTCTCAAGCTTAGCCTTAACGACATTAGCCAAACAACGTACCCGCATTATCCAGGAGCAATTAATCAAAAGGAATAAGGTACCTGCAAATCAAGTTTTTGTAGTTCGCCCATCCTTAGACGGTCACGCAGAGGAAAATAAGATTTTAACCTTTTTTTCCTTAAACACACAATAATGACACCTTCGATTTTATGTTATAAAGCGCATCAACTTCACCCTTGATGCGCCTGGAAAATAATTTTATGATTTAAAAAACAGCGCCTTTGTTGATTGATACACCTACTTTATGGCCTGTTTATTGTATAATATTTTTTGTTGCAGGAGCGACTGCAACGTTAATTTACTATCTAGAATAATTTGGAACCTTGTTAATGTATAAACTTGTTGTGTTAGATATGGATGGCACCCTATTAAATAGCCAAAAAGAGATTACTTCGAGAGTACGGACTGCCATTAATGCAGCAAAGGGCATCGGAATTAAAGTTGTACTGGCCTCCGGCCGCCCTATTGATGGAATGTTACCTGCATTAGAAGCCCTTGGTTTAAACACTAATGATGATTATGTACTGACCTGTAACGCATCATTGACTCTGAATGCAGGGTCTAAAGAAGTTATCCGCAGTGAGTTTTTAACGGGTCAGGATGCGCGCGACATATACCATTTGTCCGTTAAATTAGGCGTCAATACGCACGCATACTCTGCTAAACAGGGGTTAATCACCCCTAAAATAAGCAAATATACTGAGCATGAGGCCGACATCAATCAAATTGAAATTAATATCTGCGATTTCACAACGCTCGCCCCTGATGATGAAATGCTGAAAATCATGATGATTGATGAAGCAGAAGCACTCACGGCAGCGATTAACCGCTTACCTGATTCTTTCCAGGAAAAATACAGCATGGCACAAAGCGCTCCTTTCTTTTATGAATTTATGAGCAAAAAAAGCGGCAAAGCAAATGGTGTTGCAGCCCTTGCAGATTACCTTGGCCTTACCCATGAGGAAGTTATTTGTGTGGGTGATGCGGGTAATGATTTGGAGATGCTTCAATACGCCGGTTTAGGGATTGCAATGGCTAATGCCACCGAGGATGTGAAAGCCGTTGCTGATTACATCACTTTGAGTAACGATCAGGACGGTGTTGCACATGTTTTTGAAAAATTTGTCTTAGCCTAGACGGCGATTAAATACGGCCCAAGTTTGCAATAAATTCAGATTCAAACAGGCCTCATATCTACGGGCATAACAGCAGCGCAGATAACAATTAGATAAACAGAGTCTAATACCTAGGGCATAACAGCAACGCAGATAACAATTAGATAAACAGAGTCTAATATCTACGGGCATAACAGCAACGCAGATAACAATTAGATAAACAGGTTAAGACTTTCTCAGCAAATCCTAACCTGTTATTTTATGCACTTTTAATTCAAGCACCACCCTCATTAATCTAACCTTTATTCCTTATTACAATAACTATCCTCTGCGCTTTTTTACTCTGTACCTTGTTATTCTACAGATTGTTATCGGCTAATAATTATCCGCCTGATTGAACATAAATATGCGTTTAAGCATCCATGAACATTATGAACAAAATAGATTTAAAATATTCAATTTTCATTATTTGCTATTACTAGTCACGATCCCTTGTAAAGACTAATATCCTTGCAACCTGAATCCTTTTGAGAAGTTAATCTGATTAGGTTATTGATTTGTATATAACCCGGCCATGCACTGATACTTAATTTTGTATCTTAAAAACCCCCGGTTATAAACCCTTACAGTCATTACACTCTAAGTAAAAAATAAGGAATATTTATTATGCTCAATAATATTAAAAAATGTCTTTCCTATTCAATCATAGCGGCCAGTATTGCCACGCTATCAACGACGGCATTAGCCGCTGACCTAGCTGAATTACACTTTATCATCCCCGGGGGGGCAGGTGGAGGTTGGGACATGACCGCGCGTGGTACCGGTGATGTTTTAATGAAAGAAGACCTAGTTGATCAGGTATCGTTCCAGAACCTTTCCGGTGGCGGTGGTGGCAAGGCGATTGCCCATTTGATCGAAACAGCGGAACGTCAGGAAGATACTTTAATGGTTAACTCTACGCCAATTGTTATCCGTTCTCTGTCGGGAATTTTCCCAAATTCTTTCCGTGATTTAACGCCCGTGGCGTCAACTATTGCCGATTTTGGCGCAATGGTTGTTGCGGCGGATTCAAAATACACGGACTGGCAACAAGTTGTTGCCGATTTTAAAAAAGATCCTAAAGCCGTTAAAATTGGCGGTGGATCGGCACGCGGCAGTATGGATCATTTAGTGGCAGCAGCCGTATTCAAAGGTGAAGGTTTTGATCCTCGTCAAGTACGTTATATTGCCTATGATGCCGGTGGTAAAGCAATGGCAGGACTACTTTCCGGAGAAACACCTATTTTATCAACGGGTCTCGGTGAAGTATTAGAAATGTCCAAAAGTGGTCTGGTTCGTATTCTTGCGATCACTGCTCCTGAACGTCTAGCAGCTGCGCCAAATGTACCCACTTTAACTGAAATGGGCAACGAGACTGTCTTTGCTAACTGGCGTGGTTTCTTTGCAGCCCCCGGTGCAAGCAAAGAAAAACTAGCGGCATGGGATAAAGCCTTCACCGCCATGTATAAAACGGATCAATGGGCTACCGTTCGTGACCGTAATGGTTGGATTGACAACTATAAAGCAGATCAAGACTTCTACAAATTTTTAGAAGAGCAGGAAGAACAGATGGGCGACCTAATGCGTGAACTTGGGTTCTTATAATCGTCTAGTGAACATTTATCCGGCAGGGTATTAGTGATTCCATTAAAAACACTTTGCCGGACAACCCCAATCCCATTTTTATCAATAACCATTAACTAATAATTTCCTGCGATGGTTATTTCTCATTTTACAGACTCTGGAGTATTCCATGAAGTTAAATTCTGCTTCTCTATTATGTCGTGATCGTGTTGGAGGATTAATCTTTTTGATTTTTTGCTTAACCTACGGTTACCAGACATCCCTCATTCCCTCTTATCCTGGTGATGCATTCGCTCCCTTTACTGCCCGCACTTTGCCATGGATGTTAACCAGTGCCGGTGTTTTATTCTCACTGTTATTAATTGTGATGGCCCAGCCCGAAGAAAAAAGCGACGCAACGCTTGATTTTGATTGGCGGTTATTAATTACTTTTATCCTGCTAATGACGGCATACGGTTTTGGTTTAACCTGGGTTGGTTTTATCTTGGCAACCAGTTTATTTTTATTAGCCGGTTTTTGGGTGTTAGGCGAGCGCAGAAAATCAGTTTTATTTGGTGCTTCATTCCCATTCGTGACTGCTTTTTGGCTGTTGTTAACCAAAGGTCTGGACATATACCTTGAACCGGGTTACCTGTTCTTAAGTCTTTAGGAGATATTTTATGATAGATGGAATTTTAGCTGGCTTATACACAGTCATGTTACCAACCAACCTAATGATGGTCGTTATCGGCTGTTTTGTAGGCACCTTCATCGGTATGTTACCCGGTCTGGGCCCTATTTCAGCCATTGCTCTGATGATCCCTATTACCTATGGTTTAGAGCCTTCCTCGGGCATGATTTTGATGGCGGGTGTCTATTATGGCGCTGTCTTTGGCGGGTCGACCTCTTCAATATTAATTAACGCCCCGGGATGCTCCTCCACCGTGGTAACCGCTTTTGATGGTTACCCTATGGCCCAAAAAGGTCAGGCCGGCAAGGCTCTGGCGCTCGCCGCATACTCTTCATTTACCGGAGGCACCTTATCAGCGATAATGCTTTTAATCGCAGCACCCGCGTTAGCCAAGGTTTCCTTGAGTTTTCAGTCGACGGATTATTTTGCCTTAATGCTGGTCGGATTATCAGCGGTCGCCGCTTTTGCCGGTAAGGGACAGGTCCTTAAAGCCTGGATGATGACTATTTTAGGGTTAATACTGGCCACAGTAGGTATTGACAAAGGGATAGGCGTGCCACGTTTTACCTTTGGCTTGACCGACTTATTAGATGGCTTTAGCTTTTTATTACTGGCGATGGCAACCTTTGCATTAGGTGAAACCCTGATGGGTATTTTAAAACCCGCAGATACTTCAGCGACCGAACAAAGCTCAATTACAGATCTTGGCAGTATGAAAGTGACCAAAGAAGAATTTAAAGAATTAGCACCCGTTTCAATTCGCTCTTCTATTCTTGGTTTTTTTGTTGGTGTGCTTCCCGGTGCCGGCGCCACTATTGCTGCATTTTTAAGTTACGGCTTGGAACGAAATATTGCGCCCAAGGATAAACGTGAAGAGTTCGGTAAAGGCAGTATGCGCGGTTTAGTTGCACCGGAATCTGCCAATAATGCGGCATCAAGCGGTTCCTTTGTGCCACTGTTAACCCTGGGTATTCCAGGCTCTGGGACGACTGCGATTATGTTAGGCGCACTTATCTCATACGGTGTACAACCAGGCCCAAGACTTTACATCGACAATCCTGAAATTTTCTGGTCGGTTATCATCTCTATGTATGTCGGTAATATTGTATTGATGGTGTTAAATTTACCGTTGATTCCATATATATCCAAATTGCTTGCTGTGCCGAGAACCGTATTGTTACCGATGATCATCTTCTTTTCGATAACGGGTGTGTATCTGGTTTCCTTTAATACTATGGACGTCTTTATTATGATTGCGGTTGCGGTAATCGCCATATTTTTGCGTCTTGCTAGTTTTCCTCTGGCGCCTTTATTATTAGGCTTTATTTTAGGGGGGTTAATGGAAGAAAATCTGCGCCGATCCCTGATGCTAAGTGACGGCTCATTAAGCTTTTTATGGGAACGTCCGATCACATTAGGTTTCTCGCTTACTGCAGTATTAGTTATTGTCGCGCCAATACTGTTAACCCTCTTTAACAAATATCGTAATCGTCCACTGAAAATGCAGGAAAGCAACTAAACAACCGATTATGTTCCTATTTTATAAGCGCGTTAACATAGCAACTCCGTTATATAAAATTGTGACATAAAATAATCATCATAAAAAACAGCGCACCCGCGCTGTTTTTTTATCTGTAAAATTTGTGATCTTGGTGGGAAATTTTAGATTCAAACAATTAAAAAACCTTGATTGTCGACAATTAGGTTGATTTTAGCTAAATAAAAGGCAATTATAGACACCTGCCTCACAAATTGTAGACAACAAGATGAACCAGAGCATAGAAACCAAAGAACAAACAAAATCAGAAAACTTAACTGCACAGCTGATTGAAGCTATCGTAAGTGGTGAATATAGCCCCGGAAGCAAAATTTCAGAAACGGAACTTGCCCGTTTTTTTAATGTCAGTCGCGGTCCACTTCGTGAAGCCATGATGCGTATTGAGGCGCTTAATTTAGTTGAGCGAATTCCCCATGTAGGCACCCGGGTGGCAACCTTAAGCCCGGAAAAATTAATTGAAATTTATGCCGTAAGAGAAGCGCTGGAAGGAATGGCTGCAAACCTTGCCTGCAAAAATATTACCGATCAGGAAATTGCAGGTTTAGAAATGTTATTAGAGCAGCATCAAGAGCATATCGAACAGGTGGACGGCGCTTCCTATTTCCATCAGCAGGGTGATTTTGATTTTCATTATCAAATTATTAAAGCCAGTCGTAATAGCAAACTGATCAGTTTGTTGTGCGACGAGTTATATCACCTGCTGCGCATGTACCGTTATCAGTCACCCAGCACACAGTCACGCCCGACACACGCCCTCAACGAACATTTCCAGTTACTCACCGCGATCAAAGAGCGGGATGCTGAACTTGCAGAAATGTTAATGCGCCGGCACATCAAACGCAGCCGGGAATTAATCGAAAACCAACTGATAGAAGAAGGAAAAACTAATGACGCCGAGTAAAAAATTTAGACAAGCACTTATCAATAATAAACCGCTGCTGAAGTGTTAATGCGCTGGCATATCAAACGCAGCCGGGAATTAATTGAAAACCAACGGATAGAAGAAGGAAAAAACTAATGACGCCGAGTAAAAAATTCAGACAAGCACTTATCAACAATAAACCGCTGCTGAAGTGTTAATGCGCTGGCATATCAAACGCAGCCGGGAATTAATCGAAAACCAACGGATAGAAGAAGGAAAAAACTAATGACGCCAGGTAAAAAATTCAGACAAGCACTTATCAATAATAAACCGCTGCAGATAGTTGGTACCATCAATCCCTACTGCGCCATGATGGCAGAACAACTCGGTCATCAGGCAATTTATCTGTCCGGTGGAGGCGTCGCCAATGCTTCCTATGGTTTACCTGATTTGGGCATGACCTCATTAAACGATGTCATTGCTGATGTGCAGCGTATTACATCCGCCTCTGGTTTACCTTTATTGGTTGATATCGATACCGGATGGGGAGGTGCTTTTAATATTGCTAAAACGGTTCGTGATATGGAAAAAGCCGGCGCGGCGGCTGTACACATTGAAGATCAAGTGTCCCAAAAACGTTGCGGTCACCGCCCTAATAAAGAGATTGTTTCCACACAGGAAATGGCAGATCGGATCAAGGCGGCAGTGGATGCACGTATCGACAGCGACTTTTTTATTATGGCGCGCACCGACTCCTTCGCCCAGGAAGGCTTGGAATCGGCTATTGAACGCGCAAAAGCTTATGTGGCAGCCGGCGCTGACGGTATTTTTGCTGAAGCCATCAAAACTGAAGCGCACTACCGTGCATTCTCAAAAGCATTGGATGTGCCTATTCTTGCCAATATCACCGAATTTGGTGAAACCGAATTATGGAATAAGAAACAACTCGGCGAATGGGGCTGCGCAATGGTGCTCTACCCTCTTTCCGCTTTCAGAGCCATGAATAAAGCTGCTGAATCAGTTTATAAAAACATACTCGTCGAAGGTGACCAAAAAGCAGTGGTCGATACGATGCAGACACGTATGGAGTTATACAACTACCTCGGCTACCACGATTACGAGCAAAAACTTGACGAGTTATTTGCCGATCAAAAAAATAAGTAGCGTTGCTTATACCAAAATAATTAATTAAGTGATCAATGATTGCGAAGGAAAAATTAGCACTAACAAGACGTGAGTAGCATTCGATCATTATTCTCACTTCACAAAAATCGTCTGGAACGATTTTGAACAGCTTTAGCTGACCACGAAGTGGTGAAGAACAGGATGTTCTGAATAAAACTCACAACGCAGTTAGGGACGATTTTAACCAGCAAGGGTGATCACCTTTTTAGTTCTTTTGGTATTAAGTAAGCTTGGCAATAAATACAATTAAATAAAGATAAGGAAAGTATATGAGCGATAAAAAAACAAGCGGTGCAGGTCTTCGTGGTCAAAGTGCCGGTGAAACAAAATTATGTACCGTTGGACAATCCGGCAGTGGCTTAACTTATTGTGGTTATGATGTTGCCGATCTTGCCGAGAACGTTACTTTTGAAGAAGTTGCTTATTTGTTATTCCACGGAGAATTACCAACCCAGCAGCAGCTCGACAGTTATAAAACAGAACTCAATACAATGCGCGATTTACCACAAGCTTTAAAGGAGGTTTTAAAGCTTATTCCTGCCGAGTCACACCCGATGGATGTGATGCGAACGGGTTGTTCCTTTTTAGGTAATATCGAACCTGAGGCTGATTTTTCCGAGCAAATGCGGGCTTCAAATAGATTACTGGCCGCATTTCCTGCGATCATGTGCTACTGGTACAGATATTCTCACGATGGTGTCGAAATCGATTGTCAAACCGACCAGCCGACACTCGGCGGACACTTTCTTAAATTATTAAAGGGTGAAACAGCCTCGTTACAGCATCAGCGCGTGATGGATGTATCATTAATTTTATATGCCGAGCATGAGTTTAATGCCTCTACCTTTACGGCGCGTGTTTGTGCATCAACCTTATCGGATATGTTTTCCTGTACCACGGGTGCAATTGGTACGCTGCGTGGTCCATTACATGGCGGTGCCAATGAAGCAGCCATGGATATGATTCAAAAATTCACTTCACCAGAAGATGCTAAAGAGAAAATGGCATTAATGCTGGAACGCAAAGAAAAAATCATGGGCTTTGGCCATGCCATCTACAAAACCTCTGATCCGCGCAATATTATTATTAAAAAATGGTCAGAAAAACTGGCAAAAGAAAATGGTGACACTTCTTTATATGATATCTCGGTTGCCTGTGAAGAATTTATGTGGGATACCAAAAAATTATTTTGTAATGCCGATTTTTTCCACGCTTCAACTTATAACTACATGGGTATTCCAACCAAACTGTTCACCCCTATTTTTGTCTGTTCGCGCTTAACCGGTTGGGCTGCACATGTGATGGAACAGCGTGCCAATAACCGTATTATTCGTCCAAGTGCAGACTATACCGGTAGCGAACCGCGTAAAGTCATCACCATCTCCGAACGTCAATAATTGTCAGTAAGGCAGGAATAAATTATGAATGATAATTACCGTAAACCCTTACCGGGTACAAGCTTAGACTATTTTGATACACGTGAAGCTGTTAACAGTATCAAAAAAGGCGCCTATGAAAAATTACCTTATACGTCGCGCGTCTTCGCTGAAAATTTAGTGCGCCGCTGTGCGCCGGATAAATTAGTCGATTCACTGAATCAACTTATTGAGCGCAAACAGGATTTAGATTTTCCCTGGTATCCTGCCCGTGTTGTTTGTCATGATATTTTAGGGCAAACCGCGTTAGTTGATTTAGCCGGATTACGCGATGCTATCGCATTAAAAGGCGGCGATCCCGCGAAAGTTAATCCCGTTGTCCCCACTCAACTGATTGTGGATCACTCTCTGGCCGTTGAACATGCGGGCTTTGAAAAAGACGCCTTTGAGTTAAATCGAGAGATTGAAGACCGACGTAATGATGATCGCTTTCATTTCATTAATTGGACTAAAACGGCCTTTGAAAATGTTGAAGTGATCCCGCCCGGCAACGGCATTATGCATCAAATCAATCTCGAAAAAATGTCCCCGGTTATTCAGAGTCGCGAGGGTGTTGCCTTTCCTGATACCTTAGTCGGGACAGACAGCCATACTCCACATGTTGATGCATTAGGCGTATTAGCCCTGGGTGTCGGCGGCTTAGAAGCCGAGAGTGTGATGTTAGGACGCGCTTCCTATATGCGTATGCCGGACATTGTTGGGGTGCATCTTTTTGGCAAACGCCAGGAAGGTATTACCGCAACCGATATTGTATTGGCCATTACCGAATTTTTACGTAATCAAAAAGTGGTCTCCTGTTACCTGGAATTCTATGGTGAAGGCGCCGCCAATTTAACCCTGGGCGATCGCGCTACTATCTCCAATATGACCCCGGAATTTGGTGCCTCGGCGGGCATGTTTTATATCGATAAAAATACCATTGAGTACTTAACATTAACCGGTCGTGATGAAAAACAAGTTGAATTAGTTGAAAACTATGCAAAACAAACCGGTCTGTGGGCTGATGATTTAGTCAATGCTGAATATGAACGGGTGATCGAGTTTGATCTGTCTGCTGTTGGACGTAATATTGCCGGGCCATCAAACCCGCACCGACGCGTTGCAACCGCCGATCTTGCCGCAAAAGGCATCTCGGGCGTAGTCGAAAATGAAACCGGCAAAATGCCCGATGGCGCCTGTATTATTGCCGCCATCACCAGCTGCACTAATACCTCTAACCCGCGTAATGTCATTGCAGCGGCTTTAGTTGCAAGAAATGCCAATAAGCTGGGTTTAACCCGTAAACCTTGGGTTAAAACATCCCTCGCCCCCGGCTCAAAAACCGTTCAGCTGTACCTTGAAGAAGCTAATTTATTAACTGAACTGGAACAGCTTGGTTTTGGTATTGTCGGCTTTGCCTGTACGACTTGTAACGGCATGAGCGGTGCCTTAGATCCTAAAATTCAGAAAGAAGTCGTTGAGCGCGATCTTTATGCCACCGCGGTACTCTCGGGTAACCGTAACTTTGACGGTCGTATTCACCCCTACGCTAAACAAGCTTTTATTGCATCACCCCCGTTAGTTGTGGCTTATGCCATTGCGGGGACTATCCGTTTTGATATTGAAAATGATGCCCTAGGCATTGATCCCGAGGGCAATAACATCACCCTTAAAGATATTTGGCCAAGCGATGCTGAAATTGATGAAATCATTACCAGCTGCGTAAAACCGGCTCAATTCAAAGCGGTTTATGAGCCGATGTTTGACATTAAAGTCGATTACGACGAAGAACTTGAGAAAACCAGCCCGGTTTATGATTGGCGCCCGCAAAGCACTTATATTCGTCGCCCTCCCTATTGGTCAGGTGCATTAGCTGGCGAACGCACCTTGAAAAATATGCGTCCCTTAGCAGTACTTGGCGACAATATTACAACGGATCATTTATCCCCGTCGAATGCCATTATGTTAGACAGTGCGGCAGGTGCATACCTGGATAAAATGGGCTTGCCGGAAGTGGACTTTAATTCCTATGCAACCCATAGAGGTGATCACTTAACGGCACAACGGGCGACCTTTGCCAACCCGAAGCTGTTTAATGAAATGGTCAAAAAAGATGGCCAGATTGAGCAAGGCTCACTTGCCCGCGTTGAGCCCGAAGGCAATGTTATGCGCATGTGGGAAGCGATTGAAATTTACATGGAACGTAAACAGCCGTTAATCATTGTCGCAGGTGCCGATTACGGTCAGGGATCATCACGTGACTGGGCAGCAAAAGGCGTTCGACTCGCCGGAGTTGAAGTCATTGTCGCTGAAGGTTTTGAACGTATCCACCGTACTAACCTGGTGGGAATGGGAATTCTGCCGGTTGAATTTATTAACGCAGAAAATCGCCATACCTATGCCATTGACGGCACAGAAACCTTTGATGTGATTGGTTTGCCGACACCGGGTGCCAAGCTCACCTTAGTCATCAATCGCCAAAATGGTGAACGTCTTAATGTGAAGGTCAAATGCCGATTGGATACCGAAGAAGAAGTCTCAATTTATGACGCGGGCGGCATTTTGCAGCGCTTTGCGCAGGATTTTATCGAGTCATCAAAGGAAGAGGTTTAAACATGACGGATAAAACAGCTAACTATCGCCCGCAATTAAGGATCCCCGCCACTTATATGCGCGGAGGAACCAGTAAAGGCGTTTTTTTTAATTGTCAGGATTTGCCTTCGGCGGCCCAAGTTGCAGGGCAAGCACGTGATGATCTACTGCTGCGGGTTATCGGCAGCCCGGATCCCTACGGTAAACAAACCGATGGCATGGGCGGCGCGACCTCCAGTACCAGCAAGACGGTTATTCTATCAAAGAGTGACGAAAATGATCACGACGTGAATTATCTCTTTGGTCAGGTTGCGATTGATAAAGCCTTTATAGACTGGAGCGGTAATTGCGGAAATTTATCGGCAGCCGTTGGCGCATTTGCTATCAATGCCGGTTTAGTCGATAAAAGCCGCATTCCCGATAATGGAACGGCTGTAGTACGTATATGGCAGGAAAATATCAGTAAAACTATTATCGCCCATATTCCTATTCACAATGGAGGGGTACAGGAAACGGGTGACTTTGAGCTTGATGGTGTCACTTTCCCTGCCGCTGAAATTAAAGTCGAATTTATCGACCCTTCCGATGCTGAAAATAGGATGTTCCCCACGGGTAATATTGTTGATCAGTTAGACGTACCGGGGTTTGGTCAATTTAAAGCGACAATGATCAATGCCGGTATTGCCACTGTTTTTTTGAATGCGCAGGACTTGGGTTATCAGGGCACCGAACTGCAGGAAGCGATTAATTCGAATCCGAAGGCGCTTGAGATGTTTGAGACCATACGCGCTTTTGCTGCGCTAAAAATGGGACTGATAGAGCATATTGATCAAGCTGCCACGCGCCAACATACGCCTAAAATTGCTTTTGTCAGCAAGGCACAGGATTATATTGCCTCAAGCGGGAAAAGTATTGATAAAGCGCAAATAGACTTAAACGTTCGCGCCTTGTCTATGGGTAAACTTCACCATGCAATGATGGGCACTGCGGCAGTCGCTATAGCCGCAGCGGCCGCGATACCTGGTACCTTAGTTAATTTGGCTGCCGGGGGTGGCGAGCGCCAATCTGTTACCTTCGGGCATCCTTCGGGTCTATTAAAGGTCGGCGCCAAAGCCAGCCTGAAAGACGGGCAATGGTCTGTCGATAAGGCCGTCATGAGCCGCAGCGCACGCATTTTAATGGAAGGCTGGGTACGTATTCCGGCAACCACCCTATAGACCAATTTTACAGGCATTAATAAAAGGAAATATGATGATTTCTGCATATCAAAATGAATTTAATCGCGCTAAGAATGATCCTCTGACTTTTTGGCAGGAACAAGCCAAAGCCATAGAGTGGTTTAAATTTCCGGACAAAATATTAAGCAAAGACGAAAACGGCATTGATAGCTGGTTTGCTGACGGGCAGATGAATACCGCCTATCTGGCGCTTGATTACCATGTTCTAAACGGCCGCGGTGATCAAACCGCACTGATTTATGACTCTCCCGTCTCCGGTCAAAAACAGCAGTATACCTACAAAGAATTAACCGATCATGTTGCCCGCACGGCCGGCATGCTGGCGAATCTCGGCGTAGTAAAGGGCGACAGAGTCATTATTTATATGCCGATGATTGCAGAATCCGTGATGGCGATGCTCGCGTGTGCCCGTTTAGGCGCGGTTCACTCCGTCGTATTCGGCGGCTTTGCACCGAATGAACTGGTGATCAGAATCGAAGATGCTGAGCCTAAAGTCATTATGACCGCCTCCTGCGGGATAGAAGTCAAAAAGATAATTCCGTATATGCCGTTGATCAATAAAGCTATCACCGATAGCCGCTTTAAACCGCAAAATGTGGTGGTATTGCAACGCGACGAATGCCCCGCTGAACTGACCGAGGACCGTGATATTAACTGGGCTGCGCAGGTCGCAAACTCCAGCCCCCATGATTGTGTTCCGGTCAGCGGCCGTGATCCGCTGTATATACTCTATACCTCGGGTACAACGGGAAAACCTAAGGGTGTGGTCCGTGAAAACGGCGGTCATGCCGTGG
Organism: Psychromonas sp. MB-3u-54; assembly: GCF_002836415.1. Classification (GTDB taxonomy): domain Bacteria; phylum Pseudomonadota; class Gammaproteobacteria; order Enterobacterales; family Psychromonadaceae; genus Psychromonas. Next base: position 60,561 of record NZ_PJBP01000118.1, on the reverse strand, counting down.
CCATGAAATACAGCATGTCGACCATTTACGATGCTAAACCGGGTGATGTTTATTGGGCTGCATCGGATGTCGGCTGGGTTGTGGGCCATTCATACATCGTTTACGCGCCGTTAATTCATGGTTGCACCACTATTCTCTATGAAGGGAAACCGGTGAGAACACCTGATCCGGGCGCTTTTTGGCGGGTCTGTGAAGAATACAAGGTTAATATTTTATTTTCAGCTCCGACCGCATTTCGAGCAATTAAAAAAGAAGATCCGGAAGGCGAATTAATCAAACAGTATAAAATGCCCGCTTTACGTACTATTTTTATGGCCGGAGAACGTTTAGATCCCCCTACTCTGGAATGGGTACAGTCCAAGACTCACCTTCCAGTGGTGGATCACTGGTGGCAGACTGAAACGGGCTGGGCAATTTCAGGCAATCCTCTGGGTTTAGAGAATTTCCCGGTGAAACCAGGATCGTCGACTAAACCGACCCCGGGTTTTCAGGTAGATATTTTGGATGAGGCAGGCCAGCCTTTACCGCCTAACACTCAGGGTTACATTGTGATTAAATGTCCACTCCCACCGGGTTGTTTAACGACGGTTTGGCGCCAACATGATCGTTTTCAATCCGGATATTTAACCCAGTTTCCGGGTTATTATGTCTCGGGAGATGGCGGTTATATAGATGAAGACGGTTATCTGTTTGTCATGGGCCGGATTGATGATGTCATTAATGTCGCCGGACACCGATTATCCACGGGTGAGATGGAAGAGGTGCTGGGCGGCCATCCCGATGTAGCCGAGTGTGCCGTTATCGGTGCGCATGATGATTTAAAAGGACAAATGCCAATCGGCTTTGTGGTATTAAAAGATGGTCATTATTCGGTTGACGGTAATGTTGAAAAGGAGCTGTTACAAAAAATACGTGACGACATTGGCGCTGTTGCCAGCCTTAAGCGGGTGCTTGTAGTAAATCGTTTGCCTAAAACACGATCCGGTAAAGTTTTGCGCAGAACCATTAAACAAGTTGCCGACGGAGAGCAATATACTATGCCCTCTACTATTGATGATCCGAGCAGCATCACGGAAATAGAGGACGCCCTGCAACCCGAGCGATAACAACCGCAACCCGCTAAACGCAGCGAAATAAAATTGCGCTTAGCGGGCATTCTCAGCCACGGGTTTTTTTATAAGTCCTTTCAGGTCTGCCAACCGTACCGTAGTGTAAATCCGCCTGTAATTCACCGGAGCTAATAAGGTGCTCCAGATACCTTCTTGCCGTAGTGCGACTTGCACCGATAAGCTCTCCCGATTTATCGGCGGTTATCTGGGTATGATGATCAAACAACACTCGCACTTTATCGAGCGTCATTCTATCGATACCTTTGGGCAGTCGCCCTCCCTGAGTGGTGCCGTTGGAGGCATTGAAAATCATAGAATCCACCACACTCTGATCTAAATCATCTATACTGCCAAACTTGTTTTTTTGTTTTAAATATTTATGCAGCGCTTCCTGCAGGCGCGAAAAGACCACGGGTTTAAGCAGATAATCAACCACGCCCCCGCGCATAGCCTGCTGCAATGTTTCAACTTCTCTGTCCGCGGTAATTAAAATCACATCGCAGGCATGGGCATACTGGCGAATATACCTTAAAATATCCAGTCCATTGCCATCGGGAAGATAGAGATCCAGTAAAACCAAATCCGGGGATAAAACATCTAATAATGTTTCCGCCTCACTTTTACTCGCGGCAATGCCGATCGCATCAAACCCCTCTATTTTCATCAAATTACGACGATGAATTTCGGCTATACCCAAATCATCTTCAATGATTAACACTTTAACATTTCGATCATTTAACATTTACCCGCCCTTTTGTTGGGATTTTTGGTATATAAGCGGTCATCCGTGTCCCCTTTTTGTCTTGGTCTTCCATAATTAATTGACCTTTATATTGAGTAATAATTTGATTGGCCAAATAAAGCCCCACTCCACGATGCTTACCTATCTTACTCGACACCCCTTTTTTTATCAGGGCTCGACGCTTGAATTGTTCCGGTAAACCACAACCATTATCTTCAACCTCGATAATAATTTCCGGCCCGAAATCAGTGATACTGATCGACACTTTTTTATCTTCGTTATGCAACGACCGGGCAGAAAGACAGGCATCAAAGGCATTATCAATAAAATTACCTAAAATGGTGACCAGATCTTCAGGACGCATAGGTTCAGACAGTTGCAGCAACCGCGAACCGTCGTCGATATCGAGCACTAAGCCTAATTCTCTGGCTCTTTCGCTTTTACCCAATAACACCCCGGCAATAATCGGCTCGAGAATCGCTTCACGCAAAAATTGAATAAGGTGCTGGTAACGCTCGCTTTCCTGTCCGATTAAACGTAATACTTCAGCCGTTTTACCCAGTTGAATCAAGCCACTAATAGTATTGAGCTTATTTCTATGTTCATGGGTTTGTGAGCGTAATAAATCCGCATATTCGCGAATTTGAGAGAGTTGTTTAGTCAGTTCGGTAATTTCATTTTTAAGCCGAAAACTCGATACGGCGCCGACCACTTCCCCCTCAACGATAATCAACTGCCGATTTGCAATAATCGCCTGACCATTAAGAATAGCATCGACATCATTTTCGGCATGATGGGTTAACAAAACCTCGGTTAAATCACTGTCAGGTAATACTTTTTTAATATGTTGATGCAGTACCTGCTCAGTTTTAAGATTTAATATCTGACAGGCACTCTGGTTAATAGAGGTGATATGACTGTTTTTATCGATGCTGATAATACCTTCTTTGATGGTACTTAAGGTTACCTGCAGTTCCATATAAAGCCGTCCAAACTCCTCCGGTTCAAATCCCAAAATAGCATGCTGAAAACGCCGCGCGGTTAAATTAGAAATAACGGCATTGGCAAGCACGACCAGCAATGCCATGGTTATCAAAAAGAACAGGAAAGGATAAACTTTATCATCAATAGTACTGACCAAATAGCCGACCGAGACCACCCCGATGATATTGCCGGCGGGATCATAAACAGGCGTTTTCCCGCGGACCGAATTACCTAAGGAGCCTTTTGCATAAGAAACATAGGAGAGTCCCTCTATCAACGCATCATCATTATCACCTCCCTGCATCTTATGACCAATTCGCTCGGCAACCGGATGTGAATAGCGAATACCGTTTATATCACCAACCACAATAAATGCCGCATTGATTGAATGGCGCATCTTCTCAATATCATGCTGGATTAAGTCAATGTTTTCATTCTGCAGCGCATCAAGCACCATTGGGGTAGTCGCTAAAAATTTTGCGATGCCTAACGCGGTATTACCGCTATCCTGTGCCTCCCAATCTTTTAAATACATAAAACCGGCAACAGATAAAATTAAAAGTTGAATTAAGCCGGAAAAAGTCATGATAACCAATAAGCGCCGTCTGAAACTGAGCTTATTACATTTAGAAAGCTTATTATCTGTCATAGTTAAGTATCATTCTTATTTAGTCTAATTATTCAATATAGTTATTTAGTCTGCTTATTTTAATTTTATCGAAGGGTTCAAAACCTAAAACACTAACAGTAAACGATAATCATTACTCAGCACGGCTTCAAAAAATAGATTTTAAGATAAATTTATTTGTATTATTAACTGTTATTTTTGAAATGCACCGCTAAATCTATTCTGCTATTATGACCCATCTAATCTATTCCGAGACAAGGCACACTTGTTTCATTCAAATTTATATATAGGAAGTTGTTTATGAATCTTGCCGATAAAGTATTAGCGGTTAATAATGATCTACCCATTCGCTCCGCACAACCTGTGCACAGTGGTAAAGTACGCTCGGTTTATTGGTTAACAGAATCCGATAGCCGCCGTTTAATCGCAGAAAAGGGTTATGATGTTGCTGCCGATGCGCCGCTGGCTATTATGGTGATCAGTGATCGTATCTCGGCTTTTGATTGCATTTGGCACGCGGAAGGTGGCATGAATGGCGTACCGGGCAAAGGGGCTGCCCTTAATGCTATTTCTAACCATTGGTTCAAACTGTTCAAGGAGCAGGGGTTAGCGGACAGTCATATTCTAGATATCCCCCATCCGTTAGTCTGGATAGTACAAAAAGCCCGACCAGTAATGATTGAAGCGATTTGCCGTCAATATATTACCGGTTCAATGTGGCGCGCTTACGAAAAGGGCGAACGTGAATTCTGTGGTATTCAAATCGCAGAAGGATTAAATAAAGATCAGAAATTACCCGAATTACTGACCACCCCTTCCACCAAAGGTATTCTTGAGGGCATTCCTGGCGTAGCAGCGGTGGATGATGTCAATATTACCCGTCAAAATATAGAAGATAACTTTGCGGCTTTTAACTTTACTAAAGCACAAGATATTGCCCTTTATGAGAAATTATTAAAAGAAGGCTTTAATGTTATAAGCCATGAATTAGAAAAAATCGGTCAGATTTTCGTCGATACTAAATTCGAATTTGGTTATGTGAATGATAAGGCGGGTAATGAGAAACTAATCTATATGGATGAAGTGGGTACACCTGATTCATCACGGATTTGGGATGCGGCAGAATACCAAAAAGGTAAAATTGTAGAAAACTCTAAAGAAGATTTTCGTCAGTTATTATTAAATCACTTCCCTGATCCTGATATTCTGTTAAACAAAGATCGTATGGTCGAGAGAAGTGCACTCGCTGAAAATAATGCCCTTCCGGCGGAAGTATTAATGAAAATATCTGCAACCTATACCGGCATTGCTGAAAAAATCATTGGTCATAAAATAGTACTCTCGAATAACCCTAAAGCTGAAATCATTGAGATTCTTGATCAGCAGTATGGTTTAATTGATTAGAAATATTGTAGAATAATGCACAGTAGCAGGGATTTTCCCTGCTTTTTTATGCTTAGCGCTTAATAGTCGCCTTTTTTAAAAAGTGCAACATAGGCACTTCTTAAATATGAATGGAATTGGTATAAAAACAGATCCATTAATATGCGTATTGCTATAATCAATAAAGCGACTGGTTTTATACCCGTGATACTTCAAGATGCAAAGTCAGCAAGGCAAATTGTGCCGAGATGCTAGGCATAAAATTGAAGGTTAGTTATTCTACAGAGAGATTTTATAACAACGCAGATTGGTACAATTCGCCTTGCCCTACGGGGCGCGAGCTCGAAAACCAGCGCTGCGTTGCACCCATCGCAAAGGGAATAACCATTACCTCATGTTGCGTCTTGCTCTGATCGAAGAGCTTGCGCCTGACAAAGCATCTTGAAGTAACATGGGTATATATTAAGGACATTATTATGAACGGCTGGGCAGTAGCATTAATTATCATCTTTATTTTAGGCATCATAATCGCCAACTTATTGCTCTTAAAACAAACGGCTAATATGAAAGTACCTGAGGCTGTGTTGCGCGCAATAAAAGAAAGAGAAGAAAAAGCATTACAGGAAGAGGAAAAACCAAAAGACAAATAATCTAATGGCTTTTTCTGTTTATTTTATTACCGGAAGGCAATTATAACGCTTTACTTTGGTTTTCATTTAACAATAAAACATCGCGTATTTTCGAGGTGATACTGAAATAAATTTCTGTTACTTTTTCATCTGCTAAAGGTTTTTTATCAGCATTCAACCAAGTTATCGAAGTACTGCCACTGTCCAATTCACCCAACTGAATAAAGTATTCTGCATTATCAAGCTTAAATGGATTGAGGTTGTTTTCCGGCCAGTATTTAGCATTAGGCGCTTTAAATTTAACCAAGTAATAACCCAGATTCTTATCTGCATCAACCTGTTCAAATCTTAGCAATGCCAACAAATCAGGTAATTTAGTCCAACTAACAAGAAAATCAGCATCCACAATCCAAGCCATTTGATTGTTATCATCATAACCCAATTTTATGGGCAGTGGTTGCGAACTGGCGACTTGTAACTCACTGGTTGCTTTTAATTGATAAGCATATTTTAACAGATCATTCACCAGACGCAGTTCAATACTTTTTTTACTTCTTGCAGTCAAATTAACTTTTAGATTCGCATTGTCATTTTTTTCAGAATAACTTAACGCTTCAACGGTCAAAGCTGCATTGCCTTCCCCTTTTGGCTGAGTCAAAGTAAAGCGGTAACTGGATTCCCTTAATACTTCCTTACTGAAGAAAAAACTGCCATAGGCCTGTTGCTGGCGAAAAATCCCTGTTTCGATCTGTGCAAGGCGACTGTCTTTTGCAGCAACTTCAATATTATTTTCGGCTATATATGACTCAAGCAGTTCCCAAACCTTGTCTTTCATATTTTCAGTGTGATCGAATGCATTAAATAATATCGTTGTTTTATCGCTATTATTTGTCTCAAGCACTACCCCGTCAATCACAGGGATTAACTGAGTTGGAGGACGAATATCAACATTTGACGATAAAAAACCAATACGTTTCTGCTGCTCAGTTAACACCGGAATATCATAAAGATCTCTTGCTTCATTCTGAGTAAAACGGGCCGTTTGGTAGTTTTCACCCAAGGGCGTTTGAACGTAATCAAAATCCCCATTGGCTTGTGTTCTGGCATCAAAACGAGCACAAGCACTTAACGATAAAGCAACAATAACGGCTGTTGTTACCCGGCCTGACTTATAGAGTTTGATCATGAAATTAGTTTAGCTTCAATTAAGGCGTTACGGACAATCGGCTGATATTTTTTATCTAAAATCATTAATGGTAAACGACAGTCAGCGAAGGGTATTAATCCCATTTCTGCACAGGCCCACTTCACCGGAATTGGATTAGATTCAATAAATAAATATTTATGCACGGGCGCTAACTGATTATCTACTTTTTTAGCTAAATCAGCCTGGCCGTTTAATGCATATTCACACATTTTAGCCATTTCAACCGGCGCGATATTAGTGGTTACAGAAATAACACCATGTCCGCCCTGAAGAAGAAAATCACAACCGGTGCCATCATCACCACTGTATAAAGCAAAATCATCATCAACTAAGGCTTTAATTTCCGCAAGACGATTTAAATCACCCGTGGCTTCTTTGATACCGATGATATTTTTTATTTTAGAAAGACGCGCAACCGTTTCCGGCAACATATCAACAGATGTTCGACCCGGGACATTGTATAATATTTGCGGTAAATCACAGGACTCAGCAATCGCTTTAAAGTGTTGAAACAGCCCCTCTTGAGTCGGTTTGTTGTAATAAGGAGTGACGTTAAGACCCGCTATAATGCCGCTATCGGCAAAACGTTTACTTAACAAAATAGCTTCTGAGGTTGAATTTGCACCATTGCCCGCAATAATTGGAATGCGTCCATTAGCAAACTCCAGCGTTTTGATCACAACTTTTGCGTGGGTATCAACATCTAATGTTGCCGATTCCCCCGAGGTGCCAACAGCTACGATAGCAGCGGTTCCAGATTTTATATGAAATTCTACAAGTTGTTTTAGAGTAAGGAAATCAATTTCACCGGTTTTATCCATGGGTGTCACGAGTGCGACTATACTGCCTGTTAACATCTTAAAGCTCCTCTTTATTAGTTCATCAATGTTACTTTTGCATGCACTTAAAAACAAGCAATAAAGCGGATAGATTCGACTTCTTAAAGCAAAAATAAGAGATTGGTGCTTGCGTTCCTCTTTTTAAACGATAATCTAGCCTGAAAATGAATAGCAGCTAACTTTTGAGGATAAAATGCATACTAATAATCATGATATTACCGTCTCTACTTTCCCATCAATTATTATCGAAGGTTCAAAAACAAACCCTGTATTAGTGGTTTTCTGGTCCCCGCAAAGCGAACCTTGTAATACTTTACTACCTTTACTGGACAAATTACATGCTGAAAATGAACAGGCATTTACGCTGGCACGCATAAATTGCGATCAAGAAGAGCAGATAGTAAACCACTTTGGCGTGCAAAGTGTTCCCAGTGTCTTTATGTTCGTCGACGGGCAAGGGGTAGATGGCTTTGCCGGAGAGCAAAGTGAAGAGTTTATACGTACTTTTATCAGCAAGCATACTCCCGACCCAAGTCAGGTTTTACTGCATGAGGGACAAACATTATTCGCACAAGGGAAATTAGCAGAAGCAAAAGAAAAGATTATTGAAGCTACCAGAATGGCGCCTGAGAATAACGATATCAAATTAGCGTTAGCGCAGACTTACCTTGCAATGGACCAACATGAGGATGCCAAACCTATTTTGAATATTATTCCGATGGCCAATCAAAACATGATCTACCATAGTTTAATCTCACAATTAGAATTAGCGCAGCAATCATCACAAACGCCTGAAATAACTGCGTTAGAAAAACAACTTGAAACTGCACAGGATAAAATGGCCATTGAATATCAACTCGCCATTCAATACAACCATGCTAATCGTAATAAAGAAGCATTAGCGTTATTATACAACCTGTTAGTTAAAAATTTAGACTACGATAACGGATCGCCCAAAAAGGCCATGATAGACATTCTCGCTACCATAGATGATTCAGCTTTAGTCAGCGAATATCGCCGTAAATTGTATAGCTTGCTGCATTAAAGAAAAGACACTTGGATTGCCTTCGGCATACGACTAACAAGATGCAACATGCTTTTTATTTTCGCATGTTGCAGGGCCACCTTACTGCTACTGAATGCCGGCAATAGTCCCACCAGCAAAATTATCTATTCATTTTCATGTGAGACATTAAGCAATACTTGCCCTTCATTATCTATACTGACATCCACACCGATTGGGCAGCAGCAGACCTCGCAGTCCTCTATATAACTTTGTTGTTCAACAGAACAGTCGACCACAAGTTCAATTACTTCACCACAATAGGGGCAGTGCACTTTCTGGGAATCAAGTTCATTCATAGTATTTTCGCTTAATATTTATTGCTTGGTAGTAGTCGCTTAGTCGCATGACTATGTTATCAATTAGGCAGTGCGCATTAACAAAATTTTTTTCACTTTACGGGCATTATGATAACCGTTAGATGCAGATAAATTGACCCAGACAGTCGCTACTTTAATATTTTGAATGACTCCTTCACCAATCAAGTAGATCAAACCCAATTTAAATTGTGCTTTCGAATCACCCTGCTGTGCCGCTTTTAAATACCAGTTTGCGGCGGATTTATAATTCTGAGTCAGCCCGGTTCCGCTGTAGTACATTTCAGCCAGTTTAAATTGTGCTTTCGAATCACCCTGCTGAGCTGCTTTTTGATACCAGTTTGCGGCGGATTTATAATTCTGAGTCAGCCCGGTTCCGCTGTAATACATTTCACCGAGTTGGTACTGCGAATCGACGTCACCTTGCGCCGCTTTCTGCAAAGTAGATGCATTGGCAAAAAAAGAAGATGAGATCAACAGGCAGATAAATATATAGAGATATTTTTTCATGATTGAGTTTTCCCTTAATTTTTTAAAGATATGTGGTTTCTTATAGGACAAACCAGTTTGAATGCAAAAAATTGTTTGTTGAGTCACTGTGTACAAATAATATACAACATAAGGACTAAAACAAGCGTGTCATTCGAACGAGACCTTCTTCTTATGTTAAAAAATCCGTTAACCTCGCTGAAATGCGGCATCATTTTATTAATAGCGGTTTAATGGGATTAAAATAAACGCATTTGATTTGAGATCATTTCATCAAAGTTTTTGCCAAGCAGCGGTAGAATAGCTTCTGCTATTGGTTTCAGCTGCTTGTCTATATAGTGCTGATAATCAATCCCGGATTGCAGATAATCGGCAGGCTCGGGTCCATTGACAGTGATCAGATAAGCAATCCGCCCTGAACGCTGGTATTGCAGTGGACGGCCTAAACTTGCGTTAATCTTATCGGCTAAACGTGCAGCACGTACCTGCGGAGGCACATTTTTAAGATACGCATTCAAAGGACGACCCAGACGCTTGTGATAAATTAACTGCTGATCCAGCTGCCCCTTATTTAAAAGCGCGATCGTCTCGCTTATCAAACTGTCTATCGGCTCCTTGGCAAACACTTTAGCATACAACTTTTTCTGAAAATCCTGAGCCAGTTCGGTCCAATCGGAGCGCACCGTCTCTAACCCCTTAAATAACATCAACTCACCATCAGTGGTTACTTTCAATCCGGCATAACGTTTTTTAGAGCCGGTCTCGGAGCCCCGTAATGTCGGCATAAAAAATTTCCTGAAACAGGTTTCAAATTCAATTTCCAGAAAACAATCTAATTGGTATTCAAGGCGCAGTTTATCGGACCAATATTGATTAATGCGTTTTTCAAGTACCTTTCCCCGCGCTTGTGCGTCAATGGCATTGGTGCAGTGCTGTAACCAAACAAAGGTTGAATCGGTATCCCCGTAGACCACCTGATCTCCCTGTCGTTCAATAAAATCGCGGGTTTCCTGCATAATTTGATGGCCGCGCAGGGTAATAGAACTGGCCAGGCGCGTATCGTGAAAACGGCAGCCCGCTGATCCCAGCACCCCGTACATACTGTTCATAATTATTTTAATCGCATGCTGAAAGGGCTGATTATTCTCTCTTTTAGCTGACTCCCTTGCCGCCGTCAGCTTAGTGATAATATCCGGCAAATGATGTTTATGGCGGCTAAACCTTGCCCCTCTAAAACCGGGAATAGAATCAGTTTCCTTAAGTCCTTCAATCATGCCCATCGGATCAATCTTAAAGGTACGAATAATGGAGGGGTATAATGATTTAAAATCCAGCACTAAGACCCAATCATAAAGACCCGGTGTGGAATCCATGACAAACCCACCGGGTGAATGTTGGGCTTCAATATCACCAATATTAGGTGCGATGTAACCGCTACGATGTAATAACGGCAGATACAGATTAGTAAAAGCGGCAACCGATGCGCCCCTGCGATCCAGTGCCAAACCGGTTAATTGAGCACGTTGTATCGTATATTCCGTTAACTGCGCTTTGGCAAATAGTCGTTCAACAAGCAAACAGTCCTGCAGATTATAACGCGCCAGTGAGACAGGCTCCTGCTCAAATTGGCGTTTTATCTCCAGCCCCTTATTATGGGTATAGTGATGCGTATTGGTAATCAGTTTTCCTGTCGATAAGAGTGCTTGACTAACAAATTCCAGACTAAAACTTTCAAACATCCAGCCCGCATTTTTAAATTGATCAATGCCATCCAAAACCACTCTGCCATTTAAAATAACCGTGCCTTGATCAGGATCGCTACTGTGTGATAACCAGCGTAATGCCGAACCATCTCGCCCGAGTCTTAAGGGCATATTATGTGCTTCAGCGCGTTTGGCTAGCAGGCGAAGATCAAAACGGGCAACGGCCCAGCCAATGACCGCATCCGGATCGTTTAATTGAAACCAGGCTTCTAATGCACACAATAAGGCATGTTCATTTGCAAGCCATTGAATGTTTATATCATCACCGTGCTGACATTCCCCTATCATCAATACAGTTGCGCAGCGCTCGGTGTGCAACTTAGCAGCACTATTATCGGTTGAGCCATTATCGGTTGATCCGTTGCCATAGCTAAGTCCAACGGAATAAAGTTCCCCCAAAGGGCTGCATTCAATATCCAATGAAACCTGTTTAAGCTTAGGTGTTAACGTGGCAGGTGAAAGTTTTTCGGCCTGGCAGTGCCAGTAACTCCCCTGCCAATGGAACTTACCCTGCACAGAGACAGTCCCATAGATAAAACGTTCCATCAGATAACGGTCACATACTCTGATATCGGCTTCGAAAATAGCAATGGACGCAGCCGTTAAAATATCCTGAAGCTTTCTGAAAATTTTATTTTCCAGGCAATAAACAGCGCTAACGGATAGTCCGTTAAAAGAGGTCAAAGAGAGAGGCCGAATTTCATCGGGGGTCAAATGGGCTGCTGACCACAGAGCCTGCGCCCTAACAAGCTCCCGCTGGTGAATAAGAAGTACATAACGTTGTGCAGGTAGAATAACTTTGCAGGGCCCTTGATTGCTTGCAAGCCACAACTCCAACGCCACACCTTGCGGCGTTTCATATTGCCGGCGTGTGAGGATTAACCCTGTAATTTGATGGCGCACTGTTCCTGACATAAAATTAACTTAGCTCAAAATAATTGGTAAAGTATCTTCAATAACCGAAATTGCACATTTTCTGCCCGGCGAGGGAAAGCTGAGCAGGTGAAATTAATCTGTTTATCATATTATAAAGGAAGGATAAAAACGATTTAGGGTAAGCATAAAGGCGCAACTGCGCCTTTTTGTGTAAGCCATTTAAACGGCGAGTATTAGTGTCAATATCCGCCTTTAGTATGTCCCCTAGGCTAGATATGCAGCCCCTTTTTAAAAGTGAGGATTAGTGTCCACATCCGCCTTTAGTATGTCCCCTAGGCTAGATATGCAGCCCCTTTTTAAAAGTAAGGATTAGTGCCCACATCCGCCTTTAGTATGTTCCCTAGGCTAGATATGCAGCCCCTTTTTAAAAGTAAGAATTAGTGTCCACATCCGCCTTTAGTATGTACATGGCCATGAGTGACTTCTTCCGCTGTCGCCTCGCGCAGCGTAACGACTTCAATAGCAAAGGTTAAGGTTTTTCCTGCAAGGGGATGATTTAAATCACAATCTGCATTAAAGCGCCCCACTTTTACTATGGTCACCTGCTCACGCCCCTGATTTGATTCAACAACCGCTGTCATACCCGGTTTCCAGACTTTTGCCCCCTGCAGGTGTTTAATAGGAATGCGTTGTAAAGCACCTTCTCTACGTTGACCGTAACTTTGCTCAGGCGTTAATGTCACCTCTAATTTGTCGCCGACTGTTTTACCAACGAGGGCATTTTCCAGTGTTTCAAATAACCCCTTAAAACCATGTAAATAAATTAACGGCTTACCGTCATAACTGTTTTCAAGTTGTTTTTCTGCATCTCTTAATGTGTAATGGAATTCAACGACTGAATTTTTGTTAATTAACATACTAGACTCTCATTTATAAAAATAACGGTGAATGTAAAGGTCGCGAAGCGGTCTGCCATACCGTTAATGTTCATGGCAATTATCGTGGTCGTGGTCGTGGCAATGAGCATGCTCATCCTCTTCTTCTAACGCTGAAAAAGCATCTAAAATCTGACTACTGGGTGAGTAATCATCCTCTTTTCCTGCAATATAGCCTATATGTTCCCAGGTCAGCATAAAAGAAAAATACAAACGCAGTTTTCTTTTTTGTTTGATATTAGTTGTGGTAAATATTTGACTGCCTTTATAACCCTGGAGGTTTTCAATGATATTGATAAATCGAAGCCAATGTGCACTGTTTTGTGAGGTGCATTTAGATTCAATGGCCGCTTCAATTAAGTGGTTAAAGGCTAATAAAGCATTCCAAAATTTGTTATCGGTTTCGCTGTTTTTTAATTGCTTTGCCGACAAGATTAAAAAACGTAATGAGTGCTTATGTTGACCTTCTATCTTTAGATAACAGGTCAATTGCTGCTCTAAAAAAACAGCACTTTTTGCGAAAAAAACCGGTTCGTTTAAGTTTACATTGGCACTGCAAAGTTCTTTTACAAAACCGTCAAAGGCTTGGTTCATTTTATTTTCCTTTTTATAACGTGTAAAGCCCAAGCGGAATTTGATGGGCGAGCATATGTTCTTGTTTGAGTGTTTTACGATTGTGCTGCATTAGCTCAAAAGCCGTTTGGCATTTATCGGGTAGATTTTTAACATTTTTCAGATATTGAACGGCAGCATTCTGTTTAAACCACTCTTTTTCAACATCCTTAGCCACTGAAAATTCAATTACCGCACTGTCCTTAGGGGTTAACCAATAGGCGGCAGTACAGGTCAGCGCAATTTGAATGCCGGCCGGATCTAAATCACTGAAGCAGATTAATTGGTGTTGATCATTATTAAAACGTTTAAAGAACCCATAAGCCGTCCCCGTTTGTTGTTTTTCCTGGCTATCACCACGGTAAAGCCATAAGGGATTGTCCAATTGTTTCGGCAAATTCAGTGCCGCCAGATTAGCCATTATTTCTAAATTTTCAACCAACACAATTTGCTTATGCTGTATAGATTTAATCTCCTCCGCTTTAACGTATAAGCCTAATGATGTAAGAGGCATCGCGGGGTAAACTTGCCCGTTAAATTGAAAACTTTCCAGACTATTAATAAGCACAAAATCTCGACCAACGGCATAACTATTGTCTTTTTCATTACGCTTGTGTCTGGCATTCTCCTGCCGAGATTTTGCTTGATACTCCTGCGACAGCACATCCAATGCTAAGTGTCTTTTTATATCCTGAATAAGAGAGATACGTTGATCATAGCTAAAATGCAAATAAGCTCGGTCAATCTCACCAAATCCGTATTCAAGGTGCAGAGTACGAGCAGAAGGGCTTAATTTAACCGCTCCTCCCTGATCGTGTTTCTGTAGCAGGCGTTTACAATAATCAAAAACTTGTTTATTCATAGTTGGTTATTCATCACTTTCCACAATAGGAAACAGCGCTAATCAGCTAATACCCAATCCACTAAATAGACTACCTAGCAGTGGATTGGGTATCATTTAAATAACTAACTGACGTTACGCAGCACATTATTATGAATCCATAAGTTACTATTTTTAGACATTGCAGTAAGCCCTATTCTATCTGGGGACTGCATAACATCAGTAGCTAAATGGTCCAATCAAGAATGACTTTACCCGATTTACCGGAACGCATCATATCAAAGCCCTCCTGGAATTTATCCACGGGAAAAGTATGGGTTATGATGGGATCCAAATCTAAACCGGATTGTATTAAACTGGCCATTTTATACCAGGTTTCAAACATCTCCCGGCCATAAATACCTTTAATAACCAACCCTTTAAAAATAACCATATTCCAGTCAATGGACATATCAGAAGGCGGAATACCTAACAGTGCAATCTTACCGCCATGACTCATATTTTTAAGCATACTATTAAAGGCGACGGGCGCGCCGGACATCTCGAGTCCAACATCAAAACCTTCCGTCATGCCCAGTTGTGCTATCACGTCTTCAAGTTTTTGCTGAGCGACATTAACCGCACGGGTCACGCCCATTTGTCTGGCCAGATCTAATCGGTATTCATTAATATCCGTGATCACCACATAACGCGCACCGGCATGTTTGGCAACGGCTGCCGCCATAATACCAATCGGGCCGGCACCGGTAATAAGCACATCTTCACCAACCACATCAAAGGATAAAGCGCTGTGCACGGCATTACCAAAGGGGTCAAAGATTGCGGCTAAATCATCACTGATACCCGCCGGTATTTTAAAGGCATTAAAAGCAGGAATAACCAAATACTCTGCAAATGCACCCGTGCGATTCACCCCAACACCAATAGTATTACGACAAAGATGCGTACGCCCTGCCCGGCAGTTACGGCAATAACCGCAGGTAATATGGCCTTCGCCCGATACTCGGTCACCCTCTGTAAAGCCGCGAACCTCCTGACCCATTCCAACCACTTCGCCGACATATTCATGGCCGACAACCATCGGGACAGGAATCGTATTTTGTGACCATTCATCCCAGTTATAAATATGAATGTCGGTGCCACAGATGGCTGTTTTATGGATTTTAATCAGCAGATCATTATGCCCGGGCTCAGGTTTATCGACGTGAGTCATCCAAATACCCACTTCTGGTTTTAATTTTGCTAGCGCTTTTATTTTCATTTTGCTCTCCAATTAAATTAAGCCCATCTCTTTACCGACTTCAATAAAGACATCAATCGCATAATCAAGCTGCTCAATCGTATGTGCGGCAGACATTTGCGTGCGGATACGTGCCTGATCTTTGGGTACAACAGGAAATGAGAAAGCCACCACATAAACTTTTTTCGCCAGGGCTCTTTCCGCAAACTCTGCGGCTATTTTGGCATCCCCTAACATGATCGGAATAATAGCATGGTCACTGCCGCCCATGGTAAATCCCGCGTCGGTCATGCGACCACGAAAGTGCGCAGCGTTTTCCCAAAGTTGCGCACGCAGCGCATCACTTTTAGCCAGTAAATCGAGCGCCTCAATGGAAGCCGTAACAATGGCAGGGGCAAGAGAATTTGAAAAAAGATAAGGACGCGAGCGCTGACGTAACCAATCAATCACTTCTTTTTTAGCCGCTGTATAACCGCCGGAAGCGCCACCCATAGCCTTACCCAAGGTGCCGGTAATGATATCAATACGGCCCATCACATTATGATATTCATGGGTACCACGACCATGGGCCCCCATAAAACCAACGGCATGGGAATCATCAACCATCACCAGTGCATCATATTTATCGGCCAAGTCGCAAATAGCAGGTAAATTTGCGACCACCCCATCCATTGAAAAAACGCCATCGGTAACAATCAATTTATGCCGCGCGCCTGCGCTATCTGCGGCAATTAACTGCTCTTCTAATTCAGCCATATCATTGTTTGCATAACGGAAGCGTTTCGCTTTACATAAACGCACACCATCTATGATCGAGGCATGATTTAACGCATCTGAAATAATGGCATCATTGGCGTCTAAAATAGTTTCAAATAAACCGGTATTGGCATCAAAGCAGGAAGTATAAAGAATCGTATCTTCCATGCCTAAAAATGCAGAGAGCTTAGCTTCCAGGGCTTTATGCTTGTCTTGGGTGCCGCAAATAAAACGTACCGAGGCCATGCCAAAACCTTGTTGATCCAGCCCTTTTTTAGCTGCTGTAATCAAATCAGGATGGTTTGCTAAACCAAGATAGTTATTGGCACAAAAATTAAGCACCTGCTCACCACTTGCTATTGAGACTAAGGCTTGTTGAGCTGATGTAATGATTCGCTCTGATTTATAAAGGCCATCATTTTTGACTTGTTCGATTTGCTGATTGATTTGTCGGTAGAATTTATTAGACATGACACACCACAATATTGGTTTAGCAGAAAATGATTTGACTATTTTATATTAAAATTGAGAATATGGGGGATAAATCATTGTAAATAAAAACATTATAAATTTATTCACAACATTTTTTCACATGATTGTTTATTATACAACCTCCCTAATAGCCACCAGCAAAGAAATACCCTGACAACTATTAAGAAAACGGCTGGTATTACAAGGTTTTTAACAGATCACTGTGGTAGTTTTTAGCATCCAGCAGAAAATCATACTTAATGGCCAATTGATCCAGCTCTTTTTGACTATGCTCTAAACTTTCTAAGGTCAGGACATTATCGTCTAATAACCATAACTGACGCGAGCCATCATAACTAAACTGCAGTGCGTTCATCGCATTTTGGTCACCCTGGTTTGCTGCCATCTTCAATTTTCTCATCGCGCGGGTTATTTTATTCAAGGACTGCTTTAAGTCCCAAACATAAGCCACTTCGGTCATGAAATCATGCTCTTTAAATTTCAATAATAGAGAGGCTAATAATAAGCAAGCCACGATTACCCCCAGCAAATTCCAATGAAAATGAGAACCCGATGGATCTGGAAATAACAAAATCAGCAGTTGTGCAACGCCTAAACTGGCTATTACCAGAATTGCAATACAGGCAGCTATTACAATATTTAAATGGCGACGATATCGTTGTTTATTGATTAACACTAGCTGCATAAAAATCTCATTATTGTCGAAATGGCTGCAGTGTAAAAGCTAAGCAACATATTACCAAGCAATAAATACTTAAAACAGATCTGCTGTAAATGGGAAATGAAATAACCGGCCTGTCAGCAGCAAGGCTATTGGGCGGAAAAATACAAATATTAATAATAAGATGCTACATTGGTATCAAATTTAATAGTGAATAAACCATCTTGAATCTGTTCATCTAAAACGGTAAATAATTGTTCAGGTAGGTGTTTATTCGCCCCGGAATGCAATTTTTTTGCACCGGTAAGGTCAGCTATTTTTTTCAACATCCAATATCTTGTTTGAATGCCTTGCCCATCCACCGAAAGGGTCCCTTTTCCGGTTGCCTCATCAAAAGAAAAAGTTTCATTACTTGGAATATACTCGGAAAGAAGCTGTTCAGCATTTTTTATTGTTCCAAATTCTCTAATAATACTCTCTAACAGATGAATTCTTGAAGAAAAGTTTTTTGGAAATCGTGCGACTCTATTTACGCCAAGAAATAAATCATGAATTATCCAGGAACCATCCCCCTTACTCACCGCCAAATATCGATAACCGTACTTTGTTGAATAATTCAGAGAAGAATCGACTTGACCAACCTTAACACTGTCAAACATATTTGATTTTTCGATAGCCTTTTTTACGGCTTTAAAATCTTGTTTATACAGGGTTAAAAAATAATTCCGTAGTGCCGGATCCGGATCTCCCGTTACAAAAGGAGGCTGTGTTAAAAGCGAGTCCGATGGCACATTAATGAAGATTGAACCGCCAAAATATTGACTGCTTTTTACTGCCTCGATTTGTTCCTTATACATTATTTTTTGATAACCGAGTGCACCGTCCATAGTGGAAAAATTTTTACCGGAAATATTATAACTGGTGCAACCAAAAAGCAGCGAACCGGATAAAATAACCAGCATATAAACTTTAATGTTATAAAATAGGTACTTCTTAAAATCCATTCTTCCCTCTCTGATAGCGGTTAACCTGATCCTTATTTTAGGACACAAAATCAACTATGACTCAATCGAATTAGTTTAAGCTGTGAGCCACCGTTATATTCATTTTTAGTGTTACATTTTATTAGGGTCGAATGTTGATTGGCGTGCCGTCTTTTACCAAGGCCCAAAATTGTTCTATTTCCTGGTTGGTAATAGCAATACAACCATCGGTCCAATCGCGACCTCTAAATTTAGACGGATGAGGTTTGCTGTTATTTGGCTGTCCATGTATAAAGATTTCTCCTCCGGGGCTGACACCATTATCGGCAGCTGACTGCAGATCTATTTCACTGGGATAATTAATATGCAGAGACAAATAAAAGCGACTTTCAGGATTTCTATAATCAATCACATACCTGCCCTCTGGCGTTCTTTTATCGCCTTCCTCGCCCTTATGACCTAGCGGACGATAACCCAGAGAGATAGGGTACTCCCGATAGACGACCCCCTGCTTAATCAAATACATTTTCCGCTTAGATTTTTCAACCACGACCTGATCGGCGAAAGGAAGAAGCGTATTAGCAGCAGTGATTAACGGCAGCATTAGTAATAATATAATAAATAAATTTTTCATTATCCCCATATAAAATAACCCAGACAACAACCTACGATGAAGTGAGCGATTTTTCTCTTACTATTGTGTGAATTAAAAATAAAACAGAATATCAAATATCCAGTCTTGTCGAGCCTTCGAGCTTCGAGCTTTCGAGCCTTCGAGCTTTCGAGCTTTCGAGCTTTCGAGCTTCGAGCTTTCGAGCTTTCGAGCTTTCGAGCTTTCGAGCTTTCGAGCTTTCGAGCTTTCGAGCTTTCGAGCTGCGAGCTGCGAGCTTCGAGCCTTCGAGCTGCGAGCTTCGAGCCTTCGAGCCTTCGAGCTGCGAGCTGCGAGCTGCGAGCCTTCGAGCCTTCGAGCCTTCGAGCTTCGAGCCTTCGAGCTGCGAGCTGCGAGCTGCGAGCTGCGAGCCTTCGAGCCTTCGAGCCTTCGAGCTTCGAGCGTCGAGATTCGAGCGTCGAGCGTCGAGATTCGAGCTTTCGAGCTTTCGAGCTTCGAGCTTTCGAGCTTCGAGCTTCGAGCTTCGAGCTTCGAGCTTCGAGCCTTCGAGCCTTCGAGCGTCGAGATTCGAGCGTCGAGCGTCGAGATTCGAGATTCGAGATTCGAGATTCGAGCGTCGAGCGTCGAGATTCGAGATTCGAGCGTCGAGCGTCGAGCTTTCTAGCTTTCTAGCTTCTAGCCTTTAACGCAGGACAATCTCCAGATCATTATAAGTATAATTATCCGGCACCCCGGGATCGGGTGAGCCTTTCATTTTGATATCCAGCGCAGCCTGTTGTTCATTAGTTAATTTACAATAACAACTAAAAACTAACTCAATCCAGGCCTTAGGATGAATATGCTGCTCTTGTCTTACCCAATCCGGTTGATATTGTTGCCAAAAGGCGATGGCGGAGACGGGCTGCTCAGTCTCTATTGCCCGCTCAAATAAAGAATCTGTTTGTTCTTCAAAAAAATCGCTTTCATAAACAAGTTTTTCAATACTGCTAATAACCACTACCGCGCTTTCTCGTTCTTTATGCACGGGCGGGTTCGTTTGTTTACGTAATGACTGCACCAAATTCATTAAAGGCGTTTCTATTGCCGTATTATGGGGATCAACGTAACTACACAATTTCATTGCCGGCGCAAACTTCAATGATTCAGGGAAATCGGGCTCTTCAAACAATTGCTCGTTAAGTTCAAATTCCGGGTGCTGACGTAAATAACGCGCCATATTACGTAACTGACTTGCTTGTTTTTCATCCCGGCGCAAACGAAACAGGCTTAAGCGCATATTATCGATAATAAAACGTAAACGCGGTAATGTTTGGTTAAACCAGTAGATAAAACCGGTTATTTTACGTGCAAAATCATTTGGACAAGGCCAGTTAATCCACTCATAACAAGATTCGGGATCGATCTGCTGCAGCTCAGTTAATACATTTTGTGCATGGCTCAAATAACGTTCATTTTGTCTTATTTTATTGGTGAGCGTACTGACAAAACCAAACTGACTGACAATCGCATAATGCATATTTTCAAGGTTAGTATTTAAACCATCTTTGGTTTCATAGAGCAGATCATCCAGTTGATCGAGATAAAATTCAGCATCATCACTCTGTTTTTCCTGCACCGCTTGTTGAAAGTCATAAACCGTTTCATCCAATGCTTCAATGACTTTACCCATGTCCGTCAGTTGACGATAACTGCTTTGTTTACGCATTAAACGATTGAGCATACGTTTAAAATCCGTGGTGAGGCGAAATTCACCGGGCTCGTCGTCGGGTCTTAACAGACCGGCCTTATGTAACAGATTGATAGTGCGTTGCTCGGCTTGATCCGTTACCACCGAGCCATAGACATAAGCATTCGCCAACAATTCGTCGTGTGAGCCAATTTTACGTAATAACTCTGCAACCTGTCCTGCATCATAACCCGCCATTAAAAGAGTAACTCCTCTTGCTGACTGTGCGCCTCTTCTGGTAATTCAACTTTTTCAGAATCATTTAAAAATTCAATTAAAATATAAATAAGGTCAAATTTTGCAGTGGCATAATAACGACTGCTGCCGGGGTTTTTGCGCACCAAATAATGCATCTCTTCCAATTTTTGGAAAACCATCACCAACTGCTCACGGGTTTCCACTTTATTGGTTTTAAAAGGTTTGATTGAGGTTAAACGGCGTAACTGATCACGCAGAGTCTGATCGTGCTCAAAGGGATCAAACAGGGTATTAATATTAACCACGGATTTTGCGCGCACCGGCAAATCCGCATTTGAAGCGGTTAATAACAAGTCTAAAAATTCAACCAGAGGTCTGAAGGTAGCGCGCATCTCAGTAAAAAGCGCAGTCAGTTCAACACTGTTGGACTGATCCACTTGGGTAAAGGTACAGTAATAAGCTTCTGCACTTTCTAAACAGGTCAGGTTTCGATCTAAATTTGCTAAAAAATCCTCAACACGTCCGCTATTGCTGCCTGCTTTCAAATATTCAAACTCTTCCGGATAAGCGGTTTCACAAATAACCGCCCCGGTTAATAATTTTTGCACCGTTTGTTTAAACATTAACTTAACTCCTGCGCAGTTTTTTCTTTGGCGACGCTATGATCCGTGTCTTTTATGACGCTGCTATCGTGACTGTTTTGCATGACTGCCTGTTGCACTAACTTTTCTTTGGCGACGCTATCATCCGTGTCTTTTATGACGCTGCTGTCGTGACTGTTTTGCGTGATGGCCTGTTGCACTAACTTTTCTTTGGCGACGCTATGATCCGTGTCTTTTATGACGCTGCTATCGTGACTGTTTTGCGTGATGGCC
Organism: Psychromonas sp. MB-3u-54; assembly: GCF_002836415.1. GTDB lineage: Bacteria > Pseudomonadota > Gammaproteobacteria > Enterobacterales > Psychromonadaceae > Psychromonas. The sequence goes on along the minus strand of NZ_PJBP01000118.1, from coordinate 38,603 downwards.
TGTTGCACTAACTTTTCTTTGGCGACGCTATGATCCGTATCTTTTATGACGCTGCTGTCGTGGCGGTTTTGCGCGCTTGCCCGTCGTGCTAACAATTCATCTAAACGTGATGTTGGAATGTCGGCATGGAAAATTTTATTATCTTTTAATTTATAGTGGCGCTGATAGAGTGAGAGAATATGCCTGTCTGTCGAAGGCGATGCAGATAACATACTAATATTATTGTCATTAAACATCTGCAGTAACAAATCAACATTTTCAGCCGCTAACTCTCCAAGCTCGTCAACGGGTAAAATTATTTGCGATCTGTTTTCAGCCGTGCCGCGTAACATGCCTAAAAGACCTGCGAATAATGACAGCATGGCCAGGTAAGAGAGTCCCGTCGAACTCACTTTTTTAAGTTGTTTGGCGTTACGGGCATGCTTTACCTGACCTTTTTCAGTGATCGTAAATTCTATATCAAAAAGATTATTATGGGCTAAAACAAAACCTTCACTGGGTAAGTATGCTGATAATCTTTGCATTGCCTGCACCAGTTCATCGGGTATTTCCCCCACGCCTTCTCTTAATTGATCACGGTATAATTCAAATGCTTTTGCAAAAACCTGCAACGGCCCCCAATAATCTAATTCTTCCTGTTTCATTACCGTGGTGACATTGATATCTGCCAGTGCTTCAAAATGTGTCAGTGCGGTAACATTATTGGATAACTTTTTGCCAATCTGTTTAATACGCTGACCAAAGTTTTCTATATGTTGATAGAACTCATTGATCATATTGGCATTGACCGTGACTAATTGATAAGTGCTTTTTTGTTTTTGCTCCGCACTGCTTAATAAGTCAGCAATCGGACTGCGATATTTAAATAATAATTCGGCACCCTGATAATGATCATTATCGGCCACTAATTTTTGCCAATTTTCATATAACTCACTGGCGGAATGATCCTTTTTGAAACGGTCATTAAATTTATTAAGTTGTTCACTAAGACGTTTGTGGATGCTTTTGAATTGCGTCAGGCAATCATTACAAAAACTAATACTGAGATCAGCCTGATTAGACGGTTGATGCTCAGCAAAAGTCGCATTAATGCCGTTTTGTTCACAATCACGATGGCTCTCATTAAGTAATACTAAGAGATCCTCGCTAGTATTACTTTGCATATTAAGCTTTTTGATAAAAAGCTTAGTATCACTGATCTGCTTACCCAGATTAATCTGGACCTCTTCGATTGATTGTTCAATATTACGTTTTGTAATATTTCTGTTTTGATTATGCTCAGCCAGGCTATCACGCTGGCTATAACGCTCATTCATAAACTGAAAATAGCTGCGCGCTTTTTGCTCAAAAACAGCACATTTTTCAAGTGATCGAATAAGCATTTTTCTTTCTCGAGTGCGCTTATCCACTTCACCATCGGGATCAAGTTTATCTAAATCCGTGTTGTTCTGTTTTTGCAGCGCTTTGATCCGTGCTTTATGGCCAGACTCTAATGCAATCAACGCTTCACTTAACAAATCCAGTTGTACATCTCGATCACTTTCAACCACCAGCCGTTTTTCCAACATCTGCGTACTTAATTCACTTTTCTGCCCTTGTTGTTGCTTCGAAAATGCCTGTTGTTTTTTATCATGCGTTTTTTTCTGTTTTTCGAGTGAATGAATCTGCTCATTAACGCTATCAATATGGGCTTTAATCGCGCGTTGCTTTTTGATCGCAAGATTCTGATGCTGCACTTTGAGCTGCTGCAAATTTAATTCATTTTGTTTTAAGCCCTGCGCCGCCTGCGTTATTCTAAGCTGCTGGTTTTCAATCTGTTTACTCAGCTGAGCAAGTTGCTCATCCAGCTGCTTGATCTTCTCACCTTGCGTCTGGTAGGTTGTTTCAAGCGCATCACGCTTTTCACGCAATTGTGTTTCATTCAAAAAGAGCGAGTCATTGTGTTGGATCTGCTGTAAATCTAAGGTCAAACCATAGAAACTCAATTCGCCACCAACCCAGGAAGGGTCAAGATCACAACGCCCCAGTTGCGCACTGCTTAATAGACGGCCGATAGTTTGCTTCCAGTCCCCTGCCAGTGGCTCGTTATTTAAATAATGATGTAATGAGCCAGTTTTAGGAATAAGTTGTAATTCAACTTCTGAGCATTCACTGCGTAACTGTTCTAAATAACGGTTTTCCTGTTGATGTTTATCGCTTTGCTTTTCACGCAATTTATCAAACTGCGTTAATTCACTTTGTAAACCGGACTGCTCTTTAAATAGTTGAGTTTGTTTTTCCTGAGCGGCATTTAATAAGACCTGATTATTTTCAATGTCCGTCAATAACTCAGGTTCAATAATGGCTTGATTTAATTGAAATTTCGCATTTTTAAGCTCATTTTCAATGTGTTGCTGTCCGATTTTTAAGTTCAAGTTTTGCTGATTTAACTGCTCATTCAAGTCATTACACTGCTGCTGATAAACTTCAGATATAACGGTTAACTGCAGCGCTGCCGTCTCTTTAATATTGGCCGTTTTATCTTTATTACCGGCAATCTCGGTCACATGCTCAAGTTTTCTGTTTTGAATCAGGCGATCAAATTTTTGCTGTATTTTATTAATATTGCCCTCAAATGCTTCAATAATCGCATTCACTTCATTTAATTCGTTTTGAATCTGCGGAGCTGTCGCGGCGTGCAGATGGTAACTGGGGGCGTCATCCTGATCAAAAATCAATTTGTCTTCATCGAGAAGAGCGATTTTACATTCATCCGCTTCAATTTTTGCTAAAAGGGTAAATAATTCACCGTGTAAACGATCTACAGCTTCCTGCAGTTGTTTTTCTAATGAAATTGATAATTGGCGTTTATCACTTTTTGTTTCTGCGCGCTCTTTCTGCAGACTTTCAAGGCGAGTTTGATGACTCACAATTTCAAAATGCAAGTGCTGCAATTTAAGTAACAGGCTTTCTAAACTGCTAAAATCATTTTGCCAGAGGGTTATTTTATGCGCGACTTGTTGGATTGCCCGACCGGCCTGAATATCGGCAAGCCAATGGCTTATTTCTTCTTTTTTAAGACTAATCTGCTCTTTTTCATCGACACTATTACGCGCCAGATGATCGCTGGCAATGGCCACCAGCATGCGTTTAACGGCATCGAAGTCGAGGTTCTTTTCAATGGTGCCGTTAATGACTTTATCAATATGCGGGCAAGGCTGGTCACTAAAGGAATAACGCTTTTGCAGTAAATACACCTCTTTTAGCTTACGCCCGCTGCGCAGGTTTTGAATAACTTGACGGTATTTATCAACCCCTAAAAAAACAGAACGATCGCAACCGGCATTACGATAGAATTTATCAACATCACTAACAGGGTAAGGTTTATTATTATCAGCAATAAAATATTCACTGTTATAAGCTGCGTCAATAAATTTAAAATGCACACCACGCCCATCACTGCTCGCTATGACCATACAAGTTTGACCAAAGGGACGTTGGTATTCATAAACCAGCATACTGGAATCACGTGGCAGGTAATAATCAGCGAAATTGTGTGCTTGATCAACTTTGCTGACAATATCACTTGGCCGCATACCATAAAAAAGCGGCAACAAACGCATCAGTGACGTTTTACCCGCGCCATTGGTTCCTTCAAGCTGTGTATGACCGGTTAAATTAAGCTCATTAACCTGCCCTTTCCAGAAACTGTCGATGATAATAATGCGCAGTAGTTGATAGGCTTGCTGAGCCATAAAAAATCCTTGTGTGAATGCTTTTGTACAAAATAGAGATAAATATAAGCAAGTAACTTAAAAATGCGATGTTGAAATGCACCGTTCAGCATCTTTAAGTCGTTTATCCTTATAAATTGGGGCTAATTTATAAGGATAAAGACAATTTGTCGATGCTTTTCGAGGAGATTGTGCTTTTTCAATCGCTAAAATAACAATCCCCTGCGCCAATAAAGCAGCACTGTGTTTTTAACCTTCAAGTTGCTTGTTTTATACTCAAAAAAAATTATTTTTTAGTTGAACAACCGGCCAATAAATCCGCAAAAAATGCATTGCCCTTTTTATTCGCAAATTCAATATTACGCTGCGGAATACTATCAACATCGGGATGATTGGCTATTGCCATTTCCATACTTGTTTCGCGAATAAGGTGCAAGGTTGGATAGGGGGAGCGATTAGTATAATTTGATGGTGCATTTTGCACTTCATCGGCAAAACAATAATCAGGGTGAAAATTAGCTAATTGGTAGACACCTTCATAACCTTCCGACTCCAGCAAATCATTAGCTATATCAAGCAGATCTAAAAAACCATAAAACCCCTCATAACCACTGGGCAAAATTAACAGGGTTGTCTCCAACTCGTTATTAGCGTCTAAAATGCGGCATTCGTCCAATAAGGTCTGTAATACGGCCTCGCACTGGGCATCTTCTGCCTGACAATAACGTATCGAGCCCCGTTCAACTTCGCGCCTGGCAAAGGGGCAGATATTGTATTTCACAACCAGCTGGCTAACCCAATTTTGGGTAGCCGAAATAATTTCATTTTTATCAGTCATATTTATCTATTCTATCTGTTTTTTTAGGTTACAATTTCAAAGTGATAGTCTAACCCCTTAGGCGGCCAACATCTATCTTCGTGACAGAGCAAGCTCTTCAGTTGGCAACCCGGATTGTTCTCAGTAACATATAGTTCAACTTGACTATTCTAAAATAGATTACCCAGAAAAAAGTCAGTCTAACAAAATATTGCATTAAACAGTCACAAAGATTAACACTTAACATGTAAGGCTCACCATGACAAAAATAAAGAAAAAAACCGTTTCTCTGGTGCTTGGCAGTGGAGGCGCAAGGGGAATGGCGCACATTGGCGTCATACGCTGGTTATTAGCCCATGGTTATGAAATAAAATCAATATCCGGTAGTTCTGTTGGTGCATTGGTAGGCGGTATGTATGCAGCGGGGAAATTGGATGAATTTGAAGCATGGGCCGAAAGTATTACGACTATCTACAAATTGAAATTATTTTATGTCAATTGGAACAATGAAGCACGCGGCGATAAAATAATGAATGTTTTAGTCGATTTGTTCGGTGATTATCAGATAGAAGATTTACCTATCACCTATACTGCCGTTGCATCGGACATTAGAAATGAAAAAGAAATTTGGATAAACAGAGGTTCGCTATTTGAAGCACTGCGCGCATCAATGGCAATGCCTTTGTTTTTTACCCCGGTTGTCCGTAAAGGAGTTGACCTCATTGATGGTGGCGTTTTAAACCCAGTGCCTATTGCCCCAACTTTTAGCGACCATACGGATTTAACTATTGCCGTGAATCTTGGCGGGCCCATTCATCATCAAAAACATAAAGCAGCACAAAAATCTCACAACAGCTTGAACATTCCTGGAAACTTAGACGCCATCACTAAACATTTTACCGCGAATAAAAAACCGCAAGCGGAAAAGGGAATTGACTGGAAAATCTACAACATTGCGGAATTGGCCATTGATGCCATGCAAAGTACTATTGCACGTCAAAAGTTGGCGGCCTATCCCGCTGATTACATTATAGAAATATCAAGAGATGCTTGTGGCACGCTGGAATTTGAGCGTTCAGCAGAAATGGTAAAACTAGGTTATCAGATGGCAGAGCATTGCCTCCATGATGTCTGATTAATCAACAGCTCAGAATAAATTTTCCCGTAACGGTGAAAATATTTTAAAATAATGACTCTTTTATCGCACTAAGTGAGTCATGATTGCGGTTAATGGTTGCCGTTAATGGCGGATAGTAATTTTTCATCCGTTTTACTCCTTTTATAAAATAAAGGGCTGCCCGATAGGCTAAAGAAATCGCCCATTATCCGTTAATCATATCGACCTTTTCACCCTCTCATTAATTCGCCCCTCAGCCTCCCGGCGACTTGGTCTATTTTCCGCTAACAGAAAATAGACCCTCCGCAGGAACCGTGGCTGTTCTATCAAATGAATCCGACTTTAAGCGATTGGGAAAATCCTGCCCCGGCAGAAACAGCCTATAATAATACAGACTATTCCAGATACCGGCTGTCTCCAATAAAAACTCGGCCAGAGCAACGCTGCTGCAATCAATGAAGATGAAGCTGCGCTACTAAGTAGACAAGAGAAGGAGTTTTAAATGGGCATTTTTGAACGTTATTTATCTCTTTGGGTTGGTATTTGTATCGTGGTCGGTGTGTTTCTCGGCAGTGTAGTGCCTGCCGCATTTTTGCAGATTGCCAGGCTTGAATGGGCACATGTCAATTTAGTCGTTGCGCTTTTAATCTGGGTAATGATCTATCCAATGATGGTGCAGATTGATTTCAGCTCCATAAAAAATGTGGGCAAAAAACCGAAAGGGTTAATGCTTACCCTTACCATTAACTGGCTTATCAAACCTTTTACGATGGCGGCATTGGGCTGGTTATTTTTCAAAGTATTCTTTGCTGATTGGGTTGATCCGCAAGATGCTAATCAGTATATAGCAGGAATGATCCTGCTGGGCGTCGCTCCCTGCACCGCCATGGTCTTTGTCTGGAGCCAGCTGACCAAAGGTGATGCAAATTACACTTTGGTACAGGTGTCGGTTAATGACATTATTATGGTCTTCGCCTTTGCACCGATCAGCGCTTTTCTGTTAGGGGTAAGCGATATTACCGTACCTTGGGAAACCTTATTACTGTCGGTGATCCTCTATGTGGTCCTACCTTTGCTCGCCGGGGTCAGTACCCGCCATTATTTTCACCACAAACACAGCAAAAATAGTGTCACTACCTTTCTTGCGAAAGCTAAACCCTGGTCGATCGTTGGTTTATTAGGCACTGTTATTCTGCTGTTCGGCTTTCAGGCACAAACGATTTTGGCGCAGCCGCAGACCATTTTACTAATAGCTATTCCCTTACTGATTCAGAGCTATGGCATTTTTGCCATTGCCTATGCGGCCGCTATAGCAATTAAACTACCCTATAACATTGCCGCCCCGGCATCTTTAATTGGCACCTCAAACTTTTTTGAACTGGCCGTCGCAGTGGCAATCTCTTTGTTTGGTTTGCACTCCGGCGCAGCATTGGCAACGGTAGTCGGCGTATTGGTCGAAGTCCCGGTCATGCTGTCTTTAGTTTATTTTGCCAATAGCACACAACACTGGTTTAAAGATGCCTGATGTTTGAAATATTTTTCCTGCTGATGATGAGATATTCGACCGCCCTGCTGCGCATCTCCCTTAATATTGAAAAGTACGCAGCCGGTATTTGCATTGCGATCTTTGTATAAACGTAAATATTCTCAAAAACTAACTGCAACAAGAGTTGTAGATGGGTTGTACCGTTTTTATATTTTTAGAAAATAAAGTCATTGATAACATTGTATGTTTTTAGATCCTGTCAATGTAAGTCGCTTACGGCCCATAGCGCCTAACAAAACTAACAATCAGTGATCCAGTTCACTTAATTACTTCACAATATGCCGATTGGAAATATACCCGCTAATTTAATATTTCTGTCATAAACTAATGTTTAAATTGAAATCCAACCCCCGTTTGATGCATGCTTTAAGTGCACGAAAGGGTCTTTTTATATACGTACAAAAATCAATATAAAAGGAATTACAAAATGGAAATTCAAGTTATGTTCAATCATCTTTTAGATGCCAATCAAGGATCGCTTGACATGGAAATTGCAGTTCGCAAAGGTGAGTTCTTTGTCCATGCGACTCCAACTGGTAATGGATTTAGTATCTCTATCTTCGAGCATGAAGGCTTCAATCTGCCCTGCTTTTTTGCCACAGAATCCGAGGCACTGGCAGAGCAGGATGATATTTCAGAATTATATCATCAGCAAATAGTGGTTGGCGACCGGCTTGAAACTGACGTATGGGATGGCGTCGTGTTGAAAGCTAAAAGGCACCGGGAAGGCGATTTAATTGCTTTGTACCAAGGGGAGACTTTAATCGGTAAAAAAACCTGGGCGTCTTTATCGGGTCTTTAATATTGATAAATAGCACAGAGCAACCGTGATATACAGTTCTGTGCTATTTTCTAATACCTCGTTTCACACACTAAGGCAATTTTGTAAAATCGTTTATTAACCATCAAACAAGCCCTGTTGCATATTCAGCGGACTTTCCATCGCAGCAGAAAGATAAGTCGCTTTCGCCCCCTCCCCCCAAAAAAAGCGAGCTAGAAACTACAAAGTTATGGCTAATGTTACTGAGCCACAACATTACACAATCCTTTTTATTCCCTCCACATCATAACCAATTATACTTATGCCCAGTTTGAATTAAATTTTGTTTTAAGCGTTTCTTCATCTCTTGATTTGCTCTCAGGTAGATAGAACGAATGTCATTATCATAAGCGCTTTGACTAAACCCTCTTTCCCTCGCTTTTTCATACCACCCATGACCAATACCGAACTCTCCTGTCGATATGTATACAGCACCAAGTAAAGTACAAGGTCGAAAGTTTAGAGGGGTTACTTGATGCGCTTCATGACCTAGCTTCAAAGATTGCTTATTACTATCTAAATCTCGACAAACCCCACCATAAGTAGTGAGTAATGCAGACTTTAAATTGTCATTGTTATTAGTAAATTTAAAAGGATATGATTCTGCTAATATAGGTTTAATTCTATTTGGCATATCTAGCTTTCTATACGCGGCACTAGCATTAACAAGATCCCATGGTTTCTTTTTATCCAGCCAGTTGGTTAAATAAATTTGAGCAATATGGAGGTTGTTTTTTTTCTCAATAGCTTCATTAGCAAACCCCACCTCTTTTAACCACTTTAATTCATCTTCACTGATTACTTTTTGTCGCAATTGGTTTAATAGTTTTGCAAGTTTGGACTTTTTCTTTACATCAAATGTATTAAAGTCAGGAAAGTCAATATGATGCTTTTTATGCTCAATCCTTTCTTGTTTCTGTTCCTCGGCTATTTTTTTATATTCTAGGCTTTGCTGTATATTTTTCAGGCTTTGCTGTTTATTTTTTAGTAATCGCTGTTCTTCGACTTTCTTTTTAAATAGCGCTTGTCGTTCAATACATTCTTCCAATAACTTTTTCTGCCTAGCCCTTTCTGTATCTGATATTGGAGATTTTGGTTGGGCAACTTTATCAATACTATCCAGATAATTTTCATCGACAACCGCTTTATGAACAGAGTTTGGCATCACTGAATTCGTTACATTAACCCGGCTTTCGACTGGCATTGTTTTATTTTCTAGTTTTTGCGGTTTATCCTTTAGCAAGCCTTGTTTATCGATTTTATATTTTACTCGCTCTTGTCGACCAATTGATGCTTTTAATAATTCTTTTTGTCTAATTCTTTCTTTTCTGACATCTGACAACAAGGAGTTATGGCGAGTTAACGCATCAATTTTCATCTGATATTGCCCAACAACAACATCAACAACAGCCTTATTAGCAGTACTTGAGACCTCTGAACTCGTTACTTTAAGCCGACTTTTAACAGCCTCTTTTAATAGTATTCCATCGACTGCAATACTATTTAACTTCTCCGACGAACTTGTACATTTTAAAATACATTTAAATAGCTCACTAGCCTCATGGCCTAATGCAAGAGATAGTATTTCCATATCTACGAACGACACGTCTAGGTCTTTACTGGTAATCATGTTCGTTAGTAAATAAATATACCGGCTATGGAAAGGGTATTGGCCTTCAGGAAAAAGTTGATGGAATTTCATATTAAATTTATCTCATTCTACTCTATATAATTGGTTAATAAAGGTTATCAAAAAAGGAGACATTTACATATAAATTTGAGAAATATTTGTTAAGTTTAATGAAAATTAAACTTTGCAGTCAAACCGAGCTACAAATATAAAATCACAAAAATTTAGATGAAAATCAAAGTGTTTTAAATCAAAGGATTAATGTAAACATCGATACCGAACAACGAAGCCACCCAAGGTTGTTGTTGACTTGCTAAAGTTGATAGCGCATCACTTATTAGTAAGCTTTCGCTTCTGGCTTTTGGTTTAACTTTATTTGTTGGAATTCCGCCCTTGACGGCGTGTCGATGATGAGAAACCGAAACGCAGTTTCGCAGTTAGAGGGAGTCATGCTCTTTCAACAGAAAAACAAAACAGATCACGCAGAGCTTAGGCCGCTCGTGACATTATGCTGTTGCATAACTCGCCCAAAAGAATGCTGTAGGGACAGGCAGTGACTGTCCCTGTCATAAGCCTGAAATTCGCTTCATGTTTCCACTTACTAAAAGAATTGATTGAGCAAGTGGAAACATGGATGTTTCTACTAAGTACGGCTCTGCACAGGGATGTGCTGTCCGGACTGGTGCGTTAAAAAGGGATTTATTTAGTAAGATAAAAAAACGTCTCGGAACGGCATTCTTTTGGTTACTTTTCTTTTGCTGTTGAAAGAAAAGTAACACGCCGTCAAGGGCGGAACTCCAACAAATAAAGTTAAACCAAGCGCTAACAAGCGAAAGCTTACGAACATGCCATTCGGGTCAGGTCTTTCATTTTGCATTGAGTTGTTCAAATTGATATTAAAGAACAAAAAACTAGGGCGCTTTGTGCCCCAAACCGAGCTAGAACGCTAAGTCGCAATCGCCCCAATTGCGACTTAGAACAAAGACTAATTATCAAAAAAGGCAAAAAGCAAGATCTGACACAAGCCAGAAAAAGGAGCACAAAGGCTCCTTTTTAATCAAAAAAGTAGACTAAGGTGCTACGACATCAATGTCAGTAACAACCGCTGTCTCACCTTTAACAACCGCTGTAACATCTGGTTTGCTGTAGAAGGTGAATGTATCTGCACTTAGTACATCCGGTTCTTCGGTATCGGACGCATCGTCATTTGCCATGCAAGTGTAAGCAACACGGTAATCACCAGGCTCTAGGAAACCAAACTCATATGTGTAAACCGTTTCTCCTCCAGTTGTATCTTCAGTTAATAAAGAAGTACTGATAGGTGCCACTGTACCCGTTAATTCACCATCAACATCTCCAATTTCACCTTCCGTTGTTGCTCCTGGGTATAGGTAAACAGAGTGTGCAAAACCATTATCTTCAGTATTTGGAGAAGTTGCTTCACAAGCTAAAAAGGCATTCTCAGAGATACTACCTGCTAGGTTACCGGTTGTGTTTGTGTTGATGATATCAACCCAAGTACGTTTAATAATATAATCATCTGCCTTTTTAGGATCTTCTTTAAGGCCACGTAGATCAAATTCAATCACGTAGTTATTGTTTTCTGCATCAATAGTAAATGCATTGTTAAAGAACAGAACTCCAGTGCCCTCTTCTTTACCAACACCCTGTGGACACGCACCATTACCTTGTACGTTAAGTGCTTGTAATGTCGTTGTATCAGCTAGTAGCACATGTGAAGAAAGGCTGGGATTGGCTGTATTTCCATCTTGAACAAATAAACAAGCTTTGTAGTCACCCACTAGCACTTCTTGGTCATCAAGTAACAAGAATTTTTTGCTACCTTGGAAATCAAGTAGGTTAACCACTTGCACTTCTTCTTCAAAATCTAATACAATTGGGTCTTGGCCTTCAGTTTGAGGTAATAAAGCAATTTTAGTGTAATGCACAACGACTTGACTCACTTCATCAATGGCCGCATCAGAAACGCCGATATCAACCTTAGTCGTTGCAGGTGCAGAGTCAGAGCCACCGCAGGCTGTTAAACCCAAAATAACAGCGCTTGCTAGTAGTGTTTTAGACAATGTATTCATGACAGAATCCCTTTTACGTTTATTGAGTGGCATCTATTGACGATACCAAGTAGCAATTTTAGTCGTCAACAAATTGGTATAGGTTAAGAAGAGTAAAAGATGAAAAAGACCGGGCATATAGGCTCACTCCATTTGCTAGGTAAATGGGATCGCCCATTAGTAAGTTCTGATTAAGCTGGTATGCAAGTTTACTTGGATGTTTTTTAACCAAGTATTAAATCATACATGAACCGTTAATTTATTGCTTGTTAATACACACCTAAAAATCACAATGTTGGTATCAATATGCACCAGCCCAGTCAGCCATCTGAATTAATGCGGTGTAGTTATGCTCTTTTCGATGGTTACGGCTCTTGGCTTTATAAATCTCAGTAATTATTTAGTACCAACATTAATCCAATTCTTTGCTGATCTTTCTGCAACTTAACAGATCTATGGCTCGGTTTTATTCAAGCTGTCCAATCCGTTGTGGCTTTCAAACGTTGAGCTGTAGTGGTACAGCAAATTTGAGCACAGGTTTAGAGGTATCAGAAAAAATATTGTAAGGCGGTTTGTGCCCCGTTGAGCCATAGAAAGCTAAGTCGCAACCGCCCCGAAGCGTTCTACGTAAGTAACTCGCTAACGCCCCCAAGCGAGCCAGAGAGAAACAAAATTAATGATTTTTTAAGCCTGTTCGTTCCGCGATTTCTGTTTCAAAACCATCGATACTTTTCTTATTTTTTTGAGCCAATACTTTTCAATACCTTCATTCCCTTATCGTTCAGACCATTTAGCTAAATCATCACGATCACCATCGAATTTAAAGTAATGCACTGACATAGCACATGAAGCTTGAACTACATTTATATCCAAAATAAAAATCTGACGATCAGCGACACTTTCTGGAAATAAATTAGAGTAAATTAACCAGTCAGGAGCTTTGTTATGTAACATTTTAACTTATCCATAAGTTCTAATAATTAATGGAGATCCTTCAAATGCACAAAACATTAATGTCATAGGGTTGTTTTTCAGTATATGAGAAGCAGATTCATTTCAACTGCCAGTCAAGTTTAACCAAGCAATTTTCGTGGGATTAATTACGCGTAAAGAATCGCCACCTTTCGGTGATAAGTTAACACTACCGGTATCAGCAGCAGTCCCTACAAAGTAGATTTTTTGTTCTCCAATAAACTCAATATGTTTATCAGATAATTCCGAAAATTATTTTCCCCATTTAATAAAACTCCAAGAAAAAATAAAAAAGGCTTAATGCCTAATGCCGTTCACCTTAAGTGAGCAGCATTATGACCCTCGGCCCCTTTATTTCCACATATATTTTTGTAGTGAACAACCGCTTTAGCAAGGTAAATCATAAATAATTCTTCTAATCTCAGTCAATACAGCAAAAACTTTTCGTTGTATTTGTCATGCATAAAAGATGTGGATGCCTCAACTTTCTCGTTTTCTCTTGGTTCTCTATTAACGCCGATTTGTCAAAACCACTCCAGTTATCACCAGCGCGGTACCGAGTAACATCGAAGAGGAGATCTGTTCATTTAGTAGCAAAGCCCCGAGTAACAGACCAAATAACGGAACAAAGTTAGTAAAAACTGACGTTTGCGCCGCGCCAATCGTTTTTATTCCTTGGTAATACCAAATAAAAGGAATAACGGTGCCAAATACCGCCAAATAGCCAATAGCAGCACCAATTTTCCAATTTAACTCAGGCAGCACCTGCACGTTTGGGTTGAAAAACCATACCATTAACAGCAATAGCAATCCCCAAATAGCAGCATAAGTCGTTGACACTAAAGGTGATAAACCAATCAGTGCTTTCCGTCCCACGACGGTATAGATAGCCCAACTGAGTACTGCACAGAGCATTGACAATTCTCCACGACCAAAAGTCTGGCTAATATCTTGGATCACGGTAAGTAGATGACCATTACTGATCACGATCAGTGCACCCAATACTGCTACAGAGATCCCAAGCAACTTCTGAAATGAAATTTTTTCTCGATATAAAAGGGAAATCAGTAACGCCGTAGCGATAGGATTAAACGCAACAAATAGAGCCGTACGGGAAGCCGGCATTTCAGAGAGCGCAGTAAAAAAAAACAGATTGTAGGTAAATATTCCAGTAAGGCCGAGAGTGAAGGTGATCACAATCTGTCTGAGCGATAGCTTTGGTAGCCTACCTTCAAATTTTATCGTTAGCAAAATGAGTATAAATACCGCCAGACCAAAACGGCCTATCGCCGACATTAACGGTGAAAGCGATCCCGCAAGCAAACGTCCTGCGATAAAAGTTCCCCCCCACAGTAAGGCGACCAGAATAAGTTTGAAATAGGTTGGCCAGATGGAGGATAAAGCCAAGTCGTTAGATGTATTGGTAATTGGTTGCATGATGTCGCTCGATAGAAAAAGGTAACTTGATATATGTTATAGTATTTCACTAATGTTAAGTCATAGTAAAATGAGTAAAAGATCATGACATTTAGTCAACTTGAAATATTTGTGGTAGTTGCAGAGCTATGTGGATTTACCTTGGCAGCCCAACAGTTAGGTATTAGTCAGTCAGCTGTTTCGCACGCACTGAAAAAACTCGAGGAGGATTTAGGGGTAAGCCTTATCGAGCGCAATAAGTCACAAGCTGAACTTACTGTCGCTGGAGTTCGATTGCTTCCCCGCGCTCGAGAAATACTGGGGTTGTCTGAGACCATACGCCAAGAATCGGCAGATATTAAGGGATTGCAACTAGGGAGTCTGCGTATTGGTTCTTTCGGTCCAACTTCCTCTTTGCGCTTACTCCCAGAGATCCTGGATGGTTATCGTAAGCAATATCCCAATATTGAGGTGCGTATTGATGAAGGAAATGACCAACAGGTCGTACAATGGTTACAAGAGCGCCGGGTGGATGTTGGCTTTGTGCTGCTTCCTGATGAGCGTTTTGATACCTTTGCATTGATTGAAGATCAAATTGTTGCCCTTATTCCTGAAGCACATTCATTGGCGAAGAAAGATAAAATTGTACTTCAGGATTTATGTCATGTTCCTTTTATTCTGACCGAAGCCGGTTCAGCGCAACTCATTTCCAAGCTATTTGCGGCCGAGAATCTGCTCCCTGATATTCGCTACAGGACAACCCAACTGATAACTACAATTGCGTTGGTTGCGAAAGGCGAAGGCGTTGCCCTCGTTGCTGAATTAGCACTCCCTCAAGCTTTGCAAACCGATGGCTATGTTGTTCGACAACTAGCGCCGCAGTGCAAACGAACAATTGGTTTAGCGCTCCACAGTACCCGCCAAGCCTCTCCTGCGACACAGGCATTTATTAAAATGGCCGTGCAATTATTAAAAAAGGAAAAACGGGCGCGTTAAGAGTTACGTGGTCAAGGTGTTGGTAGAAAAAACTGGACACCCATACCTTATATTCTTTTAAATCATTACGTTAAAAAAATCATGCACTCACTCAATAAATATTATTAATGGGGTCAGGTTAAAATTAAATTGTTGTTTATAATTCACTCAATGGCAGATTAAATTTAACCTGACCCTAATTATTTAGTATATTCGTGAAGGTAAGCTTTTGAGTGCTCGTTCTAAAAATAAAGAGCTATTCTATATTCCTGGCGGTAAGCGCGAAGAAGGCAAGTCAGATGAGCAAGCGCTCGTACGCGAAATTAAAGAAAAAATTTTAGTTGATTTAGTTACTAATTCAATTAGATACGCAGAAACATTTAGAGCCCAGCCGGATGGAAAAAATAGTGAAACTATCGTGAAATTAACGTGTTATTTTACGGATTTTCAAGGAAAACTTTTACCAGATGCAGAAATAGAGGAAATTGATTTTATTGGTTATCAAAACAAATCTCTTTGCTCTCTAGGTTCTATCAAAGTGATGGATTAGCTTAAGAAGCAAAACTTAATACAGTAACTAAAAACACCTAATAAAAAGGCTGGACAGCTACCAACTTTTTTTGCGAATAAAAAGTTGGCAGCTGTCCTGTAAAACAGAGACGATAAATGCATGACTATATTACAGCACACCTTTCTACGTCGTTATCTGTTAATTTAATGCGCTTGCTCAGCAGGTAACCCAAAACAAAAATCATGGCCGAAACTAACATCACTAACGTAATTGAAATTAAACCGTGCACGGCAAAGGCTGAGACAATCGCACTGCCTACAAAGCAGAACATGGTTTGCAAAAAGTTTAATAGGCCGGAAGCTGTCGCACTGCAGGCTTTAAAATCAGCCAATGCTTGGCTAATAATGATTGGGTAAATTGCGCCATTGGCAACAGCAACTAAACAAAATGGCAACAAAATTGGCCAGATAGTAGTGATATTAAATGACAATGAAAGTGTAAATAATATCAAGACTGAACTAATTAATAATAACAAGGCAAAAGGTAATACTTGTTTGCCTGTATAACGACTGATCAGGGCGCGACAGCCATAACCCCCAACAATAAAACCGATAGTTTGCGGAATAAAGCTAAGTGCAATTTCTTTTGCTGAATAGCCCATGGCGTTCATTAGAAATGGAGAGCCCGTTAAATAGGCAAAAAAGATAGCTGATGATCCACCAAACATCAGCATATTACCGATGAATTTTTGTGAACTAAAAATGTGTCGATAATCATTTTTTAACTGTGTCACTAGGTTTATGGATCTGCTTTTATCTATTTGAGCGCTTTCTTTTTCTTTTAGAGACATCATTGCCAGTAGTACCCCTAAAGCAACAAGAGAGACAAATATACTACGCCAACCATACGCGCCTTCTAATAATACACCGGCGAGGGGAGCGAGCGCCGGAGATAAAGCCACGAGTGGCATGATTGTGGCAAATACACGTTCAGAAGCCTGGCCTTGATAACGGTCTATAACAATGGCTTGCCAGATAACCGCAGCACTACAAGCGCCTAAAGCCTGTAAAAATCGAGCCGCCAGAAACATTTCTATATTACTTGCAAATGCACATAACAGTGAGGCCGTACTAAACAAGACCATGCCCGCGATTAATACTTTAATGCGCCCTAATCTATCTGATAGTGGTCCATAAATTAACTGACCAGAGGCCATCCCTAATAAATAGATCGTTAATGATAAGCTAATCAGTTTTTCTGAGGTGGCAAACTCTTGCTGCATCAGACTAAATGCAGGTAAATACATATCGGTTGCTAAAAATCCTAACATGCTTAAACAAGCAAACCAGATTAAGGTGATTTTTGAAGGAGATTGATTCATGTTTCTCTGCTGTTATTAATAAAAATGACAGTTTAAAGATGGTTTTATTATTTGTGAAACGGTAATATTTGAACCTTGCTTTCAAAATATTTGATTTGATATGTTTTCTTATAATGATCTTAAGGTAATTGATGTGGTTGCCCGTCTTGGTAGCTTTTCAGGTGCAGCCAAAGAAATACACAAAGTGCCTAGCGCAATTAGTTATACCGTACGTTTGATGGAGGAGCGTTTATCGGTCAATTTATTTGTTCGCTTACACCGCGAAGTGAAACTTACCACTGCAGGTATTTACTTTGTTGAACAAGCCAGAGACTTGCTCAAACAGATGGATAACATACGTTTGCAAACGCAAAGGGTCGCCAATGGTTGGACAAAAAATGTATCGATTGCATTAGATAACGTGGTGCGAGAAAGTCGCGTTTCAAAGATGGTCGGCGATTTTTACCGCGCTTTTCCTGATGTAGAGTTGCATCTGTCAATGGAAGTCTTTAATGGTGTGTGGGATGCGCTTGCCGATGGTCGTGTTGATATCGCAATTGGTGCGACTACCGCTATTCCTGTAGGAGGATCTTTTGCTCGTCGTGATATGGGGTCATTAGCTTGGAAGTTTGTGGTCTCCAAAAATCATGCTTTGGCCAATATTGAGCATAAATTATCTGTTGATCAGCTGATTGAATATCCCGCTATCTGTTTAGAAGATACCTCGCGTACCTTACCCAAACGTGTGACTTGGTTGATGGATAATCAGCGCCGCATTATGGTGCCTAATTGGTATAGTGCACTGCAGTGTTTGCGTGATGCATTGGGTATTTGTCTCGTACCGTCACATATTGCGATTCCTTTTATACAATCTGGTGAATTAGTCGAAAAACAATTACAGCAACCTCCTCAGCTTAGTCCTTGTTGTTTAGCATGGAACACTGAAACCATTAGCCCCGCGATGCAGTGGATATTAGATTATTTAGGAGATGGTCAGCAACTGCATCAAGAATGGTTATGCTAGGCCAAGCAAAAAGCTAGGCAGTCAATTCTTTTTTGATACCAGCGCTTGCAGACATCTGCAAGCGTCTTTTTTATTCACTGCCTCATCAAAAAAGGCTGGGGAAAAAAAGGCTGGACACCCACACCTTATGTTCATTTAAATCATTACATTAAAAAAATCACCCCCTCATTTAATAAATATACAATCACAAAAATTTAGATGAAAATCAAAGTATTTTAAATCAAGTAAAAAGACCAATACCGAAGTAAAAAAGAGCCTTTACAAACAGTCGCATGATGCCATTTTAGATATTTAACAGTAATAGGTATCACCCTGCAGGTTATATTTATGGGTAGCTAAATTTAGTTTATAAATTAATAGGTTAGGATCTATTTTGGAAACGGGATAACTGGCACGTTAACACCTATCCCAAAGTGAAATTGACTAAATTATTAGTTAAAACATTGATTTACTGAGGTTAAATAGATAGTGTTAGGATTATTTATTCTGAGATAGGTAGTGCGGCTTTTTGTGCATAGTGATGCTTATAAAGCTGTTATGTGCCTTATAGAGGTGGAGCATGAAAGTACATTCGCGGCAGCTATATGCAGCTGATTTTGAACAAATGAGAAAAATTCTCTTCAGAGATGGTCCAAACGAATGGAATTACATTACAGATGAAAGCATTGAACTACAATTTCAGCTAATACGCGATGGAAAGGCAATTGCTGTTTTAGCTGAAAAAAATGAAATTACAGGGTTCGCGATTTTAATCTTTAAAGAGGCATGCCCTTCAAAACTGAGTCAACACTCCCATTTATCAACCATGGCATATATTAATGATGTGGTAGTTAACATTAATTATAGTGGTAAAGGTATTGGCAGCACGTTACTACAAAAGGCAATCGAATTGGCTCAAAAAGAACAATGTGAAAAGGTATACATCGAACGCCACGAAGAAAATTTAGCATCTGCAGGAATGATGCGAAAAGCCTCTTTTCAAATTATTGATACTTTTTATGACCCCAAAAAACGAACGTCAGGTTCAAGAAATACATCGTTGCTAGTAATAAGCACATAACTAATAAGGATAAGTCGTGTGAGCAACGCGAACCACGACTTAATCCTATTGTTGGACAAGCCCGGGCGTTTATCTCTGCGATTGAGAGTAAATATTTAAATCGGGGAACGAGGTATTTGAACTCGTTGTTGGTGAAGTTTTTTCTGGCCGTGTGTTACCATAATCGCAGTGGGTATCCTCGGCAATTCATTGAATTAAAAATGTTTTATTTTACCATTCCAACTCCTTTACGGATTAAGAAAAGGCTGGACACCCATACCTTATATTCTTTTAAATCATTACATTAAAAAAATCATACCCTCGCTCAATAAATATAAAATTCACAAAAATTTAGATGAAAATCAAAGTATTTTAAATCAAGGGATTAATGTAAACATCGATACGAACAACAAAGCTACTTCAATGCCCTACCGTGCGACTCAATATGCTTTAAAAATGCAGAAGCCATTAAAGTGGTGCGTTTTGATGATGAGCACATAAAAAACCAATGGGAATCTATCGGCAACTCTTTTACAAGTAAGCGCACTAAACCACTTTGTCCCCCATAAGTAAGGGTGTGAGCAGATATAATTGAGATCCCTAATTTAGACATGACCGCATGATTAATCGCTGCGTTACTTTCAATGGTCATTTTTATATTCGCTTACAATTTATGCTGTTTAGAGAAAGTCTCAATAGCACAACGCCTACCAGAGAGCATAACGCGTACCAGAGCCTTTTCCCCGCATCAAAAATGGCACCTCACATAGATCAGCCAAACTAATTGACTCTTTTTTTACGAGAGGATGGTCTTGATGGGCAATCGCCACCAATGGATTATCTAGAAACGCCAAGCTTTGGGCATCAATATCCTGAGGTGGATGACTAATACCAAATCCATTAATTTTCTGTTCATTTATGCTGGTTAAAATACATGCTAGCTAGACATAAAACTACGTTTTAGTCTTTGTTATTGATTTTATAATTAGAACAACTAGTTACTGCAATCAATGCCTTGCTTTCATGCATTTTTCCGGCGCCTAAACAGATCACTTAATTAGTAGAATTGGTATAAATAAATAAAAATCATCAATGCCTTGTTTCATCCGTTCAATCGTTTTTTCCCTATTGCCAATATTTAACTGGATATCGGGAAACGACAGAGAGGCCCATTGTGGAATGCTTGTTTGGATTATCTGCTGCAAGAAGTTCTCAATACTAACGTCTACTCATCATCAGGACGTTGGTGTAAGTAAGCCTTTTTAGCCAAATGTTGATTTTGGGTGTTATCCTTCATATTTACTTTATAGTGTAAGCCTGCTTTAGCTAGCATATGTGCGGCTACGGGCGCGGTGATCAACAAAAATATGCTTATCAATGCTTCTTTCAAGTTCACATGGCCAAGTTCAACGCTGAAAAATATCATCGAAGCGATCAGGATACAGCCGACCCCTACGGTGCTGGCTTTAGTTGGCGCGTGCAAGCGAGTAAAGTAATCAGGGAATTTTGCTAAGCCAATAGAACCAATTAGCGTAACAATGCTACCCAACACCAATAAAACACTCACCACTATTTCTAAAAATACACTCATCACTCTTCCTTATTCGATAATATCGCCGCGCAATAAGTACTTACAAAAGGCCGAAGTACTTACAAAGCCAAGCAGTGCAATCAATAATGCACCTTCGTAGTAACTGGGCGAGCCTTGGTAAAGCCCTAACAAGATGATCAGTGCAATACTGTTAATGTACATGGTATCAACGGCGATAATTCTGTCAGGGGTAGTGGGGCCAATGATCAAGCGCCAAGCATTTAAAGCTAAAGCACAACCAATTAAGGCGCAAGAAATCAGTATAGCGTAACTTAACATTCGAAAATCTCCTTTAAAGGCGCTTCATAACGATCTTTGATAAGGTTAATTAACTGTTGCTCGTCCTCAAGGTGCAGCACGTGTACATACAGCCATTGCCTGTCATCCGACAATTCTACGCTCACAGTGCCAGGTGTTAATGAGACGCTGCTAGTAAAGATGGTGAGTGGTAAAGGCTCATTAATGGCTAAAGGCACCGCAATAAAAGCCGGCTTTAAACTACGGTTGCTTTGCAGTACGCGTTTCGCTACGTCGTAATTAGATACTACAATGTCAAAGAGTAAACGAAAGATATACGTCAATACTTTGAGAGGCTTTTTTGCTACCGGTTCTTTCTCACTGAGCGGTGCGACAATCCAAGGGATAACAATGGCAAACACCGCCCCTAACACCATATGACCACGACTAAAATCATGCAAAATTTGCCACACTAACCATAGCAATATGCTGTAGTAAGGAGTGGGGAACCAAATAAACTTACGCACTTTATCCATTATTTAGCTACCTCATTAAGTTGTTGCAAGCTTAAACCTGCATTAAGTTGCTCTGCTGCCAATTGCGCATAATTGCTGACTGCTCCTCCAAAAATCACCATCAAAGGTAGTATTGCCACCAATAAGCCAATGGCTAAATACTGAATAGGATGACCTTTTAGCGCGCTGGTATTTTCGCCAGTGGTTCTCCAAAACAATGAGGTGCCAGCCCGAGATAAGGCGATTAAAGCAATCAGCCCTGCGCCTAATATTAGTGGCCAAATCCAAATTGCTTGGCTTGCTTTGGTCACTGATTGTAAAATTAAGGCTTTACCTACAAAGCCTGACAGTGGTGGCATACCAATTAAACCTATCGCCAACAAGGCAAAGATAAAGCCCAAAATGCCTGCCTGTGGCATTGATCTGGCGGTTACAAATCGATCTTCCGCTTTACCGCGTTGCTGCTGAATTAATCCCGCTAGCAAGAACATAGCGGCACAAGCGACTGTACTATGCAGTAAGTAATAAATACCAGCTGTACTCGCCTGTACCGTATTCAAGCTAATGGTCACCAGCACAGTGCCTACTGATACAATAACTAAGTTACTACAAAGCACCCGCAAACTTTGGCTAGCCAATACCGAAATAGCGCCAATAGCAATGGTTAATAAAGCAATAGGCCATAACCACGGTAAGGCGATATTCGCCAGCTCACCGGCTTGGTCGCCAAACATAACGCCATGCACCCGCCAAATACTATAAATACCTACCTTGGTCATAATTGCGAATAGCGCGGCCACTGGAGCACTAGTGCTCGCGTAAGCTTTTGGTAGCCAGAAATGCAGGGGAAGCATTGCTGCTTTCAAACCAAAAACAGCCAATAGCAATAATGCCCCTGATTTGGTGATCAGTAACTCATTGCGCGATAGTAGCGGGATTCTATCAGCCATGTCGGCAAAGTTAAGTGTGCCTAAGGTCCCGTATAAGGTACCTAACGCAAACAAAAACAGCGACGAGCCAATTAAGTTAAGAAATACATAATGGATGCTTGCCTGTATTCGCTGTTTGCCACCTCCGTGCATCATTAATGAGTATGAGGCAATCAGCAATATTTCGAAAAACACAAATAGGTTAAACGCATCGCCAGTTAAAAAGGCACCGTTGATTCCCATCAATTGGAACATAATGAGTGGGTGAAAAAAGGCGCCATTTTTATCTTCCCCGGCACTGGCATACATAGTTACCGCTAAGCCTAAAATGGCACTTAAGCAGACCATTAACACCGAGAAGGCATCGGCCATTAATACAATGCCAAAAGGCGCGGACCAATCACCAAGCGCATAGACTTGAATCCCCTGGTCTTTAACTTTTAATAGCAACACAAACGCAACGACGACCATTAAAATATTGGCCGCAATGGTCAATATCCGTTGTTTGGCTAACGAGTTATTTAAGCTTGGAAAAAGCAGAGCAACAGCGACGAAAAAGGGTATTAAAACCGGAAAAATAACTAAATGGTCAAACAAACTCATTAGGATTTTTCCTCCGCAGCTAAGCGGTCAAAAGGCTCTGTACCATCTACGTGGTCATTACCCAAGTCCGAGCGTCCACGCATTGCCAAAATCACTGCAAAGGCAGTCATCGCAAAGCCAATAACAATAGCAGTAAGCACCAAGGCTTGCGGTAATGGATCAGCATAATTTTCACTGCCGTTAAGTACCGCTGGTGCACCTATGGTTAATCCACCACTGGCAAATAGAAACAGGTTAACAGCGTAAGACAATAAAGTAAGGCCAATCACCAAGGTAAATGTGTGGCCACGTAACATTAAAAAGATGCCACAGGCACTCATGAAGCCGACACACACGGCGTAGACTAGTTCCATTACCTTTCTCCTTCTGTGATTCGTTCTTTAGTGGTTAGCTGGCCTAAGCTGGCTAATATAAGCAGGGTTGCACCGATAACGGTGAAGTAAACACCGAGGTCAAATACCAATGCACTGGTGAGTTCAAATTTACCTATCCATGGTAGTGACACATATTCAAACCAGGAGGTTAAAAAAGGTCGGCCAAAAATCCAGCTGCCTAAGCCGGTTAATCCGGCGGTCACTAATCCAATGGCGATCATATAGCGGTAACTAACACTCACACGTTTAGTCATCCAATCAACACCGTGTGCAAGGTATTGTTGAATTAAGGCAATTGATGTAATCAAACCGGCAATAAAACCACCTCCTGGTAAGTTATGCCCGCGTATAAATATGTAAGCAGAAATAAGCAAAAAAAGCGGCAACAAGCTTTGCGATACGACCGATAGTAATACTGGATATTTATCTTTAGCCCATAGGCGGCCATCGTGATCTTTCGTGCGCATTGATAACCGCATGCCAGCAATTAGCTTGTAAATACCTAATGCTGCAATGCCAAGTACCGTAATTTCACCAAAGGTATCAAAGCCACGGAAATCGACCAAAATAACGTTAACCACGTTAGTACCGCCACCGCCTGTTTTAGCATTTGCTAAGAAGAACTCAGAAATACTCTCCAAAGGATTGGTCATTAAGGCAAAACAAATACTACCGATAATACCGCCTATTAAAGAGGCTATCGCTAAGTCGCGAACAAAGTGACTAGGCCGACTTTTACTGGTGGGGGTATGTTGAGGGAAGAAATATAGCGCTAGCAATAACAAAATCACCGTTACAATTTCTACCGAGAGCTGGGTAAGGGCCAAATCGGGTGCCGAGAAGTAAGCAAAGGTTATCGATACAACTAAACCGACTAACGACAACATTAATAAAGCAATCAGACGGTAATGGCTCCAAATTACGGTTGCAAGCGAACCTGCAATTAATAAAATAGCAGCGACAATCACTGCGCCATTCATTGGGGTGCCTGATAGGATTCCTTTAGTAGTATCTAACTCTAACAAGGGAGGTGCTATCAGCAATAAGGCGAAGAAACACAGGCAAAAAGCATAACGTTGTAAAGAGCCATTTTCCAATTTTCCCGTTATTTTTTGCGCCCACTTCACGCTGGCCTGAATAACACCTTCAAATTCAATTTTCGCATCAATAGCCGGGAACATCCCTGAAAATTTGAATAAATGTTTACGGTTCAGATAAATGCCTAAACCACCAACAATCGCCAAAGCACTCATCATTAATGGAATGTTAAATCCATGCCAAAGGGCCAGATTATACTCAGGTAGAGGATGATTGAGCACCGTTAATGACGCACTTTGTAGCAACGGGCCAATGGTATAATTAGGGAAGATGCCTACCAACAAACAAATCGCTACTAATACTTCAACGGGAACGCGCATATACCGTGGTGGCTCGTGTGGCGTTTTGGTTAACCCCTTTGGTTCACCGTTAAAGAATACATCATGAATAAAACGCAGTGAGTAAGCGACGGCAAAGGCAGCAGCAATCGTAGATAATACTGGAATTAACCAGGACATGGCGCCTAAAATGCTTTGATCTAACGTTTCTGCAAAGAACATTTCTTTAGATAAAAAGCCATTGAGCAGAGGCACGCCGGCCATCGATGCCGATGCCACCATCGCTAACGTGGCAGTGATAGGCATGTATTTCCATAAACCATTGAGTTGACGCATATCTCGCGAGCCTGATTCATGGTCAATAATTCCGGCAGCCATAAATAATGACGCTTTAAAAATGGCATGATTCATGATGTGAAATATCGCGGCAATAGCAGCCAATTCGGTATTTAAACCGAGTAACAATACAATCAAACCAAGGTGACTAATGGTCGAATAGGCTAACAGACCTTTTAAATCATGTTTAAATAATGCGGTATAAGCACCTAATAACATAGTGAATAAACCGGTTAGAGAGACCACCACAAACCACACTTCTGTACCCGCTAATACCGGGTAAAAACGAGCCAGTAAGAAAATACCCGCCTTTACCATGGTCGCCGAGTGCAAATAGGCACTGACGGGCGTAGGTGCAGCCATTGCGTGGGGTAGCCAAAAGTGGAACGGAAATTGTGCTGATTTGGTAAATGCACCAATTAAAAATAGACTTAAAATTGCTAAGTAATAAGGGTGTTGTTTTACTAACTCACCGCTATTTAACACGACATCTAAGTCGTAACTACCTACGACTTGGCCTAACAATATTATCCCGGCCAATAAAGCTAAACCACCGGCACCAGTAATGGTAAGCGCCATTCTTGCGCCTTTACGCGCATCGCTATTGTGTGACCAAAAACCAATCAACAAAAATGAGCTAATACTGGTTAATTCCCAGTAAAACCATAGTTGTAGCATGTTGTTTGACATAACAATGCCGAGCATTGCCGTCATAAACATGATTAAGTAGCAGTAAAAAATCCCCATATTGTCTTTTTCAGACAAGTAGTAGCGAGCATATAAAATCACCAGCAAACCAATGCCCAAAATGAGTAAGCTGAATAATGCAGACAAGCCATCTAAGCGAAACGATAGCGCCAAACCTAACTGCGGGATCCACTCAATGCTCTGGCTAAAAGACTGTCCGGCAAATACCGCAGGCAAGTCGAGCAAAATGAAGCAAAGGGCTAAAGCCGGGAGCATCGCGGTAGCCAGCGCACAAGCGCTGCGACTGAGTTTATTGGTTAATAAGGGAACAATAATCCCTAACATGGGTAAAAATGGTACCCAAAAATAATACATTTCAGCAAAACTCCATTAGCTTATTAGTTGGTATTTCTGAACAACAATAATAATTAATTGAATAAAAATCAATGCTTTGTTCAGTCTAGTCGATTTAAGTTACTAATTGATTCATATTCATACTATATCCATTGAGCTTCGTCATCGGCTACCAATAACCACTTTTGTAGCTAACCCGCAATCATCATCGCGATTGTTGGCTTAAGTTGTCAATGAAATAACAACGCGGATAAGACGATATTGAAACGGATCTGCTGAGTACAAATTGCGAGATTTACTCATATTGATATAAAGCAGAAAATGATTGAGTCATCAATTAGAAGCGATAAAATAGCAGATCAGAAATATCTGTTAAATAGAGAAATACTTTATCGGGTTATTTTTGATAATGATTCCCATCAAACAGCTTACGTCTGTGCTTAATCACTTGCTCTCGCGCTTCAGCTAGTCTAACCTCTGAAATAATCAGCAACATAGGTTTAATGCTGCTAATCCATTGAAAATCAAAAATAGCCACTGCATTTTTAGTGAGACGGACAGTTAAACCATCACCACGGTCAGATATTTTGAGGCTTCAATATAAGCAGCCTTGATACTGCGATGTTTTGAATCAGATAATGCCATCGTCCACCGTGGTGCAACGTAAGTTAAAGTATAATCCAATTTGTGATCCAAAATCAGCAAGCGGCACAGAATGACAAGCAATAACATCAAACGAAAAAATACTTTAAAAAAAGGTGTTAATTCAATTTATCGATAACAAACTACAAATTGCTATTTAATTGTTACTTTCTTGCCTAAAATGTAGACGCTGACTAAAATCGAAGTAGTGTATAAAACATACAGATGAGGTCGGTTATGCATCTTGAATTAATGTCAGATGACGAAGAGAAAATGATCACTGAAAATCAACATTCTGAAGGTGATGAATCACAATATAGCGGACTCGAACGCCGTATGGAGCAACGTAGGAAGAAGGTCGACCGTCGAGAAATGGTCCGTTTTGAGGAGAAAGCTCCTCGCCGCAAAGGGTCAGACCTACGTAGTGAAGTTAAATTGTAGGAGGAACGGGATAGAAATTTCTGATTGATAGCATCAAACTCAGCTTTGTTTATAATTACGAGTCTATTAGTGGCAGCGTCGGCAGCATCTAACTTGCTCTATTCAATATCGAACCTGCTAAATTAATTGAGCAATCGGGGCGCGTCTTGTCTTTTGCCATCATTAAGTTGAAATTGAGTAATTTTACAGACAAACAGCATAAATTTTTCTAAGACGCAATGTTCCCCTTTGCGACTCAGAAAACTAACTCGCTAACGCCCCAACAGTGTATTGATGTAATTATTTTGTTTTTTTAGCTTGAGCAATGAAATCTTTTAAATAGCCAACTTGCTGTTCGTCCTTGCGAATACCTACAAATATTTGTTTACTAATACCTTGTTCTCCCAAACGGATGCTTTTGATTGGCATTGATTTTGAGTACTCATCTACTAGCCAGCCAGGCAAGGCACAAACACCTCGACCAGCGGCTACCATCTGTAACATGATCTCAGTTGTTTCAATAAGTTTGTGTTTTTTTACCGAACATTTTGCTGGATTAAGAAATTGGCTAAAAATATCGAGCCTCATCGGCTCAACAGGATAACTAAACAGCACTTCTTCGCTTAGTTGCTCGGGTAATACAAAATCTTGCGTTGCCAGTTTGTGAGACGCGGAAATAACGAGTCTATGTTCATAGTCAAAAACAGGTATGTAGTCTATTTTAGGTTTAAAGAGCGGATCGGGTGTAATAAGTACATCTATTTCGTAACTAAGTAATGCACCTAAAGCGCCAAACTGAAATTCCTGTTTGACATCCATATCGATGTCCGGCCACTGCTTAAGATAAGGCTGTATGACTCTGAGCAACCATTGATAACAAGGATGGCACTCCATTCCTATTCTTAGCGACCCCATTTCACCTTTGGTAATCTGATTTAATAATAATTCCGTATGTAAAAATTGAGGCAGTATTCTGCTAGCAAGCTTTTGAATATGCTCACCTGCAGCGGTAAGACGCAGATTTCGACCCTCTTTTTTCCATATCTTAGTAGCAACTTGGCCTTCTAATTTCTTGATGCTGTGACTTAACGCCGATTGGGATAAATGTAACGAATCAGCAGCTTTAGTTAAGGTTCCATGTTCTTTTATTGCGGTTAGTATTTCTAAATGGCTCCGATCTAACACCTGTTAACTCCTATCTTTAATTTAAATGATGAGTAATGTTCATTGATTGATGAAATTATATCATTTCTTTCATCTAACAAGTTTATTTACAATTAACTAAATAGGAATAAATAATCAAGACAATACGTTATCATGCGTTTTACCAGAAGCGAACGGATGAGAGATGCTGAAGCTGTTGTTTTACTTAAAGACCTAATACCAAAAGAACTAAAAAGGTGATCACCCTTGCTGGTTTAAATCATCCCTAACTGCGTTGTGAGTTTTATTCAAAACATCCTGTTTTTCACCACTTTGTGGTCAGCTAAAGCGGTTCAAAATCGTTCCATAGGATTTTGTGAAGAAGAACAACTCTCAAATGCAACTTAAGTGCTGATTTTACCTTCGCTATCATTGATCACTTCATTAATTCTTTGGTCTAACAACAGGGGCGGCAACGATTCCAAGTGTTAACGGTAAGGTCTTTGTCAGTAATTAAAATATAAGTAGTAGTTAATGAATATCATTGAATTTATAACAAATAATATCTCTACCTTTTTAGCATTGGTCACCACAGGAGTATTTGCAGGCATTCTAGCAGGCTTATTAGGCGTAGGCGGCGGTATCGTCATCGTGCCGGTACTATTTTTTTTGTTCCAGAGCTTTGGTGTATCACCAGAATCAGCGATGCTAGTGGCAACAGCCACCTCACTTGCCACCATAGTACCAACGTCTATTAGTTCAATTCGTTCGCACAACCAAAAAGGTAATGTGGATTTTGACCTTCTCAAACGTTGGGCTGCATTTATTATTGTTGGTGTATTGGCGGGTAGTTGGCTAGTAACTCGCGTTGAAGGCACCCTACTTACTCTATTATTTGGTGTTATAGCGACCTTATCGGCACTAAACATGCTGTTCAGAACGGGAAAATCCGCTCTGTATCAACAACTGCCTAATAAAGTAGGACAAACGGTGATGGGGACATCTATTGGCTTTTTCAGTTCTATGGTGGGGATTGGCGGGGGTACTATTTCGGTTCCATTACTTACCCTATATAACTATCCCGCTCACAAGGCCGTTGGCACGGCTGCGGCAATAGGGTTAATCATTTCACTGCCGGGTGCGCTAACTATGTTGGTCTTTGGCAGCACACCAACCGATGCACCCGTTGGTACATTTGGTTTGGTCAATCTAATTGGTTTCACTTGTATTGTGCCACTAACGGTATTATTCGCACCGGTAGGGGCATCACTAGCCGCTAAATTAGATGCGCTAAAATTGAAGAAGATATTTGCCCTCGTATTACTATTGACTGGCCTGCGCATGTTGGCGCAACTTTTCCTATAAGCTTTGTCTCTGTTAATTTTTGTTAAACAATAAAGGGTATGCTCTTCACTATTTTCAACCTTTAGTAAAGAGCTACCAGTTTGACAATGCATCAAACACAAAAAAGTAGCCCTGTTATACATATTGTATTGGTACTAGGCCGAGAGTTCTTTTCGGATTATTTCGGCACCTGCACTTAAAGCATGTAGTTTCCCTCTCGCTACATCACGAGATAAAGGGGCCATGCCACAGTTGGTACAAGGATAGAGCTTGTCGGCATCTACGTATTTGAGTGCTTTTCGTAGGGTATTGGCGACTTCCTCTGGTGTTTCAATGTTATTGGTTGCAACATCAATGGCACCTACCATCACTTTTTTACCTCGAATAAGTTCGAGTAGCTCAATGGGAACACTAGAGTTATGACATTCTAGCGAGATAATATCGATATTAGATTTTTGCAGTTTGGGAAAAGCTTGTTCATATTGTCGCCATTCAGATCCCAAGGTCTTTTTCCAATCTGTATTGGCTTTGATGCCATAGCCATAGCAAATATGTACAGCCGTTTCACAATTAAGCCCTTCAATTGCTCTCTCTAAACAAGCAATCCCCCAATCATTAACCTCATCAAAAAACACATTAAATGCAGGCTCATCAAATTGAATAATATCAACACCCGCAGCTTCTAACTCTTTGGCTTCTTGATTAAGGATTTTGGCAAATTCCCAAGCGAGCTTTTCGCGACTTTTATAATGATCATCATAAAGTGTATCTACCATTGTCATGGGACCTGGCAGAGCCCATTTAATTGGTTTATCGGTTTGCTGACGTAAAAGCTTAGCATCTTCAACAAAAATGGACTTAGGGCGAGAAAGAGCGCCAACCACCGTCGGTACACTCGCATCATAACGATCACGAATTTTAACGGTTTTACGATTTTCAAAGTCAACGCCGGTTAAGTGCTCAATAAAGGTAGTCACAAAATGTTGGCGCGTTTGCTCGCCATCACTCACAATATCAATTCCGGCTTGTTGTTGTTCATGCAATGACAGACGTAACGCGTCGTGTTTGCCGTCAATTAATTCTTCACCCTGCAATTTCCAAGGTGACCATAGCGCTTCTGGTTGTGCAAGCCAAGAAGGCTTAGGCAAACTGCCTGCTGTTGATGTAGGTAATAGTTTTTTCTGAATAAGTGTTTTCATAATAAATGCTCTTGTACCTTTGGATGAATTAAAGCGTGTTATTAGCAGACCACTGCTCAAGCACTGTTTGATACGGTTTGATAAAGTGCTCCTCAGTAAATTTGCCCTGCTCAATAGACAACTTACTGCGCTCTTCTCGGTCATAAACAATTTGAGTTAATGAATGATCTTGGTTGTTCAAATTTGGTTGATAGGTATTTCCTGCAACTGCATTCGCATTATAAATTTCAGGCCGGTAAATCTTTTGAAACGTTTCCATCGTGCTGATGGTGCTGATCAGCTCAAGATTACTGTAATCATTAAGTAAATCGCCAAAGAAAAAGAAAGCCAAAGGCGCAACACTATTAAGCGGCATAAAATAACGAACCTGTAAGCCCATTTTTTTAAAATATTGCTCAGTCAAAGAGGATTCATTAGGTTGATATTCAAAACCTAATAAAGGATGTTGATTTCCCGTTCTCTGATAGGTCTTGTTACCCGAAACACTCAGGCAGATAACCGGTGACTTATTAAAGTGTTGTTTATAAGTATCTGAGTTCACGAAATGTTTAAACATTTTTCCATGTAGATCCCCAAAATCATCTGGAAGGCTGAAGTTGCTTTGACCTTTATTATGATCAGGCAACAACACATTAAAATCATAATCTCGTACATAAGAAGAGAAGTTATTCCCGACAATGCCTTCAATGCGCTCGTTGGTTTGATGATCAACAATATTTGTTTTCAATACTTCAATGGATGGAAAGGTGTCGCCACTGCCTTCAATATCCAGATCAACAGAAATGATTTCAAGCTCGACAGAATAACGTTCGCCTTTTGGGTTATCCCAATACGCTAAGGCATTAAAGCTATTGTCGATCATTTTTAACGCGTTGCTCAAGTTCTGTTGACGGCTCTCTCCTCTGGCTAAATTAGCAAAGTTGGTCGTAAGACGTGTACCGTCTGTAGGATGATAGTTTTTATCGAAACGAGTGTTCTTAATAGTAAATGTAAAATCTTTATTCATGATCATCTGGTATCCAATTTGCTGTAATAAAACCTGAAATTCTTTGCTCTTTATGGTTTTATTAATTTAATTTTCTGATTTTTCAGTCTGTAATCATCACAGTGTTTTTTATTTGTGCCTCATCGCCTAGTCAAGAATCAACTGTAATACTGTCTAAAGTTAAGAGCTGAGAGTGTTTTATACTTGGAACGTTACATAAATAAAATTGATTTTATTTCATTGATCTATGAGATTTTTGCATGAATAGCTTAAATGACCGCTGTGGTGGCATGGTTGCCAGAGACCGGTTAGGAGTCTGACCCATTATCTAAGCATCGATATTCTCTGAAATCTCAATGCTATTGGAGTCGCGTCTTGCCTTTTAGTTGGTTACAAATTTGTAGGTTTGAAACCCATTATGGGGACGAAAACACCTTAGCGAAATGGTTCAGTCGCACATAAAAATTTAAATCGGCTTTGCAGGCTAGGAACTTTGATTTTGGGATAAAGCGAGCGTAAATGGGGTGATATCGACAGATAAATAGTGCAAAAGCTCTCAGGCAGTTTGTGCCCCTTTTAGCCATAGAAAACTAATTCGCAAACGCACCCATAACCCCTTACAAAACATAAAACAGTGGGCAGATTTACTTGACCATTAAAACCGAAAGAGTTGCTATTGGTGCTAAACTTATTTTAAACCCATTAATAATGGTAGAGCCAATCGGAGGAAGGCAATGAACTATAAGCCTATATTAGTCGTTGTTGATTTATCTGAATCCGGTGAAGTAATGATCAATACAGCAATCTCGTTAGCTAGAGATGCTAATTCTAAAATTTCAACACGATAAGTATTCAATTATAGAAACCGTTGTCCCATTTTACATTTAAATAATACTCGATATCCAATCTGTCTAATTATCCGTCAAAACCTTTGTAGATTTACATTTGCAGCAATTTAGAGGCTTAATCACTTTATGGACGATCTGACAGAATTAAAAAAAGCGTTGCTATCCCATCGAATAGACAGAAATTTCCCCGAAGAATCTCTAGGAAAAAGATGTTGCGAAATCGCCTGTGTGTCTCTGGAAAACGGTTGTTATGGGGTGGGAGCTATCCTGGTCGATAAAACTGATAATATTCTCATTGAAGCGGGTAACGAAATATTCCTCAAGGGGTTTCACTCGGCAAGGCATGCCGAAATGTTGGTTATTGACCGTTTTGAATTACAATATCCCAAATATGGTGATCGCAGCGGGTTAACTATGATGGTCTCTCTTGAACCATGCCCGATGTGTCTCACTCGGTTACTGCTGGCCGGGATTGGTGAAATAGTCTATCTGGCCAATGACGATGCGGGCGGTATGGCAGGAAGGATCGACCGAATGCCTCCTGCCTGGATTAATCTGGCCAGCCTGCAAAACCGCAGATTGGCCAAAGTCTCCAATACCCTTGAGAGCCTGGCCACACGCTTGGCCGCTTGTCGTTTAGGCGAGTTACGGAACCGCCTTCTTGCTAACATCCGTTAATATTATAGTGATAACAACTGTCAGCTGAGAAAATAGATATTAGAAAATAAAAAGTTAAGGCGCTTGGGCCGAAATCGTTCCAGCATTGCAGTTAATTGACATCAATTTACTGTTAAGCCGCTTTGTGCGCCTAAGAGGCTAACTTATTAGATGCGGACTATAGTAAATCGATTATCAAAATTCATTTTCTTCAATATTTCTTCTAATGCATTTAACTCCTCTTTGTCTACACGCTTCATATCCATAATATATTTATTTTTTTGATCAGTAATTTCAACAATATCAGTTCCTAGCGCCACACTTTTTAGAAGAGAGCTTTGTTCATGATTTTTGAATGAAACGGCAACGCCTCGCTCATGATCATCCAATAGAGGCTCATATATTGGCGTCCTCATCAGGATCAGACTTTCTATCGAGAATAGCTCTGAATCAGAGACTGCAAATGATAATATTAAGTCTATACCCTCGTCTTCAATATTTATAAAACTGACTTTTTTCATGGCTCTTATTTCACTTATTTGATTTTTATCATATACCGAATAATAAGCTGTTAACTCATTACAAAACTTGGAATAGTTTTATAAATTTTCTATCGATGTGATCTTTAATAATAAAAGCAATTTTACCTGAGAATGTAAGGAACGATTTGGAGAACACTCCCTCCCCATCTCCGAGATTATAAATCAACAGGTAATCTCCCCCGGGCGAAAATTTTTCTAACGGCTTTCCCTCCAGCGCTGCCATTAAATTATTATATAACACTACATTTTGACGCACTGCATAAACACCTACCTTATTAAGTGGGTGATCCGCATAATAGATACAATCCCCCCCACCAAAAATATTGGTGTGGCTGGTCGATTGTAAAAATGAATTCACTTTTAAACCGCCCTCAGGACCCGTATCCAGGCCCGATTGAGAAAAAATTTTCGACGGCTTAACACCTAGCGCCGGAAAGATAATATCAGCCGTATAGCTAGTATCATTTGCTACAGTAATCTTGCCATTAGCTACTTTTTCAACATACCCTTTTTCTATTATTTCAATCCCTTTACGGACCAGCAATTTACGGACAAGCTTTCGTACTCTAGGGGATACCTTGGACATTAGCCCAGTTCCACTGAAAAGCCGTATATGCGCTTGGTGTAATGCTTTTTCTTTACATAATTGATGAATATTCCCGGCGATTTCAACGGCAGCAGGTCCCCCGCCAAGAACAGCGATTGAAATAGGGCCATCCCTTAACTTCCTAAGAATGGTCTCTTTGGCTAGGTTTAGTTCTTCAATAGGTTTCGCCGTAAAAACGTTATGACTATCCCCTTCAACCATATTTTTAGGGACATAAGAACCCGCATTACAAGAGAGAAGATCATATTTAATCTCCTCATCACTTTCCTGCAGATACACAATTCGTTTTTCGGGATCGATTCGGCTGGCATGTGCTTTAACAAATCTGCCACCCTTACTTTCAACCAGTCTTTTAGTCGCAAAACGGATATCATCAGGCTCGTATGTACCACCCAGCATCCCAGGTCCCATACCACTATAATAGTGATAGTCAGCAGGTTGAATGACGGTTACTCGATAGCCTTTAGATATAAAGGTCTCTAATTTACTCAGGGTTATCATGTGCGCATGCCCCCCTCCAATCAAAACAAGACTTTTCATAGCAGTTCATCCCTTCGGTTGTTCAATGCGTGAACCCAGCATTGCAATGTGACTATGTTATTGAACCACCATTTTATGAATATCAATTGCGGAAATATCAATTATCAATTACGGACATCCATTAATTAGAATAGCTATAATTTAACGTAAAGACTCATAAATATCAGCCCTGATAAGTAGTATTTATTAAGGTAGGGAGTAAAATTTCATTGAAAAGCAGGTTAAATGGTTCGATGGACTGAATTTAACGCGTGTTTAAGACCCTCAACGAGCAGAGATGCATAAGCTGTCATTAAAATATTTTCAAATCAAGGGATTAATGTAAAGATCGATGCAGTACATTTTTCTTAGCAATCCAACATTTACCTGTATGTTCAGCGTAAAAGGCTAATTCTTCTAACGATCCCAACGCACCCTGATAATTTTCACCAAAACTACTCGCTAATTCACACCAGGTTTGATCATCAATCCCTAATACATCAAGTAATTGAGGTTGAGTGCCTAATACCGCACTCCGCTTATCATTCCGTAATACTCCGCTCATCCAATCCAGTAATTCATATAATCAATCAGTGAAAAAGGAATGCCTTGCGCCCACAAAACCATACAAAGGTTTAATGGGCCCATTTTCGGGCGCCTCAGTCATGTATTGACTGGCATTACCGTGAATGCGCTCATGGGCAGAAGTGTATTCAGAGCGTTTATGCTATTGGCCATTTGGGCGCGTATCGGGTTTAAATCAACGTAAGCCATGCAGGTAATTAACCCATGTTCATCTAATAAAGCCTGCGATTTATAGCGCCCCTCCCACCAATATTTCGGGAAAATATTGGAACAGCCTTAGCTGGCCCGAAGGGTAAGCGCCATGGATGGCAGCCAATAGAATCGACCGGAACAATTGTCTTCTTTATTCGCTTTACGGGCGATATACGCAGCAAACAGAATTAGAAAAAAATTCTGCAATACGTATTAACGCCCTGTTAACTGCGAAATATTGCGGGCTAAAATTTAATTATTTAGCTCTTTATTACTTAGTCATTTGTTGATGCATTGCTTTAACTAAAGCAACTAGTGCATCTTTGGATAACTTATCAGCCTTTTCAACGGTCTCAGCCAGATTTTTTTTGTTGGCAACAATTGGCGTGAAATCAATTGCCGGCTTAAGTACCGTTTTGATTAATTTGTTAGCCGTTTCAGGATCATTGTTCGCAATAATAGCTAACACTTCAGCTTTCATTGCTGCATTTTTATCCAGCAGTAGCTTAGAAATATGCGTGAAACCCACTATTTCACATTGCTCTAATGTGCCAAATTTAGGCAACATACGCCAAGAAATCAGCGTATTAGGCGTCACATCTTCAATATCCGTTGAACATTCAGCGATAACGTTTGACCATACCCAATCAAGAAAAGCTTCATCACTACAAAGGATCTCTCTTGCTTTGTTGCATGCTTTACCAATCTTATACTTAGCTTCTCGCTTCTCTTCTGCTTTTGGTGCATTGGACTCGATGTAATGTGTTGTATCTAAGTATTGTAAGATCGTATTTTTTTGTTCTTTTAACGCTGAGCTCATTGAGTATACCTATTTTATAACACCTCATTATTGGGTGTCTTGACGAATTAAGCGCAGTGTATCTTACCAAAATAAAGAATCTAGAAATATGGAGCGTTTGTTTGCATTAATTTCATTGCGTATAGAAAAAAAGACGGGACATTCAATCTTTTTTTAAAAACCAAAGCAATGCGGCTACAGATTCCCCGTCCATTTTGCTGTTGAAAGAGCATGACTCCCTCGAACTGCGAAACTGCGTTTTGGTTTCTCATCATTTAAACGCCGTCAAGGGTGGAACTCCAACAAAAATTTCGGACCGGCATTAATTGCAAGGGCTATAATTTAATGTAAAGGCTCATAAATATCAGCCCTAATAAGCAGAATATTAGACATCATCTTGTTTCGGGATTAAAACAAAAACACGCGCCCTCATATAACCTGCAATGCCGAATTTTTGTGCTTTATTAAAAAAATTAAAAGCAAAAAAAGAGATGTTTTTCAATATTTCTTTTTTAATTTTTGGATTTAAGTAAACTTATGCTTGAACCGCTTTTCCTTTTCTTATCATCTTAATCGCCACAGTGAGCGCTTTACTTTAACGGCAGGCGATTTCCCATCATTAACGTCGCTGCAATATTTCTTGCCGTTCGCGTTAAGTTGCCTTCAGCTTCACTTAATACCTGTGCTAAAGCCTGAGGAGAACGAACTGTGCCAAATATACTGCCGATGGTGTCATATAACGCTTCTACTTCGAAGCCTAAGGATCCGGCAATAGCAATCACAGGAATATTTCGAGCCTGTGCGCGCTTGGCAATACCAAAGGGTGTTTTCCCGTTAAGTGTCTGATTATCCATCTGACCTTCACCGGTGATCACTAAATCCGCACCTTGTAATGCATCATCCACCTTTAAAATATCCAGTACCATGTCGATACCGGCTTGAATTTGAACATTAAAGGCTAAAGATAAACCTAATGGTGCGCCGCCTGCAGCGCCGAATCCGGCACTTTTGTGCTGCTTGATATTGGTCGTCTGCGCAGCAATATCGGCAAAATGACTTAAGGCACGGTCAAGTAATTCAACCATCCTCAGGGTTGCCCCTTTTTGCGGGCCAAAAACGTGACTTGCACCATTCTCCCCGGTTAAAGGATTTGATACATCACAGGCAACGATAAATTCAATCTTTGCACAACGTTTATCCACATTGCTTAGATCAATAGCCGCTAAATCAACAAGCGCAGCGCCGCCAACGGGCAGTTGATTGCCCTGTGCATCCAATAATTGACCGCCAAGGGCTTGTAAAATACCCGCGCCGCCATCATTGGTTGCACTGCCGCCTAAACCAATAATAATTTTTTCAACGCCTAAATCTAATGCCTGCAATATTGATTGTCCCGTACCAAAGCTAGTCGCGATCAGCGGATTACGTTGCTCCGGCGTGATTAAATCAAGACCGGAAGCCGCCGCTATTTCAATTAATGCCGTTTTAGACTGACCTTCATGAAGCAAAGCCCAGACCGCATTAACATTACCTGAAATAGGCCCCTGTACATCCTGATGCTGTCTTTCCCCGTTTAGCGCATCAACGAGAACATCAACAGTCCCTTCCCCGCCATCTGCAAGCGGAATCTTGATAACGTCACTGTTCGGGAAAATTTGCAAAAAACCTTTTTCAATACAAGTTGCCACAGCCATGGCTGAAAGCGATTCTTTAAAGGAATCGGGTGCGATAACAATTTTCATCATTTCACCTGTTAGCCCCTTATCAACAAAGGGGGTTTAGTTGTAATTTGAGTATTACTTAGAATTTAACACGGAATGTTTTAGCCTGACACTGGGCTAATGTGCCAAAATCCTGTGCTTTTTGTGCTGCTACATCCGCTTTTAGCGTTTCATCCATTAAGGTTTCAACCCACTCAGTAACCGGGGTTGTAAACTCAACGGAGCCCGCTGCAGTTGCTGTTTAAGAGGGATTCTAAACACCCATGATTAATCCATCTTCATCTTCCGCCTTTTTCAGAACACTTAATACCAGGCCAGGTTTCTGAGTGCTTAATAAGCTGTAGGTTAATGGTAAATTCTGTTCACCCACATTAAGTTTCATCGCA
>NZ_PJBP01000091.1 GCF_002836415.1 Psychromonas sp. MB-3u-54 | reverse complement strand
CAAAACGCTCATTTTTGCTTTTTTCGATCATAATTAATAATGTATTGAGTACAGTGACTGCCAAGCGAAAATACCGAACAAAGCGCTCATTTTTGACTTCAAAATCACTCGATATGCTTTAATAGCAAAGCACCTAATTAATGAATTGGTATAAACATAAAATGAAAACGGTTCTCAATTTTTTTATTTTAAGTAATTCAGGTCTAATCCCAACCAGCATAAGGTTTCACTATGTGTGTGTATTCTAATTTATTATCAAATGAAATAATAAATTATCATTATTTCAAAAAGTACAGCATCATAATCAGCTTAATGATTCTTTGCTCTATTCTAAATCCTGTCGCGGTGCAGGCAGAGGGTTACCCTATACCACAGGATGGCTCAAGGTTAATTGGTATACAGCAAGAATATAAAGTGCAGCCGGGAGATACCCTGAATGCTATTACTAAGCTTTATAATGTCGGTCTCATTGCACTGATGGAATCTAATCCCGGGGTTGATCCTTTTTTACCCACCCCAGGACAAATACTACAAATTCCAAACCGGATGTTATTACCAGATGTTCCCCATAAAGGTATCGTCATTAATCTGCCCGAACTTAGATTATATTATTTCCCGAAAGGGAAAGAGGAAGTTCATATTTTTCCCATTGGTATTGGCCGTATTGGTCGCTCAACGCCAACCATGCAAACCACTGTCAGGATGAAAATAAAACATCCAAGTTGGACGCCAACGACAAAGAGCAGAGCAGAGCATTTTCAAGCAACAGGTCAACATTTACCCTCGGTGATAAAAGCAGGAAAAGACAACCCGCTTGGTGATTATGCGCTGCAACTCGCCTATGGAAAACATGAATATTTGATTCACGGTACCAATAAAGATTTCGGTATTGGCATGCGGGTCAGTGCCGGTTGCATTCGTTTGAATCCCGATGACATAAGTTGGTTATTTAATCAGGTAGATAACAACGAATCCGTCCAAATAATTAATGAACCGATTAAGGTATCATTAGAGCCAAATGGTCAAAAAATACTTGAGGTTCATTCGCCAATATCGAGAAGTGATGATGACACGCAATTTAGTTTATATTGGACAAAGGAAGTGATTAAATTTAACAATAAAGAAGTAGTTGATAATGATCAGATGACAGAAGCATTGTTATTACATCAAGGAATACCGGTGGTCATAGAGTCCGAATAATAAAAAAGTGGGTGTTAACACCCACTTTTTTCTTATTTTTTACGTATTATTTTTTGTAAGTTGTAGCAATGTTATCAATACGTGAGTTTGCACGTTCTGCTTCGCTAGCAACAGTTGCTAAATCAGATTTCATAGATGCTTGGTCGTCAGCTATCATATCAACTTTATCTGATAATTCACTTACTTGGTTAGTAAGATTAGACATGCTTGTTTCCATCTCATCATGACTTGAACAACCAGCAAGTAAAACGATTGATGCTACAGCACCAGTAATCAGTAATTTTTTGTTCATAGAAAACCTCTTTTATTGAGTTAGGGTAACACCAATATACATTTTTATGCACTCTGACTAAGTATGTAATATGTTTACAATTTTGCCAGCTAAGTGTTCATCTTTTTAAATTATATTATTAACTCACATTAAGTGAGTGACAAATCATGCCTTAATTAATCTGATATATCTAGACATATTGAAGCAATATTTGCGATTATGTGACTAATAAATCTGATATTTATCCTCTTTTATCTAATTGAATACACGCAGTATTCAAACAATTTTTTATCACAAAATATAAAGTTAAACATAAAGATAATATTGAATTTCATTGCTATCTTAATGCTCATCCCACTCATTAAGTGATCTATTAGAATGCAGGGTAAATGGGTCAAATCGATTCAAGACTAAGCACGCTGTTCTCTCTGGCTAATCTGCATTTTAAACAGCCCCTAGCCCCTCTATTCAAGGTAATGCCTTAAGCTTGATTGCGCCATTTTTTAATGCGGCTTTGCCATGACATTTCATGCCATCTTTAGAATTAAAAACGGCGCAATCGAGTTAGATATGATCGCCTATCTTCTAATTTCGAGCTTATTTCTCTGTGGATAAAAAAAACAGCAATAAAAAGGCTAACAATATGTAACCCTATGTCACACATCATATAAAATACAGGTAGAATGCTGTTTGAATATTCTATCGAAGAGAAGCAATGGCAAATTTCAAGACTCATTTCAACGTAGCTGCTATATCAACAGGTCTCGCCTCTGCAGTACTATTATCAGCAGAACATATAAACATTAACGGTGCATTGTGGCTGTGGTGCTTAGGAACCGTCGGGGGATTATTACCAGACATCGATGCCGACAACTCAACATCACTTGATATAGTTTTTAATATTTTTGCTTCTGTTGCCCTGTTAATGGTGCTGCACTACATTACCGGAGAGCACTTTAGAGAGATTCATTTTGTGGAGTTACTGGCAATACCTTTAGGTGTTTATGGAATATTAAAATGGTTAATAAGACCCCTATTTGAAAAAATGACGGTGCATCGCGGCAGTTGTCATTCACTGTTATTTTTAGTTTTGTGCGCGCTCTTAACAATTCAGATCACTTGGATATTTAATGACAATTATTTAACTAAATCTAACCTGTATGCCTGGCTGTCGGGAGGATTTATTCTCTTTGGCGGACTAGTCCATTTACTTTTAGATGAAATATACAGTGTTGAGTTATCTAATCTCAGGGTAAAACGCTCTTTTGGTACAGCCTTAAAAATAGCGGACTTTAGAAATAAAAGTGCGACGTTGATGATGTTAGCTGCAATTATTGCACTAGGATATATCGCCCCTGAAAGCGCCTCTACAATTAAGACATTAACAGACTGGTCAACTTTTAAAATTTGGTGATTACAACACATAAAGCTAACCGAACTATTATTGTAAAATTGAATTATACCAATCCACATAAGTAAATGGTCTAAAATTGCGCAGGAAAAAGTAATGATAGCAAGACGTTTGATTGAGCAATAGCTGGCTATTGAGATTGAAAACAACGAAGCTAGCGTTAATTTTAACAAGTAAGATAGGTCAGATATTTATGCGGATTGGTATTAGGTTACAAAAAGGGAGCAACCAGCAGTCTGAACTTAATCAGCATGCGCAATAATCGCCGCAAATGAAAAATCGGACATCTTATCTATAGTGCAATCATGTTTATCAACGGCTTGTACAAAACAATCTATTTCAGGGCTTTCCTCTCCCGTTGTCTATTTGATCCATTCCGGCATTTGAAACTTGTCCATCTTTGATTTGATGATGATCAAAACGACGCGTTTAAATCTCATCGCTCCCGCTCACATCTAAAACAATATCGGCTTGATTAATAAGTTTCATATTATGCGTACTAACATTTCAAGTTGATCGTAGTTAATACTTTATAAAGCGCGAATAAGGCCAGCGCAGTCACTTGCCCAGCATGGAACGAACCATTATGAATCACTCATTGACTTTTTTGGATCATTATCTATCACCTTTTATCGGTTAATGCGTTAAATCTAGGCTGAGTCGCTGTGATTACTTCCTGCAATCATAGCCTTCAAATGATTGCAGAATAAAGTTGTCAGCATTTTCATCTATGCTTAACTATTTATAAATGGCGAGATGACAGATATTTAAAATTTTTTATAACACCTTGTAATGGATAGGATCACAAGGTCGAGCAGCGCAGAATGGAACGGCCCTAAATGAATAGAATTCAGTAAAAAACACCACTTGTTTGTTTAACTTAATTTTTTTGTAACATTCAGAATATAATCAGCGCTACCTGTTTAGGGGCTATGACAGATAATCACCCTTATCGAAGTTACAAAATTCAATTTATATTAACATTTACATTGTTCGGTATGGTTTTTGCTTCTTTTGAAAGAACCATCACAACTTATTATTTGCAGCTAAGAGAGAAAAAATGGACTCTATTCTTATTATCATCTTTATTTCATTAGCAATTGCCAGCATATTAAATATCGTGCTAAAAAAATTCTCCGTATCACATATTATTGGTTACATTATTACCGGTACTATTATCAGTAATATTTTTGACTTTAATGGCAGTGATGACCTTAATGCATTAGAGCTTATTGGTGAATTTGGCATTGTCTTTTTAATGTTTACCATCGGCTTAGAGCTGTCTTTTTCTAAATTAAATAAAATGAAAGAGATCATTTTGCTTAATGGTTTTATACAAGTCGCTTTAAGCTCAGTGATTATTTTTCTGCTTTCATACTACCTGTTTAATATTGATAGCACTTCCTCCATTATTATTGCACTGGCTTTTAGCTTGTCCTCCACGGCAATAGTCTTAACTTATTTAAAAAAATCAAAAGATATTATCACCCCTTATGGTACCAAATCCGTTGCTATACTAGTCTTTCAAGACTTGGCCGTTATCCCTATTTTATTGCTGATCAGTTTTCTAGCCAATGATACTTTGTCAATTGCCGATGTGTTATTTAAAACCGCAATATCAGCGACCTTAGTCATTGTTTTTATGTTTACCTTAGGCAAAAAAATAATCGAATGGCTACTGCATTTTTCCAGCACCGCCAGATTGGATGAACTATTTTTAGCCTCGGTATTAACCATTGTGGTGGGCGCGTCACTGCTCGCACACGAAATGGGATTTACCTACTCGTTAGGCTCCTTTATTGCCGGTATGATCATTGCCGGAACCACTTATCATGTCAAAGTAGAATCAGATATAGCCTCTTATAAAGACCTCTTGTTAGGCGCATTTTTCTTTTCTATCGGCACCAAAATTGATATTTTTTATTTCGCAAGTAATTTACATTTAGTGTTTGCGGTATTAGCTTTTACCATGTTAATAAAAGCGCTGATTATCTATTTTTTAATTCGCAAAAAATCCAACAAAAGTGATTCACTTAAATCCGCCATTGCACTTTGCCAAGTAGGTGAGTTTTCTTTTGCTATTTTCTCGATTGCCATCAGCCAAGAAATTATCACCTCTGAATTGGGCAGTTTCTTAATTTTAGTGGCGGTTTCATCTATGATAGTCACGCCATTTATGGTCAATAACATTTATAAAATAGCCTCTTTGTTTGTGGTGGAGTTTTTTGAATCCGATAAAATCACCCCGATCAAGGAGACTAATCATACTATTATTTGTGGCTTTGCGATCCTCGGGCGACTGGTAGCAAAAGAGTTAGAAAAAGAAGGACGGCAGTTTTTAATTATCTCAGATAATTTACAACATGTGTTGGAGGCAAGAAAACGCGGATATATGGCTTATTTTGGTCATTTAGAGAAACACCCGGTATTAGAATCACTGAAAATAGAGCAGTCTTCCAGTATTATCATTACCGTCAATACCGTCAGAACCAAAAAACTGATCTGCGAAGCCGTACTGGATTATTATCCGCAGGCAAACTTAGTGGTCAAAATTAACAGTCACGAGGAAAAAAAGACGCTGGCTAATCTGAATGTTCACTATTTTGTTCATGCACAGCATGAAACCGCACTATTGCTGGTTCAAAAAAGTCTCCGTTAATGCCGAATACCAAACGCATTAAATTTATGATCAGTTACTTCAAAGGAAA
This sequence comes from Psychromonas sp. MB-3u-54, assembly GCF_002836415.1. GTDB lineage: Bacteria > Pseudomonadota > Gammaproteobacteria > Enterobacterales > Psychromonadaceae > Psychromonas. The sequence continues at coordinate 23,736 of NZ_PJBP01000091.1, read as the reverse complement.
AATTTACGCTCAAAAAACCGCCGGGATGATTTTGAATAGTAAATCGGATAATGCATTTCGTATGATGTTATCGGTAGGGTGCATTCTATGCACCGCGGGTAGGCATAGAATGCACCCTACGAGCTATGCGTTTATTGTCATCGTGCGTGCTAGTTGACGTTCAAATCAGACCGCCATTAAATTTATGATCAATTTTAAATAATAAATCGGATCACTTTATTAATGCGTTTGGTATAAATAAAGTATGTTCACCTCTTAATTAATACGTTAGAGACAAAAAAACCACAGTGAGTTATTCACTGTGGTTTTTTTCTCTGCAGATCAATAAAGAAAATGGCAGCCGTTAGTGTCCAGATCGTACCGTTTCAATCAGTAAACGACCAATTTCCGTATGGTGGGTAAGCGTCGAAAATGGCGCGGTAGCCTGCTCGGGTCCATAGGCAATCACCGCAACGGGTGTGTCCGTATGCGTGCCTGTACCCCAAACTATATTCTGCTCTTCGCCCATCGCCCGGCCTATCAGATCATTGCGAATTTCTTCGCCATAGACATAAAAAGCTTTGAAATCATTAACTTTAGGGAATGTTTTAAGTTTTAAGTATTTGTTCTCAGGATCGTAAAATTCATTTTCCTCGGTCACTAAGATCTCTTCTGCCTGTGCCGGGGTTAACTTAAATTCACTATTGGCATTAACAATTGCAAGCAATGATTCAGGCGATTTATCTGTTTGATCAAATTCAGCTAGCATATTGCCAAAACTTTTTTTCTGCTCATATAACTTGTCTAAAATAGCGAGGTTACCAAAATTGAAATTTGGCTTGTAGTCTCGATCTTTAAAAGCGATACCTGTTCGTTTTTCAGCTTTGGGTGTATTCGCACGTGAATAACTAAAACCAAATCCGCCCGTTTCATGGTCAGCCGTCACAACCACTAAAGTGTCTTTCCGGTTTTTCACCCATTCATAAACATATTCGACTGTTTCATCAAATTTAAGCATTTCATGTAACATAGTTGCCGCATCGTTATTGTGTCCGGCCCAATCAATCTGTCCGCCTTCAATCATTAAAAAGAAACCATCGGGATCTTGGGATAACACATCCAGCGCTTTCATGGTCATCTCTTTCAGGCTTGGCATGGAACGCTCTGGCGAGTTTTTAGTATTGCTATAGGTAATACCATCCTGCATACCGGAGTATGCAAATAAACCAAGAACCTGATCGCCCGACGCATTGGCAAGTGCATCACGCGTATGTACCACAGCATAACCTGCACCCTCGGCCTCGGTTAATAGGTTTTTTTCATCGATACGTTTAGATTTAATTTTAATATCACCGCCCGTTTTTTTAAGCAGTTTTTGATATACAGCGCCGCCCTCATTGGCTGACATAGGGATCCAGTAACGCAGCCCACCCGATAGCATGACATCAACACGGGTCGCCAACATATCTTCGGCTATCTGATTTTCCAATGAACGGTGCGGTTGATGAGATGCAAATGCAGCGGGGGTTGCATGGGTCAGACGCGTATCGGACACCAGTCCCGTCGCTTTACCTAAACGTTTAGCGATTTCTAATACGCTGTCAACATGATTGCCGTCCACATCAATGCCTAAAGCTTCAGAAGGTGCACTAACACCCGATGCTAGCTGCGAAGCCGAACAAGCCGAATCTACGACTAAAGCATCCGCCGGACTGTGTAATGACATGCCTAAGACACCGTTATCTATCATCATTTTAAGCGCAGTATCACGACCATTATAAATGGAATGCGGGGCTTTACGGGCGTATTCTTCTAAAAGTCCCATTTGTCCGGGGCCCATACCATCACCGATCATTAAAATAACATTTTTAACGGGTGTTTGTGCAAAGCTTGAACAACTCGCAAGGGTGATAGAAAGCGCTAAAAACGTTTTTTTAACTGTGTTTAAGTGGGTCATCAATTTTGTCCTCTGTATTATTTATTGGCGGCGACTATAAAGGAGATGTATGACATTTTTATGACAATCACGGTTTAAAAAGAAGAATAATATTGGTTGGCTGCAAGAAAATACTGGAGCAGGGGCAGAAAAGAAGATTAATTAAGCAATTTAAAACAGCGCGCTATGATGAACGTTAGCAGATCAAGGTATCACTGTCGAAAATGATACCTTGAGTCAAAGAGCTCTTAAGCGAAACGTTGTTGCCCAGGTAGCTTAACCAGTTTGTGTTCAAGTACTTTTAACAGAACACCATAAGCGGGTAAAAACAGCCCTAAACTCACTATCAATTTAAACGCATAATCGACAGTGGCAATCTCAGGCCAGTTATTTGCCATAAACAAATCATTTGAGGCATAAAACGCTAATCCAAAAAAGACAGCAGTATCAAGCAAATTACCAAGAACCGTTGAACAGGCCGGTGCAACCCACCAAGAGCGTGTTCTGCGTAATTTTGAAAAGATCGTTATATCCATTAACTGGCCAACAAAATAGGCCGCAAAACTAGCAAATGCAATTCGCAACACAAAAGTATTTACTTCAGCCAACGCACTGAGCCCCTGGAATCCACCCTGATGAAAGATAACACCTATTACATAGGAAATAATTAACGCCGGTAACATGGCTTTAATAATTATTTTCCGCGCTGATTCCTGACCAAAAATTCGAACCGTTAAGTCGGTAGCAAGGTACACAAACGGGAAACTAAATGCCCCCCAGGTGGTATGCAAACCAAAGATTGTAAAGGGCAACTGCACGAGGTAATTACTGGCACTGATAATTAAAATATGGAAGCTAACCAGTACGACAAGCGCACGGCGAATTTGAACTGCTGTTAGTGATAACATGATTTTACCTTTTTATTTATTAAATGAACTTTGCGGGGTGAGGGAACCCGCTATTAAATTGTGTTTTATTTTACTGCTGAATAAACTGATATTTATTCACACCGATGGAACCCTAATCGGGCGGCATATTATAAAGATGTTTTAACACAGAGCAAGGATAAACCCACATTCACATCAATATTCCCCGGCATCTTTTTTAAAAAGAGAACTTGAGAAGTCGGACTTTCCCGCTATCATAGACAATGCACATTCATCTGCAAACAGGAAAACATGTCATTTAATAACCCTATAAAACCGGCAAAAGATATTGACGGAGTACGCAGATCTGCCTTTTGGCATTTAGGCCGGCGTGACCACAGTGAAAAAGAGCTGCGTGAAAAAATTGCGCGTAAAACTGATAATCAGCAATGGATTGATACGGTGATAAGCGAATGTTTTGAGTATGGTTATTTGAATGATGCGCGCTTTGTAGAGAATTTTATTCGCTCCTCACAAAATAAAGGCTTTGGAAGCACGCGTATCAAACGTGATTTACAGCGTAAAGGCATCGATATAAGTCACCTTGATCAAGTATTTGAGAATGATCCCCATGATTATACTCCCGATGCCCTCGCCCTGCTTTCACTAAAATATAAGCAGCGTATTGCCAATCAATACTTAAAACAAAAGGCGATGCTTTTCCTGCAAAGCAAGGGCCATAGTTTTGATGATATATTCAAGGCAATCGATCAACATAATGAAGCATACCCGAATGATGATTGTGATTATTTGAGCGAGGCCGTTGTGCTGTTATCGCGTAAATTTAAAACGGCCATCATCGAACGCAAGTTGCATGATAAGGCGATGCGCTTGTTAATCTCAAGAGGACATTCATTTAACAATGCGAGCGAGGCAATCAAAGCCTTTAATGAAAACATCAATCAAGAAGAATAAATTTTCAGCTGCGGGTGACGGCTGACGGCTATCAGCTGATGGCTATCAGCTATCAGCTTCGAGCATCGAGCATCGAGCCTTCGAGCCTTCGAGCCTTCGAGCCTTCGAGCCTTCGAGCTGCGAGCTGCGAGCTTCGAGCCTTCGAGCTTCGAGCCTTACAGCCTTCGAGCTTCGAGCTGCGAGCTTCGAGCCTTCGAGCCTTCGAGCCTTCGAGCCTTCGAGCTTCGAGCTTCGAGCTTCGAGCCTTCGAGCTTCGAGCTTCGAGCTTCGAGCTTCGAGCTTCGAGCTTCGAGCTTCGAGCCTTCGAGCTTCGAGCTGCGAGCTGCGAGCTTCGAGCTTCGAGCTTCGAGCCTTCGAGCTTCGAGCTTCGAGCTTCGAGCCTTATAGCCTTACAGCCTTACAGCTTTTGGGCTTTTGGGCTTCGAGTATTAACAGATTTTTAAATGGATTATAAATAATGGCGAAAGCAAAAACAAAAATCGCATATGTCTGCAGTGACTGTGGTGCGAATTATCAAAAATGGCAAGGCCAATGCGGCGAATGTAAAGCATGGAATACCATCACAGAGTTCAGAGAAGCATCCAGTACCACAAAATCGGTGAATGCGGCAGTCACTCGGAATAAAAATGCGGGTTACACTGGCGCTTTAAGCAATGGTGTACAACGAATTTCAGGCGTGCAGGTTGAAAATGCAACACGCGTATCAACGGGACTTTCAGAACTGGATCGTGTTTTGGGCGGGGGTATTACCCTCGGCTCAGTCGTCCTTATCAGTGGCGATCCGGGTTCAGGTAAAACAACCTTACTTACCAAGGTAGCTGAAGTCATGTCACAGAGCATGTCGACACTCTATGTCACCGCAGAAGAAAGCCTTAGCCAATGGGCTAAACGCGGTATTGAACGCTTAAAACTCAACTTTAACGAAGATAATTTTTTATTATCGGATACCGACTCTATTGAAGATATCGTCGATCAGTGCCTGGAAAATAATGTTCGTTTTTTGATTGCCGATTCCATTCAAGCTTTTGAATCAAGCCAGGCCGAGGGCACCGCAGGTGGCGTTACTCAGGTGAAAATCTGTGCCAAAATTTTAAACCGATTATGTAAACAACATGGTATTACGTTAATTCTTGTCGGTCAGGTAAATAAAAACTCACAAATGGCCGGACCACAAACCTTAAAACACATTATCGATACCGCGATCCACATCGAAGTCAATGATGCCTCGGTACGCATATTACGCGCCGATAAAAACCGTTTTGGCGATACGGAACAGGTGGGTATTTTTCAGATGACCGAAAAGGGCATGTTTTCGGTTGATAACCCCAGTCGCCTTTTCCTCTCCGGCAGTGAAGAAAATTTTGAAGGCTCAGCTATCTCGGTGATTAAAGATGGCGCACGAAATTTACTGATTGAAATACAAGCCCTGGCCACCGAAGTTGAAGGCGAAAAGTCTATTCGTAACTGTATTGGTATTTCCTACAGTCGTTTATCCTTAATCACCGCGGTGTTAAAGAAACACGGCGGCATTCGCACCTATTATGATATAAATATCAGTTTAGTGGGTGGTCTTAAAATGTCCGATTCAGAAACCTCAACGGACATGGCGGTGATGGCCGCATTATTGAGCTCAATTAATTCCAAACCTGTGCCTGAAGAATCAGTTTTTATTGGTGAAGTGGCGCTGACCGGTGAAATACGTCAAATACCGCAAATTGTACCGCGTGTACGCGAAGCCTTAAGCCACGGCAAAAAACAGATCTATATTCCCGCAGTGGCTTATCATAAATCGATGCAGCAATTCGTCAAAAAAGGACAATCCATTCATCCACTTAAAAATATTAAAGAATTAATTGAAGCATTAAGTTAAAGGCTTTAAGGCGGTAAGGCTATAAAGCTAAAAGGCTCGAAGCTGTAAGGCTTTAAGGCTAGAAGCTCGACACTCGACACTCGAAGCTCGAAGCTCGAAGCTCGAAGCTCGACACTCGAAGCTCGAAGCTCGACACTCGACACTCGACACTCGACACTCGACACTCGACACTCGAAGCTCGAAGCTCGACACTCGAAGCTCGAAGCTCGACACTCGAAGCTCGAAGCTCGACACTCGAAGCTCGACACTCGAAGCTCGACACTCGAAGCTAAAATACTCGAAGCTCGAAGCTTTATTAAGCGTATACATGTCAAACTTTGGATCTAATGCTCTTTAATTACCTATAATAAGAGAGCATGATTATATTCGTTCGCAGATGTGGTGGAATTGGTAGACACGCTAGCTTCAGGTGCTAGTGGCCTAAAGGTCGTGGGAGTTCAAGTCTCCTCATCTGCACCAGTTATAAAAAGCCCGAAGCTATCGGCTGACGGCTATCGGCTGACGGCTATCGGCTATCGGCTATCGGCTGACAGCTGACAGCTGACGGCTATCGGCTGACAGCTAACGGCTATCGGCTATCGGCTATCGGCTATCGGCTATCGGCTGACAGCTGACGGCTATCGGCTATCGGCTATCGGCTATCGGCTATCGGCTATCGGCTATCGGCTGACAGCTATCGGCTGACAGCTATCGGCTGACAGCTGACGACTGACAGCTGACAGCTTTCCAGCTTCGATCCTTATTCCTTAGGCCAATCGCCCATTGGGAAGGGCTTAAATTCACTGTTATAAGTCAGATATAACATTACCTGATACTCATAAACACTCAGGCTTTTTCCAAAATTCAGCAGGTTGTCATTCTTTTCAGCGGTAAACAGTATGACTAAAAACTGAAATCCCACTACCACTACGGTGACAAATTTAGTCACTCCCATCAAAAATATAAAAATAAGCATAAATAAACCACGTAACCATACGCTGCGATTTTTATAGTGTTGTTGTTCATTTTGATCGTTCATAATAATTCCTTTTACGTAATACCAAATCACTTAATTGATATAATACGGTCACCATTTCAGTTTAAAATATTTTAGAAATAGCAGCTAAGTCACACAACTGCTCAACAAGTTAACACACAATTGACCAATAAGTTAACCCCAAATCAGGCACTCAAATACTGATCCCAGGCTTGCTGATACAGTCCTTGTGATTCCTTCCTAAGCTTGTCAATAGAAGCTTGCTCTATGTCACTTAGCCCTCTGTTTTCGCTGAGTTGTAAGCGTTGTATTTGTTGAATAAGTTCATAATTATCATGCTCTTTGCCATTTTTAATAACAGAAAAGGCTTCGAGGTGTAATTGGACTTCCGCAACAATGCCGCTCTCGGGTAAGCGTACCAGCAAACTAAGATCTCTGTAACCAGACGGGTTTGGGGTTACAAAGCGATTCTTAATACGCAAAATTTGCGTGTTTTTCTCTAATAATTCAAAAGCATCCATTAGTGCAGGAATATTTTTTGCAACAATTGAGGTCCGGGTGATATCGGTTATTTTGTCACTATTACCGGTATATTTTACGGCAACTTTATCCCGAGCACGTTGTTTAGATTTTACGCCTGATGTATGGGTATAGGTGTTACTTTGCTGCGCAATTTTATGCGTAACAGTTTCTAATTCGGTTTGCCCTGAGAGCGCTTTTTGATAGAGCTGGTTAAAATCATTGTGCGGCTGTTTAATATTAAGCGCATGATATTCTGTGATACTAAAAAGACCGGCAAGATTGCGAGGTTGTGTATTGCTACTATTAGGTTGAGAAAATGCTAAGAATTTACCGGCATCAACACGCTGATGCTGTTTTGCCGGTGAAGCATTACCCTGAGAAGACATTACCAATAAAACAAAAAGGGTCTGGAATAATTTATTCATTAATACTCCCTATTAAAAACATTAAAGGCAGATTATTCTGCCTTCAATATTAGATATGGTCACTTAAGATGTCAGCTTCAAGTGCAGAAGTGTTAAAAATTGTTTATTTTTCGAGCCTAAGTGCAAAAGTGTATGGCACTTCACACTGTTTGCAGTTAAGCACAAGTCCTAAACAGTTTAATATTGAGAAGTGTTTTTAGAAGATAGGTTTGCGGGTTGCTATCAGTCCATTTTAAAATCACATCAGGAAAAGAGGCGTAATTTAAAGAAGAAGGCGGCCGGTAACTTACTCGCCACACTTAAAAATAATTGGATTTACGAAACCTATGCAATTCCAGCAATTAAATTTTTGATTTATTTCAGGTCGTGCGACTTCAGGCGACTGCCTTCAAGCGCACTTAAAATATAACAACGGATCAACTAGTTTTACAGAGGAGTATTAGCCGTTTATTTATTTAATGTTTGCGCTACCCATTCTTTAAATTGAGACTTTGGTAATGCGCCATTTAAACTGTCAATTAAGCGCCCTTTTCTGAACATCATTAAGGTTGGAATACTACGGATTTTGTACTGTGCAGCAATCTCTTGCTGCGCTTCTGTATCTACCTTAACAAAGCGTACTTTACCTTTTTCTTCCATGGCAACTTGTTCAAAAACAGGTGCAAAATTAAGACAAGGGCTGCACCAGGGAGCCCAAAAATCAATAATAACAGGCTTTTCACTGTTGATTAATGCGCTTAAATTTTTGCTGCTTCCCTCTATTGGTTTTCCTTCCAATAATGGTTTCTTGCAGGTACCGCAGGTAGGCGAAACATCGATTTTCTCAATGGGTAAACGGTTCATGGCTTGACAAAACGGGCATCGGCTGACAATTGAATTCATTGATACGTTCCTTAGTTTTAAAACCATCCATTCTAATAAGAAAAAACAGTGATTAACAGTTGATAGCGCTAATTAATTACACAGGATAATTAACAGCAGATCAATATAATATACAAAAATTGTATCAGCTATTTTACAAGCTCCCACTTAAGCAGTACCTTGTTCAGGCGCAGGAAAGGAAAGCAAGGCATTGATAGCAGCACTTACTGTTCTAATTGCACAAAACTGCATGGGTAATCATCTTGAGCCGCTTTAGCTGACTACAAAGTGGTGTATAACAGAATGTTATCAATCAAACCTTTCTAAATTTATTAAAGCACGGCAAAAACTTATACCAAACGTATTAAATTTATGATCAATGCCTTCAAAGGATAAAGTGTGCAGCAGCTCTCGGAACCGGGCCTTTAGGCTCGGCCTGTTGCTTTTAAGCCTGAACAGCACTTTAAAGGGACTACCACAGAGAACACCGAGGCGCTGCGCACTACACAGAGAAAGACCAGCCCGTAGGGTGCGCTCCGCGCACCGATTGCCACTGCCTGCGGAGCATAGAATGCACTCTACCCATTCCATTAATTAACTTCAGATCACAATTTAATTTCTTTTGGTATTAGTTGTATCTTTGCTGAGCATTCATTTTAACTTACCTCGATGAATAAAAAGCAGATGATTGGGTACTACCGGACAGGCAAATATCTTGCTGCAAATAGTTTGTTTAAGGGGCGTTCAAATAAGCGTTAATTGACCGCAAACACAACGGCCACTTCGAATTCAATATAAGGCACGGTTAAGTGCCGGTTTAAGTCAGTGAGTGGTGTTTAAGGTAAAATTTATGGTCTTTATCATCAATATAAATATCCACCTGATCATCCTGATTTTCTTGCTGTGGTTGAATCACAGCCGTCGCTCTCAACTTCGAAATGACGGCGTCAAAATAAAGTTCCTCTAACGCTTGATCCCTTAATTGCAGGCTTTCTATAAAGTCATACATAACAACTCCCCCCTTTAGACCCCAGCTATTAATGCAAGCTTAGATCAGAAATGTTGGCGTGTTTTAGTCAGACCAAAATAAGGCAGATGTTGAATTTTTACTAAACCACGCGGCTCTTATAACAAGATTAAGCCGTTTCATATTAATAGCAAACGAATTAGTGCAGTGATCAGCTATGACGCAGGGAAAATAGGCTTGTTGATGAAGAACAAAAAAAATCATTCCATGGCATGTTTTCAAATGATAAATATCCACAGGAAAAAACCCGTTTCACCTCATATTCGTTATCCGCGATATCTTCCTGGTACCCCTCTGATTACGGGGGCAACAGACCCTAAGTTAATCACTCTCATCGCGAATTTAAAGCAAAACTTTTATACCCATGATACTTCAAGATGCAAAGTCAGCAAGGATCTTGAAGTAACATGGGTATATACATTATTTGACCTCTTTATGACCCTGTCCATCATTCGAAAAGCGACCGGTTTGTTGAGGATTTACAGGTGCAGAACTCGGCCATGACCAGCCGCCAAAATTTGTTTTACGGTAGTCTGCAAAAGTTTGATATATCTCATCTGTAGTATTCATCACAAAAGGCCCATGTTGTACAACGGGTTCATTAATTGGACGCCCCTGTAATAACAAAATTTCGACCACAGTGTTACTGCCGTTTGACAATGCCACTTTTTTATCAGAGATTAAATCGACACGGTGATTAACGGGGATAAGCTTGCCATCAACTTTCAGCCCCGTCCCTGCATAAAAATACAGGCAACGATTTAAATCACTTGATCCAGCCGGTAGATCCCAGATTGCATTAGCCGCCATTTTTATTGTCCAAATAGAGACTTCATTGTCAGGATCTGCAGCCCATGAAGCATTAGTCGGAGGTAATGCTTTTATCTCTCCATACTGTCCGGCAATCAGATCTATTTTAGTCAGACGTTGATGACTGTCAAAATGAGAAATGACCGGGATATCTTCATGCCAAAGCATTTTATATTCAGGCTCAACAAACTTATTTTTTCGGGGTAAATTTAACCAAACTTGAAATAATTCAGTTGGATTTTCTTTTTCAGTGTTAACCAGCGGAAACATTTCAGAATGCTGCACGCCCTTTCCGGCGGTCATCCATTGTGTATCACCATTTCCAAAACGTCCGTATCCGCCTAATGAATCAAAATGATCAATAAAACCACGACGCCCGACGGTTACGGTTTCAAACCCTCGATGAGGATGGACAGGAAAACCTGGCACAGTCGATCCGTGATACATGCTAAAGCCTGATTTCCCGCTAAAATCATTGCCCGGTTGACGTCCCTGTAGAGATAAAGATGGCCCCATTTTTCCATCTCCTTTGGGGTAATTATCAAGATGATGAACACAAAATAAAAAGGGATCTAAGGTTTGCCACGGAGTGGTTAACTTAAGTGTTTGAATAATTGCTGTTGATATCATAAATACCTCAATCCACAAAAATGATACTTAAATGTAACAGGATAGAAACAGAGGGAAAAGAATTATTAATGAAATAAATCCATTCTTAAAAGAGATAAGACCCAAAGAGATTAAATCGACATGACAAGTTAATTATACCAAACGCATTAATAAAGTGATTCGATTTAAAATTATCCCGGCGGTTTTGTGAGCCTAAATTTTTCCTTTGAAAAAATTGATCATAAATTTAATGGCGGTCTTATTTGAACGCCAACTAGACCAACCATGACAACAAACGCATAGCGCGTAGGGTGCATTCTATGCACCCTACCGATAAAATCATCCCGGCGACTTTATGAGCGCAAATGTTTCCTTTGAAGCAACTGATCATAAATTTAATGCTTTTGGTATTAATGGAATAGGTATCAAACGCAGATCTGTTTTTTGCATTGAATAATGACGGTCAAAGGAAGGTGTCGGGCAGGAAAATGGCTTAAATTTTTAGATCAATACCAGCTTATTAGTGATCAATTTGCGGATAGTATTATAAAGCAATGCGATTGTATTTTTATTGGGAGGATATCACGGGTAAACATGTTTAAATAAAATAGGCAGTCGTTTGCTTGCACTAAGTGCGCAGGGCCACAGTATTTAGATAAGTAAGTATTTAGATAATTTAAAGGTGCTGAAAAAAATATTTTCAGCACCTTTAAATTAAGAGGAGATCAATTTATAAGTTGATTACGAAAAAACCAGTTAGCAGCGGTTATTTTCCGTAACACACTAAAATAAAAAGCTATTAACCCTCTTTTTTGATCACGTTTTCAGGTGACTTTTTGGTCTCGGTTTCAGACGATTTTTTCTTAGTCTCGTTTTCAGGCATAAACAGAGTACCCAAAGTATGTTTATTTTCCAGCAAAAATGACTCTGCGGCGCTCAGGTCAAAACCGTTACAAAGCAGCATCTTTCTTCCATGTCTAATAAGGAAATTAGCGGCCTTAAGTTTAGTAACAATGCCGCCCGTGGCAAAACTGTTATTAGGAGTCGAGTCATCAAGTAGGGCTTGTTCAGGTATCTTGGTCATGGTTTTAAAAATCTTAGCATCTTCATATTCGTGCGGATTTTTATCAAAATACCCGTCAATATCGCTCAAAATAACCAGAATGTCGGCATTGGTTGCATGAGCCACAACAGCGGATAGCTGGTCATTATCACCAAACTGCTGTTCTGGTGTTGAAGTAATATCGTTTTCATTGACGATCGGCAGGATATCGTGTGTCAGGTGAGCATCGATGATCTCCTGAAACATCTTAGTCCGTTTTCTCGAGTCGAAATCATCTTCAGTAAGCAGGATTTGTGCAGTGTCGATGTCATAGATATCAAATTTCTTTTTATAGGCAGTCATCAAAATAGGCTGCCCTGCCGCTGCAAGTGCTTTCTTGCCAATCTGTTTGCTTTTATCAAGCTTTAGAGTCGAGTACCCTGCCGCGACCGCACCGGAAGTCACAAGAATGACGTCGTAGGTTTTTCTTAGTCCAGAAATCATAGATACCAAGTTGAGCATGCGCTCTTTAGCGATGTTGTTATTATCTGTCAAGACTGCACTGCCGACCTTAATCACTACACGTTTTGTATTCTTCTTTGATTTTGTACTTGTATTTGTATTCATGTTCGTCTATTTTCCTTTGAAGTTATGTTTTAATCGGTTATGTGCTAATCGGTTACGTTCTAATCGGTTATATGCTAATCGGTTACGTTCTAATCGGTTACGTTCTAATCGGTTATTTCCCTTTAAAGTTATTTTCTGATCGCTCATGTTCTAATCTGTTGTGCAGTTCATCAAACAGCCTTATTTCCCGTTGAATTCGGGCGATCATATAAATAAGTCTGCGAACACTTCCGCAAACGCTTCGCCTGTAAAACGAAGGTGGATGTTAGCCCAAATATGGGCAACGATAGCAAGTGCACCAGAGTTCAGAATGGTATAAAGAGTAATGGCTAACGGAGGCAAAGGTCAGGAAAAATAGTACTATAGTTAACCACAAAACTTCATGATAAAACCCGACCACGGCAACTAGCTTAACACAAATACCTGCGTAAAACCCCCTTACATTCCAGTGAATTAGCGATAAGAGGTTATAAGGCCCATTAAAAAACACAATATTTCAACCTCAAAAATGGTCTTTTGCAGCACCATAAACACAGATTCTGAGAGCCCTTTTTAAGCGCTTAACACACTGTTTACCAATTTTGCAGAGTGCCCTGTTTAACAGCGTTGGCGGCATCGATGCCAAGCAAATATTCAATAATTAAAATGGCAAACTCGGCTGCAGTTCCCGGTCCGCGACTGGTTAGTATATTACCGTCCAGAACAACGGATTCAGTCCTGAAATTTGCCCCCGTAATTTTCTTTTCAAAACCCGGGTAACAGGTAAATTGTCGCCCATTGAGCAGGCGGGCCTTCCCCAAAACGAGCGCAGGTGCAGCGCAGATAGCCGCTAGCAGTTTATTGCTGTTATTCATTTTACGTATGAATGCGATAAGCATTTCCGATTGAGCAAGATTTGATGCACCGGGCATGCCTCCCGGCAAAATAATCCCGTCTAGATCATCACCTAGCGCATCAAGGGTGGTATCCGCGTGGATCACAATATTATGGCAACCGGTCACATTTAACGCGCCAATACTGGTGATAATAACCTCTATTCCCGCTCTTCTGAGAAAATCGACGGGCGTGATAACTTCCACTTCTTCAAATCCATCGGCTACTAATATAGCTACTTTTTTCATATTCGCTCCGCTGTAAAATAAAAAGGTAAATCCAATATCGACTGACATTTAAGATTAGACCTTAGCAGCATTTAGCGCCCCATCGAATCACTATAAAATCGACAGGAATAAACGATCTAAGACATTTTACCTTGGCAGCAGAGACCTTTTGTATGTGCGCCGTGTTTAATACCAAAAGAACTAAAAAGGTGATCACCCTTGCTGGTTAAAATCATTGATAACTTAATTAATTCTTTTGGTATAACCACTAAATAAGACCCATTGCATCGTTTATATAGGGGGAAAATTTTTGCCACATGGTTAATAATAAAATCCGCAGTCAGGTAGCTTTTACTTGGAATTATACTTCGCAAATAACATTAATTGTTATAAGATCTGCCGCTAAAATATTTCACCTTAAACCACTGGGTAATTATGTCATTTCCGTCCACCAATGCTTTATACACCGACCTATCTGGCTATTACGACTTAATGTGCGCTGAAATTAACTATCAGGCTCAAAGCGATCATGTTCGTAGACTTCATCAACTTTTTGGTGATAAAGGACAAAATCACCTTGATTTAGCGTGCGGAACTGGACCACATGTTCGTCATTTTTTGAATTTTGGCTACCAAAGCAGTGGCCTGGATATTAATCAGCCGATGTTGCTATTGGCAAAAGATCGCTGCCCTGAAGCGCAATTTACATTAAAAAACATGTGCAGCTTTGACGTTGAGCAACCGCTGGATCTGATCACCTGTTTTTTATATTCCATCCATTACAGTGATGGCATTGAAAAACTGAAAGAATGTATTAACAGTGTGTATAACGCGCTAAATACAAAGGGTGTTTTTTGCTTTAACGTTGTCGATAAAAATAAAATAGAGAACCATTCCCTGGTCAGACACACTGCTGAGCATGACAATAGTCACTTTGTTTTCAGCTCTGGTTGGTATTACTCGGGCTTTGGTGAGAAACAATCACTAAAACTGAGCATTGAAAAAACCACACAAGATGAGACACAATTATGGCAGGACGAACATCCTATGGTTGCGTTAAGTTTTCATGAATTAGAAAAATTACTACAGCCCTATTTTGAAGTGCATATTTTTGAGCATGATTACGAAAAAATCATGCCTTGGGATAAGGTCTCCGGCAACGCTATATTTACCTGTGTTAAAATTTAAAGCGCCATTAGGTGACGCTGCAGATATAAAGAAAATCATTGCTTGAATAAAAATTAATGGGTTCACCAGAAAAAAATTAGAATGACGGGCAGACAACATTTTTGACCGTCAAAAAAAATGGTTATCCAAACTTTCTATTACCATGTCGATATTTAACTAGAATCAAATATCGAAATTGCCATTCAGCAGCGCTTCTAAGGATCCAAAATTAGCAAAGGGCGATACATGACGCCTATCATAACGCTCAGACAAAATTTTATTTAGCGGCTTCATTGTTCTGGTCGTGGTGATTGTATTTTGCAGGGATAACTGGCTGGCCAATAATGCCTTCAGGTGATCTTGTTTCTTGGCTTCAATTATTTTTTTACTCCGCCCGCCTAACTTTTGCCAAATCATCGACTCTATTGAGTCCGGCTGCTGCAGCTCGCGATACTCTCGATCAATCTGGGCTGATTTTTCAGCTAAAAGAATTAATAATTCAGCAGTGACATCATCATTCAAATTGAGATCATTATTTGGCACATATTGTTGAAACATGCTGATAATAGTAAACGCATCTTTATCTTTTTTAGCCTGAACAAGCTGCCCCATTAACTCACTTTTATGTGCTTTTAATAGGAGATCTTGTTCTTTATCGGGATGCAGACGGCTGGCGAGCATTTTGTAACATTTTTTCAGCTGACTGGCATTAAACAGATCGGTCAATTTTTTATGCTGCTTCTCTGGTGAACGAGTGTCCCGCTGAAAGTGCTCACGGTGATCAAACTCCTCTTGATCAAAATCCGCCTCTGATTCCTTCTGAGCTTCTTTAAAAAAAGAAGCAAAGTGTTGATGGAACAACGCCGGATCACGTAAAAAATCGATTAATTGCTCTTCACTAAAATCATTACCACAAGCGAACATTTCATCAATTAAAGAGCGCATGTCCTGTATCTGCGCAGCGTCAAATTGATCATCTTCATCTATTTCTTCCTGATCACCAAATAGCGCTTCATGGAATTCTTCACCTAATGCAGCACTTAACCCCTCGGGGCAAAAAGGGTGATTTGTTAAGGTTTCAATATTCGATTCTATCCAAGCCAATAACTCTTCCCGTTGCCATTGAGTAAATGACTTGCGCGCCATAAACGAGATAAGGTGCCGTGCTTCTTGAGCAATTAGCTCACACATTTTCTCTTCTGCAGGCAAAATTTCAGATTGAAAACTGCTGTATAATATGGCTGTTTTTTTCTGAAAAGCGGTATTACGTTTCTGTTTTTTTTCAATTTCAGCCCATTTTTCACTAAATTTAGTCTTTGCTGGTGAATATTGTTTGGCCGGTTGCTTTATTTTTTTTAACATTAGGGTTTTCTCTTAAACTGAAAATAACAAATTAACAGTATCATAATAGGAATAATCTCTCTCTTTGAAAATATTCAAGAGATTTAATTTTCGAGTTAACAATTAATATAGTGAAGAAAATTGAAAATGTGTGCTGCAAACTTCGATATAATGTCAGATAATTGGATCCAGTAATCGAACATAAAGTAAGTTATCAATAAAACCCCTATCGCTTATTTCTCGAGTGAAAGGCGTGGCAATGTTGCCTTTGAAGGCATTGATCATAAATTTAATGCGTTTGGTATCAATACACTACTTCAGAAAAACAACAAAGGCCGAACCTAAAGGCTCAGTTCCGAGAGCCGCTGAAGGGCCGTAAAAATATATTTTTCATTATCGTCAATATCACCCAGCAAGACCAACACCTCTAAACAAAGCATTGATGTCGACAAACTAAAGTCAGCAGAAAATAATGCGATAAGTCAGGTTCCAATCTTTTTCTTTAACTTGTTGAGATAGTGCCTTTTGATGCCATTGTGGCGACGATATCTATTAGTTTTTTATGCTGCTTTAGCGTTTCATTCTCGAAACCATCAGCTGCTAATAAAGGATAACCAATATTGATTCTAAAACAATCTTTATAGAGACCGAGCGTAGTGAAATGATCACCCACACGAATATCAATATTGTATTTTACCGCTTGTCTAAATAGCTGCACAGAATCAAGATTGGGGATTTGAATCCATAATACAAAACCGCCACTTGGTTCGCTTATTTTACTCGACACAGGTAAATTCTGACGCAGATAATGTTGGTAATCTAATCTGTAATTGTGCAGATTAAAGCGTATTTTCTTTAAATGGCCGGCATACTCACCATTATTGATAAAATCGGCAATAGCCAACTGAGTAGGTGAAGTAACACCTTGATTACAATAGCGCCGCTTGGCCAGATATTGCTTATAATATCGCCCTGGTAAACACCATCCTAAACGATAACCCGCCGCTAATGCCTTCGAAACAGAGCCGCACCACATAACCTTGCTTATCCCAATGCTTGGCGGGTAACGGTATCACTTTTCCGAGGGAAATTTCAATATATACATCATCTTCAATGATCGGGATCTGGTGTTTTTCGCCTTGCGGATTTGGGTAGAAGCTGATGTCTGCTGATTGGCGTTTAATTGCGCGGCGGAAACGTTACTGCCGTTGTTCGAGCGGTAATTGCTTGGGGTCGATCCGCGTATAACCTAATGGGCCAATAGTTTTGATAAACGGCGTATAACTTTGCTCGTTTAACCCTGATTTGAGTTCACTGATATGGCTTTTAAAATTAATAAGTTCAGGCTGCGGCTGTGTGCGGCTATTTTTCCACTTTTAATATTCGAGATCCATTGCGCTGAAAGTTGTTTATAGATCATACGCCTCCTCAACTGTACTTCTTTTTTATTTAATAATTGTATCTGTTATCTTAATTCATTTGCTTGATACTTATCTCACTTATTTTAACAAAGGGGGATATTATGAATCACCGTGACCTGCTGATCGCGTTATCAATAATGGCTGTTTGGGGATTAAATTTTTCTGTTATTAAACTGGGTGTTGGTGAAGCCGATCCGGTACTTGTTACCGCGCTGCGTTTTACATTTGCCACTATTCCTGCAATATTTTTTGTCAAGCGCCCCAATGTTAAATGGATTTATTTACTCAGTTACGGTTTGGTTTTTACTATAGGCGTGTGGGGCATGGCGACATGGTCAATGGATGCGGGTCTGTCTGCCGGCATGGCATCTATACTATTGCAGTTAAATGTATTCATTGCTGTTATTCTCGGATACCTGTTCCTTAACGAGCCTCTGTCGAGAGCAAAAATGAGCGGCTGTGTACTGGCTATCTGCGGCTTAGCACTGAGCTTGTCGGTAACAGACGGGACGGTAAGCCTCGCTGGCGTGTTACTTATTTTACTCGCGGCATTATGCTGGAGTATTACCAGTATTATCATCAAAAAGGCGGCGACGAAAGAGGTTTTTGCGTTTACTGTTTGGTCAATACTTTATGCGCTCTTACCGCTCTATATACTTGCTTTTTATCACAGTGGTGCAGAACAATTTCAGCATACCCTGCAAACTTGGAATAGTTCGCTGGCATTTTCTGTTTTGTTTCAGGCTTATCCTGTGACCTTATTAGGCTATTGGATTTGGAATCGAATTTTATCTAAATACCCATTATCCATGGTCGCCCCCCTCACACTTCTGGTACCTATATTTGGCTTGTTGGGGGGCGCTCTGTTTTATCAGGAACAAGTTGGAAGTACTAAAATCATCTCCTGTTTACTGATTATTTCAGGCTTAATGGTTGGTTTGATCCGCCCTGAAGTATGGTCAACCCTGCGCCTGCAGGTAAATGTACTACGCAGATAAAATGCAATTAACGGCAATATCTTTACTGAGCCGCCTTTGCTGCAAACCGGCTCCGCTGGCGCTCGAATAATTGCTGAGCCGTTTGCTTTAACTGTCTGTTAGTGTTTCACCCTTGACGGGCTGTGGTTGAGCAGAAAGCAAAATGCAGTTTTGAGTGTGGCTGTTCAGTCTATGCCGACCCATATTCTTAAAAATATTTTTTTTACGCAGTCAATAAATCTCAGCTATCTCATACTCGATCACTTTATTGCCGATAGAGAGACTGATTTCATCGCCGACGCTCCGGTCCTTGATTACCGCACCGAGCGGGGAGCCGGGGGTGACCACAACAATTTCTTTTTCGGCAACGCGCACTTTTAAACCGCCCGCTGACGGGCCGTAAAAAATATATTTTTCATTATCGTCAAGATCACGCAGCAAGACCAACGCCCCTAAACCAAGCGACGATTGCGACGATGTGGAGCTACTGTTCAATTTTTCGAAAGCGGCAAGATCCTGCGCACACTCGGCTACCCGTCGCGCTTGACCTTGGGCTAAATATGAGGCTTCCAAGGCTAAGGTATCGTATTTATTTTCTGCGACATTCTCATTATTAGTGGCCGTATTATAGGCACGTTGTGCAGCATTAACGGCCCCTTGATAGGTGGCTTCTAATGCGAGAATTAGTTGTTTATGTACCCGTTTTTTATTCATACTTAGTATCGTTTATTCGCCGTGGATGTCTAAAGAGTAGGAGCTTAAAGAGCAATGCCGTTAAAGTAAAGCCAGCAGAAAATAATGCTTTATTTTAATGAAATCACGCTAATAAGTGATGGATCTCCAATGGCTTGGTAGTTTACAAAGGTTTGAGAGCTGTTTTCCCAAAACAGAGAAGAAATAGACGATCCTATTCATAGGTTATTGGCTTATGCTGCAAGTTGTTTATAATGTCTGCCACTATAAACACCCACAATCAAGGATTAACATGATAGAGCGTAAAGAAACCAAACCACGTATGAGCCGAATAGTGAAAAATAACGGTACAATTTACCTGTGCGGGCAGGTAGGGGCAGATGCAACTAAAGATATTAGCGAACAAACTCAAACAATGTTAGATAAAGTAGATGCGCTGCTATTGGATGCAGGCAGTGACCGTGAACATATACTAACAGCAACTATTTACGTTAAGGATATGGCTGAACATTTCGCCCCTATGAACGCTGTATGGGATGCATGGGTTCCACAGGGATGTGCACCAGCAAGAGCCTGCGTGCAGGCTAGCATGGCCCGTGAAGCACTGTTAGTTGAAATTTCAGTGATCGCCGCAGAGAAATAAAAGCAAAAGCAAAAGCAAAAGGCTGGAAAGCTCGAAGCCCGAAACTCGAAGCTCGTAGGGTGCGCTCCGCGCACCGATTGCCACTGCTTGCGGTGCATAGAATGCACCCTACCGATAACTATTCAGCTCGTAGCCCGAAACTCGAAAGCGCGTAGGGTGCGCTCCGCGCACCGATTGCCACTGCTTGCGGTGCATAGAATGCACCCTACCGATAACTATTCAGCTCGTAGCCCGAAACTCGAAAGCGCGTAGGGTGCGCTCCGCGCACCGATTGCCGCTGCTTGCGGTGCATAGAATGCACCCTACCGATAACTATTCAGCTCGTAGCCCGAAACTCGAAACTCGAAAGCTCGAAGCCCGTAGCCCGAAACTCGCAGCCCGCTCAAGGACATGATTTTTAATTTTGTACGATGCGATTTCTTCCCGATTGTTTAGCTTTGTACAAAGCACTATCAGCTCTTTGGAACCATTCCTTAAAAGGCTCGTCAACACGCATGGTTGCCATTCCCGCACTAAAGGTTAATTTATCAACGGGAGCAACGTCGAGCTGTGATATTTTTTCACGTATCCTTTCCATATGCTTAACAATCAGATCAGAAGTCGTTTCCGGCATCAGAATAACAAATTCTTCACCTCCCCAGCGGCAAATAATATTTTCTTTGCGTGTATTAACAGATAATTCATGCGCTAAACGACACAAAATATCATCACCTACATTGTGTCCGAATCTGTCATTAATTTTTTTAAAATGATCAATATCTATTATTACCAGCGTCACAGCCAAATGATGTCTCTTCGTACGGGAAATTTCCTTATCAACCAGAGCGCTAAAAGCACGACGGTTATAAAGTTGTGTTAAAGGATCTTTAGATGCAAGTTCTTCAAGCTTATCATTCTGCTCGCTAAGCAATAAATTCTTGGCTGAAATTTCTTGTGTACGGTGAATGACTATTTTTTCTAAATGGATTGTATGCAGATGGAGCTTTTGAAAGCTATAGTGGAAAGCTTGAGAAAGTTGGCCAATTTCATCATTCGAAGCAATTATTCTCAGATTATTTGTTTTACTGCGAACCGATGCTTTTACATCTTGAGTAAGTTGAAGAATGGGTTTTGTTATCCTGTTCGACAGATGACTAATAAGTAATAAAAATACCACCATCAGTATAATTGAAGTCATTAATACGTTGTATAGGATTTCATCTATATTGTAAAAAATGTCAGATTCTTTGGTTGTCACGAACAAATTCCAACCGGGTAAATTATCAATTTTAGAAAAAGTAACTATCTTTGCTTCATTTCTTTTGACGTCCATATAACGACCATAACCCGCCTTTTGTAACTTCGTTTGTCTGACTATTTGATCAAAACCAGGAAAGTTAATATCCTCCGTATATGACAGTATTTTATTCATCACAAGGCTTTTGTTCGGATGTGATATAACCCTATCATTCGAGTCGGCTAACCAGGCATAGCTGCCTTTTCCAAGCTTAATAGCCGATAATTTTTCCGAGATAACCGCAAGAGAAACCGCAACGGCGAGTGTTCCAATCCATTTTTTTTCCGCATCGACAAGAGGGATAGCCACCATTATAACCGGATCTTTTTCAAGCAGACTATAGATAGGGACGGTAATATTAAATGCTTTATTTGCCCACTGCTCACCTTGCAGGAATAAAGGGGAGGTTACTTTATGATTGTTTCCTGCAGCATCGATCATATTTAAATCTTTATCGACATAAGTAGCATTAATGAAATCACCCTTACCTACGTTCACTAGTTTTTGGAGCTGCCCAACAATACCAGACTTATTATTTAACTTTATCTGAGGATTATCACATAGCATTTGCAACATTGCGACATATTGAGCAAACTCTTGACCGAGGAGCCTGGCGTGCATTTTTGAAATTTCCGTAGACTTTTCTAATTCTAAATCAAGCAGATGATCACGTTCATTGATATAGATGACAATTAAAAGCATAGATGTGAAAGCTATCATCACGAAAGAAAATAGAGTAATAACCTTGGCTTTTATACTGTAAAACATACCACCTCTCGAAAATTTATACTTGTTAAACTAAGCATAAATCTTAATATTAATTTTAAATCTAACCAACTTCAGATCGGAATAAGCAAAACAAGGTCGTTATCAACTCTCCATTAATATGAAGATTAAAAAATCACAGACCTGAATTGTATTACATGTTACTACTGAAAATAACACTATCGAGCACCGGTTTACTTGCTCTTTAAAAATCCGATGGGATAACGCAATAAGCGTATCTTTATCTAAGTAGATATATGCTTAAGCGCTTTGGCCAACTGTTTTGAAATATAGGTTTTACCACTCGCAGGCACTGATCTTACAATAATCAGTTTTTTTCTTATTGAGTTATTACTGGTTAACGTCTTATTGAAATTGCAACAGTTATAGCCTTTTCAGTCTGTTATACAGTATATTTAAAATATAATTGTATAAATTCGCTAAACTGCCGCGATGATCAAGTAATCCAAGGTAATTTCTAAATCCTAGCCGTTGTAGTTGCTGTAACCAGCTTCGCAATTTGAACGATCGTTTTATTTCACCGCAATAGTAAAATATTATTCCGACTTTAATGGTCATGAACGAGCTAAGCTCTGTGTGCCCTTTCCCGCTGAGCTGCAGCTGCAGCTGCACCATAAAGAATACAATTATAAATAAGCCAACGTTATGTATGTTGGGGCTCGAAGGTAAAAGGCGGCTTAAAGCCTGAAAGCTCGCAGACTCGAAGCCCGCAGCTCTAAACCTCTATTTTTTTTGCATAAACTAAAAGCGCTATTCCTGTAAAAACGATCAATGCGGTTAAATAAAGAGTCGTATCATAATTTCCAAAAGATTCAATCAGGGTGACGCTATATAAGGGGCCAGTTACCTGCCCTACACCATAAGTCGCGGTCATCGCGCCCATTAGAACAACTGGATTTTTGCCGGCTAGCCGACCGCCAAGGTTCATAAATAGAGCCACAAGACCTATAAAAGTCCCCCCGTATAAAACACCGCTGAGCAAGTTTAAATACATATTATTACTCAATGCCGGAATAAGAATGCCGACCAGCTGAATAGACATAGCAACAATAATAATATTTATACTGCCATAATTATGCGCTAACCTCATCCATATTATAGAAGAGGGAATACCTGCAATGCCGACTAACAGCCATCCCAAACTGCCATAACCATCAAGCCCTTCAAGGGAGTTTATAATATCAGGCAAAAATGTTCCCTGAATAACAAAACCGACACCCTCGGTAAAATAGGCCAAAATAAGCAGCACGACATAAGGGGAAAAAATGGACATTGAAAGTTTATGTTTGATAGCTTTTTGTTTGAGCTCTTTGTCAAAAGAGAGAATATACACAGAATAAAAAGAGATCATCAAAGCGAACAGGCTCAACACCAGCCACGCATCACTCCAGGTCCCGCTGTGCAGCACATAGCGGCTTATTAAATCACTGATAACTATTGCAACGCCGATACCGCTGAAATGTATCCCCATTGCTTTCGTTTTATCTTCAAAATTTAGCTTTACCATTACGATCGCGGTACCGACTATGATAATCATTGCCGAACCAAATCCTGCAATCACTCTTGATATTAGCCAGAGGGTTTCATTTGTACTTGTCGCTAAAACCAGAGTAGTCAACACACTCAGCACCATACCAATTCTAAAGTATTTTACTTTGGTATTAATATCCTTGATAAAAACAGAAAAAACAGCCCCCACGAGATAACCTGCAAAATTTAAGGAGGCTAAGATACCGGCATAGGTAAGGGTTAAAAAATCATCCAGCATAGAAGGTAATAAAGATGTAAATGCAAATCTGGCGACACC
>NZ_PJBP01000090.1 GCF_002836415.1 Psychromonas sp. MB-3u-54 | reverse complement strand
CTATCACTCGTGACGCAACATTAGTATTTGAAGTTGAATTGTTAGCAATTAAATAATTTACTTGCCTACTGTATAAGTAGGATATGAAATATTAAGGCCCTTCTCTGGTAACAGATTAGGGCCTTTTTTGTATGTATAAGAAAGCGAATAAAAACAGTAAAAACTAGTTTAAGTTATTGATAATTTCTTCAACAAGTATTGATGCATTTTTAGCGGCAATCGGCAGATATTGCTCAAAGGACAATTCTGATTTTTTACCGGCAATATCCGAGAGTGAACGGATGATCACAAAAGGCACTTTAAACTGGTAACAAACCTGTGCTATGGCCGCAGCTTCCATTTCACATGCAGCCATCGTTGGGAAATTAAAACGTGCTATTTCGGCTTTGGTCGGATCCGCCATAAAAATATCACCAGTACAAATTAATCCCTGAATGGTTTTTAAATGAGTAATAGCGTCAGCGGCTTTTTGTGCGGCGACAATCAGGTTTTTATCTGCTGGAAAAGCGGCAGGCAATTGCGCCATTTGGCCAATTTCATAACCAAATGCAGTTAAATCGACATCATGAAAACGTACTTCTGTTGATATCACAATATCGCCGACATTAAGCGTTGTATCATAACCCCCTGCGGAACCCGTATTGATGACCTTACTCGGGTTAAATCTTTCCAGTAACAGTGTTGTAGCTACCGCAGCGGCAACTTTACCTATGCCTGATTTGGTTAAGATAACCTGTTTACCATTTAATTCACCCTGGTAAAATTCACAACCAGCAATAACCGTTGTTTCCATGTTATTTAACTTCGCTTTAAGGATGCTAACTTCTTCATCCATCGCACCAATAATGCCTATTTTCATCTGTTCTGCTCTTTGTCATTAAAAAATAGCGGCAATGCTAACATAAACTGCCTTATATCCGCACTCTATGGTTTTTTTGTGTCTCTTAAATGTGTAATATCTTGGCATAAAATATTGGATTCTTAACGATCAGGAAGTAAATAAATGAATGCTCTACTTGAAGATTTACAAGCGCGGGGATTAATCGCGCAAATGACTGCGGATGAAGAATTACATGAACATTTATCAAGTGGCTGCAAAACACTTTATTGTGGATTTGATCCGACTGCAGACAGCCTGCATATCGGAAGTTTAGTACCACTAGTCACATTGAAACGTTTCCAGGACGCGGGTCACAAGCCATTAGCTTTGGTCGGTGGCGCAACCGGATTGATTGGCGACCCAAGCTTTAAAGCGGTGGAGCGTAAACTAAATACCGATGATGTTGTTGCAGATTGGGCGGAAAAAATAAAAGGCCAAGTCAGTGCTTTTATCGAATTTGGTGATCAGGAAAATTCGGCCGAGGTTGTTAATAACCTTGATTGGATTGGCAAAATGGATACTATTTCCTTTTTGCGTGATGTTGGTAAACATTTTAGTGTTAATGCCATGATTCAAAAAGAATCCGTTAAACAGCGTATTGATCGTGATGGTTCGGGTATGTCATTTACTGAATTTACTTATATGCTATTACAATCTTATGATTTTGCCGCTTTGAATAAAGCCAATGGTTGTTCTCTGCAGATTGGTGGTTCGGATCAATGGGGAAATATAACCGGCGGTATTGATTTAACACGGCGCATGAATCAGGAAAAAGTATTCGGTTTGACGCTACCTTTAGTCACTAAATCAGATGGTACAAAATTTGGCAAGACTGAAGCGGGCACGATCTGGCTTGATGCCGCGAAAACATCACCCTATGCATTCTTCCAATTCTGGATAACAACGTTAGATGCGGATGTTTACAAATTTCTTGCCTACTTTACTTTCTTATCCGTTGAAGAAATTGCTGCGATTGAAGAAAATGATAAAATCATTCAAGGCCGTCCCGAAGGGCAAAATATTTTGGCTCAGCAGGTCACCCGGTTGGTTCACGGTGAACAAGGTTTAGGGTCAGCCCAACGCATCACCGAAGCTTTGTTTTCTGGCGATTTAAGCGCATTGGATGAATCGGATCTGGCACAACTTGCGCAGGATGGTTTACCCACAACCTTTGTTGAAGGGACAGAAAAACCATTGATTGAATTATTAACCAGTTGTGAGCTAGCCAAATCGAATAAAATGGCGCGAGAATTTACTAAAAATGGTGCGGTCAGTATTAATGGCGAAAAACAAACCGATAGCGAAGCCATTTTACAAAAATCCGCTGCATTATTTGGTAAATACACTGTAATTAAACGTGGTAAACGTTTGTTCAATTTATTTATATGGAGATAAGTAAAATGTTTAAAATTAAAAAAATAAAGCGCTTAAGTAGCGCCTTATTTTGTGTTTTTGCAGGTCAAGCCGCCGCGCAACAGGCAGCACCAACTCAATATCGTGGTGTGGATTTCGCGGATCCTACTGCGGTTTACTCTAGTGCCGGTATTGGTGGTGGAACCGAGGGCGTTGATGTATTTGGATCATTTGCAGGTTATTTAGGCTGGCAAATGAAACATCAGTTAACCCTGGAAGCAAAACATGATTTAGATTATTACAACCTGAATTATATAGCCTTCAATAGCCGTAACAATAGCGGTTTTTTAGTTGATAGTACTTGGAGTTATGACTATAAGGGGGATTCTGTCGATAAGACGGCTTTCGGTGTGATTAAAAAAGTGCCATTAAGTAATGAGAAAATTACTCTTTATCCCGCTTTGAAGCTTGGCATGATGTGGGGCAATGATATTAATACTACTACCTATTTAGACGTTGAAGTGTCTGCACGTTATGCCGTCTCGGATCTGTTTTGGATTGGCGCTACGCCACAATATCTTTATGCTCTGAAAGGTGTCAACGTTAAGGAATTTAAAGGCACAGTCGACATCGGTTATGAGTTAGCTGAAAATGTAGGCGTTGCAGCACATTTGGATGAGAATGCTGAATTTTGGGCTGAGTTCACCTTAGCTTTCTAGCTAACGGATATCCTGATGGTATATAAAACACTGAACGTGGAAACGTTCGGTGTTTTATTTTTTTAGGTAAAATAAAATGCTTACCAAAGGGCCTAATACCACAATAAATTAAATTTCGATCTTAATTAAAAGGTGGGAATATCCATTTAAATCAACAATTGAAGCATTTATGCTTTTTTACAATTTAATTATTTCTTTGCTATTAATGAATGTAGCCGAGTGTGGAATATTTTTATTCGTGATCGAGAGGGAGTGCAAACACTCTGTTAAAGAGATTGAATCGACATGGGAAGTTAATTAATGGAATTGGGTGCATTCTATGCACCGCAGAGGTGCCTTTTGCAAGCAGTCAATTGCCGTACAGTTATCCCCGTGTGCGGCACTATACGGTGGTGTCCAGTTTATTATTTTTATCAAAGGGACTGCAAGTAAGCTTTAAATTAATGGCTGAAGTTGACGCTGGCTTGGATAACGAAGTAATGGCAGGAAAATATTGCAGCGGCGTAGATTAATCTGATTGTTAATTTTAAATGGAAGCCGAAGCTCCCATTTAAAGACGTAATGCTCGACTTATACCCATGATACTTCAGATGCAATTTTCCTTGCCCTACGGGGCGCAAGGTCGAAAACCAGCGCTGCGTTGCACCCATCGAAAAGGGAATAACCATTTACATCTACCGCTAGAGGATTAACGCAGTTAATCGCTCGAAAGGTCATGTTGCGTCTTGCTCTGATCGAATATCTGGCGCCTGACAAAGCATTTTGAAGTAACATGGGTATATTTTTAAGCCGAGTAACCACCTTTAATACCTTTCGTTGTCATTGCTACGGCATCATGGGCATGTAAGCTTTCATAATGGTTTACTCGTAACCAAAAATCATCAAATTTAGTTTCTTGGTGGAGCGAGTGTTGTAAGTGTCTCGCCGCATCTTCACAAAACATTAAATTCTGACCGTTTAAAAGAGCAAATTCCTGCTCATCTTCTCTTTTTACTGCTGCCTGTACCGGTGTTTTTAGGGTCTTTTCAATTAAATCAATTAACTCAATAATGGGGAAAGATTGGTTTAATGAATTGAGTTTAACTTTTACTTCAACGATACTGCGTTGGCTATGCGGGGTGGCAACAATACCTTTTGTGGAGCCCAACCATGCAACTATCTCATCTTTGCTGATTTCAGTTTGTTGCTCATATTTTTGAGAAAAAGCTTTCTGGATAAGTTGCCTTGCTAACGCCGCAGAGCAAGGGCAAGTAGAGGAATAAGGCACGTCTACCTGCAGCTCAACTTCAAAGTTACCCTCGAACAGTTGGCCGATAATAATGACAGGGTAAGCCTTCCAGCCCCGTTTTTCGCTAATTAATGACTTACGACGCAGATGATAGTCAAATGAAAATTTAACAAAAGCGCGCTGACTTAATTCATGGTGGCTGGTGATAAAACCCTGGAGTAAAGTTGTTAATGTACTGATATTTAATTCAGACTCTGTCGAAAGTTCATCAAGTTGGAGATATAAGCGAGACATATGAATGCCTTTTGCTTGGGGGTCACCAAGATTAACAAATACTTCGGCATTTGCACTTACTTGTTGTGGAGGGCAATCATCGGTTTGAACCATAATAGGTAACTCAATATTACTCATTCCAACCCGATCTAGTTTACCTTCAGTTTGAGCTTGTGCACTATTTGCGATATCTGGCATTGCCATTAGAAAAAACTCCAGTAAACATGCAACAGCATGTATTAAAATATAGAAATTAAAAGCGAGCATTATAGACTTGTTACGCAGAATTAAAAACCATGAAATGAAAAGGTTTACTTTAATGACCAAAAACAAGGCGTGTTTGGATAAATTCTGCCTATTTTAATTCTGTGCTCAGTCTGTTATTTAAGTGTTGTTATAGTTATCTTCAGTTTGCAAACAAGTGTATGTTGTCATTTTCATGCCGCGCAGAAGTAAAGTCATATTTGAAAAGGGAAGTTGCCGGGTTTATTCTGTTTTCCGGCTTATTAATTTCTGTATCTTTAAGTGGTTGAGTATAGAATGGAGAGTCAATACACCTCATGCGGAAAGCTCAACCTTTATTAATTTCCGGGACCAAAATGAGGCGTTATCTATCTATTTAACTGGAGTCAATTTGAGCCTATTTAACCTTAAAACCTGGGTGTATTATTATGTTGCATTACTGAAACGCTTAGGGGTCTTGCGTTTTAGTTTGTTACTTGCCGTGGCAATTATAAGTGCTGACTCCGCGTTACAAATACTCCTTACAATTTATTTTGATGAGCCCTTAAGCATTGCCGGTGCTTCCCGTTCAATATTAATCGGGCTTTTAATAACACCCTGGGCGGTGTATTTTTTGACCGTTGTTGTTGGGGATCTGGAGGAAGCCAGGGCTCATTTAGATAATACAGTCGCGACTCTTAAGGAGATGCGCCAAAAAGAGCGGCTCAAAACTCACGAGTTAGAAAAAGAAATTATTGAGCGTAAAACAAGCCAGCAGAAATTGGTCGAAGCCGCCAGTTTATTAAAATCATTCCTGAATACCTCTCCTGATTTGGTCTTTCACAGAGATTTAAAAAGTCGTTTTGTCAGCTGTAATAAAGCGACGGAGATGCTCACGGGTAAAACAGAAAAAGAACTTATTGGTTTAACCCCCTTTGATTTGTTTCCTGAGGATTATGCACATCAGGCTGTGGTGCGTGATCAAACCGTGAAGAAACAACAAAAAGAACAAATTCATGAGCATTGGTTACATTTTCCGAACGGGAAAAAGGCTTATTTTGAAGTGAGGACCTTGCCGCTCTTTAACAGTGAGTCCGTGTGTATTGGTATTATTGGTTTTGGTCGGGATATAACCGAGCGTAAAAAGCATCAAGAATCTATCGACAAAAATATTCGCGACAAAACCGATTTTATTTCTTCAATTGGTCACGAGTTGCGTACCCCTTTAAACGGTATAGTAGGCTTAAGCCGCATGTTATTAGATGAGCAGCTGACCAGTGAACAGATGAAATATCTTAAAACCATTCATATCAGCGCCATTAGTTTGGGCAATATCTTCAGTGATATTATCAACTTGGATAAATTAGATCGTAACCGTTTGAAGTTGGCTACTAATAATATCAATATGTTGGATTTTATTGGTGATTTAAAAAGTTTGACTTTTATTCAGACTGAGCAGAAAGGATTAACATTCAAGTTTGAGCAATGTGGCGATTTTCCGGACACTATTGAAACAGATGATACCCGTTTAAGGCAGGTTTTATGGAACTTGCTCAGCAATGCAGTAAAGTTCACTCAAACAGGAACGATAACGATCCGCTGTAGCTGTTATCCGCTCAATCGGAATCAGGTTGAGCTGTGTTTTGAGGTTGAAGATTCAGGCATTGGTATCCCTGAGGATCAACTCGATAAAATTTTTGCAATGTACTATCAGGTTGAAGGTAATACATTTGCTACCGGGACGGGGATAGGGCTTGCTGTCACCTCTAAAATTGCGCAGGCAATGGGAGGCGTTATAAGCGTAAAGAGTAAACTTGGTGAAGGTAGTACTTTTAAGCTGACCTTAGCGGTGAATTTCCCGGCAAAAGAACATCAAGAGCAACAAATAAAATATAATCTACCCAAGCTTTCTATTTTACTTGTGGAAGATATCGAGCTGAATATTTTGGTCGCAACATCGTTATTAGAAAAACTCGGTCATAAAGTTGATAGTGCTATCAATGGTGCGCAGGCACTGAACAAGTTTGCACATAATACCTATCAATTGATCCTGATGGATATTCAACTACCCGATATGAATGGTTATCAGGTCACTCAAAAATTACGTGAAATACACGGACATAAGCTGCCTCCTATTGTGGCCCTGACCGCTAACGTATTTGCCGACAGTAAGGGGTTTCTAGATCAGGGAATGGATGGCGCATTGGGTAAACCGCTTAGTGTGAACTCTTTTAATTCGATGATTCAAAAATTATTTGTCCCTGCAGATAAGCATCAAAAAACGGATTCGGTATTAAAAATTCAGCAAAGGGTGCAACAGACTAATACCTTGTTTGATCAAGAAATGCTTTTAGAATTAATGGCGTTTTTACCAACGCCAGTGATTTTAGAGAATATCGTTTTATTTGAAAAATTACTGCCGGAATACCTTGAAATTTTGGATTCTAATATGATTGCCAAGGATCAAAAAGGTATTGTAAATGAAGCGCATAAAATCAAGGGAGCTGCAGGCTCCGTGGGCTTAAAGCGAATACAGGGAATTGCCCAACAACTTCAATCACCGGATCTTCCTGCCTGGTGGGATAATATTGATGATTGGGTGGAGTTAATTAAATCTGAATTTCCAAAGGATATAACGGCATTGAAAAAATGGGTTGTCGCTAACGGTAAATAAAACCCTTTAAATGTGTTTGGAATTGCATTAGATTTTGACCTGCTGATCTCAATATTTTAGGGGGGCTGGGCAGTGATCTTACAATCATTTAATCATCCTTAACCTACAAACAAGGTATATAAAATGGAAAATAAAACACAGACTGAAGACGGCTGGATAAAAGCCTTTATTAAGGAAAATTTCGCAGAGCAGAAAAAAACGCGGCGTTGGGGTATTTTCTTTAAATCATTAACTTTTTTGTATCTGTTTGGCGCAGTTTTTTTATTTTTTAATGCGCAAACGAATCTATTAAGTGATCAACAAAAAGAGCCGCACACCGCTATGGTACAAATAAAGGGGGCTATTGCTGCAGATAAAGAGGCGAATGCGAATTCCATTGTCACAGGTTTACGTGCGGCATTTAAAAATGAGTTCAGTCAAGCAGTTATGTTAGTGATCAATAGCCCTGGCGGTAGTCCCGTTCAGGCAGGTTACGTCTTCGATGAAATACAACGTCTGCGTCTTTTATACCCGGACAAAAAATTGTATGCCGTTATTGCTGAATTAGGTGCATCAGGCAGTTATTATATTGCAGCCGCAGCTGACCAGATATACGCGGACAAAGCGAGTCTTGTGGGGTCGATTGGGGTGACAGCATCCAGTTTTGGTTTTGTTGAGCTGATGAAGAAAGTCGGGATTGAACGTCGCCACTATACCTCTGGCGAACATAAAGGGTTTTTAGATCCGTTTTCACCCAGCAAAGAATCCGAACGAGATTTTTGGCAGGAAGTGTTGGATGTGACTCACCAGCAGTTTATTAAGGTTGTTAAAATCGGACGAGGCGATCGCCTTAATTCGAATAAAGCAGAGCTGTTTTCCGGTTTGATTTGGAATGGAGAGCAAGCCTTAGCGCTGGGTTTAATTGATGGTTTAGGAAGCCCTGGCTTTGTTGCCCGAGAGGTTGTTAAAGCTGAAAATATTGTAGATTATTCTGTACAACCCTCTGCTATTGAAAAATTAACTAAACGTTTAGGTATTTCAATAGGTAATGGTTTTGCTAATCAATTGGTGAGTGACAACAACGGGATAAATTTAAATTTCTAAAAAAAAGATAACCCCAATTTTTTGTATTGGGGTTATCTTTTAGAGACTGATTTCTGTATTATTTTGTTAATGCCTGTAAACGTAAATTATCTTTTTGATAACCCGCCATCATTGCCGCGTACCTTGCTTTGTCTAACGGATTTTTCGTGTAAATAAGTGCATTGCCGACCTCTTGGATTGCTCCCCTAAAGCGTCCCTGCAAGGCCAAATATTGGGCTTTACTCGCGTGTTCCTTAGCGCGATTATTTAACAATCTATAAAGATCAATGGCGATTATTCGGGCCAAAATATGCTGAGGATGAGAGCGGATAAAGAGTTCAAGAATCTTTTCAGCGTCGCTATAGCGTTTATCCTCCTGCAGTGCGGCAACTAAGTTAATGGTATAAACTGGATTGCCAGGCGACTTTTTATATAACTGCTGTAGCCTTTCTATAATTTCATCGGCCTTATTTAAAGCGAGTGCCGTATCCGTTGCCAAGTCTATATAGAACAGGTTAGCAGATTGTGTTTTTAATAAATCATTAACAATATCTTGTGCTTGTAAAAAATTTTTATTTTCAAAATATGCCAGAGCAAGGCCATACAAAGCGGCTTCTTTGATTTCATATTTTTTATTTTTGAGCTGACTTTCATATAAATCAATGGTCGATGTGGGGTTGATACTACTAAAGCGGACGGTAATACGTACTTTACTAAGCTGATAATCTAAGCTATTAGTAATGTTTTTTGTCTTGTATTGACTCGCCCGTAAACGCGCTTCAGATAAACGCGCTTCAGGTAGCGGGTGAGTTGATAACATTTGCGGAGGCAGGCTGGCATACTTATATTTTTCAGCAAGCTTGCCAAAAAATTGGGCCATACCATTGGGGTCGTAACCCGCATCCACTAAGGTTTTTATACCAATTCTGTCGGCTTCATATTCATGTGTTCGAGTATAATTAATTTGTGACTGGATCGACACTGCCATGGTTGTTGTTAAAGCTGCCATACCCGCAGCGGGAGAGACTAAGGTAAGTAAAATAGAGCCCGCCATTGCAGCAAGTGATGTCGGAGTACTGCTTGATTGTTGTTCGAGCATACGGGCAAGATGACGTTGGGTGATGTGTGCTATTTCATGGGCGATGACGCTCGCAAGTTCACTCTCATTCTTGGCATATAAGAACAGCCCCGTATGAATTTTTACGTTACCGCCTAAAAATGCAGCTGCATTAATCTCATTATCCTCTATCAGGAAAAAATTAAATGGCATTCTCACGGATTCTGAATGGGAAACTAAGCTTTGACCCAGTTCATTGATATACTGGTTAAGAACCGGATCATGGATAATTGGCAGACTTTGATTTGCCATTAATCGAAAGGCCCAACCATATTCCTGCTCTTTTTCTATGCTTAATGTAGCGGCACCCACTGTACCAATTTCCGGAAGAGAATTGCTTGAGTTTGCAATACCGGGAAAAAAAGAAAGGAAAAAATAAAGTGCAAGAAGCAGATACTTGTTCAACACTATAGCTACTCAACATAAAAATATAATAAAAGCATAAACAATCACCACTTTATTGCAAGTGATGATTGTCTAAGATCGTTGACTGAGGTAAAAAGTACTGTATTAACGCGCTAATATTAAAAAATTAGTTTATCTTAATTATCTATGACAGGCTTAGCTGCCCTTTATACCCATGATACCTCATATTGCGTCTTGCTCTGGTCTTCGACCTTGCGCCTGACAAAGTATTTTGAAGTAACATGGGTATAGTCATCATAATATTAGCATTTTTACAAAATATCAGTTTGAACGTACTTATTGGCAAGGTGACATGGTTTAAATTTTACAGAATAGGATGATTATTTGAGATGGAGATTTTAGATTTACAAAAAATGCGTTGTCCAATGTCACTAGTCAAGCTGAAACGTTATTTGTTATTGTATGATAGGTCTTCCAATAAACAACAGGATAGCCAACTTTGTCTACTCTTTTCGAATCAGCAGGCAATGCAGGATATTATTTTGTATCTGGATAAAAAGATGTATGACTATTCAAGCGTTATAACAGACAAGCAAGTAACTCTAGTGATGCGCATTAATACCAACAACTAAACTTGCAAGAGGCTCAGGTGATGCGAGTCAGGGCTAACAACTAAACTTGTAAAAGGCTCTGGTGATGCGAGTCAGGGCCAACAACTAAACTTGTAAAAAGCTCCGGTGATGCGAGTCAGGGCTAACAACTAAACTTGTAAAAGGCTCTGGTGATGCGAGTCAGGGCCAACAACTAAACTTGTAAAAGGCTCTGGTGATACGAATCGATGCCAAAAACTAAACTTGCAAGAGGCTCTGGTGATGCGAGTCAGGGACAACAACTAAACTTGTAAAAGGCTCTGGTGATACGAATCGATGCCAAAAACTAAACTTAAAGGTGTAATAAATTTCATGTTAAAACAGTTAAATGATTGGTATCAACACCACTTTGCGGATCCCAACCTGAGTGTTCTTTTTTTATTGCTGCTCAGTGCTTTTGCCATTTTTTACTTTTTCGGGGGGATTCTAACGCCTCTGTTTGTGGCATTAGTGTTGGCATATTTACTTGATTGGCCGGTGAACTATTTGATGCGTTTGAAGCTCAATAGAACTCTGTCGACATTAATTGTGATGGCGATTTTTTTATCCTTGGCATTTTTCGCCTTCTTAGGGATTTTACCAACCGTATTCAGGCAGGGGGTTGCTTTTATTCGCGATCTGCCCGTGATGTTTAACCAGGTGCAGGAATACATTTTAACGCTTCCTGTTCTCTATCCCGATCTCATTGATCCTGCTACTTTTACCCTGCTTGTTGAAAATTTACGTACTTATATCTTAGATACCGGAGGATTTTTACTGTCACATTCAGTGGCTTCATTATTAGATGTCGCAGCATTACTTGTTTACTGCATTCTGGTACCTCTGATGATGCTTTTTATGCTCAAAGACAAAAAGCAGTTAGTGACAAGTTTTGTTCAGTTTTTACCTAAAGATCGCAAGCTGGCCGATCAGGTTTGGGTTGAAATGAATGGTCAAATTATGAATTATATTCGCGGTAAGATCATTGAAATCCTGATTGTTGGTGTTGCTACTTATTTTACTTTCTTTTTTATGGAATTACGTTATTCAGCATTGTTAGCTGTATTGGTTGGTTTATCTGTTTTAATTCCCTATATCGGCGCAGCCGTTGTCACTGTGCCGATTGCCATTGTGGCATTTTTCCAATGGGGGTCATCACCGGAATTTTTCTATTTGATGGTTGCTTACGCTATTATTCAGGCGCTTGATGGCAATGTTATTGTCCCCGTATTGTTCTCCGAGGCCGTTAATTTACATCCTGTGGTGATCATTGTCTCGGTATTAATATTTGGAGGTTTGTGGGGTTTTTGGGGAGTGTTTTTTGCTATCCCCTTAGCGACGCTGGTGAAGGCTGTATTAAATGCCTGGCCGAGCACCCAAGCTAAAATTGATAATGCAGAAGTGGATAAATTAGGTTAAACAAACAAGGCCGCTGGCTCTCTTTTATATTTAATGATTGCATACCTTATTATTCAGGGGATTGATGGCAATGTTATTGTTCTGGAGTTGTTGTTCTCGAAGGCCGTTAATTTACATCCTGTGGTGATCATTGTCTCGGTATTAATCTTTTGAAGGTTTGTGGGGTTTTTGGGGAGTGTTTTTTGCTATCCCCTTAGCGGCGCTGTTGAAGGCGTATTAAATACCTGGTCGCTAAACTTGGTAATGCAGAAGAGGATAAGTTAGGTTAAACGGGAAAGGGCCGTAGGCCCTTTTTTTGATTAAATGCTTTCTTTATTGTTTAAATAGTCCAAGACGACCTGCTGATGGTCAGTGGTTTTAAATTTATCAAACACATGCTCAATGAGCCCTTGTTCGTTTATCAGGAAGCTAATACGGTGAATACCATCATAGACTTTACCCATGAACTTTTTCTCACCCCAAACGCCAAATTCCTCTGCCAGCGCATGATCCTGGTCAGATAAAAGTGGAAAGTTAAGCTCCTTCTTAGTAACAAAGTTAGCTAATTTTTTCACCGGATCCGGACTGATACCGAAGACCAGCGTATTAAAATCATCAAGTTGTGCTTTTACATCGCGCAAACCGCAGGCTTGGTTAATACAACCAGGGGTCATCGCTTTAGGGTAAAAATAAACCAACACTTTTTTACCGGTTAAACCCGCTAAAGCAACCATATTGCCTTGATCATCTTGTAAATTAAATAATGGAGCCTTATCACCGGCCACTAATCGTTTCATAACTTTCCCTTTAAAGTGTAATTGGACTAATAAAGCCAGCAGGTTTTAAAGCGAGCAAATCACAGTTTAAATTATCAATAACCTGCTCTGCTGTGTGACCTAATAATGTAGCACTTAGGCCGGAGCGTCCAACGGTACCTAAAATGACTAACTCGGCGTCAATTTTTTCAGCTACTTCGCTAATGACATCTTCAGGTAAACCTTGCGCAAGATGTATTTGATCTTTAGGAAGCTTCAATGTTTGTGCATAATCATTTAATGTTTTTTGATGGAATTTTTTGAGCCCATCTTCGTAATTTATGGGGTCAAATTCGGGTAACTCAAGCATGATATTCATTGGCGGGCTAGGGTATGCATTAACCAGATGAATATTAGCATTGACAATTTCCGCCATGACAGCCGCTTCTTTTAAAATTTGTTGATTCAATTGATGATGTTCATCATCCTGAATACTTTTACAATCAATAGCACATAGAATATTGCCATGCTTAGGCCATAAGTGATTTTTCACTAATAGTACTGGAACTGGACATTTTCGTAATAAATTCCAGTCGGTGGGTGTGAATAAAATGGCACTTAATTTGGAGTGTTGATGAGTGGCTTTAACGAGAAGATCGTGGTTGTTTTTTAATACCTCAACAATAGCAGCTTGGAAGGGGCGATTATGCCAATTTACCTGGCAGTGGATATCCAAACCTCTTTCTTTAAAAGGCGCTGCAATGGCTTTAAGCCACTCTTCATTTTCTTTAATCACAATGCGTTGCATTGCTTCTCTTTCATCGGAAGAGCTTAGAGAAGTCATTTCAAAAGTCAGATCATAACAGCATAAGAACAGTGTTATTTTTGCACCTGTTTCTTTTTCCGCAATAGAGGCCGCTCTCTCGAGTGCAGGTTGAGACTCCTGGTCCACATCAATGAAAACTAAAATATTACGATATTTAAGCATAAGAAGATCCCCAAATAGTATAAAATATGTCTATAACTTATATCAAAAAAAGTAAAATTGTTAGCTTTTTTTAGATCAAAAGGCGCTTTATTCCGGATAGTTATAGATCTGTGAGTTAAGCTAATCTTTTTTCAATGCGCCAGCTAGAAGAGTCAGTTGCGCATCATCTAAGATACTGATGTATTTACCTTTAACAGCAATCATTTCCATTTTTTGAAAACGTCCTAAAAGACGACTGATAGTTTCAACCGTGAGACCTAAATAATTACCGATATCGCCGCGAGTCATGGACAAACGAAACTCTCTCGGTGAAAATCCTCGCGCAGCAAAACGTTGTGATAAGTCGAAAATAAACGATGCAAGTCGTTCTTCAGCGTTTTTCTTAGAGAGTAATAAAATCATGTTTTGATCGCCCACTATTTCACCGCTCATTAAGCGTAATATCTGCTGTCTTAGCTTTGGCATGCTGATCGAAAGCGTATCTAGCGTGTCATAGGGTATTTCACAAATCATTGATGTTTCAAGTGCTTGAGAGAAACTTGGATGAGTTTCTGAGCTAATAGCATCAAAACCAATTAGATCACCCGCAAGATGAAAAGCAGTAATTTGCTCATCTCCTTGTTCTGTGATCGTATAGGACTTTAAGGTACCGGAGCGAATTGCATAAAGGCATTTCATCTCTTGACCCGCTTTAAATATTTCTTGTCCTTTTTGAATCGGTTTTTTCCGCTCGATAATGTTATCTAAACGCTCTAATTCATTTTCATTAAGTGAA
Organism: Psychromonas sp. MB-3u-54; assembly: GCF_002836415.1. Lineage (GTDB taxonomy): Bacteria > Pseudomonadota > Gammaproteobacteria > Enterobacterales > Psychromonadaceae > Psychromonas. The sequence continues at coordinate 15,533 of NZ_PJBP01000090.1, read as the reverse complement.
TAAGGAATGCATAATTGGCTTATGCTGCAGTCTTGACAATGAATAGCAGAACCGCCATTTTGAGTTCGATTGGTCTTACTTTTTTCCATAGTAATTATTTTCCCCATAATTGACACATATCGATATTAGCATTTATTCAACTTGCTTTGAATAGATGCTAATAATTAAATATCTATAGCGATGAAGGTATTAAATAAGTGCGTTTAAGCGTGCTAACTTATTCATCTAATTAGTTATTACCTTAACTGCAGTATTGCGATATACAGGGTATGAAAGGCAAAAACAGCTAATAATGATCCGCTACTATAACGAAACCAATGGTGGTTAAGTATCTGCTTTAAATGCTGACTAAAGGTACCCACCGTCAGCATTGCCGGTATAGTTCCTAAACCAAAACCTAACATAATCAACAACCCGTTGAGCGAATTACCACTGCTTGCAGCCCAGGATAAAGTTGAATAAACTAAACCGCAGGGTAACCATCCCCATAAAAATCCCAGAGGAAATGCAAAAAGAGGGTGTTTTAACGGAATGAAAATTTGTGCCAGCGGCTTGATAAATTTCCAGACGAATTGACCTGCTTGCTCTAATTTTAACAATCCATGCCATATCTTAGCGACGTATAACGCGAGCATTAACATTAAAATAGCGGCGAGTATGCGTAAATAAATTAACGCTTCTTTTCCGCCAAACCATATAATAAGTGTGCTGCTGCTCGCTGCAAACAAAAAGCCTGCAAGTGAGTAACTACTCACTCTGCCAAGATTATAAAGTAATAATGATAAAATGGATGTTGATTTTTTTTGATCGGTTTTTATGGAAAAAGTGATTGCGCCTGCGATACCCGAGCACATACTTAAACAATGCCCTGCGCCTAGTAAACCGATTAAAAGCGCCGCAATAAAATCATTTAATAACGTTGCTTCAGTCATTTAGATCACCAGGTTTGGTTTTTTTTTGCAGATCTTCTGAATCTTCTTTTATTGCAGGAGCTTGCAGATCTTCATCGAATAAAATATTGATTCCTTCGCGGTCTAAATCTTCATACTGATTCGATTTTACAGCCCAAAAAAACACTATAATAGCGAATGTAACCAATATCATTGCGATTGGAATTAAGATATAAATAATACTCATATTAATAAACTCTTAGTACTCTTAATTAAAGATATAAATAGTACTCTTAATGAAAGATATAAATAGTAGAATTAATGCATGATAAAAATCATCGAAACGGTCATTATTTTAATAATCGCAAAGAATTACTGACTACAATAAGTGAACTGCAGGACATGCCTAATACTGCGATGTAGGGAGGGACATATCCCATCACCGCTAAAGGGACAATAATGATATTATAACCAAAGGCCCAAATAAGATTTTCTTTAATTATTCGTGTCGTTCTGTTGGCCATTTTGTGCAAAGTGGCTAATTTATTTAAGTCTTCTCCTAATAAAATAACATCCGCACTATTTTTAGCAAGATCAGTGCCGCTTGCTACAGCAACAGAGACGTGTGCACCGGCCATCACTGGGGCATCATTAATACCATCTCCGATCATCATAACCTTATCTATTTTTTGCAGTTGCTGTATATACTGCAGTTTTTGTTGTGGAGTAACCCCTTTTTGCAGCTGTTCAATATTAAGCTGGTTGCAAACTTCTTCACTTTTTAAGGAAATATCACCCGTTAACATAGTGCTTTTAATACTGTGATGATGGCAGTAGCTGATAATATGTTCTGCACTGGGGCGCAATTCATCTCCTAATTCAAAGGTCGCAAGCAGTGTATTATCCAGGGTGAGGTAGATGACTAATTCTTTACTGTTAATCTTATTATCAACACTACAAAAAATAGCATGACCCAATTTTAAGGTTTTATTTAAATAGGTGGCCTGCAATCCTTGTCCTGGTTTATTAAGTACGTCATTTAATAAAATATTATTTTTCTGCTGCTTTTTAAATGCCAATGAAATAGGGTGCTCTGAATTCTTTTCCAATTGTGCCGCTAAATCTATACATTCCTGATTTGAATAATGGCTATAACTATCGGTATTCAGCAGTTTAAAGTTACCCTTAGTTAGCGTGCCTGTTTTATCAAAAACGATATGGTTAATTTTATTGACTGTCTCCAATACATAATGCTGTTTAATTAAGATTCCCTGTTTATTAAGTTGCGCCGTTGCACAGGTCAGAGCCGTCGGCGTCGCGAGGGAGAGCGCACAGGGGCAGGTTGCGACCAGTACGGAAAGCGTGATCCAAAAAGCCTGATCGGGTGCGATAAAACTCCAACTTATATAAGTCAAAGTGGCAACAATAAGCAGCGCAGCGACAAAGTATCTGGCAGCCGTATCTGCAATAATTTCTATTTTTGGTTTATTAAGCTGGGCGTTATCCTGCAGGTGAATGATATCTGCAATTAAAGTCTGATTGCCAACTTTCTCAACCCGAATAATCAACTGGCTGGTTATATTAACACTGCCGGCAAAAACCGCTGCATTTTGGGTTTTGCTAACGGGTAAATGCTCACCCGTCAGCATAGACTCTTCAATGTTGCTGGCACCCTTTAATATAAGGCCATCAACGGGAATAGTCTGTCCCGGCTTAACGACAATATATTGGCCGACTGTTAATGTTTTTGCGGGAATAACAGATTGAATTTGCAGGTTATCAGGATCTTCAATAAGGGTCGCCATAGAGGGTAATAAGCGTAATAAATTACTGCTGCTTTCTGAGGCTTTACGACGGGCTCGCAGCTCTAATAAACGACCGAGTAATAATAAAAAAGTAAACATTGAAACAGATTCAAAGTAAACTTCTCCTTGATCCACAATAGTTGCATAACCAGAGGCACTATAAGCACCTAATAAAGCGATGGATATGGGGATATCCATTCCTAAGGTCCGGTTGCGGATATTACGCCATGCATTTAAATAAAAAGGTTGAGCGCTGTAAAGCAGAACGGGGGTCGCTAATATAAAACTGACCCAACGAAAATAATGTATAAATTGCTCTTCCATTCCTGAAAAAAAATCAGCATATAATGCGATAGCAAACATCATTACCTGCATTGTTGCAAGGCCCGCCAGACCTAAGCGTTGCAGGTAAGATTTTGTCAGCTGGGTATAAAAGGCTTCCTGTTTATTAACTTGAAAGGGGTAAGCTTTATAACCTATTTTTTGGATTCCGGTTAAAATTTGACTGAGTTTAAGTTGTTGCTGATCCCATTTTATAACCGCGCGGTTAAGTGTTGTATTAACATTAATAAAGATTAATCCGGGTAATAAACGCAGCTGTTTTTCTATTAACCAGGCACAGGCCGGGCAGGTGATACCTTCAACACTGAGGGTGGTGGTACTGAGGTTTTCATTGTTATCTACAACGTTATTGACAAAATCTTCTTGGATTTGCTCAATATCATAATCTTCCAGCTGCAATAATTCATCGGGAACCAATGACAAGCCTTTTTCAGCTGGTTCGCTACGATGCTCATAATAAGAGGTTAACCCGCTATCAACAATTGTTTGGGCAACCGCTTGGCAACCCGGGCAGCACATTCTTTGTGTAGCCCCATTTATTTGTACTTTAAAATCAGCGGATGGCGGATTTTCTTCACCACAGTGGAAGCAATTTTTTTGCAAGATCATTCTAGTGTGAAATTTTCTGCTGGTAAGCTAATCCACTTTTGCAAACGCCAACTTTTATCAAAGGGTTCGATACGTATCTGCCATTTACCGGTTAATAATTGATCTGTCTGGTAGCGGTAATGACCACTTCCATCGGCGGTTAATAATTGTGATAAATCTCGTTCAGATTGAGTTGAATGATATAAAAACAACTGAATAGAGCTTTTATCCTGCACGCCGCTTAAGTTGATGATTAATTCATTAGCTGATTGTGTTATTGAAGCACTGATATTGTTAGCCCGTGCCTTTTTTATTAAGGTAAGATCGTGATTAATCGCTTTACCTTTTTTATAATAATCATCAACGACCATATCCGGTTTATTATTTACTGCGATAATGACGGTTGAAATACCGGCAATAACAGCACTCAAAGGCAAAATGATTAAAAACCACGGCCAGAATTGTTTGAACCAGGCTTTGTTATTATTGTTTTTCATGATTATCCTGTGGGGTATTAAGCAGACCTTCAATTTATCATTTGATCTAATTTTTAGCTATAAAAAAAGCCTCTGAGCGAGGCTTTTTTACAGCTTAATAAGGGCTGTTTATTTTATATTATTGAGCGTTTTACTGAGAAAGCGAATATACATAGGCTGATATTAAATGGATTTTATCTTCACCTAATACATCTTTCCATGCCGGCATTACGCCATTTCTACCGTTTCTAAGCGTAGCTTCAACCGCTTTACGTGAACCACCATATAACCACACGGTATCCGTTAGATTAGGCGCTCCCACTGCATGCATCCCTTTACCGTCTGCACCATGACAGGCGCTACAGACAACAAAACGTTCTTTTCCGGCTTTGGCTTCAATCAAATCAACCCGGCGGCCACTCAATTGTAATGCATAGCTAGCGACTTCTTTAATGCCTTGTTCGCCTAATATGTCGGCCCATGCCGGCATAGCGCCCTGGCGACCATTCATGAGCGTTAGCTTAATCGTATCCGGATCACCACCATATAACCAATCATTGTCGGTCAGGTTAGGGAATCCGGTACTACCGCGTGCATCTGATCCATGGCATTGAGAACAATTCTGCAGGAATAAACGCTGGCCCACTTTTATTGCATCGGAATCTTTAGCCACTAAGGTGAGGTCTTTATAAACACCATTTTCATCATAAGCAAGCTGCTTAAAAACAGCGCCATATTTTTGCTCAGCTGCATTCATTTCCCGTTGGTACTGAGAATGTGACGTTTTGGCTGATTCTTTTGATTCTTGCAGCGATGTTATACTTTGATCTGAGCTTGTCCAACCAAGCAACCCATTCCAGTTTGCAGTATAAGCTGGGAAAGCCAGACTATAAATCAACGCGATAACAATAGTAAACCAAAATAAACCCATCCACCATTTAGGTACCGGGTTATTTAATTCTTGAATACCATCAAAAGTATGCGGCATTGGTTGACCTTCCTCAACGCCGGTATTGTTTTTTGAGACCGCTCTAAGAAGGACCGCACAACCAATAATAACAATCAGTGTGATTATTGTGATCCATAATGTCCAAAAAATGCTCATTATTTTTTAGCTCCTGTATGTCTGCTCTGTTCGCCGGCATACTTTATTGAGTCTTGATCTTCGTCAAAAATAGAATTGGCGATATTATCAAAAGTCTTTTTATGTTCTTTACTGTATGCCCATGCAATTAAAGCAACGAAAATAATAATTAAGAACAGCGTATATAGCCCTCTAAAAGTTGCAAATTCCATAAAGCCTCCAGTAATTGAAAGAAGCGCCCGTAAACCGGGCGCCATGGTTATCTTAAAGCATGTCCAAGTGACTGCAGGTAAGCAATTAGTGCCTGCATCTCAGTTTTCCCTTCAACTGCTGCTTTGGCTCCTGCAATGTCCTCATCCGTATACGGAACACCGAAGTTGTTTTTAAATATGTCCAATTTACGTGCAGTATCCTCACCCGTTAAGCGGTTCTCTGCAAGCCACGGAAAGCCGGGCATATTTGACTGCGGCACAACATCGCGAGGATTTAGCAGGTGAATTTTATGCCAGGCATCGGAGTAACGTTGACCAACACGCGCCAGATCTGGACCTGTGCGTTTTGAACCCCATAAAAACGGATGTTCCCAAACACCTTCACCCGCGACACTATAGTGACCGTAACGCTCTGTTTCTGCTCGAAAAGGGCGGATCATTTGGCTATGGCAGACACTGCATCCTTCGCGGATGTAGATGTCACGGCCTTCCATTTCTAACGCCGTGTAGGGGCGTAAATCGTCAACGGGCGTATTTGTTTCTTTTTGAAAGAGTAATGGCGTTATTTCCACCAGACCACCAAGGCTGATTGCAATGATGATCAAGATTGCCAGTAAGCCAACATTTTTTTCAATAAATTCGTGCTTCATTATTTAACTCCCTGACTAATCAAGTTCTTGAGGCTGGATAGAGCCATCTTTTGCCGTAACTGTTCTGTATGTATTGTAAGCCATTACCAACATACCAGTTAAGAAGATTAAACCACCCACAAAACGGATAGTGTAGAACGGGTAGGATTTTTCCAGTGACTCAACAAAAGTATATGTCAAGGTTCCGTCATCGTTCACAGCTCTCCACATCAGCCCTTGCATAACGCCTGAAATCCACATTGCAACTATGTATAAAATCGTACCAATAGTTGCCAACCAGAAATGTAAATTAATCATCGGGATACTGTACATTGCTTTTTGATTAAACAATTTTGGTACCAAATGGTAAGTCGCACCGATAGTAATCATTGCAACCCAGCCTAATGCGCCGGAATGCACATGGCCAATTGTCCAGTCAGTATAATGAGAGATAGCATTGACTGTTTTAATGGCCATCATAGGCCCTTCAAAAGTAGACATGCCGTAGAAAGACAGTGATACCACTAAGAAACGCAGAATAGGATCGGTACGTAGTTTATGCCAAGCGCCTGAAAGTGTCATAATACCGTTAATCATGCCTCCCCAGGAGGGCGCAAATAGAATTAACGACATCAGCATGCCTAAGGATTGCACCCAATCAGGTAGGGCGGTGTACATAAGGTGATGTGGCCCGACCCAAATATAGACAGCGATTAATGCCCAAAAATGAACAATGGATAAACGATATGAATATATCGGTCTATTTGCTTGTTTGGGAACAAAGTAGTACATCATGCCTAAGAAACCGGCGGTTAATAAGAAACCAACAGCATTATGTCCGTACCACCATTGTACCATTGCATCAATTGCACCAGAGTAGATCGAGTAAGATTTCATGCTGCCCATTGAAACCGGTATGGCCATGCTGTTGACTATATGTAGCACAGCAATGGTGAGAATAAATGCACCATAGAACCAATTTGCAACGTAAATATGCGATGTTTTACGTGTTGCCAATGTGCCAAAAAATACAACAGCGTAAACCACCCACACTGCGGTAATCAGCAGATCGATTGGCCATTCAAGCTCGGCGTATTCTTTTGACGAGGTGTAGCCTAAAGGAAGTGAAATCACGGCGGAGAGAATGACCAGTTGCCATCCCCAAAAAACCACAGAAGCCAGATTCCCCCCAAACAATCGCGTTTGACAGGTTCGCTGCACAACGTAAAAGGAGGTCCCCATTAATGCCGAAGTACCGAATGCAAAAATAACTGCATTAGTATGCAGCGGGCGCAAACGGCTGTAGGTTAGCCAGGGTGTGTCGAAGTTAAGTACCGGCCAGATTAATTGCGCTGCAATTAATACCCCGATACTCATGCCAATAATACCCCAAAATATGGTGGTAAGTGTGAACTGACGGACAACTTTATAGTTGTAATCAGGTTGAATCGTAGTAGCGCTTGTCATTATTTTGATTCCATGCATTTATTTACAATTTACGTATTTTAAAACGTCATAATAAGTAATAATTATCCATAAATAACTATGTGTCAGATCTCTGCATACAAACATAATTATTCGGGCGAAGTTTACTTGAACATTTTTCTAATTAACAGTTGTTGGTTGATTAATTATTAATAAACTTATTGTTTATGTTGAGAAATGCGCGGTAACCACTATTTTTACAAGGATTTTAAATGTTAACAAAAAGTAGAGTTGTACAATTATTGGTCATGTTGATAGTTTTAGCGTCGCTTTTTACATGGCGCACTATTACCATTGAGACAAAACAACAGAATAATATTGATTTAACCTCCGTTGAATCGTCACCCGGACTCCTTGAATGTGATTATTTGGTCCCCTGTGAAGTGCTAAGCTCTCAGGGACGCTTTTGGTTAAGTGTTGATAAATCACCCATTAAAGCCGAGCAATGGATTAATTTTAAATTTGAGGGTGATCCACAAGAGTGGCGTGTGATAGATGCCAAAATAGTAGGAAAAGAGATGTTTATGGGGCGTATTCCCGTTACTTTTATGAAGAAGGCTAAAGGGATCTTCTCGGCAAAAACCATGGTCGGGGCTTGTACAACGCCGACTATGATCTGGCAATTGCAAATTAACCTTGTAGTAGACGGGGTTAAAGAACAGCTCTTATTTGATTTTATGGTTAAAAAATAAAAGTGGCTAGGCCGTAATATCCAAAATAGATTATTACGGCTGGGGCCTGTTTATCTGCTAGGAATTAACTACGGAAGATAAATAGGCCGTAAATTATTTTGCAAAAAAATGTTTCTTCAATGGCTGATCAACAGAGATCACTCCAGCTCCCCAAACGACATTAATTAATATCATTAAGCCCCATAACTGGTGGTCATAGAAACCTCCCTCCCAAAGAACAGGGTATGAGACAACGGCCATAATATTAAAAACAAATAAAATGGCGGCCATTGGGCGGGTTAATAACCCTAAAATCAGAAATACCGGCAGTATCAATTCAGCTGCTGTGCCTAAATATGCGGCTAATTCCCAAGGCAGAAAGGGAACCTGATACTCTTCTTCAAAGAGATACAAGGTACTATCCCAACTCGTTATTTTTAAATAACCTGATTTTAAATATACAGAGGCGACCCAAAGGCGGGTGAATAACAGCAATATCGGGGTAAAGTAACATTGCATTTTGTTGACAATGAGTTGGTATAAGTTGAGCATAATGCCTCCTAGGCGTTGATTAATGTAAATCCATAAAATAGATCTTTTTCTAATAACTGAGGCAGTGCCTCAAGTAACGATTGCGGCGCTATTTGGCCCATTCTTTTTTGCTGCATAATTTGTTGCAGCAGCAGAAATTCAGCTTCACTCAACAAAATAAGTTCGACACTAAAATTTTCCTGCTTTTTAAGTGCTAAATAGCAAATTTGGTTTAAATCAGTTTCCTGTATTTGTTTGTGGATTATCATTCGATACAAATGCTGAATATTTTGCTTACTTGAAAATATCGATACCTGCGTAGCAATTTGAAAACTAATGTTTTCTAATTGCTCTGTTGGTATCGATTTTAGCTGCTGAAAATCAAGTGCAAGGGTTTGTAATTTTGTATTGGTTGTTTGTTCTAACAACCACTCAAAACGTGCCATTTCTGCTACATAGGGTAACGCCTTGAGTTGTTCAAGATCATGCAAATATTCACTAAAACCATCACCGTAGGTCATCATGTTATTTTCTTTAGGGGGGTGGCTTAAAATAAATCCTCTTGCTACCGTATTAAAAAAGGTTTCACCTACCAGGGATAAGGTATGCTGGTAAGTCGCTGAGAGTGCTTCGGTTACGCCCATCACAAAATTATTTCGGTATATCTGTAATAACTCATTACTGGTGAATGCTTTTTTGGGTTTAATTTGTTCTGCAATTTGATCGTTTTTATATAAAAGTGTGTCGCTAAACTGCCGCTGAAGTTGTTTGATATTCATCGTTTAAACCCCATCATTGCCGTATTCCTATAGGTTGATCGCTGTGCGTATTGAATAACCACAAGAGATAATTGATATCGATAAATTGTTAAAAAGACATTCAAGACAAAACAGTTAACGTTTCTGTAAAATATTGCGGAGCATAAATAACGCAGATAAAGATTCACTCCATTCCGCCTGCAAAGTCCATCACGCAAACAATGCGGTAGGAAGAATGTTTAGCGCAGGCGACGCCCACTATTTTATAATCATTTTTCAGTATATTAGTACGATGACCACGATTTTTAACCCCATCATCTACCAATAACCCCACCACGACTTCTCGTCCAGAATCCGGGCCATAGATAATATTTTCACCTATTGTATGCTGCCATTTTCCATGGCGTTCCACTCTATTTTGCAGGGTTGAGCCATCGTGACTAACATGTCCAGTACCGCCATGTTTAGATTGATCCGTCGCATGATCTTGGGCTGCTAAGGTTAATTTTTTATGCGCTTTTAATGACCCTAAGGCTTTTGTGCTGTTCATTACTGTAGCTGCTTCATCAACCGCACTTACACCTTCTTGGGTTTTTAGTCCGATAAAATTTTCAGGTCCACCGGGCTCTAAGTACATTTTGTTATTGTAAAAAGCGCTGCGCGGCGCTATAAATTCTTTGCTATAGCGACTTGGATCTGTTCTTGCCATGTTTAGGTGTAAAATTATATTTTTCTCTAATGCGCTTAAATAACTTAGATCGTCTGCCGGGGCTAATTTTTTGACTGGCCAGCCAGCTGTTGGCCAGTCAGGAGCTGATGCTGCACTAACCGTCATGCTTAAGCACACAGACAGCCATAAGGTTTTCTGTATTAAAGAGACAGCGTTATTAAGTAAGTTAATTTTTTTCATTAATATTTTTCCTTAAACTTATGCCTGAGTTATTTTATTCAGCGATTAAAAAGTCCCAGAGGAATCTTATTAAGTAAGCTTGTTTTGCATGAGCAGAATCGTTATAGATTCTTATATCAACGCTCTAAAACGATACCTTTGATACGAATCGCTTTATTATGCTCTTCTATTAAGGTACCCATTTGGGGAATATCCAGATCCCACTCTATTAATGTCAGCGCATCTGTTTTTTTTGTCGACATATATGTTTGGTAAATATCCCAAACCGATTGGCTTACGAAGGTGCTGTGGGTATCAATGAGCAGGGTGCTATTGTTAATCTGTTTTTGAGTGAAACCGGCTAAATGAATTTCCTGCACTGTTTTATGGTCGATCATATCGAGATATTTTTCTACTGAAAATTGATTATTAGTAGCACTCACATAAACGTTATTAAGGTCTAATAACAAGCCACAGCCAGTTTGCTTGACTATTTCATTGATAAACTCCGGTTCGCTCATTTCACTGTCATTATATTCTAAATAAGAAGAGGGGTTTTCTATCAGAATTTGCCTTTGTAAGTGCTCTTGAATCTGGTTGATGTTATTTACAAAACACGACAATGCTTCTTTGGTGTAAGGGACGGGTAATAAATCATTAAAGAAATGCCCCTGTAATGAGCTCCAACTGAGGTGATCTGAAACTAATGCGGGTTGAAAAATATCAATAAGCTGTTTAAGGTTTTGTAAGTGTGCTTTACTGATGTCTTCGCTGCTGCCGATTGACAACCCAATACCGTGAAAGCTAAGAGGGTAATGATTCGCGATTTGTTCAAGGTAAAAACGGTTTTGACTGTGCAGGTTAAAATAATTTTCACTGTGTACTTCAAGAAAACCCAGTGTTGGCAATTCATCTAATAGGGTCTGATAATGGGGGCCACGAAGTCCTATCCCGACAGCACCTGCCTGTATTTTTTTCAATGTCTTTAATCCTAAAAAGTGTCTATCCAAACCCCTTGCAAAGAAGTGGTTTGGATATTATTTGGCAGTTAAAAAATCTCGGCATCAAATAAAAAAGTTATGCTTTTTTAGGCTCTAAAGAACCACCTAATTTAGCGCACAACCCTTCCGGCACAGCAAGAAACGCATCGCCTTGATTATCAACTTTAGAAGTCCCTGCACATGAGCTTGTTTTTGTAGCGCAGTCATTTTGACCCGCCGCTGCAACGCCATAACATTTCTCTTTACCAGCGGCCATTGCCGGAGTCGAAATAAGTGCACCACCAACGGCGATAAGAGTTGAAAACGTAGCAGCTAAAGCAAGATTAGATTTTTTCATGATAGATATTCCTTTATAATAAAATTAAGCAAGTGCTGAAATAGCAATTGTGCATTATTGTAGGCTCAAGTATATAAACCGAGTTATCAGCAAAAAAATTTCACAATTAGTCACTTTTCTTTAACTTTTTTTAATTAATTATTTGTTTTCAATGGGTTATGTCGATGTTGTTTTGTATGCATTTTTTGAAAATGTAATTTTTCCTAATCCTAAAAAGAGAAAAAAATGAATTTATTTAATCGAAAACGAAATATAAGTTCAAAATCCTTGGTCTTTAAGGATATGAATCAAAAACAGAAACGTTATGAAGCACTTATAAATATCTATAGCCCAGATCTCTATCGTTATGCATTTTGGATCTGTCGTGATCCTGATATTGCACAAGATTTAGTGCAGGAAACTTGTTTGCGCGCCTGGAAGAGTCTAGACAGTTTATTGGACGATAAAGCGGCTAAAGGTTGGTTATTTACCATATTACGTCGTGAAAATGCACGTCGTTTTGAACGTAAGCAGTTTTCTTTAGTTGATATCGCTGATAATGAAGTGGCCGATGATCATGATTCATCACAAGAGATGGATAAAGAATTATTACGCCGTAAAATATTGCTCTTAGCAGATGAATATAAAGACCCTTTATTATTGCAACTTATCGCAGGTTTTAGCACAGAGGAAATTGCGCAGCAGCTAAATTTAAACAAAAACACCGTATTAACGCGGCTTTTTAGAGCAAAGAACTTATTAAAGTCATCATTATCAGCAACAACTAAAAGTAGTGGGGTAGCACATGGATGATATATTATTTCGTCATATTGCAATTGCGACGCCGAAGGACAAAAATGATGAGTTTTTGCGCAGGCAGCGTGATTCAGCAAAAGATAAAACCTTAGTGGATCAGGCAAAACAATTTGATTTGGAGTTACAGTCGGTATTAAAAGTTGATCCGCCGGATGATATGATCGATAAAATTCTGTTAGAGCAAAGTTTTGAGATTGAAAATAAAAAGAACGTAAATCAGCGTTGGCATTTAGCTATCGCAGCATCAGTCGCCTTTATTATTGGAATAAGTTTACCGCTATTAAATAACCTAAATAACGTCACTCAAGATATAGGGACAGTAGCCCTGCAACATATGCAACAAGAGTACTCTTTTACTGAAAAAGTCAATGAACAAGCCAACCTTTCGACTGTAAATGCCAAGCTTGCAAGTTATGGTGGTCTGGCAAAAGATGATCTAGGCGACGTTCTTTATGTAAATCATTGTCGTTTTGACGGGAAGCCCGGATTGCATATGATTATTCAGGGTGAACAAGGACGTATTACGGTGTTTGTAGTGCCGGATGACGGCGGGTTAATAAACTCACCTGATTTTCATAATCAACATTTAAAAGGTTTGACTGAAAAATTAGGGAAAGTAAGTTTGGTTATTGTTGGAGAAACGGACGAACCGCTTGAAAAAATTCAACTGAAACTAAAAGAAAATATTCAGTGGCAAATATAAAAAATGTATTTTTTGTTCCCATTATTTGAGCAATAAGCAGTACTTTTGTGATTGGTTGCTTGAATTATCGGCAACCAATCTTTTTATGCACCTTTTTTGTTGACAGTAAGTACCGCAAAAAATATACTGCGCCGGTCTTAAAGACTACAGCATTTAAACGCATGTTGTTTTGAACAAGAGAAAAGTTAAACACCTCTTGAGATTATTTAATAAAATAGTTAATGTAAAAAGACAATGTAAAAAAAGACAATTCCTCTTTAGCTCAGTTGGTAGAGCAACGGACTGTTAATCCGTTTGTCGCTAGTTCAAGTCTAGCAAGGGGAGCCACATTAAGTTATTATTACTAAGGTGATAATAACGAGTCGAAAGACTTAAAATGCCTGCAACTCCTATTAGAGCAGTTGAGGCACATTAATCTGGTTACACTGATTAATGTAAAGAAAAGACAATGTAAAGAAAAGACAATTCCTCTTTAGCTCAGTTGGTAGAGCAGTTGAGGCACGTTAATCTCATTACACTGATTAATGTAATAAAATACAATGTAATAAAAGACAATTCCTCTTTAGCTCAGTTGGTAGAGCAACGGACTGTTAATCCGTTTGTCGCTAGTTCAAGTCTAGCAAGGGGAGCCACATTTAGTTATTATTACTTAAGGTGATAATAACAAGTCGAAAGACTTAAAATTAACAAGAGAAAAATTCCTCTTTAGTTCTGTTGATAGAGCAGTTGAGGCACGTTAATTTGGTTACACTAGAATAACGTAAAAAAGACAATTCCTCTTTAGCTCAGTTGGTAGAGCAGTGAGGCACGTTAATTTGGTGACACTAGAATAACGTATATAAAGACAATTCCTCTTTAGCTCAGTTGGTAGAGCAGTGAGGCACGTTAATTTGGTGACACTAGAATAACGTATATAAAGACAATTCCTCTTTAGCTCAGTTGGTAGAGCAACGGACTGTTAATCCGTTTGTCGCTAGTTCAAGTCTAGCAAGGGGAGCCACATTTAGTTATTATTACTAAGGTGATAATAACAAGTCGAAAGACTTAAAATGCCTAAAACTCCTATGAGAGCAGTTAAGGCACATTAATCAGGTTACACTGATTAAAGAAAAGACAATGTAAAAAAGACAATTCCTCTTTAGCTCAGTTGGTAGAGCAACGGACTGTTAATCCGTTTGTCGCTAGTTCAAGTCTAGCAAGGGGAGCCACATTAAAAAAACCTAAGCTTAAATATAAGCTTAGGTTTTTTTTTGCCCAAAAATGACAATATTAATAAAATACCGCAACAGGTAAGCCGCCATTTTTACCTAAGGTCTAGGATCTGTTGACCTTTGGAGTGTAAATTTTGTTCAATCTAAAAGTGTTCTGAGCAAGGAATGAGGAGAGCTGCATAGTTATTCTATATAAACGATGAATAACGCAGCGCGCTTTTAGATGAGCCCAAAGGGCAGCATTTGTGCGCATAAATTTTGCTTTGGAAGAATTGAGCATAAATTTAATGGCGGTCTTATTTGAACGCCAACTAGCACCAACCATGACAACAAATGCATAGCACGTAGGGTGCATTCTCAGATACTAAGCTGTCGCTTATTCGCTGCACCGCTTGTCGCTGCCCGCGGTGCATAGAATACACCCTACCGATAACACCATACCAAATGGATTAATAAAGTAATCATATTTACTATTCAAAATCATCCCGGCGGTTTTGTGAGCGTAAATTTTTCCTTTGAAGCAACTGATCATAAATTTAATGCTTTTGGTATTACCCTGCATCTGAAAGTGCAGGGAGTTTAATTATTTTCTGACTGCAATCAATGCTTTTTTTGTCCATTTTTCCGCGGCTAAGTAGAGCGCCAAATTGATGGAAGCAGTATTTTAATATAATTTATTTCTTCTGAACTT
This sequence comes from Psychromonas sp. MB-3u-54, assembly GCF_002836415.1. Classification (GTDB taxonomy): domain Bacteria; phylum Pseudomonadota; class Gammaproteobacteria; order Enterobacterales; family Psychromonadaceae; genus Psychromonas. The sequence goes on along the minus strand of NZ_PJBP01000090.1, from coordinate 435 downwards.
TTGAACGCTCATGCGGCCTAATAATCTGATAAATACTTCACTTTTTATATTAAATATAGCTGTTAGTCTAAATAATAAAATTAGCGTTACGGATAGATATTATTCAGGGCATAAGTGTTTATTTCGAGAATATTATTGGTTGTGATTACTATTTAAACACTCAGTGTTAATGTATCAAATAGTACTTGCTATAATAATGTGATCTCTATATCATTCGCCGCTCTTAAAGCTGTATATTTCATCGAAGTGATGTTGTTACTGTTTAAGAATAGTCAATACGGACGCGAGATGGAGCAGTCTGGTAGCTCGTCGGGCTCATAACCCGAAGGTCGTAGGTTCAAATCCTGCTCTCGCAACCAATTTTGATAGATAAATATTTATAAAAAAGAAACATTAATATCGGACGCGAGATGGAGCAGTCTGGTAGCTCGTCGG
>NZ_PJBP01000089.1 GCF_002836415.1 Psychromonas sp. MB-3u-54 | reverse complement strand
TTTTGACGAACCCACTTCAGCACTCGATCCTGAAATGGTATCGGAGGTACTGGATGTGATGGTTGAACTGGCGGGTGAAGGGATCACTATGATTTGTGTAACCCATGAAATGGGCTTTGCTAAAAAAGTGGCAGACCGGGTGATCTTTATGGATGCGGGACAAATTATCGAAGAGAATGAACCCCATGAGTTCTTTGATAATCCGCAATCGGATCGTTTAAAACTCTTTTTAGATCAGATTTTATCGCATTAAAAAAGCACTTAAAATCACATAAAAAAGGTTAAGCTACTTTTGCGCTTAACCTTTTTACGCTCCTCCTCACTTATATTCCTATAAAAAAGAGTTAAGGACTTATTTTAAGCTGTTTTTTAAACTGCTAGAGACTAAAAAAACACTCGACGGATCAACCAATATTCGTTTTTCCATCGCTTCCCTTCCCAATAGCATTAAATAACTCATATCTGAACGGTCAGTTAAGGTAATTTCAATGGGCCAGCTGTTATCGCCCAGGATCATCGGTGTTTTAATAACATAACGTTGCTCGGTGCTGCCATTTGAAGACTTTATCCTTCTGATGTCGGAGATTAATGCATTGCAGGGAACAATACATTCAACATTATGAATATCAGGGTGTATATCAAATTTTACCCAGGGTTTTCCATTTTTATAAAACTTCTTAATATTATCAACATGTAATGATGAGGTTTGAGCACCCGTATCGATTCTAACCGGTAAGTCATCAATCGCTAAATCTGGCAGTGAAATAGATTCCAGCCGGCCAATAATTATTCTCTTATTTGGTGTCATAAAATAGCCTATTTTTAAATTATAACGTCATCATTTTAAGTAAATAAGTGCCCTGTGCCGGCACCTTAATCTTCGCTTGAATGGCTATATATTTTATTGCTTACCCGTCAGATTCTACCTGGCCCTGTACATTTTCAATTTGTCCTGCGATTAAAGCATCATCCTCAGTAAAGTAGGCAATGTGATACATCGCCTCCCCTTCCTGCACTAAGGGAATATTTTGTTTTCCAATAATAATGCCCGCACGAGCGGCTGTCACAACATTAATGATCTCCCCATAGGGAGAACCAATTTCAGCTAAAAGATCACCTTTCTTAACCTGATCACCTAGATGGCGTTCATGATTAACGATGCCACTTGCATTCGCACGCAACCAACTGCTGCTGTTGGCGATAAAGGGATCAATTTTTTTACGTTTTGAAAGTTGTTTTTTGACCATGTTTAAATGCGCTAATACATTTAAAATGCCATTAATACCTAATCTAATTGAAAATTCATCAAATCGTAATGCTTCACCCGCTTCATAAAGTAATACTTTAGTATTATTTTCAACGGCGGCTTCTCTTAAGGATCCATCGACCAGATTTGAATTTAGAACAACGGGGGCATTAAAAATAAGTGCCAGCTCTTTCGTTTCAGGATCAGATAAATCCGCTCTAATTTGGGGTAAATTAGAGCGGTGAATCGCCCCCGTGTGTAAATCTATACCGTAATCACAATGCTTGACGATCTGGTTAAGGAATATATACGCGACTCGCCCCGCTAAAGAGCCCTTTGCTGACCCTGGAAAACTGCGGTTTAAATCACGACGATCCGGCATATAACGGCTTAGGTTGACCACACCGTAAACATTCACCATCGGCACTGCGATCAAAGTCCCGTGGGTCAGCTTAAAACTTTTCAACTTGAGTAAACGTCGAATGATCTCAATACCATTAAGCTCGTCACCATGCACAGCCGCGCTTATAAAGATGGTTGGCCCGGTTTTTTTAGCCCTTATTATGTGGACAGGTAAGGAAACATTTGAATCTGTGTACAACTTTGCGACAGGAAGATCTATTTTTTGATCTGTTCCAGGTAAAATATCAAAATCGCCAATGCGTAATACCGCCATGCTCAATCCTTAATCAGCCACGTCCACGGGTTTTATTCGAATGGTCGGTTTTCATGTTTTTTTCAAGAAATTCGTACACCATAGCGGCGATGTTTTTACCGGTAGCAGTCTCAATACCTTCTAAGCCGGGAGAGGAATTCACTTCCATCACCTTAGGGCCACTTTCCGAGCGTAACAAGTCCACACCACAAAAATTTAAACCCATGATTTTAGCCGCATTAATGGCTGTTTCACGCTCTATTTTGGTTAATTTAACCACCACAGCAGAACCACCACGGTGCAAATTAGAACGAAATTCGCCTTCAGCCCCCTGCCTTTTCATTGCCGCAACAACTTTACCGCCAATGACCAGGCAGCGAATATCTGCACCACCGGCTTCTTTAATAAACTCCTGCACCAGGATGTTGGCTTTGATCCCCATAAAAGCTTCGATAATACTTTCAGCTGTTTTAGCGGTTTCAGCCAGCACTACGCCAATCCCCTGAGTACCTTCCAGCAATTTGATAACAACAGGTGCGCCGCCGACATTTTTAATCAAGTCTTTAATATTATCAGGTTTACTGGCAAAACCCGTTCTTGGCATACCGATGCCTTTACGTGATAATAATTGCATTGAGCGTAATTTATCTCTTGAACGGCTAATTGCAACCGACTCATTAATATTAAACGTCCCCATCACTTCAAACTGGCGGGCAACGGCTGTCCCGTAAAAAGTAACGGAAGCCCCAATACGCGGAATAAGTGCATCGTACACAGGTAATTCTTCACCCTGATAGCGAACAGTTGGGCGGCTGCTGGTTATATCCATATAACAATGAAGTGTATCTATAATATCAATTTGATGCCCTCGAGCTTCGCCTTCCTCTTTTAATCTTTTTGTCGAATACAGATTTTTATTTCTTGATAAAATAACAATTTTCATAACCTTTCCTTTTAAATTAGCTTCAACTTAAATCAGTTAATTTTGTTTTTATGAAGGGCAGCCCGCCCTTGTTAAATTTCCGCGAGTTTAGGTGAAAATAGATCAATAGCAACATCATTATTTTGCTGTGTTTGACAAAAAACTTTTTCAGACAGTGGGTTAGATAAGGTGAATATTCTTTTCGAGTTTATATGAAAATTTGAGTAAATTAATATCCAGATTCTATATTTGCAGCTACTTACACAATTTGTGATTAATACCAAAAGAACTAAAAAGGTGATCACCCTTGCTGGTTAAAATCATCCCTAACCGCGTTGTGAGTTTTATTCAGAACGTCCTGTTCTTCACCACTTTGTGGCCAGCTAAAGCTGTTCAAAATCGTTCCAGACGATTTTGTGAAGGAGAACAACGCTCGAATGCAACTCTCGCCTTGTTAGTGCTGATTTTTCCTTCTCAATAATTGATCACTTCATTAATTCCTTTGGTATAACAATAAACAGAGTATTTATTGTTAACCACATTGTAATATTATTTTTTTACAACACCTTATTATGACAACAGCAGCAAAATGGCATCTCATCAAGTTGTTGCTGTTATTATAGTTCATCAGCGACTTTTAATGGATTTTTAAGCAGCGTTAAACTGCCGTCTATATGGAGATCGCGTTGTGGGAATGCCACCACAATATTGTGCTCTGCAAAGAGCTCATCAAGACGAAAACGGACGTTACTTCTGACCGCGCGTAAACTGCCATCGATGGTTGCATTTATCCAGAAGTTGACCTCAAAGACCAAAGAGTTGTCAGAAAAATCTTCAAAAGTAACCACGGGTGGCGGATTTTCCAAGATAATAGATTGCTCTTTAGCCGCGCGCATAATTAAAGCCGCAACCTGTTTGGCAGGTGAACCATAGGCAACCCCAACAGACACAGAGGTGCGCATAATATGATCAACAAGTGTTCTGTTTACCACGGTATTTTCTAACAATTTACTATTGGGGATCAGCAGATGAACGCCATCAACTCGTCTAATTCTTGTTGAGCGAGTATTAATTTCCTCCACTACTCCTTTAGCATTATCAACTTCTAAATAATCTCCAATGCGAATCGGTTGTTCCCACATTAAAATCCAACCGCTGATAAAATTGTTAATAATGTTTTGCGCACCAAAACCAAACCCGATTGCGATCGCGCCGGAGAGAAAAGCAAAAGCGGCAATAGGTACATTAATTAAATCTAAGACAGTGATCAATAAGATGGAAATGGCTAATACATAGATGATTCTTCTAATAAGATGAATCTGATTAGGATCCATATTTTTGGCAAGCATGCGCTTTGATATAAAATTTGTGACCCCTTTAGTCAGCAAATATCCGATAAACAGCACCAATGGTACAATAAGCCATTGACCCACGGTGATTGTCTGCCCCACGATCGAGATAGTTGGGTAGTTTAATACATTAAGCAGATCTTCTAGTTTCATTTTTATATAACCTGTTGATAAATAAAAATTTCAATACCATTTATTTCTTTTTAAAATAACAATCTGGGCAATAATAATTAACAATAAAAATCCAATAAATAATGTAAATGCGTTGGGGTTATCAACACCGGGTAGCCCGCCAACATTGATACCGAGTAACCCGGTCAAAAAACCTAAAGGAAGAAAAATGGCGGTAATAATAGATAAAACGTACAGCCGGCTGTTTAACTGTTCATTTAGTTTATTGGCAATTTCCTCCTGTACTACTATTGCTCTATCACGGATGGAATCGAGATCTTCAATATAACGCATTAAATTATCCAGTGCTTCACGTAGTTCAAAACGTTGTTCATTACTGAAGAAAACGTATTTTTCATTTTGCAGCTGCATCATAGCTTCCCGTTGAGGTGCGAGATAACGACGTAACGCAATAATCTGTCTTCTTAAATCGACTATGTCATTTCTTAATATATAAACATTTTTTTCCAGAATTTTTTCTTCTATATTGGCTAATTTTTCCTCAATATCATTAATAGTATTACTCATTCGGGAGATCAATTCTGAACTAAGTTGAGTAAGCAATTCACAGGCAGAGATAGGCCCGTTTCCTGACTCAATGTCGTACGCTATTTTTTGTGCTGAAAGCAAAGTACGTCGTCGAGTGCTGATAATCCTATTCTGATCTATCCAGATCCGGATCGAGACCATATCTTCAGGATCACTGTCGGGAGATAAATTGACCCCGCGTAATGAAATAAGAAAACCATTATCAATAAAAGTCGCACGAGGTCGTGTTTCTTCATTTAACAGAGCGGCAATGACAACGGGGTTTAACTGACTGTGGTTTTCGATCCAGTCCTGCGTTTGTGTAAAAGTGTAATCAAAATGCAGCCAATAACTTTTATTGGAATCAAGCATAGTAAGCTTCTCAATATGCCTGATGTCTTTATGTTCATTTAAGTAATATCCGTAGATCAATCCAGCATCTTTCATAGTATAACTCCGTATATTCAGCCCTATCAGGGACTAAAAATCAGCATCTTAAACAGCTATTATGATATTACTACTTTTATTTATATCAATAATAGCAATAGCTTATAAATTATAGAAGTGAAAGGCAGTTAAGCAAAAATTAACAGGGAAGATAAAAGTATATAGCCAAACGACTTGCCGATGCAGATTCCTGCATCTTCAAGTAGTTTGGGCTGATAAATGGGCTTCAGTTTACGGAGAGTAAATAAAATTTAACGAGTTGAGTAACGGCTTTCCCATTTTTTAAAAGCAAAAATGACCGAGAATGTCAGGCACATATATAACAAAGCCGCGCCGAAATAAGCCTCAAAGGGTGCGTAATAACGCGCATTGACTACCCGCGCAGCACCGGTGATATCAACAATAGTGACGATACCGGCAATAGCACTACCATGAATCATAAAGATAATTTCGTTACTGTAAGCCGGCAGCGCACGACGTAGCGAATTTGGCAGGGTTATACGGCGTAAAATTTGACCTTCACTCATGCCGTAGGCTTTAGCAGCTTCTAATTCAGATTTTGGCATTGTCGAGATAACACCCCTTATTATTTCAGCAGTATAAGCCCCCGTATTGAGTGTAAAGGCCAATAGAGCGCAAAACCACGCTTCCTGGAAATAGTGCCATAACCAAGTTTCATGAATCAAGTCAAACTGTGCCGCACCGTAATAAATAAGAAACAGTTGCACCAACAGGGGCGTTCCCCGGAAAAAATACATAAAAGACCAGGCAGGCCCCTTAATCAACCAGTTTTCACTACTGCGCAAAAGCCCTACCGGCACAGCAATAAACAAGCCCAGTAACAATGAAAGTGCCACTAACCACACCGTGGTCCATAAACCCGCAAGGTAAAACTGGTATTCGTTAATAAATATTGAAAAATCCATCTCTACCTCGTTTTAATTGTATATTTACGTTCAGCCCAACTAAAAAGGAGACTGGAAACAGACGTAAAAAAAAGAAAAACTAGCGCAATGGCGATATAAAAGGTAAAAGGTTGTTGAGTCGAACCACCCGCATCCCCTGCAATTTTAACCATATCCTGTAAACCGATAACTGAAACCAACGCCGTTGTTTTTAATAAAACTAACCAATTATTTCCTATTCCCGGTAGCGCGTGGCGCATCATCTGGGGGAACATCACCCGCAAAAAGAGTTTGTATTTGTTCATACCGTAAGCCGTCGCCGCCTCTAACTGCCCCTTTTCAACCGCCAAAAAAGCACCGCGGAATGTTTCAGCCATATAAGCACCAAAAATAAAACCTATGGTAATAATGCCCGCGATATAAGGGCTAATATTAATATAATCGGGTAGATAGGCAGTCCACTCATGCTGTGGATTAAAATCGGTTAGTAACCGGTTAAGCCATTCATTTAAGTTGTAACTCAAATTGTTGACTAATACCTGCCCACCAAAGAAAATCAGCAGCATTAGAATCAGGTCCGGGATACCACGAATGAGCGTCGTATACAGTGTCCCAATGCTCTTAAAAAAAACGGAATGCGATAATTTAGCCAATGCCCCCAGTAGCCCAAGAAAAACAGCCAGCAATAGTGACAGCAATGCCACTTGAATGGTTAGCCATGCACCTTCAAGCAATATTCCCGAGTAATTTTGTAGTTCAACCATAATGATTTCTTTTTTAATAAAAAAGGATGGTTTCCCATCCTTTCAGCCCCGTCTCATTTTGAGTCTATAGATTCAAAATGAGGGAAATAGAAGCATTAATCAACGCTTACTCTTCACTACCATAAACATCAAAGGTAAAGTATTTATCTTGGATTTTTTGGTAAGTACCATCGGCACGAATCGCTTTAATAGCAGCATTAAATTGCTCAACAAGATCTTTATCTTGTTGACGCACGGCAATACCGGCACCTTCACCAAACCATTTAGGATCGTTTAGTTTCGGACCAACAAGTTCAAATTTATCACCGCCTTCTTTTTCTAATAATCCACCGGTAATTGCCGCTGAGTCAGCCATTATAAAATCTAAACGACCTGCTTTAAGATCCAGATATGCCTCATCGGCCGAGCCATAACGTTTGATTTCAGCATCCGGGTAGTTATCAGAAATATAAAGATCCATTGAAGTTGCACGCTGTACACCTACTTTTTTACCCGCCATAAACGCCGGGGATCCTTGATACTCAGTCCCTTTTAAAGCGGCAAACCGAGCCGGAATATGCTGGTATTTATTGGTAAAGGCAACACGTTTTTTACGCTCTTCGGTAATATCCATGGTTGCTACAATCGCATCAAATTTACGCGCCATTAACGCAGGAATAATGCCATCCCAATCTTGTTTTATTAAGGTACAGTCTGCCTGCATTTCAGCACACAAAGCATTCGCTATATCGATATCAAATCCGGTCACGCTGCCATCGGCTTCTGTTTGACTAAAGGGCGGGTAAGCACCTTCAACACCAATTCTAATCTGTGTCCATTCTTTCGCCTGCGCAACATTAACTGACAATGTAAAGAGTGCGATCAACATACTAATTTTTTTCATGTTATATCCTTAATTTAAGTAAAGTAAAGTTTAATAGTCTGATTTTAGGGTTAGTAAACCGAGGAGATGAATTGCTTAAAACGTTCAGATGAAGGGTTTGAAAAAATATCTTCCGGTTTCCCCTGCTCTTCAACTAAACCTTCATGTAAAAAAATAACTTTATTAGACACATCACGGGCAAAAGCCATTTCATGGGTAACAACCAGCATGGTCCGTCCCTCTTCAGCCAACCCGCGCATAACACTTAATACTTCCCCTACCAGTTCAGGATCAAGTGCTGATGTTGGTTCATCAAATAACATCACTTCGGGCTCAACCGCAAGCGCACGTGCAATCGCCACACGCTGTTGCTGACCGCCGGATAACTGCCCGGGGTAAAAAGATTTTCTTTCATACAAACCGACACGCTGTAAAATAGCATTGGCTTTTTCAATTGCTTCTTTTTTAGGCACACCTAAAACATGCACAGGGGCTTCAATAACATTTTCTAAAACAGTCATATGCGACCATAAATTAAAACCTTGAAAAACCATTGCTAAACGCGAACGGATACGTTCAACTTGCTTAATTGAAACGGGCACTGCACCCCGTTTTTTATCCTGTTTCATTTCAATCAACTCACCATTCACCCGGATTTCACCTGAGCTTGGAGTTTCCAGAAGATTAACACAGCGCAGCAAAGTACTTTTACCCGATCCTGAAGCGCCTAAAATAGAGATAACATCACCTTTATAGGCTTCTAAATCGATCCCTTTTAATACTTCATTAGCTGCAAATGACTTATGGAGATTTTTAATCGACAACGTCGGTAATATCATATGATTTAATTCATTTTCTATGGGTGAAAGTAGTTTTCATATTTTAACAGTTATTGTAAGGCAAATTAATAAAATTAATATAAAGCTTATCTGTTAATAGAATTTCAAGCTCAGTAAATATAAAGCTCATAATGTACGTTATTTCCACGGTTATTAACAGCCTGTTAACTGTCTGTTAACAAACAAATATTCTAAAAGGGTGAGCTGTCATTTATTTTTATAATTACCTTGTTCCAATTTTTTGTCTCATGTATCTTGCGCTTCAATTAATCACATGCAACAAAAAAGGTATATAAAATGACACAAGCTATTAACTACGCTAATCCAGGTCCCTTAGGTCTGATGGGATTTGGCATGACAACCGTTTTACTAAATATCCACAATGCAGGTTTCTTTCCGATCAGTGCAATGATTATTGCAATGGGTCTTTGTTACGGGGGTCTTGCACAGATTATCGCCGGAATATTGGAATACAAAAAAGGCAATACCTTTGGATTAACCGCCTTTATCTCTTACGGCTTTTTCTGGATAAGTTTAGTGGTATTGCTTATTCTGCCTAAATTAGGTTTAGCAGATCCAACACCCAGTGGCTTTATGGCCTGGTACCTAATAATGTGGGGTATCTTCACAGGCTTCATGTACATTGGCACCTTACGTGCTAATAAGGTCTTACAGTTTGTCTTTGCAAGCTTAACGGTGCTTTTTTTCTTATTAGCAGCCAAAGATTTGACCGGTTCGGCACTGCTTGGCAGAATCGCTGGTTTTGAAGGTATTATCTGTGGTTTAAGTGCAATTTATTTGGCCATGGCTGAAGTGATTAATGAACAGCATGGTAGTGATATTTTACCTATTGGTAAACCGGCATAATTTAAGTTTATGAGTTAGTTTTTAGCGGCTTAATGCTTGACATAAGAACCGGGTAGCGATACCCGGTTTAGCTTTTCTTTTACGGTATCCCCTGTTTGACATAAATATCAAAGCACTTTTTTATTGTAATGCTGAACATTGGCTTTTTATCGTTTTAAGAAAGCACACAATAAGGACATTTAGAGCAACATCAAGCAAACTATCAACATTCGGATTTACCCACAATACATTCCATTGCCAAACGAATACGTTTAACTTAGCTTAATTGCAACTGGAACTGCCCCGTTTTTTATCCTGCTGCATCTCAATCAACTCATCCTTCGTCAGAGCTTGCAGAGTATTAGCATAGAGTACTAAAGTACTTTTAGCCGATCCTTAAGTCCACAATAAAGATAATATCACCTTGATAGAGGTCTAAATCGATCCTTTTAATAGGTGATTAGCTGCAATCACTTGTAAATATTTTTAATTGATAATATCAGTAATGTTATGTAATTAAATTTATTTTATAAGGTCAAACATTTCCCAGATTATAGGCGTAATTATAGGGGGAATTAATAACAATCTTATTCATTAATAGCGTTTAAAGTTCACTAAACACAAGTTTAACAATCTACGTCATTTCGGAGGCCAGCAAATGATTGTCAACAATTAAATAAAAAATATTAATATTAAACGATTAAAAGCCTAATTACGTGCGTAAAATCTGAGGTTGAAATCGTATTGTTGACAATCACCCATAACAAAGGGTGAGTTGCAGCTTGTTTTTATAATTAATCTCATTATATTTTTTTTCCTCATGCTATCTTCGCGCTTCAATTAATCACATGTAAAAAAAGGCATATGACATGACACAAGCTATTAACTACGCAAATCCAGGTCCTTTAGGGCTGATGGGATTTGGCATGACAACAGTTTTACTTAATATTCACAATGCCGGTTTCTTCCCGATCAGTGCAATGATTCTCGCAATGGGGCTTTGTTACGGAGGTCTTGCACAGATTATCGCCGGAATATTGGAATACAAAAAAGGCAATACTTTTGGATTAACCGCCTTTATCTCTTACGGCTTTTTCTGGATAAGTTTAGTAGTATTACTTATTCTGCCTAAATTAGGTTTAGCAGACCCGACACCAAGTGGCTTTATGGCCTGGTACCTAATAATGTGGGGTATCTTCTCAGCCTTCATGTTCGTCGGTACCTTGCGTGCTAATAAGGCTTTACAGCTTATATTTGCCGGCGTAACGGTGCTGTTTTTCTTATTAGCAGCCAAAGATTTGACCGGTTCGAAACTGATTGGCACAATCGCAGGTTTTGAAGGTATGCTCACGGGCTTAGGTGCAATCTATCTCGCCATGGCTGAAGTTATCAATGAGCAGCATGATGGTAATATTTTACCAATAGGTAAACCGGCATAATACAATTTTTAAGTTGATGAGTTCGTTTTTAGCGGCTTAATGCTTAAAAAATCGGGTAGTCATACCCGGTTTAGCCTTTATTTTGCGGCATCGCCTGTTTGACATAAACATCAAAGCGATTTTTCTTGGTTTTAATACTCATCGTTGGCTTTTTATCATTTAGAAAAGGCGCATAGTCAGGGCGTTTAACAACCACCCGATAACGCGCAGCGTTGATAGCCACTTCAAGCAAACTATCAGCGTCCAGATCTTCCCCCACAACACCTTGGAAAACACGCATTTCCTTTTTCACTAATGCAGATTTCTTTTTATGAGGAAACATAGGATCCAGATAAACAACACCGGTCTGATGGTGTTGTAAATATTCACTTGCCGACCCAAAATGCAGTTTCATTCGCTGTTTCATCCAGGTCCCTATTTCCAGGTTTAAATAAGCCCTTTCTAAACCATCTTCAAGCAATGCGGCAGCAACGGTGGAACGCTCGATCATAGTGACATTACAGCCCAGTGAGGCTAATACAAAAGCATCCCGACCTAGGCCTGCCGTCGCATCAATAACATCAACCTGCACGCCGGGTTTTAAACCTATCGCCTTGGCAATCGCCTGCCCTTTACCGCCGCCAAATTTGCGGCGATGCGCCACGCTACCTGAGACAAAATCCACAAATACCAATCCTTGCTTAGGATCGTCTTTTTGCTCAAGCGCTAAATATTCGGGTAAAAGCTGCAATTGAAAATGGTCATTTTTGGTGCTTATAAAACCCCATTTTTCACGTAATATTTTTGCTTTCTGACTTAATACTGAATCGTTACAAATTAAAGGAATATCCATTCCATTTCACCCTACTGACAATCATGTCGGATTTATAGCAAATGCTATTATTGATAGCAACCCCACTAATAAGGGGAATGGCTATCGCATTTTAAAAATGCATAAAAAAAGCCAGTCAATTGACTGGCTTTTTTAGCTTAATAGTAAAAGTTACATTGGTGTTACGATATAGAGCAAATCACCGCTAGAGACCTGCTGACCGTTAGCATTGATAATACGTTCCACACGGAACTTAGTATCCCCGTCATATAACTCAGCATTCTGACGGTTAAAGCTGGCGAGCGTAATAGGTGAGAACATTTTCATCGCTTCCATTAAACCGAGCGTTTTCTCAACATTAACAATATCACCCTCTGCTACAAAATCAGGCTCTGCGGGTGAGGAAGCACGGTAAAAAATACCGGCACTTTGTGCCATTACTTTTAATTCATTACTGCCGTCAACTTGGATAGAAAGATTAGATTCACTCGTTGAAGCCGAAGCTTCCATCTCATCAATCATCACCTGTTGATCAAGCCTAGCCATGAATTTTGGTAAATAAGTTGTATCGTAGACGCCGCTCAAGAATGTTTCATCTTTTAGAATACGTTTCAATAAAGGAATATTGGTCGCAATCCCTCTGATAACCACTTTATCCAAGAACTTCAATAATTTCTGAACAGTATCATTACGATCATTACCGCGACAGATAAACTGCGCAACTAAGCTGTCGTAATATGGCGAAACCTCTTTGCCCTCAGCAATCATCGACATTATTTCAATATCATCCTGCTCAGGAACAGAATATTCAACCACTTTGCCAGGATGCGGTAGCAGCTGCATAACACCATTATTATCCAATGCCGCTTTTTCCGCTGTTACACGGACTTCAATGGCATAACCTTTCTTCTGCGGCTTAAGATCTTCGATACTCTTACCCGATGCAATATCATACTGTGCAGTCACGATATCAATACCTGATGTTGCCTCCGTAACAGGATGCTCCACCTGTAAACGTGTATTCATTTCCATAAAGTAGATTGCGTCTTGATCCAAGTCGTAAATAAATTCAACCGTACCTGCACCCATGTAATCAACTGCGTCAGCAAGGGCTGCCGTATGCTTTAATACTTCCGCTTCTAAATGAGCAGGCAACATAGTTGACTCTGACTCTTCGACTACTTTTTGGTTATTACGCTGTACCGAACAATCTCGAATACCCAACACTTTAGTATTACAATGTTTATCGCGTAATAGCTGAACTTCAATATGACGTAGTGAAGTAATGTATTTCTCAAGGTATAAATCACCGTTTCCAAATGCGCTACGCGCTTCTGCTGAAACCTGACTAAACCCGGAAAACATATTTTCCGCTTTTTCAATTACCAGAATACCCTTACCGCCGCCACCGTTTACGGCTTTGAGTAACACCGGGTAACCCATCGCATTAGCAATATCAAGTGCCTGCTCAGCACCCGTCAGAATACCGTGACTGCCGGGCACGACAGGAACGCCGTTGTCTTGAGCGGTTTTAATAGCGTTGGATTTATTACCCATAGTCAACATGCTATTCATGCTTGGACCAACAAAGTTAATGTTATGACCAACACATAAATCGGCAAAATGAGGGCTTTCAGATAAGAAGCCAATACCCGGGTGCAGCGCATCAACTTCTTCATAGGCTGCAACCTTTAACACTGAGCTGGCATTCAGGTAACTTTCATCGGAAGTATTTCCCCCTAAACAAACCAGTTTGTCACCTTTACCTAACATATCGGCAGGGACAGATGTCATATCCGGATCAGACGCGACCAAGACAACTTTTATATTATTTTTCTGAGCGATACGAATTAATTTAACCGCGGTACAACCACGCGCATGGATCAGCACTTTCCTAACCGGTTCCATTAACTCGCGCGGATCTGCCTGTGAAAAATCATCTTCAGTGAGATCACAAATGGGCACAAAACCCTCAAGCGCGCGCTGAATAGTCTCTTCAATGGTGATCGATGGCAGGGGCATGTTTTTATCAATTTCACTTAATTTGTTATCAAGATCGTTCGAAAACGGATTGATAACTAAGGCATCCATGGCACCCGGCACACGCGATAAATAGTTAGATAAAGTCGCTGTTGATGGCAGGTATGCGGGGACAACCATCTGTCCTGCAAAGGGCATATTGGTACCGGACAGATAATAGGTTTGTGCTAAAGGATGGGTTACAAAACTTGCCTGTGCACCACCAGTACAGTCACCGTAACCAAACATCACAACGGGTAGATCGTTATCACGAATAAAACGTGTAATTCGGTCATTAACCACTGCCATAGAAAATAATGCAGATGCACCTTCTTTAGTTTGCATACCGCCAGAGCTGATAAAGGCCACGACCGGAAAATGGTGTTTAGCGCATTTCACTAACAAAGCACAGAATTTTTCTGCACTGGCCATATCAAAGGCGCCCGCTTGAAAAGCCAGATTTGAAACTGCAACACCGACTTTTTGGCTTGCACCTGACTCTAATGTAAACTCACCAACGCCAGTTATTAAACCACAAGGTTTAATGTTTTTATCAAGTGCATCTTCAATTGACAAACGGAAACCAGGAAACTCTAATAAGTTGGCGGTCATTAAATTGGCTTTTGATTCTTTAAAATCAGTAAAGAATTTATCCAAAATAATGTCCGAAGAATTATTCTTTTTGTTTTTCTCTTCACGCAGTACAGCTTGAATCAACAGATCCTGATAACCCATTGTTAAACGATTCCAGAAATCTTTACGACGTCCGATCCGTACGGGATTAATTGCACCGCTATATTCCGATGCACCATCGCGACTTTTGTAATACTCAGGTAATAATTTTTCGAATATATAGGTCAAAACAACGAATAAACTGGAGTTCATCTGCGGATAACCAACACTCTTCCACTCTTCCACTTTAGCCAGAATGTCACCGCGTCCACTTTGATCCGTAAAATACTTTAACCACGCATTAAAGGTAGATTTTAATTGCTCATAATCATCATCACTTACTTTGTTTAAGGCGCCTTTTAACGAGCTACGCACTAATGATGAAACCGAATCACGGGATAACTCTTTGGTTGCCATCGCTTCTTTCGCAATTGAAGCAAGGTTGCCCATGGTATTGTCATAAAGCGCATTAAACACCAGCATATGGCGGCAATGAACAATAAAACATTCACGCGTTTCTTTATGTGCAACCACATCTATTGCAGTAAGCTTGCTGAGTTCCGGCCAGGAATCAGTAAGGGGTAAGTTATTCTCGTCTTCGAGGTAATCAATGACGGCACGGAAATTATTTGCAGCGCTGGTTTTCCAACGATTATATAAAGACCAAGTTAAATTAATTAATAATTCGCTTCTGGCATTATCATAATTTTGCTGTGGTTCTCCAAGAATAAATTTGGTGAAAATATTACGCTCAACGCTTATATCATCACGTTTAGAGAGGAATTTTTTCCAATTTTTATTGAGCGTATCGTCGTAAATTATTTTGTCGGGATTCTCCAGCCAATTAACAAAAACTTGTTTACGATCCGCTTCAATACGAGAGTCTAAATCACCCTCTGGCGCGGTCAGTTTAGAGAGACGCCCATACTCGTTCATTTGGATTGCTTTGATACGCGAACGCAGAGTTAAATAACGCATATAGCGGTAGGTAGTGCCGAAAGCATTGTTATGAACAGTTGGATTTTTGGCAATTAAATGGACGTTATCAGACGCATTTTCAACGGCAACTAATTTATTAGAAGGATCTAAATAACGCATCAAGCTACGGTTATAATGCTCTAAAATATCCGGATACTCACGAACGAAACTAACCGACTTTGTCTCTATGGATAAAATGCTCGAGACAATGGCTTTTTGCAGATTATGCTGACGTTCATCCTGATCCACCGGAGAGTAGTCAACAATCCCATCAATGCAGCCGTTCTCATACAACTCTTCAGGAGAAACACCAACAGACTGGGCACACTCCTGCCACGATAGATTATACTTGCGGGCAATGCTTTGTAAGCCTTTTGGCTGAATTGTATTAAAAATACCGTCACGCACAGACAATAGGATGTTCGCAGTCGCCAGCGGTATTGCACCGCCAGAATAACCAACACCCACAACAATCCCAACGGTGGGTACATCAACATTTGCACTTTCAGTGATCATTTGCGAAATACTGTGTGCTTGGTTTTGACGATTGGCTTCTTCGCCTGCATCGGCGCCAGGGGTATCAATTAAGTACACAATGGGTAATGACAAATCAGCAAATTTACGAATTGTCTTACTGGCAGCCAAGTGATGCTCTGGCATCCATGCACCGTTATTGGAGCTGCGTTCTTGAGCAATAATACCGATACGACGCATATAACCGCCGAAATCAAACTCCATTTCAGCACTGTAAAAAGCACCGTTTAGCTGCTCGGTGATGATTTTTCCGTTAAACCCAGCAACTATTTTTTTAGCACCTGGACGTTTATTATCTTCGGCCGGTTGTACTGTTCGCGCAATATAGGCGTCAACATCAAGCTCATTGATAGTAGAAAGATTTGATTTGATGCGCGCGCGATCAATCAATCCTTCTAAACCTTCAGTATTTGAAGGAAGTGAATTGTCTGGAAATAATGAGAAATCTTTCGCGATATGCTCAGCATGAAGAAATAATGGATCTGCAATTTTATTTGCTTCAAAATGAGAAGAAGAAGGTTTCACTGGCATACGATACCCTTAAAAATAGTGATAGAAAAAATAAATTGCCATAATTTACAACTTATTAACTTATGGATCCACTGTTGATTTTAACTTCATATTAAAAACATTAATTAACAAACGTAATATAGGTAATAAAAATTAATAAAAAATCCCTTTAACAGCAAAAAAAGTTAAAGGTTAGGTCTTCTTGTTTTTTATAAAGTTGATTGTTATGAGCAAGATATATGCAATTTTCTTTACAAAACCGGTAATGATTAAATTTTTCTGTAGAGCAATTAAGTTTAAGTTAAGTGCCATTGTTCGAAAAATCAATAACTCAGCTCATTTCAATTACACTTAACATACTGCATGTTAATAGTTAAAACCGATATTAATTTAGGGCAATATTTGTGCTGGATGATAAACACTTAATTGTAACTGTCCCTGAGACCATCTTAAATTACCTGTTAATAAAATACTATTATGCAGTCCAAACTGTGTGCCCAATGTTTTAAAATGATTTAAGGTTTTTCGGTTCAGATTGACTTTCAATTTACCATCTAAAGTCAATTGCAAGCCTCGATTAGTTTGCTGCACAGCTGTAACTTGTCCTCTAATATATTGATAACCTTTATTCTTAAGCGATAAACTTTGCGCTTTTAAAGGACTAAAGTCTGCCCATACTCCTTTTTTTGCCAGACGCGCTTGTCGCTCTGCATTCTGAAAGCATTGCCAAAACAGATCGTTTTTTCCTATCACCCAATGTCTGGCAAGGCCGGATTGTAACTGTAACAAGCCTAAATTCGTCCCTGTTCGAGTAAATACATAGGCCAATAATCGGCCATATTTATCAAATTTGGTTTGGTCAAAGATTAACTGTAACTTGTCTCCCATTTTGGCCTGTTCTTCTAATAAACGCTTTGCCGCCAGTGCAAAAGGCTGAGATTGACGCTTATTCGAATAATCAATCTCGGGCGTATTAATACCGATAAAGCGAACTAATTGCCCATTATCCAGGGTCACGGTATCACCGTCATTAATATATTTTAACGTGACGGTTTTATGCACTGAAAATTGAGGGCAATCAGCCAGCAATGATGTTGAAAAAAGAACATACAATAGCAAGCTAAATATTCGCACAAACAAGATCCTCGCTGAATATGAAAAACCGTAAAACCGATTAGAAAGAATTAATCCCCGGCAGCATTATTAAAAACAGGAAATCCGCGAACAGCATTCAAAACAGCCCCCTAAATTACATTTTTCGACATTCAATGACAATCGGCTTAAATCCTGTGACAGTTAGGTTTATTGGACTGCAGAATCTCTCTTTCATTACCCGCTAATATGGAGAGTAGACTATACTCTAACGTGTGTCTTTAGTATTTTTTGAGGAGGTATTTATGGGCATTGCAATCACACTTAAAGCGTATTTTACCAATGAAAAAATCCACTACGATACGGTTAAACACCGGCGAGCCTTAACACTGTTAAACTCATCTCGTTCGGCTCATCTGCCCGCTCAAGAAGTTGCTAAAGCCGTTCTGCTGCAAGATGATGAGGGTGATTACCTGATGGCCTCTGTGCCTGCAAATAGTCGCCTATCGTTGATCGGTGTGAATAATCTCACGGGCAAGCATTACCAGTTGGTCAGTGAATATAAACTGCAGGAACTGTTTCCAGATTGTTCCCCGGGAGCTATTCCCGCAATGGGTGCCCCCTACAAGGTGAAGATGTTAATTGATGACAGTTTACTTGCTTCCGAATCTGTTTATATTGAGTCAGGAGATCATCAAAACCTGCTTAAACTAACCCATCAGGAATATAACCATTTAGTGGCTAATATGCTGCACGGCGATATTCGCGGCACCCATGTTGGCGTTCCTCATTTTAGGGAAAGAAAGAGCCATGACGGGTAAATATCAATGCCCCTCTTTTTCCAATAAATTGGGGCTATAGGTAAAGCAGTTATTTTAATCACTAACACATCTTTTTTAACTGTTGCTGATCGACAGGATATGCATTTTTAAGACTATTCTGATAAATATAGTCTGCCCTTCCGTAAATCAACTCTCTTTCATTCCGAGACCAATTTTAAGAGTAGATCCTGTTTTTATCTTTTTTGGCAAAGAACTCATTATAAATTTTAATCGATAAAATAGTGGTGGCCAGTATAAATGTAATTAGGTTGGCAACTATCATTGCACTATCTTGTTTAATTAAACCGTACGCCAGCCAAAAAGCCACACCTAAAGTAAAAAGAGTATACATAGCTAATGATAATGAGGTGGTATCTCTGGTTTTTATCACTTGAATCGCTTGCGGTAAAAATGAAAGTGTTGTTAAGAAAGCGGAGGTAAATCCTAAAATTTCAATATTTGTCATGCTATCATTCCGAATTATCTGTTCTGTGTGGGTCAATATTGTCGCATTAAATAACAGCTACAATTTTTTTCTCATTCTTGAATATATATTATATCTATAGTTTGGTTATAGGTTATGGAATAAGCTTGCATATTTTTGTCCAAAACTCTCATAGGGCATTATTTATAGGTATTAAATGACGATAGAATGGAAAGATATTCTTGAAATTGGGCCTGAATGTAATGAACGTTTCGTAGAATGTAAAAAAGTGCCTGAATTAGCGGAACTTGATATCGCACTATCAGGTGTTTCTGACTTAGCCGGGCATTATTGTGTTGGTCGGCGTGATCCGATTTGCCACACTATTATCTACGGTGTGCAGGGCAGTCTTGAACTTTATACCGAAGCCGGACATCAAAGGGTTGAAAAAGGTAACTTGATCACTTTACCTGCTCACAAACCCTTTTTAATTAAATTAAAGGCACCTCGTTGGTCAATGGTTTGGTTTGACTTAACTGATTCCACGCGCTGGTATGATCTGTGTATTAATCGTCCATCGGTATCGGGGTGCGAAAGCACAAGACAACTTTTTCATCTGTTAAGTTTGATTTATTACGAACGAGATCAAGTTTTACGTGAATCCCCTATGAAACAGTTATCCTATTATTTACAAGAGACCCTAAGCGCGCATTCCCCTAACTCAGTTGAGCATCTGCGGATTAAGCAATTGATAGGCGATTTTGAAAAACGCTTGCACTTTGATTGGTCAATCAAAGAAATGACGCAGTTAATCCATTATTCAGAATCACACTTACATCGATTATTTCAAAAAAATCATGGCAAAAGTCCGCTTCAATATTTGATATTTTTGCGTATGGAACGTGCAAAATACCTTCTAACCCATACCAATTGGTCAATAGAGCAAATAGCGGATCAAGTGGGATATAAAGATGTATTTAATTTTTCTAAGCGCTTTAAAAAATCCATTAGCATGCCCCCGGGTCAATACCGAAAACGGAAGCTAAATTTTCCCAGAAGCTAAGACATTGCCTGTAAATCAGTAGGTTGTAAATCTGTAGGTTGTAAATTCTTATATGAACTTTACCGGTTCAGCTGGTGCACATGTCGCGCTAAATCAATATCATATTTTAAGCATATTGACTGTGTAACCACTGGGTAAAGGCTTTAAATTTAGGCCGCGTCTCCATGCCTTTAGGGCAAATCAGCGTATAGTTCATTCCGGCGGGCAAAGTACGTAACCCTAAAAAAAACTTTTACTGATTAAATCACAGGGGAAAAATATCACCCCGCCGTCTGATTAAGCCTCTCGGTAACTGCAAATGGCCGGCCTAAATGAGCGACGCAAATCCAACTTTTCTTTTACTTTTCATCTGCTAATGCATTAAAACCTTTGCCCAAAACATTCGAATAATTCTGCACGGAGAAGGGTTCAAGCTTGACACCAATACTGCCGATACGAACCCATATTTTAACAATCTGAAATGTTTCCCCTTCTTTGTCGGCGACGGTCTCTACGTTTTCAGCAACAACAATATCTTCACTTTTAAATTCAAGCAGCGTGCCATTGTTTGACAGGGGGGTCAGGCGCAAAAAAATTTTATTAGGCTCGGACGCACTTTGTTTAGCTTGCCCGACGTAAGGGACAGCTTCCCTCAACAAACGATTTCTGTTTGAGTACTTTTCAAGCGCACGCTCACGGCTAATCACTTCAATGATATTGGATATCATAACAATCCTCTTTTTTGTTGTTCAAAAAAATTAACAAAGGCTGGCTGCAATTGCATGCACTGCTTAAATGCGAATTGGCAGAAGATAATCTTCCGGCTTAATCCTGCTGGGATGCAGATACCCACCACCCTGGTTCTTTTTCATACAATAAAGCGGCTTGTCATCCAGCAGAGATAACACCTCTTTTGCTCGGCTTTTATAACCATTTCTAAAGGCAAGCAATGCTTGAAATATCGCTAATAGCCTGATCATTTTTGGCACTTTCAGGATCACCCAGCGGTTTTTGCATTTAATCCCCTGCCCAGTTTCTGAGGATGAGCAACTTTATTTTTAATTCTAATCAGAGCCGTATAAACGACTGTAATTTATGCCATACGTTTTAACTATTTATTCTCCCTAGAAGCTTAGCTTACTATTTATATTTTTGAATTTTAGAGATGAGATTATCGACATATTGAGTTTATTTAAGACGTTCCTGCCGTAAAATAACGACTGTAAGCAGTGAGGAATAACGGAGATGATATTTCAGAAGCATTGTTAATAAGCGCATTTTCAGCGCCTATTGAGGAAAGTATTGATCAGTTTAAACCTTTACTCGCAGTAAAATATTATCAGCCGGCAATATTGAGTGCCGTCATTTAATTCGCTCACGGCTCTGAAACGCCCTAAAACTAGCGCTCGCCAAAGGATTCAGAGAGCGTTTTACGCAGCGGTTTTAACAAATAGTTAAGCACGGTTCTGTCACTGGTTTTAATATCAACCTGGGCTGTCATACCCGGCAGTATTTCTAATATCCGACCTGAGGTTGTGGTCACCGGCGAGGTTTTAGTGGTGACATGCACACGGTAATAAATCTCTTCCCCCTGACCGGTCTCTTCTTTTAGCGTATCTCCACTGACGTAGATAACCTCGCCGATAACACCGCCAAAAATGGTGTAATCAAAGGGATCAAAACGTATGGTGGCCTGCAACCCCTTTTGCACTTGACCAATATCAGCCGGGCTGATCTTAGCTTCAATAATCAGATCATCATCGATCGGGATAATCTGCATTAATTCATCCCCACCGCGCAATACGCCGCCCAGTGTTGTTACGCGCACATTCTTAACGATACCCGGCAGCAAGGCAATAAAAACACTGTCGACTAACTGCTGCTGACGCTGGGTTAAAATCTGCACATTCTGCGCTATTTCATCCTCCGCTTTTGCCAATTCCGAACTGACCTCTTCAAGGTAGTTGTTTTTACGGTTAATAAGCTGCGCCTGTGCATCATTTAACGCCCGCGCAGAACGGATAACCTCGGTGCGGTTAACATCACCCGAGTCAGACAGTTCCTTAATTAATTCAGCCTCTTCCTGTGCTAATGAAACAGCCACCTTAAGGGTGCGTAACTCTTCCGATAAACCGGTTTGTTTCTGCTCAAATAAAGCACTTTCAACCTTCATTAAATCAGGAAAACGCTGCACCTCTTCTGGAAAAACTAAGTGTTTAGAGCCAGTCACTTCAGCACGTAAGCGGGTCGCCTTGGCTTTTAAAGCCGATAAGCGCACGTCGACTTCTTTTACCGACGCACCAATACGCGTTTGGTCTAACGTGGCCAATACTTCGCCTTTGGCAACACGATCGCCTTCTTTGACATTCAGGGTCGACAGAACCCCCCCGTCGACCGCTTGTATAATCTGCACACGGCTGCTGGCAATCACCTCCCCCGTCGCCCGCGCAACTTGATCGATCCGAAAGCTTGCTGACCAGACACCAAAACCTATCATGCCCAATAATAATACCCATAAAACCACGGAATAATTGCGCCGGTAATACCCTTCTAATCGCGCCGCCTTCTCTTTACCGCCGGCGTCATCATCTCCAAAAAAACTATCAAATAACATTAATTGATTCCTTTTTTATTACATCCTGATTAAAACTTTTAGGTGTCCGAGGGCCGGATGGCTTAGTAGCGGCAGCTGTGTTCGGTGCCTTGCGCTGCATCATTTTCGGCAGTACTGTTTCCGGTTTACCATCGGCTGAGATCTCGCCGCGCTGCATAATAATCACCCGGCTGGCCAATCGCGCAGCTAAGGCCGGCTTGTGGGTGGAAATAATCAGAATATCATCGGCTTTTACATACGCACTAATGGCCGCTAAAATCTGTTGTTCACTTTCATTGTCCAGCGATGCGGTCGGTTCGTCGAGCAACCAGATTTTCGGCTGAGCTAAAAAGACCCGTCCTAAGCCGACCAACTGCCGCTGTCCGCCCGACAAACCTTCACCCCCTTCGCTGATCGCCAAATCCATGCCCATCGGGCTGTCGGCAACGATCCGTTCAATCCCCAACTGTTTGGAAATCTGCAAAAGATGAGAGTCACTTACTGCACCAGAAAGTGTCAGATTACTGCGTAATGTGCCCTTAAAAAGATGCACATTCTGCGGTAAATAACTGACATGATCCGAGACTATATTCGGATCGATTTCCCATAAATCCGCATCACCTAAACGTACCCGGCCCTCACTGGGACGATACAAACCCGCCAATACCTTTAACAGGGTTGACTTACCTGAGCCAATCGCACCAAGCAATACCACACGTTCACCGGCCTTAAAGGTTAATGCCTCTATTTTTAACTGCCGAACAGGGGATTCCGGATAGGAAAAAGTCACTGCGTCCAATGCCATACTGTCGGGCGCCTGTTCAGGCAGCAGCAGGTTTTGATCCGTGCGGCGCTCACTATCAAGCAGCAACACCTGATTAACCATGTCTAATGCCTGAGACACACTTTGCCATTGGGAAAGATACTGAATGCCCTGTGACACCGGGGCAATTACCCGCCCGCCTAGAATACTGCAGGCAATCAGAGCACCCATGGTCAGATTACCTGCTTCAATCTGC
The DNA here is from genome assembly GCF_002836415.1 of Psychromonas sp. MB-3u-54. Lineage (GTDB taxonomy): Bacteria > Pseudomonadota > Gammaproteobacteria > Enterobacterales > Psychromonadaceae > Psychromonas. The sequence goes on along the minus strand of NZ_PJBP01000089.1, from coordinate 7,422 downwards.
CCGACCCCCACCACAATTGCGCAGACATAGGCGACGGTCGAAAGGCTGCCGGTGGTCACAGTAGCAAAATTACTGATCGCTTTCTGACGGATATTATAACGGGAAATAGTCGCGGTGATCGCCTGCCACTGCGTTGAAAAACGCCAGTTTGCATTACTGGCACGAATTGACTCCGCGCCCTGAATAACATCCACCAGCAGTCCCTGGCGTTCATTAGAGCGCATCATCTGCTCTTTTAATAAACGCCGTAAGCGTTTCTGAGTTATCCATCCTAATATTGCGGCAACAGGCAGCAGCGCCAGATAAACCCAGCCGATATGGCCGCCGATAACCGCTATAATAGCGATAAAAAACAGCGCAAAGGGCATATCAACTAGCGCAAATACAACGCCAGAGCTGAAGAACTGGCGCACCGAATCCAAACCGCCCACTTGTGCTGCCAGTGTCCCTAAACTGCGCGGCCGTGTGTCTAACTGCAAATGCGTCACATGGTCAAAGACCTGTTGCGAAACCGCTTTATCAACGGCGCAGCTAACACTGTCTAGGGTGCGAGCGCGCACTGTTTTTAACAGCCAGTCAAGGGACAGTACAATAAACATACCGGTCACTAGGGTTGTTAACGTTGCATAAGCCAGCGTCGGTACAACACGGTCATAAACCTGCATGGCAAAAATTGAGGTGGCCACGGCCAGAAAATTAATAATGACAGTGGCAATAATAATATCGACTAACCAGCGCCGCGTTTTAAACATTTCAGTAAACACTAAGCGCGCCGCTATATTGCCCTTAAGTGAAAAGATAGAGCTCTGCTCATTTTTAGGCGCGGTGCGCAGCCACAGTACAATCGCCTCCTCTAAGATCTGTTCAGAAAAATCACGACATTTCCCCGCCTCATTGGTTAGGGTTAATTGCGCGTCACTGCCCTGCTCAATCAACTGCCATTGATCCTGATAAAAAATAAGCGCCGGTAAACGACGCTGATCAAAGCGGCTCCAGCGCAGCTGTGCGGCCTGCACCCCCTGTAATTTCAGCGTATGCGCAATAAGACTGAAACGCTTGGCGGGTGCGGCATCGGTTAGCGATTTATCGGCCTGCTCACAGGCCTGTATTAATGCGCCCATCTGCACTGAAATATCCAGACGCTCAAAAAGTAATTTTAATACTTTAGCGGGCAAAGGTTGTTGTTGCAGGGAAGGATCAAGCGTTGCTGAGCTATCCTGTTGCGCGTTCTCTTTTTGCATCTCGGTCATATTATTCTTCAGCTCTGTTAAAACGGTTTTGATTTAGCCCGGCTTGTTTATCTAAACTACCGGTCAGTGACGCCACGCGTAAGGATAAAATTAACCAGTCATTTTTACTCTGCACCAGTTGAATCTGTAAGGCGGTCAGTTCACGTTGCATATTTAACAGCTCCAACCATGATTTTCGGCCTGTTTCGTACTGTCGTAAAAATGAATCCAAGGTTTCCTGCATGGCATCTACTGTTTCTTTATAAGCACTGATTAACCCCTGCTGTATCTGGCGGTTAAGCATCAATGAGCTAATCCGGCGACGAGTCTCATTAATCGAGCTGTCCAAATCATAACGCGCAGCGGCCAGATTAGCCTCTGCCCCTTTTACTCGGCCGCGTGCGACTAACCCCAGCCCTTCAAAACTACTTTCAAAGGTCAGACCGGCACGCAGATCATTATTGCCGCTTGTACTGTCTAAAAGATCGGCTTCCGCTCTAAAATAGAGTGTCGGTAACGACGCCAGTTTTTCTGTTTTAAGCCCCAGTCTAAGCACTTGTAAATTCTGTCGTTTAAGGAGAATATTAGCTTCTTGAGCAATCGCCAGCCGCTGAACAGCCGCATTCGAGGGTAATTGGGCCAGCACAGGATCAACGGCAAACTCTGTTGAAACTCGAATCTGAGTCAGGGTTTGCAGCTCCGATTGCGCATCGGACAGCTCCCCTTTAAAAGACAGCAACTGTGACTGCGCCTGCAGCAAACGCGCATAAGCCAGGCGCATGTCTGCTTCTGAGGATAACTGCCCTTGTTGGCGGCGCGCAAGGCGATCATAATAGCCCTGATGCGCCTCGGTATTAATTTCCGCAACCTGTATGCGCAGCTTTATACCCTCTATTTTTGCGTAAACCGTTGCCGTCTCTTCAAGCAGCTGGCGCTGAATATCCAATAAACGCCACTGCTCGGCATTAGCCTCGGATTCAGCCCGCGCAATTTCCGTATCAATTTTACCAAATGCCCAGATCGGCTGATCCAGCCGCAGGGTCGCCTGATTATAATTATCATTCACATTGCTGGCCTGCGTCGACAGTGTCGGATAACGTTTTGCTTTGGCACTGGAGACCCCATACTGCTGCGCTTCAAGCTCCGCCTGCTTGCCCTTTACCATAGGGTTGTGGATCATAGTCGCACGCAGTGCAGCGGCCAGCCCGGTAACGGCATTGGCAGGATTTTCCTGAGAGATTAACGGCAAGCGCGCGGCTTCTGATAACAGCGGTTCAGTCTCGGCCTGTGCCGCCGCTGCCATCACACTGCAGAGTGTTAATAACAAAAGCTTCACAGGCTTAAAATCAGCACTTTTTATTCGCATAGTTAATGATCTCTTAATTATTATTTTGCTTGAAAAATGTTCAGGTGCAGGGCATCAAGCCACTTAGCACACGGATTTAAGCTCTCACTCAAAAAAGGCGCTAAAGGGTAATATTGACCAGCCTAATTCACTTGTGTATGCAGGTTGTCAGATACTGCAAAATGATCATTGTCGATTTTTGCAGCCGGGCGAGTTTGCAACGCTTGCACTTTTTCTGTGTCGCCATTTAGCTGGTACGCTTTGATTAAATTATTCCGCCACTCTTTATGCCAGGGGGCTTTGGCCAGCCCTTTTTCAAGCAGCACAATACCCTCATCGAGGTGATTTTTACTTAAATAAACCAGCCCCAGCATGTAATTGCAGGCTGCATGTTCAGCATTGTGATGCAGCATTTTTTTAAAACTCCGCTCCGCGCCATCTAAATCATTTTTTTTATAGAGCGCCACGCCATCGGTTAAAAATCCGGGCTGCGGCAGGGTCAGCATATTGGTAATAGGATCGGGCAATATTTTAGCATTGCTGCCCTTTATTAAGGGAGCCAGATGTCCCTTATAAGACTTCCATTTCGCTTTTGAGGTTTTATATATTGGCTGACGTACCTGCCAGACACTGGCGGTTTTAACGGTACGCTGCAGTTCATTAAATTTAAGCACCTGCGGCTGCCAGTCAACGCCAATATAATCAAGCATCTTACGCGCAGCGCCTTCCAGATCATCAACCACATCCTCGTAATTCAATTCCAAAATCTCACCCGGAAAGATCTGCTGCCAGTGGTGCATCAGCTGATTATGGTCGGCCAGTTGCTCACCAATAGTTTCAAGGTCATAAGCAAAACCCATGCCGCCATGCTTTGCCTGATAATCGGTAAAATAATTAGAAATGGCAATATCCCGGGGGTCGCGGCGCACTGAAATTATTTTGGCGTTGGGAAAAAGAAATTTGATCAGACCAATATTTTCAAAATTATGGGGCAGTTTATCCAGCACATGTTTGGCATCGGGTTTATCCTCGGCAGCTAGTTCGATAAGCTCTGTGAGAACATTATTGGCAATGCCCTCGGCTGCATAAGCATTGAGATCATCGATGCAGTCGGGATAGCTGCGTCCCGAGCCCGTATGACGTTCCCAGCGGCTAAGCCCCTGTACAACCTGAGGAATAACCCCCAGCTCACCGGCGCCAAAAATATCACTGTGACCTGATAAGATCTGCTCAACCAAGGTCGTCCCCGAGCGCGGCATGCCCACTATATAAACGGGCAAACTCGAATCAACCCCGCACTCCTTACGATGTTCAAATAACGCCCTACAAAAAGCATGGCGCAAACGCGCGCACTGATTGCGGTGTTTTTTAGCGTTATAGGGTAAAAATTGTTTACTCGCGGCATTAGCCTGCTTTGCAAAGCCAAACGCCTTATCAAATTCCTGACGTTTTTCCCAGGCGGAGGCCAGCTGAAACAAAATACCCGCTTTCAGGCTGCCTTCCATACTCGGTTGATTAGCGGCAATTGCCATTTTATCGAGGGTATTTATATCTTCGGGAAAACGCCGCGCATTAATCAGCGCCGAATGGCCTTTGATCGGATCTATCTGTTTGACCCGCTCAAACAGTTCAAGGGCTTCGTCAATATGGCCCTGCTGCATCAGTTGCTGCGCCAGCCCCTGCAGTGCCGGCAGAAAATGTGCGTGTTCGGCGAGAATATCACGGTATATTTTTTGCGAGAGGTCAAAGTTCTGCTCCTGACTTTCCACCTGTGCCAGAGCATTACCGGCCTGCGCCCGTAGCCGTTTGATCTGCGCTAGCGGCTGCTCGGGGGTGTCCTTCAATGCCTGCCCCAGTGCCACTGCTTTTTCAGCGGCCTTGCGCGCTTTTTTATCAAAACGATGCACACAGGCACTGGACAGCTGTATCCAGAGAGTAATGTTTTCCGAATCGTTTTTAAGCGCTTTATGGAGCAGATTGACTGCCTGTATAAAGTGGCCCTGCACCTGTGCAAGCTCCGATAAAGTCAGGCACAAGTCGCTGTTATTCGGGTACTGTTTAAAATACTTACGTAGAATATAGCTGGCCTGCTGGTGCAGATCCGACTCGGCGAGTAAACGGCTGTATTGTTGAAGGCAATGAATAAACAACGCTTCTTCACACTCCCCCGCCTGCTGCTGCTCACACAACTGCTGCAGCCAGTCTTCGGCTTGAGCAGAGTCTTCATTTTTTAACCAGAGCTGCAGCTGCACAGTATTAAACTGTAACCAGTACTGCTGATAAATGCCACTAGGCAGCTCATCACACTGTTGCTCAAGCTGCTCAAAAGCCTTGTCCAGCTGCTCCTGTGCCTGTTGATAGAGCGCCTGATTAAGATACAGATTGAGCAGATTACCATGCACCACTAACCGTGAAGGCAACAACGCGAGCGACTGCTCAAAATGCTGTTGCGCACAGCTTTGCTCGTCCTGTAATAAACAGCAATAACCCAGACGCGCATGCCCCAGCGCATGCATTGGCTGCTCAATCAGAATCTCCGTGAGCATGCTGTTAGCTTCATTAAGTCGCTGCATCACAATTAACACTGCGGCCAGATCGCAACGGCCATCGTAGTCGAGCTCAGCCAAAGACTCCAATGCCTGCCCATAAAGTATTTCTGTCTGCTGTTTCAAACCCAGATGGGCGCAGGCGCTTGCCAGTAACGGCAAAATGGCCGGATTGCCTGTGTTCTGGTAAAGGCTTTCAGCCATCTCTTTTAACGGGCCATGTTGCTGCTGTTCAGCCAGTTTTCTTAATACGTTTAGTTCATTCATTCATTATACCTTCGCTTATCCAACAACTTATCTCATTTGGAAGTGACTTTGTATTGATGATGCCCAAAAAGTTGCGTGGTTTTTATGTCTTTAAAAATCAACCGGGCGAGCATTAAATCATGTTAAATAAACGCTTAAATCCTGCCAATATGACCCACGGCTACGGCGGGTTAATATCAGCAAAGGCAGTATTCCCCGTCAATAGCGATATAGGGTATTTTTACTTTCAGCACCATTTAATACAGTAAGGGTTTGTGATTCAGCCAAAGCAAGCATTTGCTGTTTACCATCTGCTAACTCAACAATTAAAATCATTTCATGCCCTTTTGAACATAAACAGAATAAAGATTGTAAGTTGTTCATTACAATAACCTAATCTTATCATTCATCATAATAATGACACAATAAAATCATCGATCATTCCAAATCTGAATAACGATTAACATTAGAATATGCTCTAGGTTCAAAATACTCAGATCTTGGAAAACTAAAAAATATTGAATCAAAATGCTAATGCAGATATACGCCGATAAAAACCGGCCTAAAAAAGCTAGCGCCAAGAATAATCGTCAATCGGCCATATATATCAGCTAAACGCCCTCCGCTTGTTGATGATTTCAAGGGCTGTAACATTTTCCACATCTGATACCTTTTATTGCTTCAGCCCCCCCTTAACTAACACTGGCTTTGAATATAACTGTCTCCACCACTAACAAACTTGCTCATCAGGTCTGTTGCTGATTTATGGATTGATCTGCATGCGGCATAAGATGATAGTGGTTGGACATAAGCGCGGCGAACACAAAAAGAAATACAAGGGCAATAAGGGGTATCTGAAAGGGAAACTTGAGGGTGACGAGATTGTGTCATAACTATCTACGGGCATGCAAAAAAGCATGCCTGAAAGAGTGATTAATTATATAATTTCGTTACCATTGATAGATGTGCAGTTATTCTCGGTTAGGCTGAAGCAACGGCCTGTTTCAATTGAGCCAACCCGCCTGTTGCGTCTCTCAAACAACAGATGCAACCGGGGTACAAGGCGGCGTAAGGCTGCCGCCCTGACTCCGCCTTACACCAGTCCCTGGGAGGTCAATACCCCAGCCGGCATCTGCTCAAGGTACACCTCGGAGAAGGTCTGCCCTGCGTTTGGATTAGCAGCCCAGTCGACTCTGGTAGACCGGTCATCTCTCCATAATACACCGGTGGATGATAATACACCGGAGGATGATTCTGCCTGCTTGTAGGCATAAAAAACGCCGTCGGAGTTTAAATTGTACCGCAAATCTCCGCCACCTTCAGGCGTTTCACTCCAACGTATAGCTGTACCTGTAACTGCTGTTGTTGCTTTTGCTGTTGTTGTGGCGGCTCCCACTGGATCGCCATCGGCCGCCAGTATCCCACCGGCTGCATCACCCACCAGAACGATCTGGCTATACTCACTCAAGGTTCCTCCACCCGACCAGATATTCCATGCTGCCTCGCCCGCTGACAGTGCGACATCAGGGTCAGAAGGGACGCGAATATAAATCAGATAATCGTCATCCACCGAAAACTTGTTCTGGCCATCGTCTGAAGACATCCCTTCCACCAGGTCGAAAACAACCACCGTCAGGTTGGCATCGATCATATCACCGTCCTGGCTGATCGCGGCGTCGTAGATAGCGCTGCTGTTCCCCGCACTGTCATCCAGCGTCAAACTGACAGGAATATCATCGATGGCGGCCACATCGATCCCCCCATGGGTCACCGTAAACTCCGCGGTGTAGGTGGTGTTATTGGTACGACTCAGATTGCTTAAGGCAAAGCCATCAATAGTGCCCGATAGATTACTGTAGGTATCACCGCCATCGTCATCGACCGTCAGGGTTACCGTGACCGTATCGCTCACCTTCATCTCCACGTCAGGGATAGAAACGCTGGAGATCACCGGGAGGTTGGCATCGATCGCATCACCGGTCTGGCTGATCGGGTCGACGTAGGTGGCGCTGGTGTTCCCCGCAATGTCATTCAGCGTCAGGCTGACCGGAATATC
>NZ_PJBP01000115.1 GCF_002836415.1 Psychromonas sp. MB-3u-54 | reverse complement strand
AGATTATTGAATATATTGGTGATATCCACCAATAAGCACCTGCTTTAATGAAAACTTGCCGAATAAATGCGCTGATATTGGTTAATAATATTAACACTAAATTCAACAATAATGATTAGGGTATATCCTAAATGAAAAACATCGCACAAACGCAATTAATGCACCCAGAAAGACGTTTTTTGTCTCCACTGGTGATGGGATATATGGCCATGACGGCGGTATTATTTATCTGGTCGGGATTTTCACTTACGGTTCGTGCGATAGGTGGATCGCCCCTTGCGACAGCTGATGTTGCCCTGATTCGGTTTATGGTACCAATGCTGTTGCTGCTGCCATTATTACCTTCGCGCATAGAAAAAATTAAGAAAATCAAATGCTTTCATTTATTGCTTATTCTGCTCGGTGGTTTGCCGTTTTTCTGGTTTGCCGCGGCAGGCGCTAAAATAGCCCCTACCGCCTATATGGGCGCTATTCTAGCAGGTACTCCTGCATTGTTTGTCGCTGTCTTATCTTGGATTTTTGATGGTCAGTTAATATCAAAAAAACGGGGCATCGGGCTGCTTGTTATTCTGATTGGCGTGCTGGTCATGGTTACCGGTCAATCCGGCACACTATCGGGAGAAATAGTGCAGGGCGTTTTATTTCTTTTCGGAGCAAGCCTACTGTGGGCAGGTTATACCATGGGGCTCAAGCACGTAGGGCTAGATTCAGTAAGCATCGCTATTATTCTGTCGTTCTGCTCTTTTATTATTATCATTGCCCTGATCGTTAGCGGGGCAGTAACGACTAACTTCGGCACTTTTTCTTTTCAACAGGCGCTGCCCTTTATTCTTATTCAGGGCATCGGAGTAGGCGTGATATCGACTATTGGATATTCCTATGCGGTCAACCAGCTTGGCTGTGCAAAATCTTCAACCATTGGCGCTTTGTCACCTGGATTAACGGCTTTATTAGCCGTTCCTGTTTTTAATGAGTTACTTTCAATGGCCACGCTGTTTGGAATTTGTCTTGCAACTGTTGGCGTTATTCTATCAAATCGTTCTTATACCAAATGCATCAAATAAGTGCTCAGTCTTGCTGGTTAAAATCAACCCTATCTGCGTTATAAGTTTTATTCAGAACGTCGTGTTCTTCACCACTTCGTGGTCAGCTAAAGCTGTTCAAAATCGTTCCATACGATTTTGTGAAAGGAGAATAACTACTTCCTGCAACTCATGCCTTGCTAGTGTTAATTTTTCCTACGCAATGCAAGATCATATTTTTAATACATTTGGTATTACAATATATTCTATAAGGAAAATGAAAGTATGCTTAAAAACTTGCCTCAACGAGAAGTGGATCCTCTATGGTGCCTGCTAGATAAATTTAATGCCGATCAGCGAAAAAATAAAATAGATTTGATTGTTGGAGTATATCGAAATGAATCAGGTAAGACGCCTGTTATGCAGGTAGTACAGGATGCGGAGCAACTTTTGGCCAATAAGGCAGAATCCAAATCCTATAAGCAACTATCTGGAAACACTAAATTTAATCGTCAAATTGCACAATTTTTGCTGGGTGATAATAACAAGCTCGATAGCCAGTGTACGATTCAGACAGTAGGTGGTTCAGGAGCGCTAAGAGTGCTGGCAGATTTTATATTCTGTTCCTCTCGTAATGCTATTATTTGGAATACCGATCCGGGTTATATTAATCATCGCCCAATTATGGAAGCGGCTGGATTAAAAATTAAATCATTTCGCTGGCAACAAAAACACGGGCAACTTAATATCGCGGCGTGTTTTGCTGATCTGGAAAAGGCTAAGAAAGGTGATATTATTCTTCTTCATGGGTGTTGTCATAACCCAACGGGGATTGACCCAACATTGGAGCAATGGCAAGCATTCGCTGATTATTGTCAATACAAAGGCCTTATCCCTTTTATCGATATGGCGTACCAAGGATTCGGTGAGAGCCCGGAAGAAGACGCGGCCGGACTCAGATTATTTATTAATCAGCTCGATTTGGTGCTAGTTGCAGCAAGTTGTTCAAAAAATATGGGCCTTTATTGTGAACGAACGGGGGCCGCGATGGTAATTACTACCAATACGCAACAGCTGCATAATATCCGCACAGTACTAGAACGTATTACTCGGGCCAGCTATTCGATGCCTCCTGAGCATGGGGCTGCAATTGCCTCTCTTCTATTTGATAATATAAAGCCCTGGTTTGATGAATTATCTGCGTGCCGGGATCGTATTGTTAATGTTCGTCAGGCATTGGGGAATATCTTTAAAGAACTTAATGCGCCGACTTCACTGCACATAATATCTCAGCAGAAAGGAATGTTCTCTCTGCTTCCATTAACAGCGGAGCAAATGATTATCTTACGCGAGGAGTTCGCTATCTACGGTACTTCAAATGGAAGAATTAACCTGGCAGGGTTGCAAAAATCCCAGGTAAGAACACTTGCAGAGGCATTAATTTCTGTTGTTAAATCATAATGTTTTATTTTGTAAGCGTGTACTAACTTAGCATGTTGTATTTAGCGGACCCTCATACTAAAAGTACTAACAAAATGATCAGTTTGGCTGGTGAATATCAACGCTAAGGATGTTCTGAATTTATCCTGTTCTTCACCACTTGGTGCTCAGTTAAAGCGGTTCAAAATCATTTAGAGCATAACGATCGAATGCAGCTCACTGATTGTTAGTGTTAATTTTCAGTTATAAAAAAGCCAGAATAAAATTCTGGCTTGGTCAATTCTAATTAAAAGGGCTAATTAAGAAGCTGTTATTATGGTTTTCATCTCTGTCATGTAACCGCGTAGTTTTTTACCAACGATTTCGACAGGGTGAGAACGAATAGCTTCATTAACTTCAATCAAGCGCGCATTATCAACCGCGTTATTTTTTACTGTTAAAGGTTTACCCAGCATTTCAGGGTCTAATGCTTTAACAAAATCAGCAAGTAGCGGCTTAGCGGCATGATCAAACAGGTAACAACCGTATTCTGCCGTATCTGAGATAACAACGTTCATTTCGTAGAGTTTTTTACGTGCAATAGTATTAGCGATCAGCGGTGTTTCATGCAGTGATTCATAATAAGCAGAATCTGCAATAATACCGGAAGCTGTCATTGCGTCAAACGCCAGTTCAACACCCGCTTTAATCATCGCAATAAGAAAAATACCATTATCGTAGAAGTCCTGTTCATCAATTTGCATGTCGCCTGCCGGTTGTTTTTCAAAACCAGTTTCGGCCGTTGCAGCGCGCCATTGTAAAAGATTTTTATCATCGTTGGCCCAATCTTCCATCATCGTGCGGGAGAATTCACCCTCAATAATATCATCCATGTGCTTGTTAAATAGCGGACGTAAAATTTCTTTCAGTTCCAAAGACATATCAAATGCTTTGATTTTTGCAGGATTTGATAAACGGTCCATCATGTTAGTGATGCCGCCGTATTTCATGCCTTCTGTTACTGTTTCCCAACCGTATTGAATCAGTTTTGATGCATATCCTGGTTCAATACCATCGGCAACCATTTTTTCATAACCAATAATGGCACCGGTTTGTAACATACCGCACAGGATAGTTTGCTCACCCATCAGGTCAGATTTAACTTCTGCTACAAATGATGACATAAGCACACCGGCGCGATCGCCACCCGTTGCACTTGCGTAGGCTTTAGCCCATGACAAACCCTGACCCTGCGGATCGTTTGCCGGGTGAACAGCGATCAGTGTTGGAACACCAAAACCACGTTTGTATTCTTCGCGTACTTCAGAACCAGGACACTTAGGCGCACACATGATAACGGTTAAATCTTCACGAACCTGCATACCTTCTTCAACGATATTAAAACCGTGAGAGTAAGCAAGTGTTGCGCCTTTTTTCATTAACGGCATAACCGCACCAACAACCGCTGTGTGCTGTTTGTCTGGTGTTAAGTTACATAAAAGATCGGCTTCAGGAATAAGCTCTTCGTATGTACCAACCGTAAAGCCGTTTTCAGTTGCATTTTTCCAAGATTGACGTTTTTCTGCAATAGCTTGTGCACGTAACGTGTAAGATACGTCAAGACCAGAATCACGCATGTTTAAACCTTGGTTTAAACCCTGTGCACCACAACCGATAATAACTACTTTTTTACCTTTTAAAGCTTCACAACCGTCAGTGAATTCACTGCGATCCATAAAACGGCATTGGCCTAGTTGATTTAGCTTTTCACGTAGAGAAAGGGTATTAAAATAGTTAGCCATTGAATGACACTCCAAAAATAGTTGATAGGGATTAAAGCAGATAAAAATCATTGCTTTTAATTTTCAATACCTACTATAGCCTATAACTTATATTGCACAAAATGATATATTTACAATACTGTGTTGCAGATAATGAAACATAGCATTAGAGTAACAAGAAGAGATTAATGTCAGCATTTTATGATAAATTAACTGCTTGTTAAAAAGCCGTTATTATTGTTCTCCTTTTGAACTGGCAGACACTCTTTCGCATAAGGAATTATTATGTCATCGTTAAAAATACCCGGCCCGTTAGTTTCGATAAATTGGTTAGAAAAGCACCTTAGTCATTCGGATCTGGTTATTCTGGACGGTAGCTGGCATATGCCCAGTGTTAAACGCGATGGTAAAGTAGAATGCCTTAAACAGCGTATACCCGGTGCGCTGTTTTTTGATTTTGACCGTGAAATTTGTCACCTCAATAGTTCCCTGCCGCATATGATGCCGAGTGAATCAGACTTTCAAGAATCTGTTCAAAACCTGGGTATCAATCAAAGCAGTGCCATTGTTATTTACGATACCGTGGGGATATTTTCCAGTCCTCGTGTCTGGTGGATGTTTAAAGCCATGGGATTTGAAAATGTCGCCGTATTAGATAGCGGTTTTCCTGGCTGGTTAGACAAGTCCTTACCCATCGAAAGTGGCAATATCCCTCAAGCTATTGTAAAAGGTGATTTTATCGCACACTATCAGGAGGCGTTGATCTGTACTGCACAGGATGTATTGCATGCATCGGGCAGTTCTCGGCAGAGTATTATTGATGCCCGTCCCTCGGCGCGCTTTTTGGGACAACAAGCTGACCCAAGAGCCGGTATACGGGTAGGGCATATGCCGAATGCACAAAACTTGCCCTCCAGCTGTGTCCTTGAAAATAGTAAGATGAAGGACGCTTATCAACTGGCGTTAATTTTTGAAGCTCTTTCAGGCAAAGATAAACGGGTTATTTTTAGTTGTGGTTCGGGGGTGACGGCTTGTATTTTAGCGCTGGCCGCAAGCCTTGCCGGTTATGACAATATTGGTGTTTATGATGGTTCATGGGCTGAATGGGGAAGCCGCGCCGATCTGCCTGTTATAGCAGAAGAAAACAGCCATTAAGCAGGTGAATATATATCAATTGGATAGTGAATTCAGATGTTCGACAAACTTATGCTTTATTACTTAAACTCGATTGCGCAGTTTTTTTGTTGCGGCTTTGGCATGAAACTTTATTTGCTTTAAATTCAAATGGTCACATAATTTTTGTTAAAAACAAAATAGCTTTTTATCCACGGTTTGAACTAATGAAGATATCTTATTGATATAAAAAGCCGGAAAGCTTCGTGCCATCTTTAAAATTAAAAACGACGGAATCGAGTTAAATGGATATTAAATCCTTACAGCTTTTTGTGCATTTGGCGGGCAGCCTGCATTTTTCTAAAACGGCCCAGGCGATGCACGTTAGCCCATCAACCCTGAGTCGTAATATCCAGCGAATTGAAGAAGAATTAAGTACGGCTCTGTTTGTTCGCGATAATCGCTCGGTTGTTTTAACCGAAGCAGGTCTGCTGTTTAAACATTATGCACTGCAGCAGATTGAACAGTGGCTGTTGCTAAAACGGGCTATCAATCAAAGTAAAAGTGAGTTGGAAGGGCAGATCAACCTGTATTGTTCAGTGACGGCGGTTTATAGCCATTTGCCGCCCATCTTAGAACGTTTTCGCCGCTTACACCCTAAGGTTGAAATTAAGCTCAGCACCGGGGACAGTGAACGGGCGATTGACCAGGTGCTTGGTGATCAGGTTGATTTTGCTATCACAGCTCACCCGGACAATTTATCGACACGCTTGCACTTTATAAAACTGGCTGAGATACCGCTCTCTATTATTGCGCCAACCACCCCCTGTGCGGTGACCCAGCAGGTTAATCAAGCGACCATTGAGTGGCAAAACATCACCTTTATTTTACCCGAACATGGCGCTATTCGTCGTCGTTTTGATAATTGGTATCGTCTGTTAAAGGTGGGTAAACCGCAAATTTATGCCTCGGTCGCCGGGCATGAGGCGTTGGTCAGTATGGTCGCATTGGGTTGTGGTGTGGGTATTGCGCCCGATGTGGTGGTTGAAAATAGTCCGGTACGGGATCGGGTGCAAAATCTATCTACCCCAGTACCGTTGCAGTCCTTTGATTTAGGAATTTGCTGTTATAAAACACGGGTAAACGAAGCCTTAATCAGTGCTTTCATCGGTTGCATAGAAGGATAAGCCGTATTTGAATGTCGAAATACAAGTTTGTTTAGGTTATTCTGTTGGTCATTAAAATAAGAGTATCTGTTTATGAGCAAGATCGAAGTAAAAAACATCGCACCCGTCGAAATAACTTGCTCTAATTGCGAGGCTTGCTGTTGCCGGCTTGAAGTGATTATCATGTCGGATACCGGTGTGCCGGATGGGTATATTGAGCGAGACGAGTGGGGCAGTGAAACGATGCGCCGTTCAGAAGACGGTTGGTGCGCCGCATTAGATCGTAATACCCTGATGTGCAGTATTTACGAGCAACGGCCGTGGGTTTGCCGGGCGTTTGAAATGGCATCCGATGAATGTATTACCGAACGTGAAGAGAATATGTAACACGCGTTTATTACTGATTTTTTAAAGGTGATTGCCAGCAGTCATTGCAACAGACATTGATCAGTGTATGCGGGAAAACTCTTGATATTATTAAAATAGTTCAGAATATTTAACAGTTCGAGACAAAAATGGGAGTGTAAAATGGGGTTTTTTAAACAGTTCGGGCAATTAATTAGCGGTAAACCCGCTCCTGCCGCGGTTTTTCCAAGTATTGAATACAAAGGTTTTACTATTACGCCGCAACCAATGAAAGATAACGGCCAATTTCGCGTTGCCGCTATGATAGAAAAAGGGGAAGGTGAAACACTTAAACAACATCATTTTATCCGCTCCGATAGTCAGGCAAGCAGTGAAAAAACCGCCGAATTAACCCTGTTAAAATGTAAAATGTTTATCGATCAGGTAGGCGAAGACATGTTTAAATAGCGCGGTAGGCGAAAAAATTAAGTCACAATACTTTTATTTGCGCGTATTGATGGCGAATAAAAAAGGTATAAGCAATATTTTCACTAAAAGTGCTTATACCTTAATATCCCCGTTTTATAACTGGAATAAGTTGTTATAACGGAATATTACCGTTTTACTGATGCCGTTTTATAACTGGAATAAGTTGTTATAACGGAATATTACCGTTTTACGGATGCCGTTTTATAACGGGAATAAGTCTTTATAACGGATCATTGCCCGTATCTCCTGAGCGCTTTTCACAATTATTCTCATCATAGAGAATATCTGCCAGGGAAACCGGAAATATTGTACCTTCCTCTTTTTCAGCAAAGCTCAACAGACCCTAATGTATTACTCTATCCCGTTAACCTGCCTTGATAAGGTTAAAGCCCTGTGGCTTAAAGCGGTTGGCTATGCTGTCATTGGATCGTCATCATCATAACCCATAACAATAGGGTTGTTCCAAAAACGATCTCTCAAGGCTTCATAAATTTACATAGAAATTAACAAAATGCAGGTTTACAATGGGGGTTAAATTTAAGGAGAAACCATGTTTAACCCTCAAAAATTAGAACAAATAGCCAAACAGATAAGTGATGCTCTTCCTCCCGGTGTTAAAAGTTTTGGTGACGAAGCTGATCGTAAAATCAAGCAGATATTACAAGCACAATTGGGCAAACTAGATATGGTTAGCCGTGAAGAGTTTGATGTGCAAACCCATGTTTTATTACGTACGCGTGAAAAACTGGCAGAGATGGAAGCTAAGTTTGCTGAGTTTGAAAAAAAACTTGACCAAGAGAAACTTGATCTAACCAAGACAACTCAAGAAAATATCGAGAAATAAGATGAAAGAACAATATTTAAAAAATGCAGAAAGGTTTGTGGAACAGGTAACAGCACAGCAACAGTTATTTGGTTTGTATGAAGAAACGCAGGGTTGGGCTAATTGTCATGCTCATGATAACAAAGATGCAACGGCTGTTTATCTTTTCTGGTCGAAGGCAGAATCGGCTGAAAAATTAAGAAATGAAGAATGGGCTGACTATCAGGTTCAGGCAATTTCGCTGTCGCTCTTTTTAGAGTCTTGGTTGGATGGTATGCAGAAGCAGCAGGTATTTGCAGGCCTTAACTGGGATGAAAATTTATATGGTTTGGAAATTGAAGCCATGGTATTAAAAAACTCTCTATTTGAGAAAACCCAAGAGTTAGAAGACTAGCGAAAATTCGCTTGCAGCAATTAAAATCCGATGATGATAATCATCGGATTTTATTTTTTAATATGGCAAGATCTGTTTATTTTGTATTGTCCATAAATGCAGCAACTCGACCGCTATTGTTGCGGCCGCTAATGCGGTGATTTCGCTATTATCATAGGCGGGGGCAACTTCTACTACATCCATCCCTACAATATTGATATCCGTTAATCTGCGTAATATTTTTAATATTTTATCTGTGCTTAATCCTCCGCATACGGGCGTGCCTGTACCGGGAGCAAAGGCCGGATCTAAACAATCAATATCAAAAGTAAGATACACCGGCATAGTCTGAACTTTCTCTTTAATAAAAGAGGCTATCTGCTCAACCGGCATATCATTAGCCCGGGGTGCATCAAGCACATTAAAACCGTGACCCGTTTCATTATAAGCCGTGCGAATGCCTATTTGTACCGACTTTTCCGGATCAATCAAACCTTCATTAGGTGCATGATAAAACATAGTGCCATGGTCATAGACACTGCCGTTATGGTAGGTGTCCGTATGCGCATCAAAATGTATCAGAGCCATTTTCCCAAATTTTTGATGGTGAGCACGCAGTAGGGGTAAGGTGACAAAGTGATCTCCCCCGAGTGCTAAAATGCTTTTCCCGGAGGCGAGTAATTGTGTTGCTGCGTCTGCCACTTTTTGGGTAAATTCCTTGGCATCCCCGGTGCTGTACACTAAATCTCCGGCATCAATAATCTGAGTTTTTTGTAGAAGATTAAATTTCCAGGGGAAGCGTTTACCCTCCCATGCCAGATTGATTGATGCCTGACGGATTGCAGTTGGCCCGATACGTGCACCGGAGCGTCCTGTGGTGGCTAAATCAAAAGGTAAACCTAAGACTGCAATATCTGCATCCGCGGAGACGGGATCGATAGGCATAGGCAGACGTAAAAAAGTCATCGTATTTGAGTAAAGGGAATTATCGATCTGGTTAAAAAAAGGATTCATTATCATCGTTTCTCCACCCTAAAAATCTTCTAAATAGGTATAACCCTGTAAACCGGTGATGAATTCGTTAATGATACTTTCGCGCTCTTCAACGGGTAATTTTCTATTCACCAGTTCTGCATAGGTTTGTTTGAACTCCTCGGCATTTAAATGCACGTAACGAAGCATATCTTCAACGCTATCACCTTCATTTATTTCACTTATTTCAGCTTCGCCGGCATCGTTTACCGTTACCACCGCACTGTGTGTATCGCCAAATAAATTATGCATATCACCCAGGATTTCCTGATAAGCCCCGACCAGGAAAAAGCCCATCAAATAGGGTTTGTCTGCCTGCCAGGGAGGTACTAACAAGGTGCTTTCAATGCCTTGGCCATCTACATAATTCTCAATGGCACCATCGGAATCACAGGTGATATCGAGTAAAATGGCACGTTTTTTTTGTGCGGATTGTAAGTTGTTTAAGGGTAATATAGGAAAAACCTGATCGATCCCCCAACTGTCCGGCAGTGATTGGAATAATGAAAAATTAACGAAAAATTTATCCGCCAATTTTTCGCTTAAATCATCAATAATGGGACGATGGAAACGATTTTTATTATCCATTAACTGGTTAAGCTCATAACAAACCCGTAAATTGACCTGCTCAGCCCATGCGCGTTGTGACAAATTAATTAACCCCGATCCAAATTGGCTATGTACTTCAGCAAGGTCATTTTGAGTGTCATGGTAAATTTCGATTAGCGCGCGATCGCCATCATGAGTCTGTAATTGTTGCCATGATTGCCACATGTTCTTCAGCAACAGCGAATCATTCTCTCTGGGTTTGGTCAGTTGCTCCGGTTGGTAAGATTCCGCGCCAATGACATTGGAAATTAATACCGCATGATGGGCTGTCAGCGAACGCCCTGATTCCGAAATAATCATCGGCACAGGCTGATCGTAGCTTTTACAAATATCGCCTATGGTATAAACGATATTGTTAGCATATTCAGCCAAGCTGTAATTCATTGAATTATTAGATTGACTGCGTGTACCATCGTAATCAACGGCTAATCCGCCACCGACATCCATACAGTTAATTTCAGCCCCTAAACGGCGCAATTCACAATAAAATCTTGCCGCTTCACTGACACCTAAACGCACATCGCGAATATTTGCAATTTGAGATCCTAAATGGAAATGCACCAGCTGTAAGGTATCAAGTTTGTCATTTTCTTTTAATACATCTAACACCTTTAAGACTTGTGATGCGGATAAACCGAATTTAGATTTTTCGCCGCCACTTGCCTGCCACTTACCTTTACCCTGTGATGCTAAGCGTACGCGGATACCTAAACGAGGTGCGACATTAAGATTTTTTGCTTCACTTAAAATTATTTCCAGTTCAGACATTTTTTCTAAAACAAGGTGTACTTTGTGACCCAGTTTTTCACCTATTAATGCTAAACGTACATATTCTTTGTCTTTATAACCGTTACAGACAATGACCGAGGAAGCTTTTTGTGCCAACGCGAGTACGGCTAATAATTCGGCTTTACTGCCGGCTTCAAGGCCCAGTTGTTTCCCTTCTTTACTGTACTGGCTGGCTAGAATTTCATTAACAACTTCACGTTGTTGATTTACTTTTATAGGGTAAACCAATAAATATTTTTGATCATATTGATATTGTTCAATGGCATCGTTAAATACTTCACACAGGCCATTGACTCTTTGATGAATAATTTGCGGAAAACGAATCAGAGCAGGAAGAGACAGTCCTTTTTCCTGTATTTTTTCTGCAATTTCACTGAGTACAATAGTCTGCTCGTGATGATCACTTTTAGGCGCGACATAAACATTGCCCTGCTCATTAATACCAAAGTAGCCTTGTCCCCAGTGACGCACGTTGTAGGAATCACGAAGATCATCAAGTGAAGTTGTTTTTTTCATTTAAGTTCCTCGATTAAAATGAAATCACCACAAGGGTGATTTTAACCTCTGAGAATAGATGCAGCATTGCAAAGTCAAACGAATAACATAATACTTTTTAATTAAATTATTATGTTGAAGGTGAGTATAGTCAAGGGGAGGAAAAGCAATAAATAATATAAATAGGAAGACTGATTTATGCTTGAATTAACTGACGACGCCTATTTATTTGAGCGGAGTCGTCAGTTGTTTGTCGTTG
This sequence comes from Psychromonas sp. MB-3u-54, assembly GCF_002836415.1. Classification (GTDB taxonomy): domain Bacteria; phylum Pseudomonadota; class Gammaproteobacteria; order Enterobacterales; family Psychromonadaceae; genus Psychromonas. The sequence continues at coordinate 19,230 of NZ_PJBP01000115.1, read as the reverse complement.
TTGCTCTTTCTGCTTAGTTGTTATTCTTCCGGATAGGTTCCCCAGCCGTCATAATCAATTGAGAATGACTGTGCGAGTATCACTAACTTCTCAACATCTTCCATAATCGCTTCTTCATCTAAATTCATTTCGACGGTGACATCAAAACTTAGAATGATTGAACCATCCTCTAATTCACATTCTTCAGGATCGGTGACTTCATAACCTTTTTTAAAGCAGGCAACAGCAGCTTTTTCGAGCACATCGAAATCGCTGCAGGAAAGATGATGCTCGATCATATAAACAGCGTCGGGGTTGCTGCCATCTTCTAAAATGGCTTCTACAATTTCTTCCGTTTCTTCGCGATATTCTGCCAGTAATTCTTCTAAACTTAATGCTTTTTCCATTATTAATTCCTCTTAATCGCGGCTGTCTGAGTTGGTATCAGGGCGGTTTACTTCTTTATTTAACTGGTGGTATTTTTCTAACATAATAGCGTGAGAGTCTTCCATTAAGCGCCGGATTTCACGTTTTTTATACTGGGTAATATCAATGGGCTCTAACATTTCAACAATCACTTCACCATTATTCCAACGGTTTAGATTGACCTGCTTATGAGTATTGGACGTCACCGTGGGTACAACATTGACGCCGGCTTGTAATGCCGTATGAAATGCGCCCATTTTAAAAGGTAATAAACCACGACCGCGACTGCGGGTACCTTCAGGGAATATCCATACTGCCAAGTTTTTAGCGCGCATCTGATCCACGACATCCTTAATAGTATTGCGTGATTTGTTTTTATTATCTCTGTTGATCAATATGTTACCTGTTAGCCAGTAGATAATGCCAAAAAAGGGTATCCATACTAAACTTTTTTTACCGATAGTGACTGAGCCTGGCTGAACGGCACCGGACACAGTCACCATATCATAGCTGTTCTGGTGATTTGCAAGGTAGACGACTGAGCCGTTATTTTTGGCACTTTCAGGAATACGTATGGTCACTTTTAACCCGAATAACCAGGACAGTTTGCTGAATAATATGGCAAAATGATAAGTGTTCTTGGGATTACGGGGGCTGAATAAGCAATAAAATAATGAATAAACGGTCATCAATATAACTATCACAAACAGCATTATGACGCGGATAATAAATAACATAATATTAAGAGTCTCTTGAATGTGGTTGCGCAGCTTCAATAATTTCTATTTTATCTACACGTTGTAAACCGCGCGGTAGTTTGCTGCCACGTCGGCCTCGTTCGCCTTGATAATGTGCTAAATCACTGGGCTTTAAAGTCAATTTACGTTTTCCTGCATGCAGCGTGACCGAGCTTTCCTGCGGAAGAATTTCCAGCATAGTAACAAACTCTTCACGTTTAGTCGCTTTGGCTGAGATGATGTTGATCATCCTATTGCCTTTTCCTTTGCTGAGGCTTGGTAAACTGTTGACCGGGAAGAGTAATAAGCGTCCTTCATTGCTGATGGTTAAACACCAGTCATCGTCACCACCGGTGATTTTTTTCGGCGGCATTAATTGCGCATTGGAGGTCAGATTAATGAGTGTTTTACCATTTTTGTTGCGGCTATTAATATCGCTAAATTTGGCAATAAATCCATAACCATGATCACTGCTGATGAGATAACGATCCTCATCATCGCCAATCAATGCACACACAAAAGGAACGTTTTCATTTTGATTAAATCGCCCCGTTAGCGGCTCACCCTGTGAACGGGCTGACGGCAGGGAATGAACATCTAACGAATAGGCCCGGCCGCTTGCATCAATAAAAATACAGCTTTGATTACTGCGTCCCTGTGCCTTGGTCAGAAATTCATCACCGGATTTATAATTTAGTGCCTGTGCGTCAACATCAAATCCCTTGGCCGAGCGCACCCAACCTTGAGTTGATAAAACCACAGTCACCATTTCACTGGGCATTAACTCTTTTTCAGTGAGTGCTTTTGCTTCAATACGTTCAATAAGCGGAGAGCGACGATCATCGCCATATTTTAGCGCATCAGCCTGAATTTCTTTTTTAACCAGCGTATTTAAGCGTCGCTCTGAGCTTAATAAAAGCTCTAATTTTTTTTGCTCTTCCGTCAGCGTATCCATCTCAGCACGGATTTGGATCTCTTCTAACTTGGCGAGTTGGCGTAGTTTAATTTCTAAAATAGCATGTGCTTGTATTGCTGAAAGCTCAAAACGGAACATCAATTCGGCTTTTGCATCATCACAAGTTCTAATGATTTCAATGACTTCATCTATGTTCAAATAGGCGGCTAATAAACCTTCTAAAATATGCAGGCGCGCTAAAATTTTGTCTAATCGAAACTGCAAACGGCGACGCACTGTCTTCATTCGGTACACTAACCACTCGTTTAAAATGGTCACTAAACCTTTAACCTGCGGACGCTGGTCTAATCCCAGCATATTGAGGTTAACTTTATGATTAACCTCTAAATCCGTTGAAGCAAACAGGTGGTGCATTAGTCCTTCAATATCAATTCTATTGGAGCGCGGGATAATAACTAACCGGGTCGGGTTTTCATGATCAGACTCATCGCGTAAATCTGCAATCATGGGTAATTTTTTATCCTGCATCTGTTTGGCTATTTCTTTGAGAATTTTGCCGCCGGAGACACGATGAGGAAGGGCCGTAATAACTATTTCGCCATTTTCTACTGTATAGACAGCACGACTTTTGAAACTACCACGGCCGGTTTCGTAAATTTTCTTTATGTCACTGTTAGGGGTGATGATTTCAGCTTCAGTCGGATAATCAGGTCCCTGTACAAAAGCCATTAAATCAATCAGATTTGCCTTAGGATGTTCAATCAAATGACAGCAGGCAGCTGCGACTTCGCGGACGTTATGCGGCGGTATATCGGTTGCCATACCAACGGCAATACCGCTAATACCATTTAATAGTATATGCGGTAGACGTGCCGGTAATAATACCGGCTCTTTCATGGTGCCGTCAAAATTGGGTTTCCAATCCGTGGTCCCCAGCGCTACTTCCGAGAGTAATAATTCTGAAAATGCGGATAAACGGGATTCAGTGTAACGCATCGCGGCAAAGGACTTAGGATCATCCGGTGCGCCCCAGTTGCCTTGTCCGTCTATTAAAGGGTAACGGTAGGAAAAGGGTTGTGCCATTAATACCATGGCCTCATAACAGGCGCTATCACCATGCGGATGGTATTTACCTAATACATCCCCGACGGTACGGGCGGATTTTTTATGTTTGGAAAGTGCCGATAATCCCAGTTCAGACATGGCATATATTATGCGTCTTTGAACGGGTTTTAAGCCATCACTAATGTGCGGTAGTGCTCTGTCCATGATCACATACATGGCATAGTTGAGATAGGCATCCTCGGTAAATTTAGTTAGAGGCAGTTTTTCAACACCTTCTAAGCTTAAATCTAATAGATTACTCATGTGGAACGACCCTGTTTATTGGCGTGCAAAAACGCTTATTGTAACGTAAATGCGTTGTAAGGAAAAAATACAAATGACATATGGTGTTATAAGAGAAAATAAAACCATCGGACTTATCTGTAAGAGATGAAAAGCGCTTTTTTGTGTCATTTTTTGCACAACATAGTGCTCGGGAAAATAGCGCTCTGGAAAATTGTCATTTGCTTGTCTGTCGTGTATTCAGGCCTAAGTAAGTATGCATTTTTTTATTGATAATATTATTTTAAAATAATAGCTTGTATCGACATTAATCATGAGAACTTACTAGTGATGGAGTTTTATATTAAGAGCTTAAACGAATACCCGCTTAAGCTCTTATTCTTTTTAAAGCATTGAGAAGGCTTTTTTGGCAGCCGTTAACGTATCTTCAATATCCTGATCGCTATGGGCTAAAGATAAAAATCCAGCTTCAAAGGCAGAAGGTGCGAGATAAATACCCTGTTCAAGCATCAAGTGAAAGAATTTTTTGAATTTTTCTGGATCACAGGCACAAACTTGGGTGAAATTGCTAACCTGTTCTTCTTCGGTAAAGAAGAAACCAAACATACCACCCACATAATTGATAGCTAACGGCACATTTTCTTCATTGGCAACGCGCTGTAAACCTAAGGCTAATCTTTCTGTTTTTTCGGCAAGCTGTGCATATTCAGGTCTATCAAGTGCGGTCAGCGCCGCTAAACCCGCATGCATCGCAATCGGATTGCCCGACAGTGTGCCTGCTTGATATACCGGACCCATCGGGGCTATATGCTGCATGACTTTTTTACTGCCGCCAAATGCCCCTACCGGCATGCCGCCACCAATCACTTTGCCCAGGGTGGTTAAATCTGGTTTGACATTGTAATAAGCCTGCGCGCCACCCAGTGCTACACGGAAACCTGTCATTACTTCATCTAAAATTAACAAGGCATCATTGGCGTCGCAGATCTCTCGCAATCCCTGTAAAAATCCTTCTTGAGGGGGAATACAGTTCATGTTGCCTGAAACCGGCTCGACTATGATGCAGGCGATTTGACCTTTATACTCAGCAAACAGTTGCTCTACGGAGGCTAAGTCATTATAGGTGGCTGTTAAAGTGTGCTTGGCAAAATCAGCCGGAATACCGGGGGAGCTTGGTTGGCCTAATGAGAGTGCGCCTGATCCCGCTTTTACCAATAATGCATCAGAGTGACCGTGATAATTACCTTCAAACTTTAAAATCTTGTCACGACCCGTGTAGCCGCGCGCTAAACGTATGGCACTCATGGTCGCTTCAGTCCCTGAGCTCACCATGCGCATTAGCTCCATTGACGGCACTAAACTTTTGACCTTTTCCGCCATGGTGATTTCTATTTCGGTCGGAGCACCAAAACTTAAACCATTTTCAGCCGCAGCAATAACCGCCGCTTTAATCTCCGGATGATTATGCCCTAAAATCATCGGGCCCCATGAGCCAACATAATCAATATAGGGTTTTTTATCAACATCATAAATGTAAGCACCCTGGGCTCTTTCAATAAATACAGGGTCACCACCAACGCTATTGAATGCGCGAACCGGAGAGTTAACCCCTCCTGGAATAATTGCTTGTGCCCGATCGAAAAGTTGCTTGGAAATGCTCATAAAAGTCCTATCAAAGATCATTAAATTAGTCCGCTATAATAACAAATCCTCTCTTTAAGTATATATGAGAGTTAATCGCCGCTTTTTATTCGTTGTCTAAAAGGTTGAAATCATCGACTTTAGCTATAATATTAAATAGATATTCCGTTTGGGATGAGAATGGATTATCGATGCTATGGTCGTCATCGGGCTTTTAAGGTTCAGTCTCATTTTTTATTTGTCACTCAATAACTCTATTGGACTAAGGCTTAAAAAAGTTTTGAAAGTCCTCCTGATTTAAAAAGCGATATTGGTCGCGTCATTTTTGTTTTTCATTAAAAGAGCTTGCCGAAGAAATCATTAAAGAACATTTAGCCACTAGAGTGCGCCTAAAGCTTCTCGTCATTTTTTAAAAAGAGTGCTGAAGCAACGGGTCTTTGCGGACTTCAGTCCATAAATCCTAACTAAACTGCTTTAGTCGGGTGTATTGAGTTTACTTGTTGATTAATTTCCTATTTATAACTTTGTTCAGTTGTTTTTTGCGTTGAATCATATTAGTTTGTAGTGATATTTTTATATAATGTTCATCTTGTATTCACGTTTGCGGCTTTTTGAGCGACGAGTTGCACTCTCCTTATCTTGAAATAGTTGTATTTATTTAATGAATAAAAAAACACCAACGTCCTCTGTTAGTATGCCAAAGCGTTTTATTACTCATTTTTTCACCCGTAAAAGTAGTGCCTTACTGATCTGGTTATCGGCCATTATTGGTATTTTAGCGGGGGCCATGTCAGCGCTATTTGACCATGGTATTATCTGGGTCAGCGAACTACGTTTGCAGTTAATTGCCTCTTTTGGTGACTCAGATATTCCTCTGTGGATCGTTGCTATCCCGATTTCCTCGTTTATGGCAGGTCTTGCATTTTACCTTACTCATCGATTTGCACCGGAAGCGGGTGGCAGTGGTATTCCTGAAATAGAAGGTGCGATGGAAGGAATGCGACCGGTGCGTTGGAAAAGAGTTATTCCGGTGAAGTTTTTTGGCGGTCTATTGGCGCTCGGCAGTGGTATGGCTCTGGGTAGAGAGGGGCCTTCCGTGCAAATGGGCGGCAATATCGGGCGCATGATTTCTGACATTTTCAAAGTAGATCAGGCCGATGCTCAGGCGCTTTTGGCAGCCGGGGCAGCGGGGGGATTAGCCGCTGCATTTAATGCGCCGCTCGCGGGTATTATGTTTGTTATCGAAGAGATGCGTTCACAATTTAATTACAGTTTAACCTCTACAAAAAGTGTTTTTATGAGCGCGGTGATGGCCACGATAGTGATGCGTTTTATGTTGGGTCAAGATGCGGTGATCAGCGTAACGCACTATTCACATCCCGATTTACTGTCATTATGGTTATATTTATTATTAGGTTTTTGTTTTGGTGTGATTGGGCTTTTCTTTAATAAGCTGTTGCTTGCAGCGCAAGATATGTATCTCTTTATACACCAAAATAAACGTTGGCGTTTTGTCTCAGTTGGTTTGTTTTTGGGGGGCGTTTTTGGCGCTTTATCGGTATTAGAGCCGCAGTTAGCTTATAGCGGTCTGGAGTTAATCCCCGAGATCGCCGGCGGGCATTATCTTTCCAGTGCTCTGATGATTATTTTTTTATTTCGTATCCTCACAACCTTAGCCAGTTTCGGCTCAGGTGCGCCCGGCGGTGTTTTTGCACCCACCTTAGCGTTAGGCACCTTATTTGGTATGTTATTTGGACTCGCATGCCATTCTTTATTTCCCGAACTTGTGACTGAACCGGGCCGATTTGCTATTGCCGGTATGGGCGGGTTATTTGCCGCATCGGTCCGTGCGCCGATCACGGGCATACTGTTAGTGATTGAGATGACCAGTAATTATGAGATGATTTTACCCTTAATAGTGACCTGTTTAGGTGCCACTATGGTTGCCCAAACGCTTGGCGGACGTCCAATTTATACGCAATTATTAGAACGGACAATGCGCATTTCAATGCGCCAAAAACGTCAGGAGCAAGTGCGTAAAGCAATGGAACATCTCAAGCGTAATCAAAGATAATTTTTAATCCTCTTTTCGAATCTTTCGCAGAGAGATAATTTAACTTTATTTGATGGAGTTAATACTTGAACTAATTAGTCAGGTACTAGATAATGTTAGTCTGCTTACATATTTTTAGAGGTTATGATGACATCCGAAGTCGAAGTCGAAATGGCAATGCCAATCTATTTTAGCGATAATGCTGCAAAAAAAGTCAAAGCACTGATTGCGGAAGAAGAAAATCCAGATATGAAATTGCGAGTTTATGTTACTGGTGGTGGTTGTTCTGGTTTTTCTTATGGTTTTACTTTTGCTGAAACTGCGAATGAGGATGATACCAAGATTGAAAATTCTGGTGTAACTCTGTTGGTGGATCCAATGAGTTTACAATATTTAGTCGGCGGCATAGTTGATTATACCAACGGGTTAGAAGGCTCTCGATTTTTTGTAAATAACCCAAATGCAACGGCGACTTGTGGTTGTGGATCTTCTTTTTCAATGTAACCTCCATAACTATACCCATTCTACATCTGACTGTTGAGGTAGATTGGGTACAAGCCAGTCAACAAAAAGATAACTACTTCTTTAACTGCTTCCATCCCAACAATCGCATTTCTAACAACAATATCACTCCATTGACCCCTTTCTCGATTATTAACTCGCGCAGTGTTTTTTTATCAACTAAATTATAAGTTGTTGTTGATACCAAATGCATTAAAAATATGATTAGTCTTGCTGGTTAAAATAAACGCTATCTGCGTTATGAGTTTTATTCAGAACGTCCTGTTCTTCACCACTTCGTGGTCAGCTAAAGCTGTTCAAAATCGTTCCAGACGATTTTGTGAAAGGAGAATAACTACTTCCTGCAACTCATGCCTTGCTAGTGTTAATTTTCCCGGCGCAATACAATATCACCTCTTTAATGCACTTGGTATATAATTGAGGCTCTCTTATGTTTGCTCGCATTGTCCATTTTTTTTCATTGCGCCCTTATTGGCTAGCGTTACTTATCAGCGGTTTATTATTTTTATGGATGTTTTCCGGCAGCGGAGAAAACAGCTTCCCGACAGCGATAAAAAAACCACCAGAAAATCTCCCCCAAGTGCAAATAACCCATTTTATCCCTCAACAAATGACTAAATCATTAACTTTATATGCCCGCAGTGAGGCTGAAAGTCACGTTATAGTGAGGGCAGAGGTTGCAGGAAAAATCCGTAAAACCTATGTTGAAAAGGGCAACTATGTAAAAAGTAAAAATAATCTGGCGGAGATAGATAAAAATGAATTACCTTTCAGGATTGAACAGGCCGAGGCTCTGTTGTATGAAAGGCAGTTAAATTATAACGCCGTCAAATCGTTAAATGCCAAAGGATTACAAGCCGACATTCGTTTAGCGGAAGCAAAAAGTTTATTATTAGCGGTCAAATCCGACCTTGCTTTATTAGGCTTAAGCTTAAATAAAACCCATGTTATTGCGCCTTTTACGGGTGTTCTTCAGGATAAATTTGTTGAGCAAGGGGATTATGTCAAAGTAGGTGATCCCCTTTTTAGTCTCGACAATATCGATCCTATCGTTTTCCGGGGGGATACCACTGAACATTATGTTAACCAATTAAAGTTAAACCAGGAAGTTCAAGCAACACTATTATCGGCTGAGATATTGACCGGTAAATTAACTTATATTGCATCGATAGCTGATCCGCAGAGCAGTACTTTTCGTGTTGAGGCACAATTTTCGAACCCGAGCAGGAAAATATTTTCCGGCATGAGTGCAGAACTCTTGATCCCGCTTTATTCCGTAGCCGCGATTTATCTCTCACCTTCCGCTTTAGCCTTAGATAACGAAGGGAATTTAGGCGTTAAATTGGTGCACAATGGAGAGGTTATTTTTAAAAAAATCAATCTGGTTGAGGCCGATAATAATGGCGTGTGGTTAGCGGGTTTTGCAGGTGAAGTCGATATCATCACCCTAGGGCAAGGTTTTGTGAAATCGGGTGATCGCGTGCAGGCGACGATGGCGGAGAAATAATCATGATAGGATTATTGAGGGAACATTATTCGAACCCAAACAGGAAAATATTTTCCGGCATGAGTGCAGAACTCTTGATCCCGCTTTATTCCGTAGCCGCGATTTATCTCTCACCTTCCGCTTTAGCCTTAGATAACGAAGGGAATTTAGGCGTTAAATTGGTGCACAATGGAGAGGTTATTTTTAAAAAAATCAATCTGGTTGAGGCCGATAATAATGGCGTGTGGTTAGCGGGTTTTGCAGGTGAAGTCGATATCATCACCCTAGGGCAAGGTTTTGTGAAATCGGGTGATCGCGTGCAGGCGACGATGGCGGAGAAATAATCATGATAGGATTATTGAGGGAACATTATTCGAACCCAAACAGGAAAATATTTTCCGGCATGAGTGCAGAACTCTTGATCCCGCTTTATTCCGTAGCCGCGATTTATCTCTCACCTTCCGCTTTAGCCTTAGATAACGAAGGGAATTTAGGCGTTAAATTGGTGCACAATGGAGAGGTTATTTTTAAAAAAATCAATCTGGTTGAGGCCGATAATAATGGCGTGTGGTTAGCGGGTTTTGCAGGTGAAGTCGATATCATCACCCTAGGGCAAGGTTTTGTGAAATCGGGTGATCGCGTGCAGGCGAGGATGGCGGAGAAATAATTATGATCGGGGTTATTGAGGGAACATTATCACGAAAACGTGTGGTCTTAATGCTGTTAGCTTTTTTATTGACCGCGGGTCTTTCTGCTTATATTAATATCCCGAAAGAGGCTGAGCCCGATGTGCCCATTCCAATTATATATGTCTCAGTGAACCATGAAGGTATTTCACCGGAAGATGCTGAACGTTTACTGTTACGTCCCCTAGAGCAGGAATTGCGCGGTATTGAGGGGGTTAAGGAGATGAAATCAACGGCCAGTAGCGACTATGCCTCTATTGTTCTGGAGTTTTATGTCGGCATTGATATCAAAGATGCGCTGACCAATGTACGTGAGCAGGTCAATCAGGCAAAGGGTAAATTGCCTTTGGCCTCGGATGAGCCGATTGTAAAACAAGTGACCTTAGCAACGGAAAATCCCGCGCTCACTATTTTATTATCCGGCAGTGCGCCGGAGCGGGCGATGGTTATTCTGGCACGTACTCTACGCGATAATATCGAAGGATTTGCAGAAGTTTTAGAGGTTAAGATAGGGGGGGATCGTGAAGAAATGGTGGAGATTTTAGTGGATCCGCTGTTAATGGCAAGTTACCGGCTTAATATGAACGATATCTATACCTTGGTTTCCCGTAATAACCGTCTTGTTGCCGCCGGAATTATGGATACCGGTAAGGGCCGTTTTCCAATTAAAGTCCCCTCTGTTTTTTCAACCATGAAAGACGTTATGGAAATGCCGATTAAGGTTAGCGATGACCGAGTATTAACCTTTGCCGACGTTGCCCAAATTCGACGCACCTTTAAAGATTCAGCCGGCTTTGTCAGAGTGAATGGTTTACCGACTATTTCCCTGGAAGTCGTTAAACGTCCGGGCGAAAATATCATTGCGACCGTCGATAAAGTTAAAGCCTTTCTTGTTGAGAATGAAGTCTTATTGCCGAATAATATCCACATAAGTTATGCCGGCGATCGCGCTAAAGATGTGAAAAACATGCTTAATGACCTGCAAAACAATGTCCTTAGCGCGGTATTATTAGTGGTCATTGTGATTGTTGCTATTCTTGGCGTCAGAAGTGCGGCGTTGGTAGGTATCGCTATTCCCGGTTCCTTTTTAACCGGTATTCTGGTGCTTTGGATGTCCGGTATTACGGTTAATATAGTGGTGTTATTTGCACTGATTATGTCCGTTGGTATGTTAGTCGATGGTGCAATAGTCGTCACTGAATTTGCCGATCGGGAGATGACAGCCGGGATGCCGCGTCATAACGCTTACCTTAACGCTGCCAAACGCATGGCATGGCCAATTATTGCATCAACAGCCACCACGCTGGCAGCTTTCGCCCCGTTATTATTCTGGCCCGGTATTACCGGTGAATTTATGAAATACCTGCCGCTGACGTTAATTGCAACCCTCACAGCTTCTCTTGCGATGGCGCTAATCTTTGTGCCTGTTCTGGGCAGTGTTTTTGGAAAACCGCGCTTATTATCGACAAAAGAAAAAAATAATGCACTATTGGCAGAAAACGGCAACTTATTAAAGTTAACCGGTTTTACCGGTTTTTATGTAAAAACACTCAATAAAGCCATTAAACGTCCCTGGGCAGTTTTATTTTTGACCAGTGTTTTGGCCATTTCCGGCGTCGTTTTGTTCGCAAAATCAAATTTAGGCGTAGAGTTTTTTCCCGAGGTTGAGCCATCGGGTATTAATATTAAAGTGCGTTCCTATGGCGATTTTTCAATTTATGAGCAAGATAAGATTATGTCCGTCATCGAGCAAAAAATATTACCACTGAGTGATGAAATTGATACGCTTTATCTTAAAACGGGTGATACAAAGGGGGAATTTATTGGCAGTATGCGTCTTAATTTAGTTGATTGGCAGGACAGACGCAGTGCAACGGACATTATTGCCGATCTGCTTGATCGTACTAAGAATCTACCGGGGGTTGAGATTGAGATAAAAAAAGATCAGTCAGGCCCGCCCACAGGCAAGGCTTTACAAATTGAAATAGGCTCAAGGTACCCTGAACTGTTACAGGAAAATGCCGATAAAATTCGCCATGCGCTGCTTGAAAAGCCGTATTTTGTCAATATTGAAGATGATGGTGAAAAACCCGGTATTGAATGGCAATTTATCATTAATCGCGCCAACGCTGCGCGTTACGGGGCTGATACTGCGCTGCTTGGAAGTGGCGTGCAGTTCTTAACCAATGGGTTAATGCTCGGGAGCTACCGGCCCGACGATGTTGATGACGAATTAGATATTCGTGTTCGTTATCCGGAGCATGAAAGGACCTTAAGTAAACTTTCGGCGCTGCGTTTGCAGACCAGTGCCGGGCAGGTGCCGGTCAGTCATTTTGTGGCGCTTATCCCATCCGCAAAACAATCCTCAATAAAAAAAGTGGATAGCCGCATTGTCATGACGGTCAGTGCCGATCTGGCCGAAGGTTATAACTTAAGTCTTACATTACCGGAACTTGAAAAAGAGTTACCGAGTTTAGCGCTGGATCCTCGCATTAGCTTGAAAGTGCGAGGAGAAAATGAAGATCAGCAGGAAGCCGCCGCATTTTTAAAAACTGCTTTTATGGTTGCGCTGGCCGTGATGGCATTGATTTTAGTACTGCAGTTTAACTCTTTTTATCAAGCATTTTTAATTTTGAGTGCCGTTGTTTTTTCAACTACAGGGGTTTTTTTCGGGCTGTTTGTAAGCCAAAGTGCTTTTGGCATAGTAATGTCGGGCATTGGTGTTATTGCCCTGGCGGGGATAGTGGTTAATAATAATATTGTTTTAATTGATACTTATAATGTTTTAAAAAACACTGAGACAAGCACCAAAAATGCAATATTAAGAACCGGGGCACAGCGTATCAGACCGGTGTTACTGACCACAGTCACCACTATTTTCGGTTTGATGCCCATGGTTTTAAAAGTTAATCTTGATTTTTTTACACGCAGTATTGAGTTTGGGGCACCTTCTACTCAATGGTGGGCGCAACTGGCGACTGCGATTGCGGGAGGGTTGACCTTTGCAACCCTACTGACGCTTGTTTTGACACCTTGTTTATTAATGATTGGTGCTAATTCAGCAGAATTCCTGCTTGCCCTTAAGCGCCGGACAATCAAAAAACAGTAGTTCTTTCTGCTGCTTATTTATCTTGAAGTAATATGGGTATATACCAGTCCAAATAAATCAAAATAAAACCAACTCCCTGAGCACCTAAAGCTGTTTGGGTATATAATGTGCCATTTTTTACAAAATGGATAATAAAAAATGGATAGTCAAAGATGTTAGAACAATTTATCTATATTGCAGATATGATTGGTGTTATCTCCTGTGCGATTTCAGGTGTGCTGGTGGCAACCCGGTTACGGATGGATCCCGTTGGTATTATTGTGCTTGCAGCCGTGACCGGGATAGGTGGCGGCACACTTCGAGATATGATGATGGGAGCAACGCCCGTTTTTTGGATTGTTGATAATAATTATACTTATGTGATCACAATAACGGCTATTTTAACTGTTTTCTGGTTAAAACATATTCATCGAGCCCCTCCTTATCTGTTACTTATATTGGATGCGTTTGGCCTGGCAATTTTCACTATTGTGGGTGCTCAAAAAGCATTAGCATTAGGTTTTAGCGGACCTGTCGCTATTGCTATGGGGTGTATAACCGGGGTCGTGGGCGGTATGATTCGGGATATGTTAAGCGGTCAAATACCTTTTGTGTTACAAAAAGAGATCTATGCAACGGCCTCTGTTCTGGGTGGCGTATTATTTGTGTCATGCAGCTATCTTGGATTTACACCTATTTTAGCGATGAGCATCGCAATCAGCGGGACCTTATCATTACGCTTGAGTGCTATCTATTGGCACCTTTCCCTGCCCGTCTTTACGGCAGACAAAGAAGCCTAATAAGTCAGGTTTTAGTCATAATCGAAGAATCATCCATTCGTTAAGCTGGGGTATCTTATTTTATGGCTGCCATAAAATAAGATACCCGTTTAGAGCAATTCCACTTATTAGATAATCTGTTCATACACAGGAAAAACGCTAAATAAAAAAACGTTTGCCGGGTGCCAGGCGTCTCGCGGGGAGTCCGTAGTGTCTAACTAATAGATAAAAGTCATTAAATATTAATGCATTTTTGCGGACTGATTGATAATATATTCCGCATAGGCGTTTAAATAGGTGTTGTAATGGAAGTCGTACAAGATTCAAAACAGTTGGTGCACTGGTTCCGTAATTCGGCTCCTTATATTAATGCTCATCGGGGCAAAACCTTTGTGCTGATGCTTGGGGGGGAAGCCTTAGAAACAGATAATTTTCAGCATATTATTAATGATATTGCATTGTTAAACAGTTTGGGAGTGCAGCTTGTGTTAGTGCATGGTGTGCGTCCACAAATTCAAAAACAACTGGAATTACAAGGGCATACCAGTCAGTTTTCTAATGATCTACGTATTACCGACGACAAAAGCCTGACCCTTATCAAGCAGGCCGTTGGTACGGTGCAGATTGAATTACAATCACGACTGTCAATGGGATTGGTTAACTCTCCAATGCAGGGGGCTGCGATACGAACGGTGATTAGTAATGTGGTGACTGCACAGCCAATAGGAATCAAAGATGGTATCGACTTCTGCCATGCGGGTAAGGTTAGAAAAATTGATGTTGTGGGAATAAGAACACAACTTGCAGCAGGCGCTATTCCCGTTATTTCACCTATTGGTTATTCCGTAACAGGTGAGGTTTTTAATCTACTGGCTGAAGAAGTGGCAACACAAGTAGCGGTCGGGTTACAAGCTGATAAATTGATTGGTTTTTGCTCTAATACCGGCGTGCTGGATGAGCAGGGTCAGGTCATTACTGAATTATTACCTGACCAAGCGCAACAACACGTTGATTTAATGGAGCAAGAGTCTGAACATGCCTCGGGTACATTACGTTTCTTACGTGCGGCGCTAGTGGCATGTCAAGCCGGTGTGGCACGTAGCCATTTGATAAGTTATTACCAGGATGGCGCTTTATTAAAAGAACTGTTTACGCGAGACGGAGTGGGCTCTCAGATAGTAAAAGAAAGTTATGAGAAAATAAGAACAGCCACTATTGACGATATTGGTGGTTTATTGGAACTGATAGAGCCGTTGGAGCAACAGGGCATTTTGGTCAAACGTTCGCGTGAACTATTAGAGAACGAAATTGGATATTTTGAAATTGTAGAGCGGGACGGCATGGTGATTGGCTGTGCTGCACTCTATCCCTTTGCCGATGAAAAAATGGGTGAGTTGGCCTGTTTAGTCAGTCATCCTGAATACCGAAGAAGTGCAAGGGCGGATAATCTGGTTGCGCATGTCGAGCGACAAGCAAGGAAACTGGGTTTGGAGTCTATTTTCGTTTTGACAACACAAAGTATTCATTGGTTTCGGGAACGGGGGTTTGAATTTGCAGATCTGAGCCAGTTACCTGCCGCTAAAAAAGAGCTCTATAACCTTAAACGTAACTCTCGAATCTTAATACGTAACATACGCTAGTGCCTTAGGACTTAAATTCGAACATTCATTTTGATGAGCGAGTGTGCGTGGTGCATTTTTTGTGACAAAGGTACTACCACAGAGGGCACAGAGGCGCTACGCAGAGTAAAGGCTAAAACAGATGCTGGTTATTATTTTGTATTTTTCGGTGTCGTCTGTTGATCAAGAAGAATCGAAACAACGCTTCGCAGTCTGATCAAGTGTGTGTGGTGCATTTTCTGTAACAAACTTAAGCCCGAAGACACTAGCTTATTATTTATAAAAAAGCCCCGTTTAGAATAGACTAAACAGGGCTTTTAATATAATAGCTGAGGCTTTGAAGATGATAACTATTCGCTATTTTTTATGCTTACATTTACCATCAATTGCTTCACCAAACAGATAAAGACTGTGATGAGTTAATTTAATACCGTATTTTTCTGCAATTAAATTTTGCTGCGTTTCTATTAGATCGTCATTAAATTCAATCACTTCTCCACAGGTTAAACAGACAAGGTGATCATGATGCTCTTGATTGGCAAGTTCAAAGACCGATTTTCCACCCTCAAAATGATGGCGAGTCACTATTCCTGCATCGTCAAATTGATTTAATACACGATAAACCGTCGCCACACCAACTTCATCACCTTGTTCGAGTAGTTTTTTATAGAGATCTTCCGCACTAATATGTTGATTGTCAGGTCGTTGTAACAAACTCAAAATTTTCACTCGTGGTGATGTTATCTTTAGTCCGGCTTCTTTTAATGCATCATTTTCTATTGACATGCTGGATTCCTGGGGTTTGAGCTACGAATAATTAATCTGCAAGTTCAGCAAGACACATTTCATCATAAACCTGTTTTGACCATTCTTTTACGCGAGCAGCGGTTAATTCAGGCTGACGATCTTCATCGATGCCGAGGCCGATTATATGGTCATCATCAATTTGCGCTTTGGATGCTTCATAATAATAACCTTTACTAGGCCAGTGGCCAACGATAAGAGCGCCTTTACTTTCTACTATGTCACCGAGTTGACCCATCGCATCAAGAAAGTATTCCGCATAATCTTCCTGATCACCACAACCAAAAATAGCCACTAACTTGTCGTTAAAATCAATTTCTTCTAATTCCGGAAAAAAATCGTCCCAGTCACACTGCGCTTCACCGTAGTACCAAGTTGGTATACCAAACAGGATCAGGCTATATTCAGCAATTTCTTCCTTGGTGCTTTTTGCTATGTCTTTTACTTCAACTAATTTTTTACCTAACTCTTTTTGGATCATTTTAGCAACAGCTTCAGTGTTGCCCGTATCACTACCAAAAAAAATACCCACGCTAGCCATAGTCGATTACCTTTATTTATAAATTAAATTAATTGCTCGTGAAGTAACTGCTTAATTAACTCTCCACGGGTAATTTCTTGCTCTTTTGATAGCTTATTCAGTCTTTCAAATAATTCACTATCCACTTTTAACTCAATACGTTTTAAACCTTTCTGCTTGTCCCGTAGTACCTGCTTCTTCTTATTCATCTTAAGCTGAACTCGACGGCAATGCGGATTGCTCTTCGGCCTTCCTGGGCGCACTTCATCAGCAAAAAGATCGTGTGTTATGCGATCAAATGATTCTTTTGCCATTATTTTACCTAAAACTGCTATTTTCTGCTAATAGAATCAACTCATGGATAGATAATAAACCATTAGTTCAGTGTATTAGTATGTTTGTTTTATGGCTAGCCAAAACCTCTGCTAGTCCAAACAATTTCGATAATTGCTTTGGCGATAAAACCGATGCAACCAAAAAAAAGCACAGCCCAAACTATTTGGCGACCAAATTTAGGCACATTACCGCGCTTTAATACATCTTGAATGGAAAGCCCGATTAATAAAAAAAGGAGGAGGTAAAATCCATAAAGACCAATTGTCTCAATCTGTTCAGTATATTCCTGTAACACATTACTTTCCATTCAAAAAAGAGGGGGGAATATAACATATACATTGGGCTATTGGGAGTAAGATTTTAGGCACTTTATCTCCCGATTAAAAACCAATGCTTTGTTCTTTCATTTGAAAAATTCTTTCACTAAACGATTAAAGGTCTTAGGTTTCTCTGCATGTAACCAATGACCTGTATTTTTAATCATTTTGGCTTTAGCGTTGGGGAAGTAGTGTAAAATATCAGCCTGGTATTCAGGCAGGATATAATCAGAATCGGCTCCTTTGATAAAAAGCGCTTCTTTGTTAAAAATATTATCAAATTCCGGCCAGGCTCTAATAGTCGCATAGTTGGCGTTAAGAGCCGGTAAATTAAACTGCAGGGAAAAATGTTCTCCCTTTTTTCTTAATGACTTAAGTAAAAACTGACGAGTTTCTGGTGTTGTAATATAGGCACTTAAGGTTAATTCCGCTGTTTTTCTGCTTTTTATTGGTTGATTGGCAAGTACATTTAAGCCAATGAGGACATCATTATGTTTATCCGGGTAGACTATCGGGGCAATATCCGCGACGATGATTTTATTAACACGCTGCGGATTTAATAAAGCGCAGGCCATGGCTACTTTTCCACCCATCGAATGGCCCACAATAGAAAAGCGTTCAATATTAAGATGATCTGCTAATGCAAAGATATCATTAGCCATTTCGATATAAGTCATCGAGTTATCATGCGGGCTGTTACCATGGTTTCTCAAATCAACAGAAATAGTGTGATGTATCTCTTGTAATTCACTCGCCAAACCCGAGAGGTTTGATAAACTGCCAAATAACCCGTGTATGATGAAAATATTTTCAGAGGGTTGTTTTGACTCAGTTAAAGTCGATTTTTTCTGTTGGTAATTAAGTATCATCGGATTCTGTCTTAAGGCGAAATATACGGGCAAACATTATTACACATGAAAAATAAGAATGTTTGCAGATTATATGGAAATGATCTAAATATTGCATTATCAACTGTGCGAAGACTTCAAATGTGTCAACACTTGGCTTTTTGAGTAGAAAGGAAATAGATCAATAAATAATGTTTTTTTTAGTTTAATATTAACGGGTTATTTTTAGAAAAGCGTATTTCTAAGGTAAATCTTGTCCTTATTATTTTTTTGAGTCGTTTTTTTAATTTTCAGATTGAAATAGAATAGAATAGAATAGAGTAAAGCAAAATAACTAGTGAAGTGGTGAATATCGCATGGTGGAAGAATGAAAAATATAGAGATAGAAGATGACCTTTATAAATATATTTTGGCTAATATAGAAGCCTTTGGAGAAACACCCTCGCAGATTCTGCGCAGATTGTTATCTTTACCGAATGCATCGGCAGGCAATGCACCCCCTATTACCTCATCCGTAACGCCAAGCGCTCCCGGTCAAGAAGCCGTTAATGATGAGCCCTCTGTTTTTGAGGCGATCACGCCTAAGGTGCCTGATCGTGCGAATATTTCATTGCCGGAGCCCCTTGCTCACGGTGTTAATGCTTTATTTGATAGCGAGGTATTTAAAACAGAAGCCGTTGTGACCAATAAATTTATGATGTTACTGGCGACTATGTATTATGAAAATACCAATGCATTTGAAGACGCTGCGGATAAAACCAAGGGACGTACTCGGGATTATCTGGGGCAGAATTTAAATGCTTTATTGGCAGCGGATAGCGAGGAAGAGCAGAATTTATTTAAAGCCAGTAAACCCCGTAACATTCCCCATACGCCATTTTGGGTAATAACGAATGCAAATACGGGAAGAAAACGTATTATTATCACCCAAATGATGTCCTCAATGGGCTATCCCCATTATCTGATTGAACGCATAAAAGAGGAAATTTAGCAGGGGTTAATGTTGTTTTTAGCGAGGCAGTTCAGCCAACCGTTGAAAATGCCTTTGCGAGTGCTTTGAATATATTTACGAATTTGTAACCACATTGTGATTTAAACCAATTCTGTATTGACGAACTAGGGTGAA
>NZ_PJBP01000114.1 GCF_002836415.1 Psychromonas sp. MB-3u-54 | reverse complement strand
CACCTACTCTCGGAACTGAGCCTTTAGGCTCGGCATTTTTTATTTTTCTGAGATGGCGTTTGGTATTATTGGTAGGGTGCATTCTATGCACCGCAAACAGCGATAATCGGTGCGCAGAGCGCACCCTACGGTAGTAAGCTATCTTTAGCAGAAAGCTGATAGCTGATAGAGAAATCTTACATATGATCCCCATCTGCATTATAAAAACCGCTATGGGAGTGTTCGATAAAACCCTGGTTGATCATCTTGGCTAAAAAGGGATCGGCTTCGTTATCTCCAATATCCGCGTAGTCGGTTAACTGGTAGTGTTCACGTTTATCGTGATTTTGTTGCACCTTTTTTGAGTCTGTAATTAATTCTGTTAACTGCCAGACAGTAAGCTGTTTGCCTTGCCTAATGGTTAGCTTAGTCGGTAACTGATAGTGCGGATTCCAGTTTAATAGAATTTGTGTTTGCGCTGCTTGCTTGCTTCGATAAACAATGTTTTCAGCGCAACCTGTATTGATGCTTTTTACTTTTTGCAGCTGTTCAAGTAAAAAAGGGGCGATCATTCGATATTTACTGAGCCAATGGTTGGTATTCTGCTTGAAATCCGGCATATCTGCAGCCTGGTATTCGATGCCTCTTTCAAATTGATCAAAATAACGCGTTAATTTAATTCTCTGGTTGCTTAATAAGCGCCATTTTTCACTAACAGCCTGCGCTGAATAGGTATAAATAACCTGCTTTGGGCTGCGCCAAAGTTGCAGTGTTTTTTGTTGTGCGGTATTTTTACCGTTCGATTGGCTGTCGGTTATTTGATAGATAGCGCCAACATTTTGGAACTCTTCCTGGCATAATTCTGCACTGTGAGTGGTGAATGAAATAAGGAGAAAAAATAAAACCGTTAGTCTCTTCAAAATATGATCCTGAAATAATAATGAAGGGGCAAAAGCCCCTTTGATAATGACAAGCTAAAAAATAGGCTTTGCTCAGTTTGTCTTACGGTAGTTTCTGATCGGCCTTAGTAACCAAGTCTCCGGCAAAGTCCATGATATGAAATAGAAGACTTTGTTCGTAGTTACCGCTGACCAAGTGTGCGCCGGGACCCGATGCGAACACTGCGACATCTTCACCTGAATGTGTTTCAGAAGATAATGGAACCAGTGCTTCCTGGTGGAATCCGCTGTTGCTCGTATCAATATTACTTAAATCCACTCGTCCTGTTACCGGAGCATCAGCATAGCTCTCATCTGCATCGGTAACCCCTGGGCCTAAATCTCTAAAGCCGAGTCCGTTTGTGTAACCTACTGTAGTGTAAGGAAGATCATCTGCCGCTAAAGCGGGCTGTGTTTTTCCTATGCTAACCACTTTACCTAAAATAGGATTGCCACGCTTAGGATATCCGGCAATGGTAAACACATGGCCATGGTCGGCGGTGACAATAATCAATGTCTCTTCCGGATTGCTGTTTTGCATCGCAAGCTTAACTGCGTTGGATAATTCAATCGTATCGGTTAAGGCGTTATAAGCACTGCCGGCATGGTGGGCATGGTCAATACGACCCGCTTCGACCATTAAAAAGTAGCCCTGAGTATTATTGTCAAGAATCGCCATCGCTTTTTCGGTCATTTGTGACAGCGAAGGTTCGCCAGAGATATCGTTACTTCTATCTGCTTCGTAGTGCATATGTGATTCATTAAACAGGCCAAAAACACGCTCAGTATTTTCAGTGTCTATGGCATCAAAGCCCGCCTGGTCAAAGATATATTGCCCATTGCTATAGGTATCTTGCCATTCCTGGGTTAGATCCCGACCGTCGCTGCGGTCACCTTCTGTTGAACTGACTGCATCGGGGCTATTAAAATTAGCATCCTTGGGTAAGAAATGTCTGCGACCGCCGCCCATGACCACTTCAAGACCATTGACATCGATCCCGTTATAGCGTGCTTCAAGGTTAGCTTCAAAGTTAACCAGTTGATCCGCGATATCTTTACAACCCTCTGTAATAGCGGCTGCTGGCATATCGGAAATATCTTCCCAATTACGATCTGCAGATTTTGCGTAAGTGGCTGCCGGAGTGGCATGCGTTATCCGGGCGGTGGAGATGATCCCCGTTGATTTACCCGCGATTTCGGCAAGCTCCAGTGCGCTGACCAGTTCGTTGCCTGCGGCACTTGTACATTCTCCACGAATGACTTGTTCACCTACACCGATAACGCCTTTATCGGTCTTAACGCCGGAAATAATAGCGGTCATGGTTCCGGCTGAATCGGGTGTTTGCGCATCGACATTGTAGGTTTTGGCAAATCCTGTAAAAGGCATGTTTTCAAAGCTAAGGCGGTTTTCTTCTCCCAGCATTCCTTTGTTTTGGCCTTCTAAAATCCGCGCAGCTGTTAGTGTGGAAACGCCCATACCATCACCAACAAATAAGATGACATTTTTGGCTTGTCCGCGTGTTTTAACGATATTATCGATCTGTGCTTGCGCATTTTTAACTTGCTGCTGGCCATCTATATACCATGCAGAACTGCTGTTTTCAGTGATTTGTTGCTTTGATAATTGCTGTGTTTCTTGCAAATTATTACACGCGCTTAACGCGAGTACGGCAACAGCGATTAGACTCGGTTTAAATAGACTTATGTTATTGTTAGTTTTCATATCGTTACCTTATTCCTTGCCAACTAAATCTAATGCGTTTTCGATAATGTGATAAATCACGTTCTGTTCAATATTTCCCTGGGTCAACTGCGCACCGGGACCTTTCGCATATAAAGCGACGTCTTCACCGGAATGGGTTTCTGAACCAAGGGGCACAGTCGCTTCCTGATGAAAGCCGCTACTTTCGGTATTAACCGCATTTAAATTCACACGTCCGGCAACAGCATCGCTGTCGTAGGTAACGTCAGCATTGGTTTCCGCGCCTAAATCGCGAAAGCCTTTGCCATTGCTGTAACCTAAAGTGGTATAAGGTAAGTCATCATTTGCAAGGGCCGGGCTATCACTGCCGATACTCACCACTTTACCAAGAATAGGGTTACCGCGTTTCGGGTAGCCTGCGATGGTAAATACATGACTGTGATCAGCGGTGACCATAATTAAGGTTTCTGCCGGATTGGTTTGTTTGATCGCCTGCTGTACCGCTTCACTTAACTCAATAGTGTCAGTCAATGCACCCGCCGCATTACCCGCATGATGAGCGTGATCGATACGACCCGCTTCTACCATTAAGAAATAACCTTGATCGTTATTATCAAGGATATTGATTGCTTTGCCGGTCATTTGTGAAAGTGAAGGCTCTCCGGCAATATCATTAGTCCGATCCGCTGCATACTGCATATGTGACTCGTTAAACAAACCGAGAACATGGCTGCTGCTTTCCGTGTCGATAGCATCAAAACCGCTTTGCTCATAGACATAGGTGCCGTCTTTATAAATGCCTTGCCATTCACTGGTTAAATCACGCCCGTCGGTGCGATCGCCCTCTTTTTCACTGCTTGCGTCGGTACTATTAAAGGCTGCGTCTTTAGGTAAAAAATGACGTCGACCACCGCCAAAGAGCACTTCAATACCATCAACATCGAGACCTGGAAAACGGGTCTCTAGATTACTTTCATAGTTAACTAATTGATCGGCTATATCTTTACAGCCGGCTTTGATCGCGTCATCGGGCATATCTGAGATATCTTCCCAGTTACGTTCAACCGATTTGGCATAAGTTGCAGCCGGGGTTGCGTGGGTAATACGTGCGGTAGTGACGACACCTGTCGCCAAACCTTTTATTTCGGCCAGGTCGACAATGCTCACCAGTTTGTTATTGGCCATAGTAGAGCAGTCACCGCGCTGTACATTTTCACCTACGCCAATCACGCCTGCATCGCTCTTAACACCTGACATCATAGCGGTCATAGTGCCGGCGGAGTCAGGCGTCTGCGCATCGACATTGTAGGTTTTAACTAATGCTGAATAGGGGAATGTTTCAAAACTCAGTTGATGCTCTTCACCGGGATTACCTGATAATTGACCTTCGAGAATACGTGCCGCTGTTAGCGTGGAGATACCCATTCCGTCACCAACAAAGAGAATGACGTTTTTTGCACGCTTTTGGTAAGTCTGTTGCAGTTTTTCGGTCATTTCACTATTAGCACTTTGAAACCAAGTGTTTTTTTGATTCTCTGGTACTACTCCAGCTGAAACGCTCGAGCTGATTGCTAAGGTCACTAAAGTCGACACTAAGCTTTTACGGACATCCATATCATCACTCCCTTGGAAGGTCTTTTAGCGACTACTTTGTTGTAGTTGCTTTGAAATTTACAATAATTTGAGCGCAATTGTGCCGCAATATTGTGGCAGTATTATTACAGAATTGTTGCGCTTAGATTAAATGACCGAATATATTCCCGATAAAAGCAGGGGCCAAACTTTTTCATCAATAATCGCTTAATTGTATTGCTAACGGCAAAGACTAAATTTGATGATTTTCTATTTATTTAGGCGGATGACAGAGGATGCAGGAAAGCCGTTGAACCGATAAGGGCAGTAAATTTTTTATGAGAGCATTTTTTTCAATACAGGATTATCACGGAACATGCCCTTTTTAGTAAAGAGGGCAATGTTCCGGATATTTTTTTAGCAGGTAAAGATGCACGTTAAGGGCATAGAATCAGTCTGCGCTTATTTCTTTGCTTTGGCTCTTTGTGCTTGTTTAACCGCTTGTTTTTTAATACGATTATTTTCCAGCTGGGCAACAGCATCGTTGCCGATATGGGTTTGTCCGCGTTGTTTGGCTAAAATAACCTGTTTTTCTCGTTGCGCAAAACGCTGTTTTTGTTCAACAGTTATGTGTTCATGGCATTGATGGCAGCAAATACCTTCCTGATACTTATCGGATTCTTTATCGGCTTCGGTAATCGGTAAACGGCAGCCATGACATTGGTCATATTGACCTTTTTCCAGCTGGTGATTTACCGAAACACGATTATCAAAGACAAAACATTCACCCTGCCACATGCTTTCTTCCTGCGGCACTTCTTCAAGGTATTTTAATACCCCGCCCTCAAGGTGATAAACTTCATCAAAACCCTGCTCTTTTAAATAAGCAGTGGATTTTTCACAGCGAATGCCACCGGTACAAAACATCGCTACTTTTTTATTGACGGCAGGATCCAAGTTATCTTTGACGTATTGCGGAAACTCTCTGAAGTTGGTCGTTTTAGGGTCTACGGCATTTTTAAAGGTGCCAATACTGATTTCATAATCGTTACGCGTATCGACTAAAAGCACATCGGGATCGCTGATTAAAGCATTCCAATCTTTTGCTTTGACGTAGCTACCGGCCGTTCTTTTCGGATCGATACCCTCAATGCCCATGGTCACTATCTCTTTTTTGAGCTTAACTTTAGTACGATAGAAGGGGTTTTCCGGAGTAAAAGATTCTTTGGTGGTGAGCTTATTCAATCTTGGATCTGATTTTAACCAGGCAATCAGCGTATCAATATTTTCCCGGCTTCCGGCCACCGTGCCATTGATTCCTTCTTGAGCTAACAATAAAGTACCTTTTATATTGTTGTCTTGCATGCTCTTTAATAACGGTGCTTGAATCTCTTGATAATTGTCTAAAGTAACAAAACGATATAACGCACAGACGACTGTATTTGACATGGATTTTCCTCGTAGCTAACTGAAACGTAAATTCAGGGCTTGGGTTGAATAGAGGCACTATTATACGAAGATTTATTAAGTCTGTAAGCAAATCCTTGATGATTTTTTAAAACTATTTCTACGGGCTTATCTGCTTGACTGGTGGTGTGTTAAAAAGGTGCTAATATATTAATTGTTATGGGCGTTAGCCCTATGTTTAATGTGAAAAATAGTGTCAAAATGGATGATGCGCTAGATAAACAAGATCCCGCATTTAATCTGTCTGCAATAGAATAAAAAATCAAACATTTTTTAACGGGGAATAACAATGAAAAAATTAATCATGAGTTTCATCTGCACGCTAAGCTTATTAACCGCCGCGACGTCAGCAAATGCCGCAAACGAAACTAAAGTCGGCTTTGGTTTTGATCAGGGATTTGGTATTGCGGGGCAGTTTAATAATCTCAATGGCTTTGTTGGTAATGATGGTATTAGTGGCGATTATTTGCTTAAACAGGGTATATTTACCCAAAAGATACCCTTTAATTATTATCTTGGGGGCGGCGCATTTTATAAGTGGCATAAGGATGATGTTTTTGGTTTACGCGCGCCACTCGGCCTGACGCTGCCTTTTGCTCCGCAATTTGATGTGTTTGCACAGATCTCTCCCAATATAGGCTACAAAGAAGAAAAAGAGGAATTACGTTTTGCTTTGAGCGCCGCGATAGGTGTACGTTATGCGTTCTAACTAAGTGCAAGGCAAGCCCTAAAGTTAGGCATTAAAAGGAGCTGTGAAATACTGTTATAGCTGCTTTACACTGCTAATCGGCAAATAAGTCTATTTGATAAGAGATGCTAATCCCAAAAATCAAGTCAGCCTGACTCTGTCGTTCAATAAAAATTAACAGGGCGAAAGCCCTTTTTTTGTGTCTGTAGCACCCAATGTTAGGTTTTGTTACAAATCAGACCGGGCAATAAACTCTTCCCAAAATTGAAAGTGCTAGAATGGCTGACGGATTTTTTGTCTATTCTGTTTTTTCTGGAGTATATATGAGTACAGTTAACAAGGTATTGATGGCGCCCGATGGGCCCGAATTCTCGCAACTTGTTCAGGGTTACTGGCGCCTTGGTTCATGGGATATGGATAAGCAGGCGCGTTTAACCTTTCTTAAGCAGCATATCGAAATGGGGATCAGCACGGTTGATCACGCGGCTATTTATGATGCAGGACACTGTGAGACTCTATTTGGCGAGGCATTAAAGCTCGATCCTTCTATTAGAGAGCAAATTGAAATTGTTTCAAAATTTGGCATTAATGGTATTGCGAGCAGTCATACTGAAAAACGCGTTTCTCATTATGACTGCAGTAAACAGGGTATTTTAGCGTCCACAGAAAACTCTTTACGCCGTTTAGGGGTCGAGCAGTTGGACGCATTGTTAGTGCACCGGCCTGATTTTTTGATGGATGCGGACCAGGTAGCCGAGGCATTTAATGAACTAAAACAGAGCGGTAAAGTGAAACACTTTGGGGTGTCCAATTTTACCAGCTCGCAGTTTGATTTATTACAATCTCGCTTGCCTGCAGCACTGATAACCAATCAGGTTGAATTTAACCCCATTAACTTTGATGTGGTGGCGGATGGCACTTTGGATCAGCTGCAGCAGTATCGGGTGCGTCCAATGGCATGGTCATGTTTAGCCGGTGGCACTATTTTCAGTGCACAAACGCCGCAGGCCAAACGTTTACGTGCAACCCTATCTGAACTTGGCGAAGAGTTAGGTGCAGATTCAATTGATCAGGTGATTTATGCCTGGATATTAAAACATCCGTCAAATCCGGTGGCCTTATTAGGGACAGGTAACACTAAACGTGTCAAGGATGCGGCGAATGCGTTAACCCTGAAAATGAATGCGGAACAGTGGTATCGTGTTTGGGTCGCATCAAAGGGTGTGAATGTGCCCTAGAAGGGATAATCCCAATTTACTTGAAGATGCAGATGCCTGCACCTTCAGTAAATTGGACAAAAATTAGAGGTATTTGAAAACAACTTTGAATCAGACCCTAAAGCGTAAAAGAGGCTTTACTACTGCCCTTATTATTAAGTATTAAGCTTACTGTGCTTTTTTCCATTTCTCAAAAGCGCTAATTTCTTCTGCTGTTGCTTTGGAGTACCAGTATTTTAACTGCGCAACAACCTTGCTTTGTTCGGCTGTCTTCTGCTTAGCAATTTGGGTTGATGATAATTTTTCCAAATGTCCGGCAGCAAAATAAAGGCCATTTTTTTCATTATAATGGCTGACTAACCCGGCAATATCAGCATAAGGCAGGCTTTTGGACAGGGCGGGTAAAAGTATTTGCTCTATATGCACTGCATTCGACTCGGCGTGGAAAATCGGCTGGCCCTGTTTCTCTGCCGCTAGGACAGTTTTATATCTGTTTGATACCATCATCAGGTGCAGATCAGCCTTAGCCGTAAAAGTTAACAGGTAGGGTCTAGACTGAAAATGTTCTTTTTGCCCTTGCTCTCTTAATTTCCCATCAAACCTGATCGCAATTTGATTTTGGCCTTTAATAAGCTCATAAGGACCAGAGGATACTTTTTCATTATTAACGCTATAGACACTAATACCCTGCACTACCTCAAGGGTATAAGCGCAAGCCAGCCCGGGCAGTAGCAGAATAAATAAGAGAAGTTTTTTCATTTTTTTTGATTCCAAATTCAGATAATCACAGGGCGACAATAACCCACAAACAGACTTGCCGCAACGAATACCAAGCGGATTAGGCGGTTTTAAAAGGCAAAAAAAACCAGTGCTAAATTAGCACTGGTTTTATATTTTAAAACTATATTTTAAACTATGTTTTACAGATTAGAACGTGTAATAAACACCGGCAACAAACTGTGATGCTTGAAGAGCGTCATCTTGATCCGTGTCGCTGTATTCAACAAATGTGGTGATATTTGCAGTCACGTCGCGAGAAACACCCGCATACCAGTGATTGAGATCAGTATCTGTACCATCAAAATCTTGCATTTGGTACGAACCGTATAGCGTTGCAGGAGCAAAGGCATAAGATGCTGATAGGGCTGCCGTAGTGAAATCTACACCACTATCTTTGTCATTGTCAGTGTAAGTCAGCGCTGCATATAAAGCATCAACCACGACGGAAGCAGAAACACCCATTGACTCTACTGTGTCACCGTTAAGGTAAGCTACACCGATAGTGAAATTTTCTCTTGCATAGTCAGCAGACAGTGCATAAATATCACCAACAGCCACGCCTTCAACAAGTGTATCACTTGCAAAAGAGTAGTTAGCAGACAGATCTACCGGGCCAAGAGCTTTTTGATAACGAACCGCTCGGCCATCAGTTTCTGAATCAGAGTAAATCGCATCATATTCATTTAATTCGCTAGATACTTCTGTTTTTTCCATCAGCGCGAATGAACTGCCCGTTTCACCTACTTTAAGGGTACCAAAGTTACCCGTAACACCCATCCAGGCATCATCAACGACAACTGCAGTGCCGTCGCCGACTTCAACTTCAAAAGAGCCCATAGCGGTGACACTATCAGAAATTTCAGTAGAGAGATCAAATTGCAGGTTAGCCCAAGTGCTAATAACGCCATTCTCGTCTACTTCAGTCTCAACACCAGTACCTTCTTTGTCGAAAACTTTGTAATATGCGTCGAGTTCACCGGACATTTTTACCGTTGTATCTGCAACTTCATAAAGTGTTGCTGCTTGTGCTGACGTTGCAAGTAATGCAGAGATGATTGCAGGTAGGATTGCTTTATTCATAGTCATGATTATTTCCCTTTTTTTATAATAAAATTCTGTTACACAAAATCCTTTGATAACAGTCTATTCTTGCGTCGGCAGTAAAAAATGGTGGTTTTTTATTGTTCTAATGACAATTTTTTCCGTTCCATTATTGTTATAAGGCAAAAACTGCGCCAACTAATAACGAATTGCCGATACATTACCAAAATTTATTTTTAATGCATTGTAAAATAAAGGAATAGTTTATTTTTTGGGATGGACTTAACAATATTGTAATCCTTTTGTAAAGTTCAAAAGATAATCAATGAAAATTTGATCAGGATCTAATGAGTGCAGTATGATCATACTTGGTGCATCTGCTCTACCCATTTATCAATGTGCAGCTGATACTCAGCTACAGCATTAAGGCGAGTTTTGCGGCAAATAACAGTAATATGCCTCCCATCAGTCGTTCAAAAATATAACCGTGGCGAACAAATTTTGTCCGCACACTCTGCTGAGAGAAAAATAATGATACCAGCGAGAACCACAATGCCGTGGTCAGCGCTATCCAGAGACCATAGATACTTTGTACGGCTATGGGTGTATCAGTACTGACGATCGCAGTAAAGATCGCCAAAAAAAACAGGGTCGCTTTAGGGTTTAATAAATTGGTCATAAATCCCAGCATAAAAGCGCCTTTGTGGTGATTGGAGTCTGTATCAATGACCACTTGATGGTCTGTCTGCTTTTGAGGTTTGCTAAGCAGCATATTAAAGCCGATATAACTCAGGTATAGCGCACCGGCAATTTTAGCGACCATCAAGGCTGTTTCCGATTGTGTAATAATAAAACCTATACCCAGTAAGGTATAAAGTACATGTATTGAAATACCTGTACCTATGCCTAAACTTGTGATCAGTGCACTTTTACGGCCACAGCTGATACTTTGACGGATCACCACGGCAAAATCTGGCCCCGGTGCAATAACGGCGAGAAAGTGCACTAAGCTGAGCATTAAAAATTCATCAATGTAAGGTGCGATCATTGTTTCTCCAAAAGGGCATTTAGACTGGTATTATTTAAATATTGAGCTCAATAAATCTGTATAGAGCTGGTCAGTCAATCCGTTGATATTTTATATAACCTATGGTTATAGTTTCGTTTTTTACTAATTTAAAGCTAAGTTAATAGCGCTGTAATATAAGCGCCTAATACATTCAAATTTAAGGTAACTGATATAAATGTACTCGATAGAAAATTTTCCGAAAGTGATACTTGGCTTTTCAGCCTATAGTGGCACAGGCAAAACCACATTAATTGAAAAGTTGATCCCACTATTGATAGCGGAAGGGATCAATATAGGCTTGATTAAGCATAGTCACCACAATATTGAAATGGATAAACCCGGAAAAGACAGTTATCGTTTACGTAAAGCCGGTGCTTCCCAAGTGGTACTGGCATCACCTTATCGAAGCATTATTTTTAAGGAGAGATTGCAACAAACTGAGCCTAATTTAACGGAACAGTTAAATTGTTTAGATCTTAACAACTTAGACTTAGTATTAGTTGAAGGTTTTAGGTATGAAAAATTCGCCAAAATTGAGCTGCATCGGCCAAGTTTGGGCAAACCCTTACTTTACCCCCATGATTCAAGCATTATTGCGCTTGCCTCGGATCAGGCCTTAGCAACATCACTGCCGGCATTAAATATCAATGATATTGAGCAGATAAAAGTGTTTATACTTGAATACTTGTCTTTAAAAAGTTAAATCCTCAATCTGTAAAAAAATAGATCTGCTCGCTTATTTGAGCAGATGTTTGACCAGATAATGGGCAACGGCCTGATCATCACAGTGACCTATGATCTCATTACCGGGTAAGGCTGATTTTACTTTATGGTGTGCACTTCCCATTATTACCCCTTTTCCCGCCATAGAAAGCATTTCAAAATCATTCATGCCATCACCAAAAGCGATACAGTCTTTTAATGCATAACCTTTCATTTTAGCGATAGCGTCAAGAGCATGTCCTTTGGAAACACCGGCGTCCATCATTTCAAGGCAGTTGGGGGAAGAAAAAGTGACATGAGTCTGGCCGGCAAATGCCGCTTTGATTTTATTTTCCCAGATAACCAGTTTTTCGTGGTTTTGATCCTGGTGTTTTATAAAAATTTTAGCGATATTCTCCAACGGAGGATTGTTTATATCAAATAGCCCGTATGAAAAATTTTCCTGTGTGCAGGGATTGTTAGGGTCCTCTTTACTGATTAGCCAGTCATCATTACGGTAGAGATGAACTTGAATTTCCAGATCGCTTCGGAACATTTCCATCATGCCGGCAATGACTTCCGGTGCTATATTTCGCTTGAAAATTATTTCATTTTCGCAGTTATGCACACGCGCGCCATTGGAGGTGATCATAAACGCCGGAATGCCCAGC
This sequence comes from Psychromonas sp. MB-3u-54, assembly GCF_002836415.1. GTDB lineage: Bacteria > Pseudomonadota > Gammaproteobacteria > Enterobacterales > Psychromonadaceae > Psychromonas. The sequence continues at coordinate 19,123 of NZ_PJBP01000114.1, read as the reverse complement.
TGTTCGCGCATATGTGCAACATCAATATGATGACGACCCGTTGCAAAAATAAAATCAGTGCCTTGGCTATGCAGTTGCGTCAATACCTGTTTAGTGAAGGGCAGGATCTGGTGTTCCGATGTCAGTAGCGTACCATCGAGATCTGATGCTGCAATCTTGTACATATAAATTCTCGAGTAGAGGGATAGTATTTGTCTATAATACTCAACCTTCTTAACTTCAAAAGCAACTTGAAAATCTTTTCTAAGTCATTTAGCAAATAAATGCCAGATTTGATAAGCAGCTAACCCACTCATTTTCTATTTATTGATGCGCTTGCAATAAAGGCACACCATTTTCCGTGCGCTCCTACGGCAAAGGCTTGGCTTAGCCGTAAATCTGTACAGGGTAGGGTTAAGATTTTAAGGCTTTCTGCAGACGAAACTGGGTGGCATTGTCCGTTAATCGTTTGCTTTCTTTACCTAATATATAGTTCTCGGTGAAGGTTTCAAATAACAGATTCATAATAGTTGAATTTTCGCTTTCCCCAATAAAGTCTAAAACGCACCCGGCCACCTCTGCCGTTGCAAGTTGATTTTTTTTAACCGCTTTGCGTATTAAATAGCGTGACAGAGTGTCCGGTGAAAAGGATAAAACCGGAAAGGTATTTAAGTAAGGGCTTTTACGAAACATTTTTTTCGCTTGAGCCCAGCTTGCATCTAATAAAATAAACAAGGGGCGCTTGCCGTAGGCAGGAGTCTGATATTCTGACAAAAGACGCTCGGGTGTGCTGTACTCGGCCGGGAAGATAACGATCGGCATCCACTTGGGATCCTGCAGTAAATCCAAAAGTTGCTGGTCCGGCTGAGTGCGCGACCAAATATAGGCAAAAGTATCGGGAATTAAGTCTGCAACCAATCGTCCGGTATTACTGGGTTTTAATATTTCATCATCATACATTAACAGCAAAAATGCGCTGTTTGTATTGACGGGTTTTTTTATCGCACAAATACATAAATAGGGTAATAACATGCAGTTTACGCAACGTATTGCCTTGCATCCCCGGGCTAAAAAGGGGCGGGTGGATTGGGCAAGTCGGTGCTGATAAAGTTGTTGGATAGCATGGATGCGCATTAAGTTATTAACCTGTTTTTAATCATAAATAATAAGAAGAGGGGATTATATACTCGAACTATTTAAATTGTCATATTAAGAGATGGGTGAGGATAACCTGTTTTGATTATACAAAGGGCGGATTATATAGCCGGACTGTTTGAATCGTTATATTCAAGCATGGGTGAAGATAACCTGTTTTGATTATACAAAGGGCGGATTATATAGCCGGACTGTTTGAATCGTTATATTCAAGCATGGGTGAAGATAACCTGTTTTGATTATACAAAGGGCGAATTATATATCCGGACTATTTAAATCGTCATATTCAGGCAGTCTGTTGATGTGTTATAAAGGGGACTTCAGTTGATCAGAGGTTTATTTATGTTGCAGTTACTCCAGCAGTATTTCGGTTTTTCAACCTTTAGAGCAGGTCAGGAAAAGGTGATTCAGGCTCTATTTGCAGGGCACAGTGCTGCCGCTATATTTCCGACTGGCTCAGGTAAGTCTTTATGTTATCAGCTCCCTGCACTGCATCTGCCGCATTTAACCTTAGTGGTTTCACCGCTGCTTGCTTTGATTCAGGATCAACTGGAATTTTTGCAGAGTAAAGGTATCAGCGCCGCGAGCATTCATTCCCTGCAAACTCCGGCTGAATCTTCACAGGTTTATAAGGCAATTGCGGACGGGCAGGTGAAAATTCTGTTTATCTCGGTTGAACGATTAAACAGTGAACGTTTCCGTTTGTTTTTAAAGAAAATACCTATTTCCCTGCTGGTGGTTGATGAAGCGCACTGTATCTCTGAATGGGGACATAACTTTCGTCCCGATTATCTGAAGCTCGCATTATACCGCCGTGAATTTAATATTCCGCAAGTCTTATTATTAACGGCCACGGCAACACAGAAAGTGATCGCCGATATGGGCAATAAATTTGCCATTGAACCCGATAATATTACCCTGACCGGATCCTACCGGGCGAATCTAAACTTGTCGGTATTAGGCGTCGGCAGTGCCGATAAACTCAGCACTCTGCTGCCCTGGCTAGGTGAACGCAAGCAGCAAGCCGGCATTATTTATGTGACCCTGCAGAAAACCGCCGAAGAGGTGGCTAAGCAGTTAAGTTTGTCAGGTGTTCAAGCTCAGGCTTACCATGCAGGGATGAACGGTGAGCAACGGCAAGCCATACAACAGCAGTTTATGTCCGGAGAGTTACCCTTGATCGTGGCGACCATCGCCTTTGGAATGGGCATTGATAAAAGCGACATTAGTTTTGTTGTCCATTACGATTTGCCTAAATCGATAGAGAATTATGCTCAGGAGATTGGCCGTGCCGGACGTGATGGACGACCTGCAGATTGTTTAGTGCTGGCCAATAAAAATAATCTTAATACGTTGGAAAATTTTGTTTATGCCGACACGCCGGAGGCCAGTGCGATTGATTTTGTGCTCAATGAAATAGGACAGACCAACGGGCAGTGGGAGATGGTCATGAACAGCCTCTCCAGCGAATCCAATATCCGTTTATTGACCCTGAAAACATTATTGGTTTATTTAGAATTAGAAGGTCTGCTGCAACCCGCTTACAGTTATTATGCTGAATATAAATACAAACTATTAGTACCGGAACAGGACCTGCTGGGGCGTTTTAAGAATGAGCGTTATAATTTTGTGCAGGCAATATTACAAAGTTCCAACCGGGCAAGAACCTGGGCGACCATTGATTTTGAAAAGATGCAGTCACTCTACGCATCGGATCGTAAGCGCGTGATCACGGCGATTGACTACCTTGATCAGCAGGGGCTGATTGAATTGCAGAGCAAGCAGATGACCCAAGTGTATCGGGTTTTCAAGGAGGCGTTAAATGGTAATTTACGTGAGCTGCTGGTGGAGCGTTTTAATGAGAAAGAAGGCAATGAAGTACAGCGCATTCATTTTTTACTGAATTTCTTTGCCAGTGAGCAGTGCCTGAATTTGCAGCTCGCGCATTATTTCTCGGATAATAATTTACAGCAGCCCTGTGGCCACTGTTCTGTCTGTGCGGGTTATCCTGCTATCATGCCTGCAGCGCCAGCTTTACCCTCCCTGAAGGAGACCCATTTTGAAGGGTTAAGCGCGGATATTCGCAGTAAATTAGGGAGCCAGACCACCTCAGTATTATTGGCACGTTTCTTTTGCGGGTTAACCACACCTGTCTTTACGCGTCTGAAAGTCCGTAATGTTAACGGTTTTGCGGTGTTAGAAAAATACCGTTTTGCCGAAGTAAAAGCCTGGATCGAAGGGCACATTTTATAATAATCTAATCGCTAGAAATGGTTTAAATGACAACCTAAATGACAACCTAAATGAGAAGTTAAATGGCACATAAAAAACGAATTTATATCGCCTACACAGGCGGCACAATTGGCATGAAACCTTCAAAAGACGGCTTTGTTCCGGTAGCGGGTTATCTTTCCAAAACCATTGCTAATATGCCGGAGTTTTATCATAGCCAAATGCCTGACTTTGAGATTCATGAATATGAGCCGTTGATTGATTCAGCCAATGTATCCCCCTCCGTATGGCAGGATCTCGCTCAGGATATTCAAGCGCGTTACCTCGATTTTGATGGTTTTATTATTCTCCATGGTACAGATACCATGGCTTACACCGCTTCGGCATTATCATTTTTATTTGAAAATTTATCTAAGCCGGTGATTGTGACGGGATCACAAATTCCACTGTCACAATTACGTTCCGATGCGCGGGCTAATTTATTAAACTCTTTATATATTGCCGCTCATCATCCTATTAATGAAGTCTGTGTTTTCTTTAATAATCAACTGTTTCGCGGTAACCGTGCCAGCAAACAACACGCCGATGGATTTGGTGCTTTTGTTTCTCCTAATTACCCGGTTTTGCTGGAAGCGGGAATTGAAATCAAGAATATTGCCGGTATTACCCAAAAATCGGTTAATACACCTTTACGGATCACCGATATTCGCGCACATCCCATTGCCATTCTTCACCTTTTCCCCGGGTTAGATTGGAATATTCTGGATACGTTATTAAAAAGTCCGTTAAAGGCACTGGTACTGTTAACCTATGGAGTGGGAAACGCGCAGCAGGATGAGCAGTTATTAGCGATTCTAAAAGAAGCCACGGATCGTGGTATTTTAATTGTTAATTGCAGTCAGTGTGTAAGAGGCAGCGTGAATATGGAGGGTTATGCCACCGGGCATGCGCTTAGTGAGGCGGGTGTTATCAGTGGCCTGGATATGACCACAGAAACCGTCATTGCCAAGCTTTATTATCTACTCAGTCAAGAGTTACCAACAAAAGTGATTCGTGAATTGTTAGGGACTAACCTGCGTGGTGAATTAACTTAATTTATTGCATTTTTTTATAAAAAATCCACTTACTGGCATCGGGTGAGTGGATCTAGGCGGAGTAAGAGTCTATCTAAGTTAACTCTTACTTTAATAATCTTTGGATAGCAGCTTAACTTGTGACACGATTCTTACCCGATGATTTTGATAAATACATCTTTTCATCGGCTTGCCTGATAATATCTTTGGGCTGAATCTGCGTAAAAGAGTCGGTATAACTCACCCCGATACTGACGGTTGTTATGATTTCTTTACCCTGCATAAGCAAAGGGGTTTGTGCGCAGGCCAGACGTATTTTTTCTGCCAATGCGAGTGCCGTGTTTTTATCTCTGTCGGGGACAAATACAATAAACTCTTCGCCTCCCCATCTTCCTATGACCCCGTGGTCAGCTATTGCCTCTTTAAATAGCTCGGCAAAGCGTTTTAAGAAACCATCACCTTCGGAATGACCATAGGTATCATTGACTCTTTTAAAGTTATCTAAATCAATAAGCATGCAACTCATGGTGTTGACTTCACTGCAATCCTCTCTGATCCATTTGTAGATAGCCTCACGATTATAAAGATCCGTCAGGGAATCATGGAAGGCTTTATAGGCAAGTTGTTTCTCGGCCATCACTTTGTCGGTGACATCGACGATAACAACTTCTACAGCAGGCTCTCCTTGCCAATGGATAGCATGATCATAAATATTCAAAAAGCGTCTTTCACCATCAAAACGGATATTCTCGATAATATGACTCTCTCCAATGGCTTCTCCTGCGATGACTTTGTTATAGCGGTCAATCGCTTGGGCATGAAACTCTGTGGGGATGATATCCAATATGTTTAGATTTTCCATCACATGCTGAGCCGATTTAGCGGCCATTAGTTCAATCCAGACCTGGTTAACGAGCAGGGGTTTAAAATCTCGATGAATAATAACGCCTTGATCAGAATGTTCAACAAGACTTTCATACTTAGGTTGATTCATAAGTTGCAGGGGGCTGACCTTTAAAGAGATATCAAAGATCTGTAATTCAAGTGCGGGTTGTTCTTCCCAATTTATTTTCTGCGCCAGTACAAACACAGCAATCTTCTGACCTTGTTTGTTGGTGCAATAAATAACATTACCATGGGTCTTGAAAGAGCCTGAATTTAAATGCTCAGATTTTATTAATACTTCGTCACTATAGTCAGCAGCAATAAAGGCTAAGGGGTCAGGCTGAACGGCATACATTTCATCCAGAGAAGAAAAGCCTAATATATTAACAAATTGTTGATTGACGCTGACAACCACATTATTCGCGATAATGATTTGTCCGTAGCAAAACATGTTGTTCATCTGTTGCATTAAAACCTTCCTGATTATCCACATGCCTCAGCCATTGTAGCGGGCATTCTTAGCAAAAAGCTCAATAAAAACGGTAATGAATATTTTCTGACATGGCTTTAAATCGGAGTATTTAGCCAAAATCAGGCAGAGAGTGACTTGCGTATAATATCTTACTCCAATCTTCTAATTAACTGAAATAAATGTTTTTTATTGCTCTATTTGATGAGTTAACAGGCAGATATTTATAACCTATATTCGGTACTTTATTTAAAAATAACCGTTTTTTGATAAGTTAAATTATAGTCTTAAAAAATATCCTGCAATTATTGTTCGACATCGACCTACCGTCACAAAACAAAAATGCCCCTAAATTAGGGGCATTAAGCTAAGAAGCTGTTTTTTGTGTATACACTTTAAAATTTTGAAAACTAAAACGGAATATCATCATCAAAATCCATTGATGGCTCATTATATTGAGTCGGCTGTGCTGGTTGCTGTTGCGCTGGAGGACGCTGATTTTGCACTGGTGGACGTTGATTATTTTGTGCTGGTTGCTGTTGCGCTGGTTGACGTTGATTTTGCGCTGGTTGTTGTTGATTTTGCGCTGGTTGACGTTGATTTTGCGCTGGTTGTTGTTGATTTTGCGCTGGTTGTTGTTGATTTTGCGCTGGTTGTTGTTGATTTTGCGCGGGTGGACGTTGATTTTGTGCTGGTTGCTGGTAAGCAGGGGCCATTTGCGGCGCAGGCTGTTGAGTCGGCGCTTGTTGCGGTGCTTTACCCCAGCTTTGTTGCGGCTCCTGAGCATTTTCTGGCTGTGCGTTACCCTGGAAAGGTTGACTACCCGCTTGGGTTGGATTACGTGCATCCATCATGTGGATTTCTGAGACAACAATCTCGGTTGTGTAACGGTCCTGGCCGTCTTGTCCCTGCCATTTACGAGTCTGTAACTTACCTTCAACGTAAATTTTAACACCTTTTTTAAGGTACTCACCGCACATTTCACCCAGGCGGTTAAATACCGTCAGGCGATGCCATTCTGTTTTCTCTTTACGGTCGCCGGTTTGTTTGTCTTTCCAGCTTTCTGTTGTTGCCAGTGTTAAATTTGCGACTGCATTGCCGTTTGGCATGTAACGCATTTCCGGATCTTTTCCTAGATTGCCGACTAAGACTACTTTGTTTACGCTTCGGTTAAACATCTTTTTTGCTCCGCTTACTGCTTTATGATTTATGCTGTAGATTAAGTATTTGCTAAAATTTCTTTCGCTTTGTTCAGTGCAAAGACTTGGTTATTTACTTTGATATAAACTGTTTTGTCTTCAACGATGATGACGACTTCTAAGACCCCCTCCAGCGTAATTAGCTGTTCAGTGATTAACTGCGCATGGGTTTCATCCTTGATTAATGCTGTAATAGTATGGGTGCGGACTTTACTTGGGTTATTCATACCTAATGAAATAAGAAACCAAATAGCCATTAACCCGGCTAAAAATAAAAATAAGCCGCTACTGCCGAGTAGTTTATAGGAAAACCCTCCTAAAATCCCGCCAAAAAAAGCACCTAAAAACTGACAAGTACTATAGATCCCCATCGCGCTGCCCTTGGAGCCTGCGGGAGAGAGCATTGAGATAAATGCAGGTAATGACGCTTCTAAAAAATTAAAAGCCGTGAAATAAAATAATATGGATATAAACATCCATATAAGTGATTGAGAGTTAAGTGACATTGCGATTAAACTTGCCGCCATTAACAAAATAGCAAACAGATAAAACTGTTTATTCATCTGTTTGCGGGCAGCCATGATAAGCATAGGCACTATTAATATAAATGAAACTAATAATGCCGGCAGGTATATATGCCAATGTTGCGCTGCAGGTAATTGCATATTTTGCAGTTGCAGAGGTAATACCACAAACATAGCCGTGAGTGCCATGTGTAAAATAAAAATACCACAATCTAAACGCAGCAGTTGCGGATCTTTGGCTAATTTTGCAAGCAAAGCGGGAATGGCGACGGTTTCGCCCTTGGGGGCTTTACTGACCACGTGCGGCACCACAAAATAGACGATAGCAATACCCGTGAGGGCACCGGCAGCGGTAATAAAGAACAAACCCTGCAAGCCAATGACCGGTGCTAAAACAGGACCTGCGACCATCGCCAATGCAAAGGCAAGGCCAATGCTCACCCCGATCATGGCCATTGCCTTGGGACGTTGTTCTTCTCTGGTGACATCGGCTGCCAGGGCTAACACCGCACTGGCAATTGCACCCGCACCTTGAATAGCGCGTCCGGCTGTTACACCATAAACAGTGTCAGAATAACCTGCTATTAAGCTGCCGATAGCAAAAAGCAGCAAACCGATAAAAATAATCGGACGACGGCCAAATTTGTCAGACAACATGCCGGCGGGAATTTGCAATAATGCCTGGGTTAAACCATAGGCACCGATTGCAAAACCTACCCAGATCGGGGAATAACCAATCAGCTCTTGCCCGTAAATGGCAAATACCGGCATGATCATAAACAGGCCTAACATACGTAATGCAAACACCACGGAAAGTGAGATGGCGGTGCGTCTTTCTAGAGGGTTTAGTGCATCAGATTGCATTTAACATCCATTTTTAGAGCGATAGGCTGAAATAAATCGGGCGACAATAATAACATGATAGCGCTAATATAAGGTTTTATTTTTAGCGCATTTGCAGACAATCTTATTTATACTGCACAGCTTATACCAATTATATTTATGGAGTCATTTTTGCTGAGCTATCGCCATTCTTTTCACGCAGGTAATTTTGCGGATGTGTTAAAGCACATTGTTTCTACATCAATTATTGATTATATGCTCAAAAAAGAGAAAGCTTTTTGTTATCTGGATACGCATGCCGGCTGCGGCGCTTATTCATTTCAGTCTTCTGAAGCTTTAAAAACGAAAGAGTTTAATAATGGTATTTTTCCACTGTGGGGGCGTGCGGATTTGCCCGTTCCCGTGGCGCGTTATATGGAACAAGTAGTTGAATTTAATGCCCAGAGTCAATTACAACATTATCCGGGTTCACCGAGCATTGCGCTGCAAATGTTACGCGAAATAGATCGCATGGCTTTATTTGAATTACACCCCAATGAATTTACCAATATGTGCGCTAATTTTTCAGGAAACCGGAAAATTAAAATGGCTAAAAGTGATGGTCTGCAGGGCCTGATTGCCAATATGCCGCCCGTTGAGCGCCGCGGTTTTGTTTTAATTGATCCCTCCTATGAAATTAAAACTGAATATTACGAGGTGGTTGAAACATTAATACAAGCGCACCGGCGTTTTGCAACGGGCACCTATGCACTTTGGTATCCGGTGGTTAACCGTTTGACCATTGATAAAATGGAAAAAGCGTTAAAAGCCTCCGGTATTAAGAATATTCAACTTTTTGAATTAGGTCTTCAGGAAGACTCGGATCAAATGGGCATGACATCCAGCGGCATGATTGTTATTAATCCTCCCTGGACGCTAAAAAAAGAAATGCAGGCATCATTGCCTTTTTTAGCCAAACTATTAGGTGTTGATGAGCAGGGATTTTATCGCATTGAAACCTTAGTTGCAGAATAATGGCTTTCTTTTTTAGCGATCTTTTTTAAAATGTAATAATGTCCTTAGTTTGGAATAACGCCCGCTTTCTGGTTTATCCTCGATCGCCGCTTTGCCTGCTTTTTCGATAGCAATAATGCCAGAGCGGTTTAAGGTTATTTTATAACGCTCGAATTGTTCTGTGTACCGACCCTGATCTAATGCGATAACGACATTAATTTGATAGCGTCGCTCAATGGAGGTGGTTTTAATTTTTTCTTTGTTTGATGAGGCCTCATTCTGCTCATAAAGCTTACCGCTACCGCGCTCTAAATAACGCGCAAAGGGCAACAGACTAAAATCTATGGTCTCTTCCAGTGTGTCATAACCCGGTTGGAATCCTTGTCGCACAACCTTGGTTTCGATACGAGAATGTAATATCTCCGAACTTTGTTTATTCTGCATATTGCGTTTTGCCAACAGCTGCCGGGTTTTGACCGGCAGGTTGCCAGCTTTAATATAATCAAGCCAAATTTTTTGTTTCGCCAGTTCAGTTTTACTGGTTGGATCAATTAAGGTTTTGGCCCATTTAGGTTTGCCCTTACGTATCCACTGCCAGAGAATATTTTTAAAATCATCCTTGAAAACTTCGCGCACCCCATAAATAATCGCGAGAATAAACACCATCAAGGAGGTCAACGTACTAAAAGCACCCTGCGTTTTAATAATTAATACCAGTACTACGGACATGATAAGCGCGGTAGCAACACCGGTAACCACCTTACGGGTGATGTTACCTAATGCCAGGGTCTCAGTCTTAAAAATGACGCCATACTCAATTAAGCGGCGTAACAGGCGCATTTTGTTGGCAATCCGGTTAGGATCGTCAAGTGACGCCTGCGAGTTATAGGCTTTTTCTTGGCGGTATAAGTTTTCATTTTTACAGAGCCTCAACAGTGCAAGGCGGTCTTCAGAAAATTCAGATACACGCGGTTTTTTTGCCAACATGCCCAGTAGGCTTTGTTCTGTATACCAGGACAGATAATTATCCACATTTTCAAAGATCGCCGCCAGTTTAGGATCTTTAGGGGCATGGGCACGGGTTTTGCCTAAAATGACGATACTGTGGTTGGCAATCTCTTGTGCTGCGTTATAAAAGTCCTGTAACTTGTCACTGTCATTGATCTTGAGTGCATCTTTGGTATCGGTATCAAGCGCGGTCACATATTGATAAGCGAATAGATTAAGGTGGTTGCGATATTCATAAGCGGAATGTTTCATACGACTGGCAAAACGGCTATGTAATAGGGGTAAATGTAAACCCTGAGTAAAATAGGCGCTTCGAGTTCGAACCCCTGCATTGAAATAATCAATTTCCGGTAGCGTATTTTTATTAATACTCATCTCTTTTGGCAGAGAAAAATAAACATCAATACGGCGAAACTCACCTTGATCTATCTGATGCGTTAGTTTGATTGAGAAACGCTCTTCTTGTTTAAGCCTGATTTCCTTCAATTATTCCTCTCATACGAATGGCTAACACTGTGCTGGGGGCTGTTATGTAATAGCAAAGGCATTTATTTTAACTTCATGCCTAAGGGGGTAAAGTGCATGCCAGCTGGATATAAAAAGATGTTTTAGTCTTTGTCATGATTGATAACATCCTGTTATTCAAAATGTTGTGATCTATTCCCTTATATTTTAAAAGTCTTACTTTTGTAAGCATAATGATTATACTCTTTTCTTTGCTGTTAGATAAATTAATAATGCAGGGATAATCTGATTTTGTTGCCAGTTGCTGGCTCGGATAAGCTCTCTTTTTTAACATTTTATTGCTACAATCTGCGATTTATGAAATTAGGGTTTAACGCATGCAACTGTCATTATTGACTCAACCTATTTACGACCACTTATATGCTGATATCGAGCAGTTCCGTCAGACTTTTGATCTTCCTTGCAGTGATATTAGTTCATTGAATGCACAAGCGGATGCTTTGCATACTTCGTTAATTATTGAAGAGTTAACCGAACTGGCGCAGGCCGATTGCAAAATTGAACAAGCCGATGCGATTGTGGACAGTATTTATGTTCTGATGGGACGTTTAGTTCACCGGGGCATAACCGGGGCGAGTGATCATCTTGAGATAAGCTATTTGATTGATCTTTTTTTAAATGTCGCCAAACAGCTTGAGATTGATTTTTTACCCTGCTGGGACGAAGTGCATTCCAGCAATATGAGCAAAGTCTGTCGCAATGCCCAGGAGTACCAGGAAACCCAAGAATTTTATGCCCAGCAGGGAGTGGTATTGGTGGACAGTATTAAGGGTGATTTTATCATCGCCAAATGTGCTCAAGATGTACAATTGTCGGATAAAAAAATTCGTCAGGGTAAGGTCTTAAAATCTGTTTATTACCGTCCGGCTGATTTAGCCCCGCTAGTTTAAAATAAGATAAAAGAGAAGGGAGATGGCTGTTGATGACCTCCCTTCTTTTTATTAACAGCTTAAGGCTATTTTTATTCATATTTTAAGGTTATTAGCTGGCGCGCAGTTTTTTGGCTGCTGTCACCATGTTCAGCAATGCAGGTTTAACTTCTTCCCAGCGTCTGGTTTTTAAACCGCAGTCAGGGTTAACCCACAATTGCTCAGCCGGAATACGCAGGGCCGCTTTTTTCATTAGGCTTACCATTCGCTCAACATCGGGTATGTTGGGCGAATGGATATCATAAACGCCGGGTCCTATTCCATTGGGATAACTAAACTCTTCGAAAACATCCAATAATTCCATATCCGAGCGCGACGTTTCAATGGTAATGACATCGGCATCCATTTGCGCTATGGCTTTAATAATATCGTTAAACTCGGAATAACACATGTGAGTGTGAATCTGGGTTTTATCGTCAACACCGTTGGCACAGACTCGAAAGGCTGATATTGCCCAGTTTAAATATTGCTGCCATTGGGAACGACGCAGTGGTAATTTTTCACGCAGCGCCGCTTCATCAATCTGGATAATATTAATGCCCGCCTTTTCTAAATCAAGCACTTCCTCGCGAATAGCCAGCGCAATCTGCATACAGGTCGTCTTCAGGGGCTGATCATCACGCACAAAAGACCAGTTTAAAATAGTAACCGGGCCCGTAAGCATGCCTTTTACCTTTTTTTCAGTCAGAGATTGCGCGTAGCTTGACCATTCAACGGTCATTGCCTTAGGACGTGAAACATCACCAAATAAAATCGGCGGTTTAACGCAGCGCGAACCGTAGGATTGCACCCAGGCAAATTGGGTGAAAACAAAACCGTCAAGGAGCTCGCCGAAGTATTCAACCATATCATTACGTTCCGCTTCACCGTGCACTAAGACATCCAGGCCAAGTTCATCTTGCTCATTAATACAAAATTTAATGGATTCTTTAATGCTTTTTTTATATTGCTCTTCATTGATATCCCCTAAACGTTTGGCCTGACGTAATTGCCGAATATCACTGGTTTGCGGGAAAGATCCTATGGTTGTCGTAGGATAACTGGGCAGATTTAAATAGGATTGCTGTAAGGCTTCCCGTTGGGTTATATTCTGCTTACGCTGGCCTAATTCAGGCGTGATATTAAGCACTTTGCTTTTAATATTTTGTTTGTGGACTCGTTGACTTTGACGACGGCTTTCAATACAGAGTTTATTATAAGTAAAGGCCGCTTCAACGCTTGCTAAACCCTCATTTAAAGCGCGACCAATTAAGCTTAATTCCTGTAATTTTTGAACCGCAAAAGCCAGCCAGGATTTAACTTCATAATCAAGTTTCTGTTCATTATCCAAATCGATGGGGACATGCAGTAATGATGAACTGGGTGCCAGCCATAATTTGTCCTGTAGTTTCTGATGGATAGGAAGCAATTGATTTAAAGTCTGATTAAGATCGGTTTTCCAAATGTTACACGCATTGATAATACCCAGGGATAATATTTTATCAGTGCCTAAATACGCTATCGCAAGGTCTATTTCATGTGGCGCATTAACCGCATCAAGGTGTAAACCTGCAACGGGCAGTTCGCAGGCCAGTTTTAAGTTATTCTTAAGCTCGCCAAAATAGGTGGTTAAAAGAAGCTTAACCTTGGATTGTCCCAATTTATTATAACTGCTTTGCAGTGCTTCTTGCCATTGTGTGGGGATTTCTAACACTAAAACAGGCTCGTCTATTTGCACCCAGGTAATATTTTTTTCTGCCAATAGTGCCAATAATTCACTGTAAACCTCCAGCAATTTTGGCAGTAGTGCGAGTTTTTGGCTATCATCTTTTTCTTTGCCTAACCACAGGTAGGTCACAGGACCGATGATCACAGGTTTAACATTTTTATTGATTTGCTGCAGCTCTTCAATCTGCAGCAGCAGCTGCTCGGCATTTAACGAGAAAGTGGTCTGTGCATCAAATTCCGGCACGATGTAATGATAGTTAGTATTAAACCATTTAGTCATCTCGCCTGCCTGACTTTCACCCGAGTGTCCATGAGATCCTGCGCAGCATTCCTGTGACTGCGATCGGCCCCGTGCGACTCTAAAATAATTATCTAAGCTATTATCCTGTCCACTTTGTTTGGCACGTTGTGGGATATTACCGACTAAAAAACTCGCATCAAGTACCTGGTCATAAAGTGAGAAGTCCCCGGCTGTATATAAATCCAGCGCTAAGTCCTGCTGATCCCGCCAGTTTTGTTGACGTAAATCGGCAGCAGTTGTTTGTAATTGCTGTTCGCTTAATTCGCCACCCCAGAATTTTTCCAGAGCAAATTTCAGCTGACGTTTATTGCCAATACGCGGGAAACCTAAGTGATGTAATTTAGCCATTATTTTTATCATCCTTTTAAATACAGCAGACATTGAAGTTACGAATGATTATATTTAGAATTAACTATGAAAAATAATGATGATTTATTACACAACCATGAGGTAGATTCATAATGATAGAGTTGTCGCATTTAAAAATCATGATTGCACTGCATGAAAAGGGCACCCTAACGCTGGCGGCAGAGGCTTTATGTTTAACCCAATCTGCATTATCACATCAGATTCGTCACCTTGAAAAAAAGTTAAACGTAAAATTATGGCAGCGTTGCGGGCGTCGCCTGCGTTTAACGCCGGCGGGTGAGTTATTACTAAAAGTGGGTAAACAAACCGTGCCCACCTTAGAGCAAACCGAAATGACCTTAAAAGCAATGGGGCAAGGGTTACAGGGCTTATTGCGTATTGGCGTGGAATGTTATCCCTGCCATGAATGGTTAACCCAAGTGATCGCGAAGTTTTTACAAACTCAGCCAAATATTGATATTGATATTATCAGAAAATTTCAATTTTCAGGAATCAACGGATTAATAAACCAACAGGTTGATTTACTGATCACGCCTGATTTCTATGAGCATAAAGAGTTACAATTTCATCCATTATTTGAATATGAGCAAGTGCTGATAGTACCCGCAAAACACCCCTTAGCGAAAAAAAGTCATATCGTTGCCGCGGATCTGGGTGATCAGGTGTTATTTACTTTCCCGATAGAAAAACAGCGCTTAGATGTGTTTCAGTTGTTTTTATGGCCCGAGAAGGTTGAGCCTAAAGCACATAAACAAATTGAATCGCTGGCTATCATGTTACAGATGGTCGAACATCAGCGCGGAGTTTGTGTATTACCTGAATGGCTGGCCGACAGCTACAGTCTTCAATATCATGTCAAAAAAATACGTTTGGGTAAAAAAGGCATTTATAAAACACTCTATGCGGCGATCAAAAAAGAAGATAAAGACGTTTCTTATATTAACGCTTTTATTAAACTGGGGATGGATACGCCGTAAAAATGAGCATGCAAGGGGGGTTTATAATAATGGAGATGATCTTCATCATTTGTTTTTTAAACTACAATTGTATTGGGTTTAAATCATAAAAAAAGGGGGATATCATGAAGTGTAAAATGCTCACTGTCTTTGCCTTAATGACGGTGTTTTTTGTTGGCTTTTCTTATGCTGCAGGGGCCGGCGGCGGTCAAGGCGCGGGTAGTCAAGGTACGGGAAACTTAAGCCAGATGACTAATAAAATTAATACGCAGGTCAGGTATCGGCTTACCTATCGGGAAATGGATAAAAATACCGATGAGCAAGTAACCAAAGAAGAATATCAAGCTGCTATTGCGCAACGCAGAGAGAAAAATCCTGGTTTGGGCGCAAATCAAAATGCTAATATGTTCACTTTTGAGGAGCTGGATCTTGATGGCGATGAGCAGCTTAGCCAGGAAGAATTTAATCAGCATCTCGCGACTACTAAAAGTCGCAGGTTAAAACAATAAAAAGCAGTACTCAAAATAACCGGGCAGTTATGTTCACTTTTGAAGAGTGAGATTTGAATGGCGATGCGCAGCTTAGCCAGCAAGAGTTTAATCAGCATTCGGCGACGACTAATAGACGCAGGTTAAAATAATACAAAGCAGATATTAATCGCTTAAAATAACCGGGCAGTTTATTACCCGGTTATTTTTATGCTCGCTCTTTTAATAAATAAATGAGCTCCAGCGCTTTTTTGGGGGTTAACTCATCGGGATCAATGTCTGCCAATAACAATAGAGCCTGACTGGTTTGCACGTCATCAAAAGCTAAGGTTGTCTGCAGCGGTTTTTCATTTAAGTTCGCTTGAGGCTGTGAGCCCAATTCTAATTGCCGTAATATATTTTTGGCATTATTAACCACCTCTTTTGGCACACCCGCTAATGCGGCGACCTGCAAACCGTAACTTTTGTTAGCGGCACCTTCCTGTACGGCATGCAAAAAGGCAATAGTATCACCATGTTCAACGGCATCCAGGTGAACATTGACTAACTCGGGAATATTTTCAGGTAGCTTGGTTAACTCAAAATAATGGGTCGCAAAAAGTGTGTAGGCCTGGATTTTTTTGGCTAATTGTTCAGCACAGGCCCAAGCCAGTGATAAACCGTCAAAGGTACTCGTACCGCGGCCTATTTCATCCATTAATACTAAACTGTTTTTGGTGGCATTATGTAAAATATTAGCCGTTTCGGTCATCTCAACCATAAAAGTGGAACGTCCACTGGCAAGATCATCCGACGCGCCAATACGCGTGAAAATACGATCCACCGGGCCTATTTTAGCCTGCTGAGCGGGAATAAAACTGCCGATATGTGCCATTAATACCATTAATGCCACCTGGCGCATATAAGTGGATTTACCGCCCATATTCGGGCCGGTAATAATCAGCATGCGACGCTTATCATTAAGTACAACCGGATTGGCGATAAAGGGTGTTTTACTCACTTGTTCAACGACCGGATGACGGCCTTCTTCAATATCAATACCATTTTCAGCTTGCAGGGTAGGGCGCACATAATTGAGTGTCACAGCGCGCTCCGCAAGATTATTAAGGACATCTAGCTCGGCCAGCGCCTGCGCGGTTGACTGTAATTTTTGCAGATGTGGTAATAACAGGTCGATTAACTGCTCATAGAGCTTTTTCTCGAGGGCAAGCGCTTTACCTCGGCTCGATAGCACTTTATCTTCATGCTCTTTCAGCTCGGCAATAATATAACGTTCGGTATTTTTCAGTGTCTGCCGGCGAACGTAGTGGGCGGGAACGATATCCGATTGTGAACGACTGGTTTCTATATAATAACCGTGCACCCGGTTATAGCCAACTTTTAGAGTGCTGATTCCTGTTGCCTGACGTTCGCGAGTTTCAAGTTGTTCAAGATAATCGGTTGCGCCTTTGGCAAGATTTCGCCACTGGTCCAACTCTTCATTGTAACCCGGTGCGATAACACCCCCGTCGCGAATAATAACCGGTGGATTATCAATGACTGCTTTTTCTAATAATGTCAGCAGCTCCGGGTAAAGCCCCATCTCTTTACCCAGCTTACCGACTAATTCAGTTGGCAGGTCGGCGATCAGGTGCTGGAGTTCTGGTAAAAGTGAAAACGCGGTACGCAAGCGGGTTAAATCGCGTGGACGGGCAGAGCGTAATGCCAGTCGGGCAATCACCCGTTCAACATCGCCGATCTGCTTTAGGGGGTCTGCCAGTGCACTGCTTAGATCCTGTTCGATTAATGTTTGAATCATGGTTTGGCGGTAAGTTAGGATATTAAAATTGCGGATCGGCTGATGTATCCAACGTTTTAATAATCTGCTTCCCATTGGCGTGACGGTCAAGTCCAGCACTTCAGCTAAAGTATTATCAAAGCCGCCGGAAAGGTTCTGGGTTAATTCCAAGTTTTTTCGTGTTGCGGCATCTAAAATCACACTATCAATATTTTGCTCTAACTTAATCGATTGTAAATGCGGTAAGCTGGTGCGTTGAGTATCTTTAATATACTGCAGTAATGCACCCGCTGCACAAAGCGCAATTTCTGCTTTTTCTACACCAAATCCGATTAAATCCTTAGTGCCAAATTGTTGATTTAATACTTTTTTGCTGGTGGCCAGCTCAAATTCCCATTCCGGACGGCGGCGAATAGTTTGCAGATGTTCGATTAAATCAATGTGTTCAAAGTTTTCCGGATATAAAAGCTCGGCAGGGTTAAGGCGTTGTAGTTCGGCTTGTAAGGTTTCAGTATGCTGGAATTGATTAATAATAAAACGACCACTGCCAAGATCTAATGACGCAATGCCGAAGCTGTTTTGGAATTGGTAGACCGCACATAATAAATTGTCCTGACGGTCGTTAAGTAAGGCTTCATCGGTCACCGTGCCCGGGGTGATAATACGCACCAATTTTCGTTCAACGGGGCCTTTTGAAGTGGCGGGATCACCTATTTGCTCACAAATAGCAATGGATTCCCCCATTGCAATTAATTTTGCTAAATATCCCTCTACACTATGGTATGGAACACCTGCCATGGGAATGGCATTACCACCGGTTTTGCCGCGTTGAGTTAAAGAAATACCCAAAAGCTGCGAGGCTTTGCGTGCATCATCAAAAAACAATTCGTAAAAATCACCCATGCGATAAAAAAGGAGGGTGTCGGGCACTTCGCTCTTGATGGTTAGGAATTGTTGCATCATTGGGGTATGTTGTTGTAATTGTTGCGCACTTAGCGTCATAATGAATACACTTAATAGATGATAACTTTATAATAAGAACACTTGAATTTACATTTCCAATTTTATTGGATCTTTATTGGAGAAAACTTATGTTCACTGAAAGAACCGTTCAAGAATTAGCGCAAGTCCTAGGCGAAAAACTCAACCAGGCTGGGTTCGTTGCTGCGACCGCAGAATCCTGTACCGGTGGTGGTGTAGCATACGCTATTACCGAGATTTCTGGAAGTTCACAGTGGTTTGACCGAGGTTTTGTGACCTATAGCGACCAAGCGAAAATACAGATGTTAGGCGTCAAAAAGTCCGTAATTAAAGGCTTTGGTGCCGTTTCTGAGCAGGTGGTTGAAGCAATGGCTGTCGGTGCGGTAACAAATTCCGATGCGGATCTCGCGGTGGCCATTAGTGGTATTGCCGGGCCCGAGGGTGGCAGCGATGAAAAACCCGTTGGCACCGTGTGCATCTCTTGGTATAACGTCCATTCAGTCAGTAAAACCGAAACATATTTATTTACCGGAGACCGTTCGGATGTTAGAACGCAGGCGATACGCCTTGCGCTACTCGGTTTAATTGAGGCCATTGATATAGAATGATCAGTCGATACGCCTTGCATTATTCAGTTTAATTGAGGGCGTTGCTATAGAATGATCAGGCGATACGGCTTGCGCTACTCGGTTTAATTGAGGGCGTTGCTATAGAATGATCAGGCGATACG
>NZ_PJBP01000113.1 GCF_002836415.1 Psychromonas sp. MB-3u-54 | reverse complement strand
ATAAAGCGTGAAGGCCATAAAGCGTGAAGGCCATAAAGCGTGAAGGCCATAAAGCGTGAAGGCGATAAAGCGTGAAGGCGATAAAGCGTGAAGGCGCGGCTAACACAACGAAAAATGCGCTGACAAGAGGAAATATCAGCAAGGGGGGATTAATAAAAAGCGTCATTGGATTATACCTGCTTCTAGTCGAGTATATAAAAACGCATTATATAGCAGGTAAAAGTGCTGATCCGTCAAAAAGGGCTGGCTGTCCAGTTAAACGACTTATCGTTTTTCAAGCATTCTATTTTGATAGTGTTGGTGCGCCGACTCTGAAAGATCGCAGCCGCTATATCGGCGTTCCAGATTTTGTGCCGCCACCAACGTTGCCCCTGAGCCAAAAAAAGGATCGATCACCAATTCCCCCTTAACACTGCTTTGTGAAATCAAGGTTTCCATTAGCGGTACAGGCTTTTCCGTTGGGTAACCCCGAAAAACGCGTTTGTATTCAAGGATATCTGGCGTGGCCAAATTATTTAATTTTTTCTTACCTTTTTCAAAAAACAGAATATATTCATGGCGGGCTCGGTAGTGATACCCCATGCCAATACAAACCTTATCCCAGATAATTGGCTTCCAAAATTTAAAACCTACTTTTTCAGCAATCGGCTTTATTAAAAACATTGTTTCTTGATCACAGAATAAATAGAAATGTGAGTTTTTCTTTAGGACTCGGTATACCTCGGTTAGTAAGCTTTCAAAACGATCATTTGATAATATACGAAACCATTCATTGCTTGATGCTTTACTCACTTTCAGTCTTGTCGTTGTGCCGATTTTCCGATGTTTCTCCAGTGATTCATAGGGTGGATCTGTAATTAATAGATCAACGCTCGCATCTGCAAGCGTTGAAAGCCAATTTATTGCGTCATCTTTATAAACTTGCATTATACCTCTATACCAAAGTGCTGCATACGCGTCCATTTTTTGTAGACGTTAGAGACTACACTTTTGTTCAGATAACGGCAATCTATACAATAGATCTGCTAACAGGACGAAGGCTAGACTGCTTGAAGGCTGGAATGCTAGAAGCTCGAAGGCCTGAAGCTAAAAGGCCTGAAGCTAAAAGGCCTGAAGCTAAAAGGCTTGAAGCTAAAAGGCTTGAAGCTAAAAGTCCTGAAGCTAAAAGGCCTGAAGCTAAAAGGCTCGAAACTCGAAGCTCAAAACTCGAAACTCGAAGCTCGAAACTCAAAACTCAAAACTCGAAACTCAAAGCTCGAAGCTCAAAACTCAAAGCTCGAAACTCAAAGCTCGAAGCTCGAAGCTAAAAGGTTGGACAGCATAAGCGAGACACTCAATCAGCAAGCCTGTAAATCAACGCCCTAGAATGGCATCCACTTCAGCCTGAGTTAGATATTGAGCCTCATAATCCCCCTCTCCGATCACCGTCTCGATCCGCCTCACAAAAATGCGCAGGTACTCTTCTGATCCGCTGAGTAATGAGCGATATGCCCTTTGTAAGTCATTTTGAGTGGTATAAGCTAAACCGCATGGAGAAGGGTATCCACTCTCAATCATCACTTCCGGACAAAGCTTAATGTTTTTAATGTCCAGCTCTTCAATATAAGCACCGACGTATAAAGCTTCCAGCTCGCTGATCATGCCTTGATCCGTTAAAAAGTCATACTGTTCAGTAAAGTACCAGCCCCATTCAATTCCGGTAAAAACACCTATAGTATCGGGGAAATTATCGCTATTAGGGTTTGGATCTGGCAAATTAAACATCTCCAGTTGGTCACGCATGCTATCGGTATGAATTTGCTCTGCACGCGCAGCGATAAGCTTAAAAAATTTTTGCTGTGGATATTGCTCGGCCAGAGTTAAGTACAGATCACGTGCGAGTTTTTTTTCTTCGCGCATAAATGTCAAATGGGATACTTCTACAACATCAAGCGCAACTAATGGAGATACAAGCTCTTTTTCTGCATCTTCTCCATAATATTTTGCAACCAAAGTACCAGTCCCAAAAAGAGCAAGTAATGTAAAAACCACACTGATCAATATGTTCTTCATAGACCACCTCTCGTTAATTTTTTTACACAACCATGACATTGAATTATTTTTCAATCTCAGTCTAATTATAGAATATTTTCCTTTTTATGCGGAGCTGGAAGAGTAAAAGGCTTAAAGGTAGAGGCTAAAGGCGGGAAGGCTTGACGGCTGAAAGCTCGAAACTCGAAACTCGAAGCAAAAGTATTTAATTCTAAATTTTTTCTTTTTATTGACTTATGTTGGGGTTTTATAACACTTGCAGATGAACTTTAAGCAAATATTGATCTAGATTAATAGTTCCCTGCATGATGCTTGTTAGCTTGCATGTCATTGATATTTTATTTGATAAAAAGGAATCTGATGATGAAAGCTATTCTCTCCGTTGCACTTGTTTCTGCCCTTTGTTCTTCTGCTGCGCTTGCTCATAATGCTGGTGATTTATTTGTTCGGGGTGGTGCTGCTATTGTTATGCCAACGGAAAGCAGTGACAATGTGTTGAAAGTTGATGATGATACTCAAGCTGCGGCCACATTTACTTATATGACAACGGATAATATAGGTGTCGAGTTGCTTTTAGCGACCCCCTTTACACATGATGTTTCTCTAGGTGACAATAAAGTAGCTGAAGTCTCTCACTTACCCCCTTCTTTGATGGTGCAATACTATTTTGGTAAGCCTGATAGTAAAGTTCGTCCTTATGTTGGTGCGGGTGTGAACTATACTATTTTCTTTGATGAAAAAGAGCATGGAGATGCTTTAGGTGGAGCGGATGTTAGCGTAGATAATTCTCTGGGTGGGACTGTTCAAGCTGGTTTGGATGTAAAACTTGATGAACATTGGTTTGCTAACGCTTCTGTTTGGTATATGGATATTGATACTGATGTTCATGTCGATAATACTACTATCGGCACTGAAATCGATCCAGTGTCTGTGATGTTGGGTCTTGGTTACACGTTTTAATTTAGACTAATCTAACCTTTTTTTAATAAACCTTAGTGTTGCAACGCCAGAAGCTCAAAGCTCGAAGGCTTGAAGGCTGACGGCGGGAAGGCTTGAAAGCTGACGGCTGACGGCTGACGGCTGACGGCTCGAAACTAAACCAACAAATAAAAAAAGGGCAATGACTATTGCCATCCCCCCTTTCATTTATTTTCTAAGCGGTTATTTTATTCAGCCGCATCTTTCTTTGGATCGGCAACAACTGCAACGTTTAACTCAGCCAGTACCGCGGGGTTAGCGAAACTTGGCGCATGGGTTAAAGGACAGGCAGCAGAAGCTGTTTTCGGGAAAGCAATGACGTCACGAATTGAGCTTGTGCCGGTCATTAACATCACTAAACGGTCTAAACCAAAGGCTAAACCTGCATGCGGTGGAGCACCGTATTTAAGGGCTTCTAATAAGAAACCAAATTTATCTTCAGCTTCTTCATCGCTGATATTTAGAATGCGGAAAATAGCCGCCTGCATATCCTGTTTATGGATACGCACACTACCACCACCGAGTTCACAACCATTTAAGACCATATCGTAGGCATTGGAGATAGCGCCAACCGGATTTGCTTCCAATTCTTCAACCGTTAAATTAATAGGAGCGGTAAAGGGATGGTGCAGCGGAGTTAATCCGCCATCGTCCAGCGGTTCAAACATTGGGAAGTCAATCACCCAAAGTGGTTTCCACTGATCTTTAACCAGTCCCAGGTCTTGAGCGACTTTAAGACGTAATGCGCCGATAGCTTCGCTGACAATATTTGATTTGTCGGCGCCAAATAGAATGATATCACCATCTTTTGCGCCCGTACGGCTAAGTAATTCCGTGACAATTTCTTCATTTAAGAATTTAGCAACCGGTGATTGTACACCCTGTAAACCTTTAGCCACTTCATTGACTTTCATCCATGCTAAGCCTTTAGCACCGTAGATAGTGACAAATTTGCCATATTCATCAATATTTTTACGCGAAAGTTTTGCGCCACCCGGTACACAGATAACGGCAACACGGCTGTCCGCATCATTTGCAGGACCGGAGAAGACGTTAAATTCAACCTCTTTCATTAAATCAGCAACATCATACAGTTCAAAATCAATACGCAGATCCGGTTTATCACTGCCGAAACGACGCAGTGCCTCTGCGTAGGTCATTTTAGGGAAGTTACCTAAATCAACATTGAGCATCTCTTTGAAAAGCTTCACTATCATCTCTTCGCTGATCTCCATCACCTGATCCGCATTCATAAAAGAGGTTTCAATATCTATTTGGGTAAATTCAGGCTGGCGGTCGGCACGTAAATCTTCATCACGGAAACATTTAACGATTTGGTAATAACGATCCATACCGGACATCATTAATAACTGTTTAAACAGCTGTGGAGATTGCGGCAATGCAAAAAATTTCCCTTTATGGGTTCGGCTTGGCACTAAATAATCACGCGCGCCTTCCGGTGTCGCTTTGGTCAAAATAGGCGTTTCAACGTCTAAAAAATCCTGATCATCAAGGAAACGACGCACAAAACTGCTTACTTTCGCGCGGAACTGCATCCGTTTGGCCATTTCGGGGCGACGTAAATCGAGATAACGATAACGTAAACGCTGCTCTTCACTGTTCTGCTGGTTGCTGTCAAGGGGTAATGGCTCGGAACGATTTAATATTTCCAGTTCAAGCCCGAGAATTTCAATCCCGCCGGTGGTCATATCTTTATTAACTTGACCTTCGGGACGCGCACGAACTAAGCCTTTAATTTGAATACAGAATTCATTACGTACCGTAGTAGCAAGCGCCGTTGCAACGGGTGTATCGGCATCAAAAAACACTTGTACAATGCCGGCACGGTCGCGCATATCTAAAAAGATAACACCGCCTAAATCACGCTGTTTGTTGATCCAACCTACTAACTGAATTTCCTGACCTAAGACGGCTTCAGTCACTTCGCCACAATACATAGTGCGCATTATCGATTCCTGTTTTAAATATCATATAAAAATAATGCGTGCATTATAGAAGAAAACAGTTAATAGCAACACAGCTAAATAAAAAAATGACCATCTGCTTTATTTTAAGTAAAATACGGCGCAACATCTCGGCATGAATCACTAACGGGTAAACTAACATGAGTAAAACGGACAATATCTACAGCAAACAGCGCGCACAGATCGACGGATTTAGTTTTGACGAGCAGGTCGTGCAGGTATTCCCGGATATGATCAAACGCTCGGTGCCCGGTTATGAAACCATTATTAACAGCATCGGTACTATCACGGAACGCTGCGCAGTTGAAAACAGTAATCTCTACGATTTAGGCTGCTCGCTTGGTGCAGCAACCCTATCGATGCGTCGCGGGCTGAATAAAGCGGGATGCCAAATCATTGCGGTGGACAACTCACAGCAAATGGTTGAACGCTGTGAGCAGTATATTCACGCTTATAAATCAGATACACCTGTTCAGGTATTATGTGATGATATTTGTAATATCCACATTGAAAATGCCTCCGTGGTGATTCTAAATTTCACCCTGCAGTTTTTGACACCTGAAAAACGCTTAAGCCTGCTGACCAATATCTATAACGGCTTATTACCCGGCGGGGTGTTAGTGCTGTCGGAAAAATTTGTTTTTGAGGATCCCCTTAATCAGCAGCTATTAAACGATCTGCATTTAGACTTTAAACGCAGTCAGGGTTACAGTGAACTTGAGATCAGCCAGAAACGTGCATCATTAGATAACGTTTTAATTGCCGATACCGTAGAACAACATTATTCACGTTTACAAAAAGCCGGATTCAAACATAACAATCTCTGGTACCAATATTTTAATTTTGGCTCAATCATCAGCATTAAATAACCTTTTAAATTAAGATGGCTTAACAATCAGCATCAGCAGTAAATAACCTTTAAATTAATATGGGTTAATAATCAGCATTAAATAACCTTTAAGTTAAGAGGGCTTAACAATCAGCATCAGCAGTAAATAACCTTTAAATTAATATGGCTTAACAATCAGCATTAAATAACCTTAAGTTAAGATGGCTTAACAATCAGCATCAGCAGTAAATAACCTTTAAATTAATATGGGTTAATAATCAGCATTAAATAACCTTTAAGTTAATATGGGTTAACAATCTGCATCAGCATTAAATAACCTTAAATTAATATGGGTTAACAATAAGCATTAAATAACCCTTTAAATTAATATGGGTTAACAATAAGCATTAAATAACCCTTCAAAAGGGAAAATAAATATAAAATCATCACAAGGTTCTCCATGATCGACTTTACAAACTTCTACAGCAGCATCGCTAAAAACCGTTTAAGCCACTGGCTACGGACTCTGCCAATGCAGTTGCATGAATGGGAAAATACCCATGTGCATGGCCAGTTAGCCAGTTGGATTCGAATTTTAAATAAGTTTCCTGATATTAAAACCAATCATATCGAACTTAAAGATTGTGTTGAGATAGGATCTGCCACTGAATTATCAGCGGGTGAAACCAAGAAACTGGAAAATTTATTACAAAAATTTCATCCCTGGCGTAAAGGCCCCTTTGTCATTCACGGTATTCATATTGATACAGAATGGCGCAGTGATTGGAAATGGGATCGGCTGCTGCCGCATATCAGCCCCCTTAAATACCGTTATGTCTTAGATGTGGGTTGCGGCAGCGGTTATCATATGTGGCGTATGCGCGGTGAAGGAGCTGAATTTGTTGTTGGCATTGATCCCAGCGAGCTGTTTTTATGCCAGTTTGAAGCCGTCCGCCATTTTGCCAATAAAGATCAAAATGTACATTTATTACCTTTAGGTATTCAGGAACTGCCTAAATTAGGCGCTTTTGATACGGTCTTTTCAATGGGGGTTTTATACCACAGAAAATCACCCATGGATCATATTACCCAGTTGCAGGATCAGTTGGTCGAAGGGGGCGAACTGGTACTTGAAACACTCGTTATTGGCGGGGATGAAAATGCCGTTTTAGTACCTCAGGACAGATATGCAAAAATGCGTAATATCTGGTTTTTACCCAGCGCACAAGCATTAAAACTCTGGGTCGAAAAGTGCGGTTTTGAGAATGTGCGCATTGCCGATATTAACGACACCTTAAGCGGCGAGCAGCGCAGTACAGCCTGGATGACCAATGAATCTCTGGAGGATTACCTGGATCCTAACGATCCCAGCAGAACAGTGGAAGGTCACCCGGCACCAAAACGTGCCTTATTGATTGCCAAAAAAGCTGTAAAACCGCTAGGTTAAGGCTCTAACGCCTTAAAGCTTTAGAGCTTTAGAGCCTTAGAGCCTTAAGCGCAACTTTATACCCTGCAGTCATTTGCTGTTATGATTAATACACCCAATATTTTTTAGGTTTTTTTGAATGAATAAACACATTTTTTTAAATCGTTTCTTATTTCATAATAGACAAAATATTTCTGACCTGCTGGCATATAAAACACCCTTTAATTTAAACCAACAAGGGTTAAAAAAAGCCGCTGTTTTATTACCTTTGATAAAACGCCAGAATGGCTTAAACCTAATATTTACCGAGCGGGCTTTACATCTACGTCACCACCCGGGGCAAATTAGCTTCCCCGGCGGCCGATATGAACTAACGGATCATTCTTTACAGCAAACCGCCCTGCGTGAAACGGAAGAAGAGATCGGTATTTTACAGAGTCAGGTAAGTCTCTTTGGTTCATTGCCTAATCTGCCGACAGGAAGTGGATTTATGATTAGCCCTTTTCTCGGTTTTATCGATAATGAGCATACTATCTTAATTGATAAGCAAGAAGTCCGCAGTGTTTTTGAAGTGCCCCTTGCCTACCTGTTAGATAAAAACAATTATTATAAACAACATTTTTTTGCCAATAAAAAGCATCACTTCACTTACTGTATTGCGTACCAAAACAGATTAATTTGGGGAGCAACAGCGCAAATTATTAAAAATCTGCAGGAGCATCTGGCCAATTAATTTCGTTAAGCTTTAATTAAAAAAATAAAACTCACAAAAAAACGACTAAATACACACAAAAAGCGGCGATCAAGTTAGAATCAATAAAATTTTTATAAATAACTCCGCGGTGTTCTTTATTTAATGCGCCACTAAGAGTAGATAAAACAATGATTAATCAAGAAAGATTGATGGGATTAAATATAAAAATGAAAAGTCTCTTAAGAATAGTTTTGTTAAGTTATCTCAGCCTCTTCGCAGAGACGCTTATCGCGGGAGATTTGCATGACGTTAAAGCGGCGGGAGTACTACGGCATATTGGTGTTCCCTATGCCAATTTTGTAACCATCTCGCCGACCGAGGATAAATGGAACGAAGGTGGTTTTGATGTTGATATAATACGCGGTTTCGCTGTTTATCTGGGTGTTGAATACCAATTTGTTAAAGGCAGAGCTGATAACGTGTTTGGCTTATTAACGGGCCAAAATGCAAAATATATTGATCAGCAGATCGTTTTTGGCAAGCAACAAAAAATCCAGGGAGATCTTTTCGCCGGCGGAGCCACTATTCTGGATTGGCGCAAAAATATAGTGGACTTTTCAGATGACTATTTCCCTGCGGGTATCTGGTTATTCGCCCGCTCCGATTCTACTCTGCAACCTATTATTCCCAGCGGCTCTATCCTCGATGATATAAAAAATGTGAAAAAGCAACTCAATGGCCGCCAGGTCTTAGGGAAACAACACACTTCTCTGGATCCCAATTTATACAATCTAAAAGCCGTCGGTGCGCAAGTTTTATACTCACGCGCTAATCAAAAACTAAATGAGATAATTCTCTCTATTATTAAAAATAGTGCTGAAACTACGTTGGTTGATGTTGTTGATGGGCTTGCCGCCCTTAATACCTGGTCCGGTGCCATTAAAGCGATTGGCCCGATTTCAGAAGAGCAGAGAATGGCGGTTGTTTTTCCAAAAAGCGCACCAAAATTACGGCTGGCCTTTAATGCTTATTTACAAAAAATTCGAGCAGATGGCACATTCAACCGCATAGTGAAAAAACACTACCCGGAGATATTTAACTTTTACCCGGTCTATTTTGCAAATAACGAATAACACCGCCTGATTATTTATCTTCCTTGTTGGATTTTTTCTGAAAAATCCAAAAATCAAGCGCCTGTCATAGTATTTTTAGGGAGCTCGTGCCATGATTTCCAACGGGACAAAGTTGCTGTTCGAGACTGTAATCCGCGCTTCAAAAATGAAAAATTAATTCATTGCCGACAGGAAGAGTATGGTGAAATTTAGAATCCTATTTACGTTAATCTTAACCCTATCAAGTTTTGGCGCACTGGCCAGTCAACCTGAAACATCAATGGTCGGCACGCCCGTTGCGTGGTTTGCACTGATCATCTTTGTGCTCGCATATTTGTTAGTGGCAGGCGAAGAGATTCTGCAGTTGCGAAAATCGAAACCGGTGTTAGTTGCCGCAGGTTTAATTTGGCTGGCCATTGGCTGGCATGCTTATGGCACCAGTGATGCTGAAACGGTGCAGTTGACATTTCGTCATAACCTTCTGGAATATTCCGAGTTATTGCTGTTTTTGTTAGTCGCTATGACTTATATCAACGCCATGGAAGAGCGC
Organism: Psychromonas sp. MB-3u-54; assembly: GCF_002836415.1. Taxonomy (GTDB): domain Bacteria; phylum Pseudomonadota; class Gammaproteobacteria; order Enterobacterales; family Psychromonadaceae; genus Psychromonas. The sequence goes on along the minus strand of NZ_PJBP01000113.1, from coordinate 23,389 downwards.
CGTTTATTTGATGCCCTGCGCAGCTGGATAGTCCATAAGCGTTTATCCTATCGCAGTTTATTCTGGCTTACCGGCGTACTGGCCTTTTTCATTTCTCCTATTGCCGACAATTTAACCACCGCTTTGTTAATGTGCGCAGTCGTTATCAAAGTGGCCCCCGGCAAAAAACAATTTATCAATCTTGCTTGTATCAACATAGTGGTGGCCTCCAATGCGGGGGGGGCATTTAGCCCCTTTGGTGATATAACCACATTGATGGTTTGGCAAAAAGGGCTAGTGGCATTTGATCAGTTTTTAGTATTATTCATCCCCTCTCTGGTCAGTTTTATACTGCCGGCATTAATCATGTCATTCTTTATTGGTAAGGGGCCAATCAGTGATATGTCCGAGCGGGTTGAATTAAAACGCGGCGCAAAACGGATTATCGCACTGTTTTTATTTACTATTTCAACGGCTGTCGCAAGCTTTAGTTTATTTAATCTACCGCCCGTATTGGGCATGATGATGGGCTTAGGGTATTTACAATTTTTCGGCTATTTTTTACGTCAAACATTAGCCTCAAGTCTCGCCAAAAAAAGAGCCAGCGCCATTGCCAGTGGCGACGATCAAAGGTTGAATTATCTGGGCCATGTTGTGCCTTTTGATGTCTTTAACCGTATTGCTCAAGCCGAATGGGATACACTGTTATTCTTTTATGGCGTGGTGATGTGTGTCGGTGGTCTGGGATATATAGGTTACCTGGAACTGGTCTCGACTCTTATGTATACCCAGTGGGATCCGACGTATGCCAACATTGCCGTGGGGTTATTGAGTGCGGTTATCGACAATATTCCGGTTATGTTTGCGGTTTTAACCATGCAACCGGATATGGCCTTAGGGCAATGGTTATTGGTTACATTAACAGCCGGTATTGGTGGCAGTTTGTTATCCATCGGATCGGCTGCCGGTGTTGCGCTGATGGGACATGCACGCGGCAGTTATACCTTTGTCGGACACTTACGCTGGTCACCCGTTATTTTGCTTGGTTATGTCGCCGGCGTTGCCTGCCATTTGTGGTTAAATCAACATCTTTTTTAGCTCAATCACTAAAATAAATTAGGCATATAAAAGGCGCTCAAATAAACTTTCCGCCTTTTATATTGTGGATAACTAACAGATCAAGCCAAATTTATGCTTTTCTCTCACCCAATTTTTCCAGAGCAAAAACCACCAGCAAACCTGAGATCATTAATAATATACAAGGCAGAAGCTGTGCAGAGTGACCGGTTAGCAGCTCAAAATCAGCCGGTAGCACATTGGCTTGAGTCAGTGGTTTTTCAATACCGTGTGAGTCGGTATACACAGATAAAACCTCTTTCCACGGCCACACCAAATATAAAGATCCGGCAATAAATCCCGCTAACAGCGCAATAACACGTTGATGATAATGATCCAGTAACCAGGTTAAAATCCTCACGAAACTCAACAAACCGATCACACAACCACCGCCAAATAACGCCAGAGTAGTTAGATCTAATGCTTTGATTGCACCTAATACATGGCTGTAAACACCCAGTAGCAAAAGAATAAAACTGCCTGAAATTCCCGGTAATATCATCGCGCAGATAGCAATCGCACCGGCCATAAAAATATAGGCATTACTTGCAACCACCTCAGCAGGACGCAGCTGCCCAATAGCAACCGCTAAGGCAATGCCTGCCACCAACAATATAATGCCGCCGACATTCCAACCTCGCATTTGCCGTAATACAAAAATACTAGACGCGATAATAAGCCCAAAGAAAAAAGACCAGACTAATAAGGCCTGGGAGTCTAACAAATAAGTAACAAGTCGCGCTAAAGAGAGGATACTAACGATAATGCCTAATCCCAAACTCAGTAAAAAATTTCCGTTGATATGCAACCAGGCAGCTTTAATCCCCTGATTTTTTAACGTTGTAATAAATTGCAGATTAAAACGGCTGAGACTGTGTAATAACTCCGAGTAAATACCCGTAATAAATGCAATTGTCCCCCCGGAAACACCGGGTACCACATCCGCCGCCCCCATTGCTAATCCACGTAAAAAAATACCGAAAAAATGTTTCATTTACAAAACCTTACTTTAAAAAACGACTGATAATAGAGCAACATACCCAAATTATTTGAAGACGCAGGTATCTGCATCTTCAAATAATTTGGCTTTTAGTTTTACTTGCTAAAAGCTTACAAACTGACTAATCACATTATCCATAATGATTAATGATAATCAGCAAGTTTTTGCTGCATTGTGTTTTTATACTCAAGCGACGTGAAGCTGCCCTTAATACTATTGCTCACTAAGCGTTTTGCTTGTGCTTTTGTCATGCCTAATGAATCGCTCAAAACGACAAAGTTTTCGGTCATATAACCGCCGAAATAAGCGGGATCATCGGAATTGACCGTCACACAAACGTCAAGTTCCAACATCTGTAAAATAGTATGCTCAGACATATCAGAAAATACCTTCAACTTGGTGTTGGATAACGGACAAATCGTTAACGGCATCTGTGCAGCAATTAAATGCGCCATCAGCGCCTTATCGGAAATGGCACTCACACCATGATCAACACGTGAGACCTGCAAATCATTAAGCGCAGTCCAGATATACTCAGCAGGCCCCTCTTCACCGGCATGAGCCACGGTTAATAATCCCAGCTCCCGCGCTTTGGCAAATACTCGACTGAATTTTTCCGGTGGATGCCCTTTTTCCGAGCTGTCTAAACCGACGGCCTTAATTTTATCTAAATGGGGAATGGCCTGTTGTAATGTAATAAAGGCATCATCTTCGCTAAGATGACGTAAAAAACACAGTATTAATTCACTGCTGATACCTAATTTTTTATGTCCATCAACTAAAGCACGGTTTATCCCATTGATAACCGTTGAAAAATCAATACCGCGTGCCGTATGGGTTTGTGGATCAAAAAAGGGTTCAACATGCAGTACATTTTGTTGCCGACATTTCAGCAGATAAGCCCAGGTTAAATCATAAAAATCTTGCTCAGCGACTAATACATTTGCACCTTGATAATAGATATTCAAAAAGTCCTGCAGATTATTAAATTGGTAGGCTTCCTGAATCTGCTCAACTGACGTAAAAGGGATCTTCACATTATTACGTTTTGCCAGTGCAAACATTAACTCAGGCTCTAAACTGCCCTCTAAATGCAGGTGTAATTCAACTTTCGGTAATCCATTTAACCAATCAAAATTTATCTTCGACATACTTACTTTAACCTTCTCATTTTTATTATTATAAGCTTAACGCTTTAAGTTTTGTATCTTGTTGTAGCTTAGCTTTGAATAAATCATCTTCCAGCGTTTTTGCTTAGTGCAAGATATCCAATTATACCCGTGGAATAATAATTTTTTGTCGTTTTTCTTGCTTGCAGGCAGTGAGCACAGCACTTAAAATGACCAGCAGAAAAAATGGTTTATTCATATCTTCGCCTCGCATTTAAAAATGTACTTAAAATCACCGATAGCGCTGTTTTTTTGTTTCTCTACAAAGCGACCAGCCTTAAATTTACCCGCATAAATCATGCGTCTTTATTTGAACAGCAGGTGATCAAAGTTCGACAGATAAGACTAAAATCTACATTTATATATAGCACTTAGTGTAAACTCAAGCGTCACTCATTTCACTTACTGTTTTTCTGATTTATAAAATATAAAATTTACAAATTGGTAAGCTGCAGAGTATAGAGAAACCAAAAAGGTCAGCAGATGTTTAACTTTTTCGAAAAAATAGTCCCCGCACTTAATGACGCGGAGCCCAAGCAGCCCCCCAATACACTACTGGCTTTTTGTCTTTATTATACAAATGGTTATAAAATACCACTGGTATTAATGACGGTTTTAACCGCTTTGTTAGCCATTATGGAGGTGCAATTATTTGGTTTTATGGGCCAGCTCGTTGACTGGTTAATCACTAAAAATCCAGAAACCTTATTAAGCGAAGAAAGCGGCACATTAGTGGCCATGTCAATTATGGTACTGGTGATTATCCCGTTACTTATTCTGTTCCACTCATTAGTTGTGCATCAGGTTTTACTCGGTAACTATCCGATGTCTATTCGTTGGTTCGCGCATCGTTATCTGCTCAAACAAAGCATCTCATTTTATCAGGACGATTTTGCCGGGCGTATTGCAACTAAGGTGATGCAAACCGCGTTAGCCGTCAGGGAAACGGTCATGAAGCTGCTCGATGTGATGGTTTATATCACAGTGTACTTTATTTCTATGGTGGTGATGCTCGCCAAAGCGGATCTTCGGCTGGCAATTCCGATGCTTATCTGGTTAGTTCTTTATGTCATGCTGCAAACTCATTTTCTCCCTAAATTAAGAAAAATAGCCACTGAGCAGGCCGATGCGCGCTCTACTATGACCGGGCGTATTGTTGATAGTTATACCAATATATCAACGGTTAAACTCTTTGCTCATACGGATGCCGAGTCCGCCTATGCAAAACAGGGCATGAAAAGCTTTTTGAATACCGTTTACCGGCAGATGCGTTTAGTCACCTGCCTTAATGTCAGCGTACAGGTTTCAAATTATATTTTAGCTTTTGTTATCACCGCGCTGGCCATCGGATTATGGATGCAAAGTGCTATCACCATCGGCGCCATTGCGATCGCAATAAGCTTAGCCCTGCGTTTAAATGGTATGTCGCAATGGATAATGTGGGAAATAAGCTCACTCTTTGAGAATATCGGCACCGTTACCGATGGCATGTCAACGCTTGCAAAACCCAATATTATAGAAGATAAAAAAGAGGCAAAACCCCTGGTGGTTAACCAGGGTGCAATACATTTTGATAATGTCAGTTTTAATTATGGTGAAGAAAAAGGCATTCTCACTAATCTAAATTTACAGATAAAAGCAGGTGAAAAAATAGGTTTAGTAGGACGTTCGGGCGCAGGAAAATCGACTTTGGTCAACTTACTGCTGCGTTTTTATGATGTTGAAAAAGGCCGGATTATCATTGATGAGCAGAACATTAACGATGTTCTGCAGGAAAGTTTACGTTTTAAAATCGGCATGGTAACGCAAGACACCTCTTTATTGCACCGCTCGATTCGTGAAAACATTCTTTACGGGCGTCCGGATGCGACCGAAGAGGATATGATCAAAGCCACCAAACGAGCACAGGCCCATGAATTTATTTTGAGCTTAACCGATAATACCGGCAACACAGGTTATGATGCGCAGGTCGGTGAACGTGGTGTAAAACTATCCGGCGGACAACGCCAACGTATTGCGATTGCCCGCGTCTTACTCAAAGATGCCCCCATTCTTGTTTTAGATGAAGCAACATCCGCACTGGACTCAGAAGTGGAAGCGGCAATCAATGAGAGTTTGTATAACTTAATGCAGGGAAAAACAGTTATTGCTATTGCTCATCGCCTATCCACTATCGCCGCGATGGACAGGTTAATTGTTCTGGATGAAGGCCGAATAGTTGAGCAGGGTACGCATAGCGAACTGATTCAAGGGCAAGGTATTTATGCACAGCTTTGGGCTCATCAAACCGGTGGCTTTTTAGGGATGGATTAAGGCCTGCTGACCTTTGAAGTACGAATTTCATTCAATCTAAAAGTGTTCTGGGCAAGGCATGTATCGTTTATATGTAAACGATACATAACGCAGGCACTGGCTTATATAAAACACCCGCAAATCCCGGTAAAAATGCACTCAGAAGATCAACACTCCCAGAGAATAGCAAAAAAATAAAAAAACTTTCCCTTGTCTGCTGATATTAACCCCTGTGGTGTGTAGTATTTTATCCATTCTCCTTTTTACCCCTTAGAGAAGATAACTATTCCGAATTATAATTGCTAAACACAACTTATTTGTTATCAAACAGTTATAATAAAAAAGAGCAAGATATTGCACATAAGTAAGCATACGGATAAAATCAAAAAGCTTCTAAAGTAGTAGAGGCAATTATAAAAATCATAACAACTAAAAGGATATAACTGTGTCTAAAATGAATTATATACTGCCATTGGCATTACTGGTCTCCGGTGCTGTAACTGCGGCATCTGATAACCCTTGGTATGCAGGTGCCCGTTTAGGTGGCGCTCACTATAGCGATTTTACGAATAACAACTGGAATCCTGAGAATCAAGATCAGAATGATCTTGCGGGTGGTATTTTTCTGGGTTATAACTACAAATCATGGTTTGCTGTTGAAACAGGTTACACCTACCTGGGTGAAGCTGAATTTGGTAACAATAACTCCGTCGAACAACAAGGCGTCGATATTGTGAGTAAATTCACTTGGCAAGCAACAGATTCCCTTTCTGTCTTTGCTAAGGCCGGGGGATTTTACTATTTTGCTGATGGTCAAGGTCAGTTTAGTGCTTCTCACGATAGAGGACTTATTCCAACGACAGGAGCTGGCGTAGAATATTTTTTCAGTAAAAACGTCTCTACACGCCTTGAGTATCAATACTATCATGATCTGGATATTAACAATTCAGGAATCAATACTAACTGGAATACGCATTTTTATGGTGTCAGTCTGGTTTATAGCTGGGGTGCACCTGCACCGGTAGCAATCGTACCGATCGAAGCCGCTGTTGTGATGGCTGCAGAACCACAAAAAATGATCAACATTAAGCCGCTGACCGTTGAAATACCCTTTGCGTTTGATAGTAATCTGTTAGCGCCTAAATATATAGACCAATTACAACCCATTGCGCAACAGCTCATTAACTACCCGGAAGCTGAGTTAATCGTTATCGGTCATACCGATAGCAGCGGTCCGGAAGCTTACAATCAAAAGTTATCTGAACAGCGTGCCGCATTAGTTGCTGATTACTTGGCAACTCACTTTGCTATTGATAAAAGCCGCATCAAGGAAAGTGGTCGTGGCGAACTAGCGCCAAAAGCAAGTAATGCAACCAAGGAAGGACGAGCATTAAACCGTCGTGTATCAGCATTTACACCCGGCTTAACCATTAAAAAATAACTATAAGCACTGCGCTACATAGTTTAACAAAAGTGTCCATTGACACTTTTGTTCTTTATTCGGCAAATAATGACGCTTCTACTTTAGTACACAATACCCGACCACTGCTGCTTTAATGTTTGCCTGTTTTTAAATTTTTGATCCAGACCAAATCCCTTAACCTGCTCATTTTTACTTAATAATAAACTGTTAAACAGCGCATCCCAAATCGCTAAGGTGGAACCAAAATTTTTATTAAAGTGCTTAATTTTGGCACTGTGATGAATTTGATGCTGGGCGGGGCTGATAAAAAATCGCTCCCACTTGCCAAATCCCAGCCAAATATGACTGTGGCGTAAATTACTGCCTGCGACATTAAATAAAAAAACAAATAGATTAACCCCGAGCAGATCAAGCACGGTGATATTATTTTTAAACAGGTAAATAAAACAAACACTGAGTAATACGTTCACCATCAGACTGCGCAGTGCATTGATAATAAATTCAACGGGATGAATACGGTATAGCGTTAAGGGTGTCATGCTTGTTGCACTATGATGTACAGCATGAAAACGCCACAGAAAAGACACTTTATGCTGCGCTAAATGGAGCAGATATTTGGAAAAATCGTGGCTTATAAATAATATAAATGCAAAACCTAATGATAAATAACTCTCATTGACATAAAACCAATTCCCCTCTCCAAAAAGCGGTTTGATTATTTGATTAAGCCATAAAATGAAACTTATCTGCATCGCCAGCATCGGCACAAGCAATAGTTTTGTCCCCCCCTGATTGACAAAAATCCACACAAGATCCACAACTGATGAGCGATTAATCCAGTGCTGCTTTTTAAAAATCAATGCCCCGTAAAACCATATCGCCAGGATTAAAGCAGATAACAGATATAACCAATAAACCCTTTTATTGGGATCGAATATAAAAAATAGCGGTTTCATTACGCCCTCTAACCCTTCCCACACAATTTAATCCCCGAAAATAAAGCGCTTGCTTTTGATAATGATAATCAATAGTATTCGCATTTAAGAATTGAATCAACTGAGTATTAACTTTATGTTAAAAAAAAATCTAATCATCACGGTCATGCTGACCTTTTTCTGCTCAACCGCCTTTGCTGCATTTGCAGATAAAGTCGAGCATCGTACCGCGAGTTCAACACAGGTTAGTGAGTCTGAGGTTAAAGCCAACTATGTAAAAATGGCCTATGCAGCCTATGAAGATTCACTTAACAGTGTCCTACACTTACAAAGTAATATCGAAAAATTGCTGGCCAATCCAAACGAACAGCAATTACTGCGAACCAAAGCCGCCTATAAATTAGCGCGTATCCCCTACCAGCAAACAGAAATTATGCGTTGGGATACCGATATTACTATTACTGCAGGACTTGATAAAGATGGCGGACCGGCAAGCGTTGATCAGTGGGAAGGACAGGTTAATGCCTGGCCGTTAGATGAGCAGGCGATCGATTATGTTCAAGGGAATCCTAACGCAGGTATTATTAATAAAAACAACGGCCCTGCTATTAACTCCGATTATTTAATTGCCCAAAATGGTGCGGGGGGAGAAGCCAATGTGACAACTGGCTTCCATGCGATTGAATTTTTGCTTTGGGGACAGGATCTTAATGGCACCAACGCGGGTGCGGGGCAACGTAACGTTAATGATTTTCAGACCGATCTTAGCGGCAAATGCAGCGTCAATAACTGTGATCGCAGACGTGCCTATTTACAAGCTGCCAGCCAATTGTTGGTTGCGGATTTACAAGAGATGCGTGATCAGTGGAGTGCAACGGCAAGCACGCAACAAGGCACTTTGGCGTATAACTTTTTAGCTTCCAGTGATGGGATTCGTTACATTCTATTTGCGATGAAAAGTATGGCAACCGATGAACTGGCTTCCGCACGTATGAATGAAGGATTAGACGGATTAGATCCCGAACAGGAGCATGATTGCTTTAGCGATCTCAGCCATGTTGCTATTTATTATAATTTTCAAGCTATTCGTAATGCCTTTTACGGCGGTTATCAAACTACTGCCGGTCAATATATTAGCGGTGCCAGTCTGGGTGATTATATCCACCAGCAAAGCCCGGCTATTTTTAAGCAGTTTGATGATCAATTCAATAATATTGAAAAAAACATGAAAATTGTTTTTGATGCCGGCGAGCGTATTAACAATCCGATTCGTTTTGACCAGATAATAGGTCAAGCAAAAACGGCTCCGCAACGCACCGCCGCCTTTAACGCCGTCTATCAATTGGTCGATTTACAATTCGCCTTTAATGATCTGCAGGCGTTATTTTCTCTGCCTGCTCTGATTATTTCCGGTGACGGTGACTAATCCGCCTGCAGACAGATTCCACCCTATAAATTTTTCTTACAATAGCGGCTCACTTTATGATTAACAAAAATATTTTTCTCTTATCAGCGCTGCTTTCCGGTCTTTCTTGTAATAGTTTAGCGCTGGATAAAAATCAGCATCTAGCGGGTGGTACAGCCAGCGTGGACAACAACATGGCCTCGGCCTTTTCGATGCATTCGACTAATATGACCAGGGCCAAAAATATTTTAACCTTTAACGGCGGCAATAAATTTTTTGAAGAGCCTTGGGCACAAAGTGCAGGTTCCGTCAGCTCTCAAGATGGATTGGGTCCCCTTTTTAACAGTAATGCCTGTCAAAATTGTCATGTCCGTGATGGGCGAGGACATGCATCACAAGCAGCAAAGGGGCAATTAGGGGATGATTTTTCCACGCTGTTAATTCGCGCCTCCAAAAGTGAACTGACAACAGCGCAAACAGCGCGCATCGAACAATCATTGCAAGCGAATGTTGGCGATGCCTGTATTGGCGGACAACTGCAGCACAAAGCGGTATTTGCTGTTACAAATGAAGCGAGCCAACGGGTGAGTTACCGCTATAAGACGGTTAATTTTGCCGATGGGGAAACTATTGAGCTGCGCGATCCTATTTGGCATGTTAAAGCTACAAACTGTGAGATTGGTCAAGATACTGTTCTTTCTGCGCGCGTTGCCCCGGCGATGATTGGTCTGGGTTTACTGGCGCTGATTAATGAGCAGAATATTTTGGCCAAACAGGATATTGATGATGCTAATCAGAATGGTATCTCCGGTAAAGCCAATCAAGTTTGGTCAATCGCAGCGCAAGCTGTCACCTTAGGCCGTTTTGGCTGGAAAGCCGGACAGCCAAGCTTAAGGCAGCAGGCGGCAGGCGCTTTTTTAGGTGATATGGGGATCACCAGTGATTTCGCCCCCATCGAAAACTGTTTGAGCACGCAATCTGATTGTCTTAATGCAAAAAATGGTAATAGTCATCATAACAATACGCCGGAAGAATTTGAGGTGTCAACGCGGATCCTCGACAAGGTCACTTTTTATGCTCATCATCTCGCTGTCCCTATACGCCGCAACGCCTATGCGCCACAGGTTTTACAGGGCAAACAAATTTTCAATGAAATTGGTTGCGGACAATGCCACACTGAAAGTTATACAACCCAAAAAAGTGAGCAGTTTAGTGAACTCTCCGAGCAAAAAATTTATCCCTACAGTGACCTGTTATTACATGATATGGGGACAGCGTTAACTGATTTTGACAAGCACAGTAACACCGTCGATGGCGAAATAGCAGTGGAGTTTTTGGCGCAGGCAAACGAATGGCGAACCCCTCCTCTATGGGGAATTGGTTTAGCACAGACAGTTGATCCTAACGCTACTTTTTTACATGATGGTCGTGCCAGAACAATTTTGGAAGCCGTTCTCTGGCACGGTGGCGAAGCGCAGACAAGTAAATTGGCCCTGTTAAAACTTGATAAAACCCAACGCCGAGCACTGCTTGCTTTTTTGCACGACTTATAAGGTAATAAAAAAGCCGATCTGTTTTAATGCAGATCGACTCTTTTGCGCAACTAGCTACCTAACTTCCTAAGATCTTCATCGGTAATGCCAAAATATGTTCAGGCGAATCGGCAAAATAGATAATGATAGCCACAAAAGCGGCAACGGTTAGCAGATACCAGGCCGTTGAAAAAATTTGCCCGTAACGATCCAGTGGCAGCAGGTGACTTTGATGACGACCACGCCACTCGATAAGAATTTCGACACTGCCAATGATTAACAAAAAGCCTAATAACGCCAGCCCTAAACTATAACTGATGAACACACCTAACGCAGCGGCTAGCATACAAGCAACTAATCCGATTTTGCTATTGATTGAAAAGCTGATGCTTTTTAGAATATGCCCGCCATCCAGTGGTAAAATGGGCAACAAGTTAAACAGATTTAATAGACTGTTAAAAACAGCGAGTCCGGCAAAAAAAACAATATCGGTAGACCAATAAAGCAGCAGACAGGCAAGCGACAGAAACAATCCAAAGGTGGGCCCCATAATGGAGATAACCACGTCCTGCCAGCGGGTATTGATTTTATCATCGCTAACGGCCAGTCCGCCAAAAAAAGGGATCAGGTAAATACCCTTGGTTTTCATAGAAAAATACTGCATAGCACGAATATGGCCATACTCATGAAAAACCAGGCAAGCGATTAATGACAGCGCAAATTGCCAGGAGAAAAACCAGCTATAGGCAGCCAGGCTACCACCGGCAAGGATCACTTTAAATAACTTAGCACTTTTGAATAATTTAAGACCCAATGACAGCATTCCAACCGAGCTAAATTTCTTTTTAATCGGCGCTTTTTTTATCGGCACTTGCTGCTCGATATCTTTACTGTTACGGCTCCCCTTATCGATCACACTGCCATCTATAATGAACTGATACTCAATAGCGAAGGGCTGCCAACTTAAGTCAATAGCGAGCTGACATTTTATTGTTTGCGGTGCCTGTTCTTCAGACTCTGTTGTCTGAGGTACTTGCTGGGATAGTTCAAAATGATGAGTCGATTTGGCGTCTCTATTTTCTGTTGCGCTTAACTGTGAGACTAAACTATCCCCCCAATACAGCTCTTGCCACCCTGCAAGGGAGCCCTCGAGCCTTAATGTTTTTCCAAAATGTTCAAGTTGTAACAGTTCCACTATGCGTTTCCCGTTTGTTGAAGATAGCCATATTATGCCTTCATTGAACAACAACACAAGGGGGAGCCATAGCAAAAAAAACGCTCTGAACTGCCGGTGATCACTGTAAAATAAACAATCAATTCAACCGACAGAATGTTATTATCAGCGCCATTAATTTTGCGATGCATTAACAAACAATAGAAAAATGGATAAAAAAAGCGTGCTATCATCTGCAATGACGCTTCTTTATACTTTATTTGTCTCCCCCCAATAAGGAAGCTCTCCGTGGCGCAGCTCTATTTTTACCATTCGACCATGAATGCCGGTAAATCAACCTCTCTATTGCAATCCGCCTATAACTACCGGGAGCGTGGCATGCAGTGCTTAGTAATGACACCCAGCATTGATAATCGTGCCGGCGTGGGAAAAGTAGCGTCGAGACTAGGGATTGAGTGTGACGCGCAGATGTTCTGTGGCGATGATAATTTGGCGCTGATGATAGAGATAGCTGATCGGGCAGAGCATCAGCATTGTATTCTAATTGATGAAGCACAATTTCTCACTAAAGAGCAGGTGAAACAGTTAACCTGGATCGTCGATAAATTATCAATTCCTGTTTTGTGTTACGGTATTAAAACCGATTTTCAAGGTGAATTGTTTACCGGTAGCCACTATCTGCTGGCTTGGGCCGATAAACTGGTTGAGTTAAAAACCATCTGCCACTGTGGCCGTAAAGCTAATATGGTGTTACGACTGGATAAACAGGGTAAGCCTATCTTCAAAGGAGCACAGGTTGAAATTGGCGGCAATGAAAGTTATGAATCAGTCTGCCGAAAACACTTTCGCATCTTTCTGTGGGATTAAATTTCCTCTCTTTAAGCAAAAGGCCAGCAGGTTATCTTCGGCATTGGGGACGGAGTCTTTCGGGGTAACTAAGCTCCCTCTTAAAAAACGACTTAAAATATGCGTGCCGGTTTTCATTGCCAACTAGCATAATCCTATCCGCGAATACCGTATCTTTACATGTTCAAGCAATATAAAAGTCTGCCACAGTGCACAAAGATCGACTAAAATCACCCCTTATTACTTAAATAAAAGCTAAAATTTCCCCTCATTATTTAAATAAAAGCTCAAATAACCAGCAAGCCGTTTGAAGGATTAAGCGCATTAGCAAAATATAACCTCAATTATCCTTAGGAACAGCCCACATGAAAAAACACTTTTATCACATCACATGCCTATTAGCCTTCGCCATAACGCTCATTATAAGCGGATGCTCAACACCACAAAAACCTCAGATAACACCAAAAATAAAAACGCCAGATGCGATTGTTAACATAAAACCGGTGCAGAAGGGGCCCATTGAAGTCAGCATTGCTTCACTGCAGGAATTGGATGCATTATTTGATAAATACCAGTATAGCAGTGAGAGCTGGGAAAACGGTAAGCAGAAATTGCCCCGTATCACCTTTGAAAAAGTGACTGATAATTGGCAAAAAGATTCGAAGAACCTCCCTGTCGAAACTAAAAAATCATTCTTTTTCCGCCTGATGGCACCCCTGATTTTAATGGCCAATGAAAATATTATCCGTGAGCGGGAAACAGTTAAACACGATCCGTTAAATTCACCTCAACTAAAAAAAATTGCCCTTAAATATCGTTTGATAAAAAACAAAAAAAACCGAATAACCACCACGATGCGTCAGACGTTATTGAATAAAGTTGATATTTTACCGCCCTCCCTTGCACTTGCACAGGCAGCCGAAGAAAGTGGCTGGGGTACCTCCCGTTTCGCAAAAGAAGGTAATGCTTTTTTTGGCCAATGGGATTTCAGTGGTAACGGCATGAAACCTAAACAGCAACGTAAAGCGCTGGGAAATTATGGCGTAGCGCGTTTTGACAGTCCGCTGGCGTCCGTGGAAGGTTATATGCTTAATCTCAATACCAATAACGCTTATAATAAATTACGTACGCTACGTGCACAGCTGCGCGCTGAGAATGAAACAATTAGCGGTCTTAAATTAGCAGGAACATTGAATAAGTATTCCGAACGTGGTCAGGCTTATATCGATGGTTTACGTGAAATGATCCGTTATAACAAACTGCAATTTGTTGATAATAGCTATTTAGCCGATAATAGGTTAATTCATTTAACCGGCGGGAAAGAGTAATAAAAAAAGGGATTGAGTATTATTAATAAGATATGCGCATTTGGTTAAACTGCGCATATCTTGCGGTTGTAGGAATCAACAAGCAAGGAAAAGAGAAATGATCCCTTAGTTACCGGCAGGTAATATTGAGCTTAGTTACCGGCAGGTAATATTGAGGTTATTTACCTAATACTTTATTCATTCGTTCAAATCCGGCTTCTAAATCAGCAATCAGATCATCGACATTTTCCAGACCAACATGCAGGCGAATTAATGGTTTGCTTGCATCCCACTTGGTGGCAGTTCGTATTTTATCAATACCAAAGACGCCCAGAATAAGACTTTCAAAACCGCCCCATGAAAAGCCCATTTTAAAATAATCCATATTCTCGACTAAAGCGGTCACCGATTTTAAATTACCTTCTTTTAAAACAAATGAAAATAAACCATTACTGCCGCTAAAATCGCGTTTAAAGAATTCATGACCCGGACAGGTTTCGAAAGCCGGGTGACGCAGGTGATCAACTTCAGGGCGAGTTGCTAACCAATTGGCAATAGTGAGCGCATTTTTTTCATGTTGCGCCATACGTATACCTAAAGTACGTAATCCACGGCTGGCTAGGTAAACATCGTCAGGCGAAGTACATTGACCCAATAAATAACTGTGTTCACGCAGCGTTGGCCAATACTCACTATTCGCCGTGGCAGTGCCCATCATGACATCGGAATGCCCCACAATATATTTAGTCGCCGCCTGAATGGAGATATCAACGCCCATTTCAAAGGGACGTGAATTGATAGGAGAAGCCCAAGTATTATCTAACATGACGATCATATTATTTTCATGGGCAATACGGCTTAATGTGGGTACATCTTGGACTTCCATGGTGATTGAACCCGGTGATTCAAGAAATAATACCTTGGTATTAGGCTGAATTAGCTCACTGATCCCCGCACCAATTAACGGGTCATAATAAGTCGTCTCGATACCAAAACCGGTCAGTAAAGTATCACATAAAGCACGGGTAGGTTCGTAAGCGTTATCAAGCATCAATAAATGATCGCCCGCTTTTAAAAAAGACATTAATGCACTGCTAATCGCAGCGGTACCAGAAGGATATAAGGCAGTACCTGCACCGCCTTCAAGTTCAGCAATAGCCTCTTGAAAAGCAAAGTGAGTCGGTCCGCCACGACGCCCATAAAACATTTCGCCATTGTTTTTATTTTTGTTGGCAAAACGCATATCTTCCATCGTATCAAACAACATAGTCGAAGCACGCACCACCGGAGGATTAACCACCCCTTTTGTCCATTTTTTATTACGTCCTAGACATACAATTTGTGTTTCTTTTTTCATATTGATTTCCATCTGTAAATATCGCAAGTTGCACTATATTAGCATTTCACAGAGTGATGAACAGTGAGAATAAAGCCATAGCTTAGAAGAAAAAATTCACTTTACCGATTAACTTCGCAAAACAGCTCAGAACGCTCCAATCGATAAACTAACAAATTTATTACAACACCATAGACAATTATCTTATATAATTTGTCGGCTATTCTCTATTAAGGTCTCATTATGTTATTCCAATCAAAATTTGTGCTCAATCGTGAACATTTTGAAGAATGTTTTGATCAATCATTATTGTTAGGGGGGAAACCGACTCCGAGATATAAATTGATGGCCTTTCTTGTTTTTGCAGGTGGTGCGATTATTCTATTTTCTGACCAACAAAAAACAGTGGGTTTGTTTATAGTTTCTCTCTCTTTTGTTGAATATTTCAGTTTTCGTTACCGCCGTGCATGGTGGTTAATGAGACAAATGTGGAGCAAGAATTCTCATAATACTATTACCTTAACGATCAGCGAACAAAGTATAAAAACAGAAAGTTTATATAATAACAATGAACTGCTCTGGGATGAGGTTAAACACGAGGTTGAAACGCCGAAAGGGTTAATGCTTTTTTTAAAAGACGGTGCTAAAAATTACCTCTCAAAATCCAGCTTAAATGAACAAGCGATTGCATTTATCAAGTTAAAAGTTGCTCAACCAAAAACAGAAGAGCATTTATAAAAGTATTTAATGAACCCAGTAAATGCTTATTCAGCAGTCACTAGAGCAAGCTGTTCAGGCTGAAAATTAAAATTTTCCACTGTTTTTATTTCCAGAACGCCGTACGCGGGCGTCTCATAGGGATGAGAGGTGATTAATGCTTGTAAGGCCGATTTAATGTTCTCTGCAGAGCAGACCATTTCAACTTTATATTCGGCTATTTTTGTCATCTCATCTTTTGTGCCAATAAAAGCATGACTATCAGCAAGAGGACGAAATTGGCCCTCACCCAGGCTTTGCCATGAACAATAATCATAATTCCCAATCCGCCCGGCTCCTGCCGCAAATAAGGCGCTTTTTACGCTTCCTAAATGTGAAGCCGGTACATAAAAAATTAACTGATACATTTTATTATCCTTTTATTAGCAGGCGATATGATTATCGAATAAGCAAACGCTAATTCGAAAGGTCAGAACTCAATATTTCGGACTTGTACCCTTGTGTTGATGGTATGCTTATAATTGCTATCGGCGGCCAACTCGCCAGACAGATGAATTGCCACGGAACGTATGCTTGCCGCTGCAGTTGGAACAACTGATTCAGTAAAAATCAGCTCGGTTATTTTTATAAAGTTTTTATCTGAAAGCCCTTCCCAACCACCTACTGCTGAATAACAATTAGCGACAAGGGGATCAATAGGGGTAACGTCGTTACTGCCATATTGAATCTCATTATTGGACAACCTGAAACCCTTCCTGTATGTAGGTGCCGCATGGCTTTCGTTATCATCTTCATAAGAATAAATGAGGCAGCTTGAGCTACCGCTAGTGAGTGAATCAACCACTTTAGTTCCTCCATTCCCCACTAAAAAATCACCGCCTCCGTATCCGGCTCGCCTGACATCAGCTTCCATCATTGACATAATGGACTGCAAATCAGTGCGTAACCGTGAATATTTTAAACTTTTGGCACCGGAGGAAACACTGGTGACGTACAGGCCAATAACCATCGCTAATAATACTGAGCCAAGCAATAAAGCCAACATGAGTTCAACTAATGAATATCCTTTTTTTTTAGTTAACATTGGTTATATCCTAATTGTGCGCTACCGGGGGAACAGACCCTTAAACGCATGCTCGACTGAATCACTTTTAATGTGTCTCCATTACTATTACTCAAGGTCACATTACCAGGATTAGCGTGGAATCTCATGGGCTTGTAGGAGGCAGGGTTACTGCCAAAATTTATCGTGGCAAACAGATTTTGACCATCGGTTAACTGTTCAACTTTATTATTGCCGTTTAACGAACACGAATCGGCGGCAGAACTATTCGACATTGCCATCTTCCAAATATCAGGATTTGTGTCCTGACAAAAATGCACGTAAATCTGAGCGTTATCCTTAATAGCCTGAGTCTGCGCTAAACGTAAAAAGTGATACAGATGTTCAGTTTTTTGTATTAAAGCCTGCTGTGCAAAGAGAGACCCGTAATTACTGATGCCGGCTGCGACCAGAGTCAGAATTGCCGTTAGAGAAACCAATAACTCAATGAATGTAAAACCACGATAATTATTATGTTTAATTTCCATATAAAACCTTTCAACAGCATCCATTTTCATCAAAATCGAGGTCTTTGTGTCATCTATACCTCAACCAATATTGATACAGAAGTGATTTTCTGCATCAACAAAGCTTAGTTTAAACAGATGCTTAATCAAGTAACTCTCACTTTTTATCAGGAATTCTTTGCGTCTGATGAATAACCTTGCCGATGACTTCATGGTTGAAAAAAAATCAAAAACTTTTTTTCATGTCATAAAGTTGCAACAATAATTCCTTATTGTATCGCTACGCAGAATTTTTCTGCCGTGAAACCAAGGAAAATAATATGCAATACAGCAAGACTGATACTGATATGTTTGCCGATGATGCTCTTTTTTTTACGGCTAAGAAAAAAATTCCGAAAGTAAGAAAATGGCGTGAAATTGAAGCGATTAAAGCACAGCAAAAATTATCAAAAGAGTTGCTTGAGATGGGTTTAGATCTTGATTTTTCATTAAGCGAATGGGCTCAACTTAGATTATAAATGCATGGCACAACCAATGCCATTCGCTTAAGCAGTTCCAAGCTTATACCCATCAAAGTCAGCAAGCATCTTGAAGTAACATGGGTATATATCTTAGCGGAACACTTGGTAGTATATAAAACACTGAATGTGTAAACGCTCGGTGTTTTTTATATGAAACCAAATTCAGCTCTGTCACGAGGGGGGGTGATGCCCAACGTCGTGCTATTTCGCATCCCATCATTATGATCGACCAAAATCCTTGTTCTGCGGCTAAGCGGCGCTGTTAAATACTGGATTTTTGTGTGCAGAACAATGCCGATTCAATCTATTTAGCATCAATCGCTCTATAACATAGCATTCAAATTATTTATAAACTAATTTTATTGCTGATTCCCCCTTCCACACACAACTTTTGAAAAGATGAGGGATTACTATCTATCGGCAAAATGCGCTTTTGAAGGCTAAACTTCAAACAATGATTCGATTGATAACCCCTGCTCAGAGAGCACATCACGTAAATATTTTAGTGCTTCAACTTGTATCTGCCGCACCCGCTCGCGTGTCAGACCGATCTCTTTCCCCACATTTTCAAGGGTTGCAGCTTCATAACCTAACAAACCAAACCGTCTTGCTAATACTTCACGCTGTTTAGGATTAAGGTCTTCTAACCATTTAACAATACGCAGTTTCATATCTGCATCTTGCAGTTCATTTTCCGGTGAAGCCTCTTTTCGATCCGGGATAATGTCCAATAATTCTTTATCAGAATTATTTCCTATGGGGATATCAACGGAACTAATACGCTCATTAAGTTTTAAAATCTTAGAGACCTCTTTCGCGGACACCCCCAAAACCTCAGCGATCTCTTCGGCCGTTGGTTCGTGAGTAAGAGTGTGGGTCAATTCGCGGGCGGTCCGTAAATACACATTTAATTTTTTTACTATATGGATAGGCAAACGAATAGTACGGGTTTGATTCATTATCGCACGTTCAATGGTTTGACGTATCCACCAGGTTGCATAGGTTGAAAAGCGGAAGCCTTTTTCCGGATCAAATTTTTCAACAGCCCGAATAAGTCCTAGATTACCCTCTTCAACTAAATCTAATAAAGATAATCCACGATTATTATAACGACGGGAAATTTTCACCACCAGGCGTAAATTACTTTCTATCATGCGTTTACGTGATACTTGATCGCCGCGTAGTAAACGCCTTGCGTAATAAACTTCTTCTTCTGCGGTTAATAGTGGCGAGAAACCAATTTCACCTAAATAAAGTTGAGTCGCATCCATGCTTCTTACTTCACTAGCAACCGCTATCTTAGCGGCACTAAAATCTTCATCATCAATTGCATCGACAGTTTCATTTTCATTCAGATCAAAAGGGAGTATTTTTTTGATCTCTGATTTTAAATCCTTAATCATAACCACGTCCTCTTTAAAAAAGCTTAACCTGCTGTTACAAAAACCTGTTATTTTATATAAATACTTATGAACACCTGCCCATAAGAAAGCTATTTCGTTGATAACATAATGATGATCAAGTAAACTATTAACGTTTAGGTAAATAGCGCAGTGGATCGATAGACTTTCCTTGATAACGGATTTCAAAGTGCAGTTGCACTCGATCTGTACCACTATCTCCCATTGTTGCTATTTTTTGGCCTGCTTTTACCTGTTGTTTTTCGCTTATTAGTAGCTGCTCATTATGCGCATAAGCACTTAAATAATCATCATTATGTTTTATGATAATTAAATTACCAAAACCACGAAGACCCGCACCTGCATAGACAACCTCACCAGACGCTGCCGTATAAACAGGCGTTCCACGCTGATTTGAGAGACTGATCCCTTTCATTCCCGTCTGTGAGGAAGCGAACGTTTTGGTCAATTTCCCCTTTGCAGGCCATTGCCAATGGCTTATTTTAACCTTTGACTTTTTAGGCTTAGTTATTTTCACATCGGTTTTTATCGTAGAGGGAGAATAGGTGATTGGATTTTTTTGTACAATAGCGGGCTTTGTTTTTTTGCTATAAACTTGATCTGATCGTGATATTTTATTGTCTTTTATTGGTGAGGGGGCTCTTTTTACTGTTCGCTTGTTAACTGAAATAGTATTTCTCTTATTGACGGCGGTTAAATCTAAAGTTTGGCCTTCCATAATAATATAGGGTGCAGATAATTGATTGTATTTCGCCAAATCATTAATATTAAGATTCGCCCGCCAGGAAATAGAAAATAAAGTATCACCCTTTTGCACTTGATAGCTTTTAGCGGTTATTCCCGAGGTCTGCTGCTTAACGGTTCGATAGTGAGTGCTCCCCGTTATGTCGGAAACAGGAACAGGGCCAGATGAAGATGCACAACCATGTAAACCTAAAGTGACTAAAAGAAAAGGTAAAATTCTCACTGGTAGTTAGTTCTCAGCTGCAAAGCATAAAAGGGTGCTAAAAAAAATCATCCGCCAACCTTTAAAATCACCCTGTTTTCCAGAATCAGATCGCATCCCCTACCCTCCTAATAACATTAAAGCCGTAGCTGAAAAAAGACCTAAATATAGGCCCACAAATAGACTCAAGAAAACCAGCCCCTCAACACAAAACTTGAACAGTTCAGCATTGATCAAAAAAGCACGTTACACTAATACCAAAAGAACTAAAAAGATGATCACCCTTCTGGTTAAAATCATTCCTAACTGCGTTGTGATTTTTATTCAGAACGTTCTGTTCTTCACCACTTTGTGGTCAGCTAAAGCAGTTCAAAATCGTTCAATACTATTATAGTTCCAGACTGTCATTGTGAAGTTAGAGTATTACTAGCTGCACAAGACTTGATCTCTGCTTTGATATTTTATGACATTAGAATGAGTACTCTACCGGTCACTTACCTATCCATTTTGTCAGGTCAGATAACTGCTCAGTCGCGGTTAAATCAATCTTAAGGGGGGTGATTGATACATAGCCATTTTCAATAGCATGAAAATCAGTCCCGTCACCCGCTTCTGCAATTTTCCCGGGAGGACCAACCCAAAAGATTTCCCGACCTCTAGGATCAATACTTTTTTCAATCAATTCCGCTTTGTGGCGTTTGCCTAAGCGGGTTATTTTAATGCCTTTAATCTGCTCTAAAGGAAGATCAGGGACATTCACATTAAGCACTTGATCTGCCGATAAAGGCGATGCTAATAACTTGTCAACCAGCTGCTTTGCATAAAAGGCGGCACTCTCAAAATGCGTGTTGCCCGCCAAAGAAACAGCGATAGCAGGCAGTCCTAAAAATCGCCCCTCCATTGCCGCTGCAACGGTTCCCGAATAGAGCACATCATCGCCCATATTTGCACCATGATTAATCCCGGACACAACTAATTTAGGCGCCACCATACAGATTTCATTCAGCGCTAAATGCACACAATCCGTAGGCGTCCCGTTTACCGCTATAAAGCCGTTGTCTAAATACTGCAGACGTAATGGATTTTCTAATGTTAGTGCGTTACTCGCACCACTATGATTTCGGTCAGGAGCGACCACTTTCAGATCAGCCGAATCTTTTAAGGCATGATATAGCGCGTTTAAACCAGGCGCATAAACACCATCATCATTACTTATTAATAGGGTCATTAGCTTGCCTTTATCAATTCACGCAACACACTGGTTGCGTAACAACCAGAAGGTAAATAAAATTCAACTCTGACCGTTTTATCATCCAACCAGGTTGATGAAAATTTTTCAGGTACCAATAATAGCGGACGACGCTCCTGCTTTAAGCCATTTTTAGCCAGCCCCGCTTGAATCTCCTGATAGGGAGTTAACTGTTCACTTTCATATTGTTTTGCATCATCTAATGAAGTCAGCTCGCCTGCTCCCCACAAAGGGGCGGTCAAACAAACTTCACGGCTTTGCAACCGCTGCTTGCTCTGTTCGTCAAGTTCAGTTAGCGGGAAAAATGAACGGTTAGCCACAAACTGTACACAATCTCCCAGAATCGGTTTATCATGTAAATCATCTTTAACACGTGCTGACACAACCTGATTAAACAAGTAACTGCGCGCAGCACTTAAATACATACCGCGTTTAAAACGATCTTTAATTTTACGTCCCTGGAACATTAATAATGCAGCATTAACATTGTGCCCGTCAAAACCAAAACGCTGCGAACCAAAATAATTTGGCACCCCACCTTGAACCTGCAGCAGCGCTTTTTCCATTGCGCTTTTATCACTAATGTCACGAACAACAATGGCAAAAGTATTACCCGCCAGTGCCCCTATTTTAATCTTTTTATTATGACGAACAACATTAAGAATGGTCACACCGGGCGCTTCAAAGGTACTAAAATCAGGTGTTATCTTTCCGGGGATATGTAATGAAAACCACTGTTTAGTATCACCTTGACGATCTTTAAGTCCTGCGTAGCTGACGTTTCTTGCCGGAATGCCTGCAAATTTGGCCAATTCTCGGGCCAGATATGCTGTATTTTCACCCACTTTTTGCACCCATAAACAGACATGCTCTCCCTCACCCGTTAACTCGAACCCGAGGTTCTCCTCAACGTTAAAGTCTTCACATGACTGTTTAAATACGCCTTCACTTTGTGGCGCGCCATACAGATAATTAAAATCTAAGTTAAATACTTGTTTTTCTTCTTCAGTCATATGCTTTTCTTCATTAATAAAACAACAGCATGCGTAGCAATGCCTTCACTACGCCCAATCGCACCCAGTTTTTCCGTGGTCGTCGCTTTGACATTCACATTTTGAATTTCAGTGTCAACCAGTCGCGAAATTTCGATGCACATATCCGCAATAAATGTAGCCATCTTAGGTTGCTCGGCAACAATAGTCAGATCTATATTTCCAATTTGATAACCGCGCTCTTTAACCTGTAGAAAAACATTTTCCAATAATTTGCGGCTATCAATCCCCGCATACTGCGGATCATTGTCCGGGAAATGACGGCCGATATCCCCTAATGCTAATGCCCCTAACAGCGCATCACATAATGCATGTAAAGCAACGTCACCATCGGAATGTGCAATTAACCCCTGTGTATGGGGAATTTTCACGCCGGCAATAGTGATCGGCCCCTGCCCGC
>NZ_PJBP01000112.1 GCF_002836415.1 Psychromonas sp. MB-3u-54 | reverse complement strand
GATTATCTTTTTTTAGTGCATCTTCTAATTCATGCAGTTCATTAAAAACCAAATGAGCGCTATCTTTAAACGACAGGTCAACATTATGGGTAATAAGACAAGAAATCATTCCAGCACTATTTGCCGCTTGCACATCATAAAAATGATCACCCACATACACTATATTTTGACACTCTATTCCCCATAATTGCGCGATGGCAAATAATGCTTGTGGATTAGGTTTAGCCGGATAATCTTCACGGGTTATTAAAATATCCACGTTAATCGCATTTTTGCTCAATTTTGTTGTAGCAGCCTCCCGGCAGTTTCGAGTGACGATACCGGTCGGGTATTTGTGGATGGTCATAAATGCCAATAAACTTTTTGAGCCCGGTAAAAAAGAGGATGTCAGTGCATCTGACATCTCATGAGAAACGATCAAATCCTTTGCCTGTTTCATAACAGAGGCTGATTTGATCTGTTCAACAAAATCTAGAATATCAACCTTTTCCGGGCAATTTAGGAGCTCCCTTAACAACTTAAAATTAAGCTGCGAGCTCACCAGAGTATTATCTAAATCAAATATCAGTGCCTGTATAGTGCTTAAATCTTTCATGTGGTTCCTTATTAATTAGGGAGACAGTATCAATCCGCACGCTGTTAATAGTGCTAACGCCAGGTCAGTTTTAATCACAGATTCGAGTCTTTAATTTTAATATATTACTTATTTACATTTCTCGTTTATATCGCGGCAAGCCTCACTATTTTCATTTGCGCGGATCATCGGGCATCAACTTATTTATCACACCAAGAGAGGGGTTATTGACATGAAAAACCACACCATTATGATCACCATGAACGGCTAAAACCAAGTGTTTTTATTCGTTCTGACAGATGCCTGCAGATAATGCTCCGGATTATCGAATCAATCAATTTATCAATACTCATTGATTAGATTAACGGTATAAAACCGGATCTTTTAAACAGGGTAATTTTTAGCAGGCAACCATTATTCGATCTGTTTATTCGATCTGTTCATCGGCTCTAATTTTGCGACACAATGCTCACTTAAAGATGATTTAATAGCAGTATACAAAGCAGAGATGTGAGCGCGCTCTATTTTTGATAGTGTTAATTTTGCTCTGACAAATTATCGAAACTATTTTCACCCTTAAAATGAACCGATTTATTTATGCAAGCCGGTCTGCCTGTGTATTCATGTTTATTGGAGTTCATCTTCATCAAAAGATTGGCCATATGCATTTTTCCATTTGGCTGACACTGTCGATTTAATCTTTGCTAAATATAATGAGAAAAATTTAATATATGCTGTTCGGTCATGGTGCAATCCAGATTCCCTCCTAGGGCGCGGGAACCAATAGTACTAATGAATGATCGGCAAACCACAGCCCAAAACAGGTGCGGCAATTTCTGCGCACACGGCGAACCGGCTCAGCTAAATCGGGCTGCGACGATCATAGCCTAGAATACACACATAATCTGCATTGGCCGGTAAAGTCACAGTTTGACAGAGCTCAACCGCTAAAATGCTAACAACCAGAGAAATATTAAGATGAATGTAGATACATCGGTCATGCCTGAGCAAATTGATAACCTTGATAACCTGGCTCTGAGCCAGAAAATAGAAAATATTCTGGTGGCGCGAAACCTGCGGGGAATGAAGACGGTTCAGCCTTACCTGAAGTCAGGTTATTGCATGCGCGCCGCGCAAATTCTGCATAATTGTGATGGTCATGTTCTTATTGGCACCGGATTTCCGGTTGCAGGCACTTTTGAAACTGATGGCCCGGTAGGAACCATTGCGTTATATAATGCGCTTAAAGCGATCGGTGCTATACCCATTATTGTTTGCGGTCGCCCGCTATCTAAGGCGCTGGCTACACGTTACCGCGTTCATGAAATTCAGATTGGCGATCATGATAAACGCGAACACGAAGCCCTCGAGGCGATTGACAACTTTCAACCCCAGGCCATTGTTTCAATCGAGCGGCCCGGCCAAGCTGATGATGGCGATTACTACAATATGCGTGGTGAGAGTATTAATCCTGGCAGTGCATGCTTCGACAGTTTTATGAATTTGAGCAAATGTCCAACGATAGCCGTTGGTGATGGCGGCAATGAAATAGGCATGGGCAAGGTTAGCGAAGCCTTGAAGAACTTGAATATCGTGCCCGCGGCAACCACCTGTGACGAACTGATTGTTGCCGATGTTTCTAACTGGGGCGCATACGGCATAATATCTTTTCTTTCGATCTGGCATGGCAGAGATCTGCTTAAGGAGATTAATCCCCTCGGATTACTAAAATATATCTCTGAGCTTGGCAGTGTTGACGGCGTGACGCGTATCAACCAGTTAACTGAAGATGGATTGCCCGTTAGCGAGGGAGAGTCCATCTTACGCGAATTACGTGAGGCATGTGGCTTTAGCCTCTAGCAGAGGGGCGGGCGGTGTTGCGCTGTTTCTGGTTTATTGTGCGGCAAACCTCAGGGGCAACGTGATTGACGAATAGGCTGTCACTCTGCTAACGCCCGGTCAGTGTTTTTATCTGCTTCGATAGAGGTTGAAGCTAGATAGCATAAAAAATCATTCCATCTGACTATTAATGCTTATTTTGCCGTATAAAGCCCACTTAAAGATGATTTAATAGCCCTTATGAAAATAATAGATGTTATTATAATGGTTAATTTTTCTTTAACTAATTTTAACCCGCAAAAATAAACCGATTTGTCTATTCCAGCCTGCCAGCGCCTTAATATTTTAAAAAAGGGTCTTTTTATTGCCTAATATTATAAGAATTTTTGTTTGTTTTTTTGCTTTGCTGAGTCAGCAATTAGCTGCTGACGAGCTAAAACAGGTAACGCTGCAACCATCCTGGTTCGAGCAATTCCAATTTGCCGGTTATTATATTGCTCAAGAAAAAGGTTTTTATAATGACCTTGGATTAGACGTTACTATCAAAGATTATCAATTTGGAATCGATGCTGTACAGAAAATCCACAATGGTGAAATTGATTTTTCCGTCGGTGATGCGAGCTTAATACTCGAAAAGGCCAACCACAAAAAAATCGTCATTTTATATGCACTTTTTCAATCCAGTCCGCTTGTCCTGCTCAGTACCAAAGCATCAAACATCAATACTATCAGTCAGTTTGTCGGTAAAACAATAATGACCACCAACAATGATTTTGCTCAAGCTTCATTAAAAGCCATGCTCAATTCAAATTATGTCGATTTAGAAGATATAAATCTGCTCTCCCATTCGCACAATATAAATGATTTGGTCAATAAAAAAACAGATCTGATGACAGCTTATATATCAAAAACACCCTACGAGTTAGATCAAATGGGGGTGGAATATAATGTTTTTGATCCTAAAGATCATGGTTTTGATATATACAGTGATTTTTTATATACCAGTGAAGCAATGATTGCACAAGACATTACCACGGTTAAAGCATTTAAAGCGGCTTCATTAAAAGGTTGGCAATACGCATTTTCCCATATGGCTGAAACAGCCGATTTAATTTTCACTAAATATAATGAACAAAATTTAAGTAAAGAAGCGCTTCTGTTTGAAGGGCAAGCGCTTAAAAAATTAGCCTTTTTTAACACCGATCAGATAGGTAAAATAGAGAACAGTAAATTAAAACGAATTTTTGAATTTTACAAAATATTAGGCATAACAAAAGGAAATATTAATTTTACACAACTTGTTATTGACGAAAAAAATCTCAGATTAATTTTAACCGAAGAAGAAAATACTTATTTGAATCAGAAAAAACAGATTCGTATGTGTATCGATCCTAATTGGTTGCCCTATGACGGTTTTGATAAACAAGGAAAGCATATTGGTTTAAATAGAGAATTTATTGATCTTTTTAGAAAGCAGCTGCCGATTCCCATTGAAATAGTCCGAACCATATCCTGGAATGAGTCTCTGCAATTTGCACGACAGAGAAAATGTGATCTGCTGTCTTTAGCTGCAAAAACCGATGAGAGAACAAAATATCTCAATTTCACCTCCCCTTATTTAGTCACTCCCCGTGTTTTAGTCACTAAAATTGATATCCCGTTTATAGATAATTTTACGCGTCTGGCCGATAAAAAAATAGGCGTGCCAAAAGGTTATGAACAGGAAGAAATTATCAGAAAATATTATCCGAATATAATAATAGTAGAAGTTGATACGATAAAAGACGGGCTTGAAAAAGTGCAGAATGGTGAACTTTATGGATTTATCGGCGAGCTCAATACCATTGGTCATTTGCTACAGAACCGTTTTATCGGGCAACTCAAAGTCAGCGGGAAACTTGAACAAAAAACTGAATTTGGCATCGGGATCAGAAATGATGACCTAATACTTTTGCGAATTTTTGACAAACTGATTAATAATTTATCAGAAGAAATAAAACAGGATATTAGTAATAACAGCAGTGCCATTAAATATAAAGAAGAATTTAATTATAAATTATTATGGCGCGTGCTGCTTGTTGTATTGTTCTTCATTGCTTTTTTCTCATATCGGCAATATCTGCTAACTAATTTAAATAAAACATTAAATTTAAAAATAGATAATAAAACCAAAGCATTACAGGATCTTAATGAAAGCCTTGAAAGAAAAATAAAGGAGAGAACCCAAAAGATAGAGAATTCAAAAGCGCTGTTGCAGGATGTCGCTTTTAAAGATAATTTAACCAATATTTTTAACCGCCATTACCTTTTTGAAATATCACCTGCGCTTTTAACTGCATCTGCAGAGACGCAGACGCCTTTATCACTGTTGTTAATTGATGTTGATCACTTCAAAAAAATTAACGATACCTACGGCCATCTGATTGGCGATAATATATTAAAAGTTATTGTACAAAATATCCTGAAAAAATTGAGAGCAGATGATGTTTTTGTGCGCTTTGGCGGCGAAGAATTTATTGTTTTACTGCCAAAAGCAAATATTGATGAAAGTGTGATTGTCGCAGAAAAACTACGGCTCTGTGTGGAGCAAAACGATTACCGCAACAACGGGATGGCGATTCCTATCACCATTAGCATAGGAGCCAGCCAGTACCAGTCTAAGGAGACCTTAGAAAAATTAATCGGTCGGGCTGATTTAGCATTATACAACGCAAAAGAAAGTGGTAGAAATCAAGTTAAAAAAAATTAAGCTAAATACAACGCTAATGAAAACCTAAATACCATTCGAATTAAAATCTTTTCTGTTTCGCAATGTACTATATTTAAAATACGGGTTAAACAGAAGAGGGTTTGATTTATGAAAAAGCCACTACAAATAACTTTTCGCGATATGGCGCACTCAGATGCAGTTGAAGCTCATATTCGGGAGAAGGTCGCCAAACTGGAAGAATTTTATGAGCATATTATAGCTTGCCATGTTGTGATCGAACAGCCCCATGCGCATCATCAGCAGGGTAAATTGTTTCGCGTCTCAATCGATCTGACTCTGCATGATGGCGAACTTTTAGCGAACCGCTCCGCGCCGGAACATCACGCCCATGAAGATGCCTATGTGGCGATCCGTGATGCTTTTAAATCGCTACGCAGACAGCTGCAGGACTTTGTTCGAAAGCAGCGTGGCAAAGTAAAAACACATGAGACACCCGACCATGGAAAAATCTCAGTAATTCGAGGTGACAAGGATTTCGGCCGAATAGTAACAATGGATGGAAGAGATATCTACTTTCACCGCAATAGTCTGGTCGATAGTGGGTTCGATGCTTTGGAAATAGGCAATGACGTTCGATTTGTTGAAGAAGCCGGTGAGCAAGGTCCTCAGGCCAGCAGCGTACGCCTGATTGGCAAACACCATATTGTCGATTAATAATAATCTGATGGAGCCGAGCTTCGAGTTTTCGAGGTTCGAGCTTCGAGCTTTCGAGCTTCGAGTTTTCGAGCTTCGAGCTTTCGAGCTTTCCCGCTTTCCCGCTTTCCCGCTTTCCCGCTTTCCCGCTTTCCAGCTTTCCAGCTTTCCAGCTTTCCAGCTTTCCAGCTTTCCAGCTTTCCAGCTTTCCAGCTTTCCCGCTTTCGAGCTTTCCCGCTTTCAGCCTTCAGCCTTCAGCTTTCAGCCTTATAGCCTTATAGCTTTCGAGCTTTCGGGCTTCCCGCCTTCCCACTTTCCAGCCTTATAGCCTTATAGCCTTATAGCTTTCGAGCTTCGAACTTTCCAGCTTCAAGCCTTTCTGCTTTATCGCCTTTAGGCTCCGCTTTTATTATTTTTCTGAAGTCGCCTTTAATACTAGAAAGGAACCTCAGGTTTTTTCATTGACTGATTTTGATAGGGTTTAATATTATTAATGTTTTATTCGTCGGTAGGGGTGACGAAAAGTATGCCCGCTCGGTTATTTTAAAAGGATAGAGGCTCCTCAAAAATAACATCGCTTAGGGTCTTACTGAGTTAATTATTGTGCTTGTTTAATGGTGTTTTTTGTTTCTGATTTTTTATTGTGATTGTTTAATAGTGTTTTTTGTTTCTGATTTTTTATTGTGATTGTTTAATAGTGTTTTTTGTTTCTGATTTTTTATTGTGATTGTTTAATGGTGTTTTTTGTTTCTGATTTTTTATTGTGATTGTTTAATGGTGTTTTTTGTTTCTGATAATTGATCGCGATTTTGATGGTACCAAAATCGTTTTCTTCCCGTAGCACGAGCCATAACAAATTCCTTATTTGGATTTAAAAAATACAGTTTTAAATTTTAGCGCTAACAATAAAAAGATAAATTGACATGACACAAACTAAAGTGGGTGTTAATGAGGTCAATCTTTGTAGCAGATAATTTAATACTGTCATGATTTACTAAATTAAGGTGACTTGAGGTCACCTTTTCGATTGCACTATATTATAGTGCGATTACATTTCCAGCCTGCAGACCTTTTTGGCCTTGCTCAACTTCAAAAGAAACTTTTTGGCCTTCAGCCAAAGTTTTGAAGCCTTCAGAAGCAATTGAACGGAAATGACAAAATACGTCAGCACCGCCGTTATCTTGAGTAAGAAAACCGAAACCTTTTGCTTCGTCAAACCATTTTACTAGACCGGTCGTTGAATTAGACATATGTGTCCCTTATATAAATTCATTAAAAAATATCGCAAAAATGCGATGTGCTGAGAACTGAATTATTGAATGTGATGATGAAGCTAAGGGATAAACTAAGGACAACTACGACAACGCGGGAGTAACTAAGATAACAACTTGGACTTTATAATTTCATTAATAACTCTGATTTTTCAGAGCGAATGCATGATAGCCTAAAAAAACCACAACGGCTAACTTTATTTTT
The DNA here is from genome assembly GCF_002836415.1 of Psychromonas sp. MB-3u-54. GTDB lineage: Bacteria > Pseudomonadota > Gammaproteobacteria > Enterobacterales > Psychromonadaceae > Psychromonas. The sequence continues at coordinate 26,011 of NZ_PJBP01000112.1, read as the reverse complement.
AACTTTATTCGAGTTCCCCCCAAGCAGCGGAAATCGGAGCGCACCCTACGAGCCCGAAGCTTGAAGGCTTGAAGGCTTGAAGGCCCGAAGATCGAAGATCGAAGGCTCGAAGGCTCGAAGGCTCGAAGGCTCGAAGGCCCGAAGGCCCGAAGGCCCGAAGGCCCGAAGGCCCGAAGGCTCGAAGGCTCGAAGGCTCGAAGGCTCGAAGATCGAAGCTCGAAGCTCGAAGCTCGAAGGCTCGAAGGCTTGAAGATCGAAGGCGCGAAGCTTGAAGCTTGAAGGCGCGAAGCTCGAAGGCGCGGAGTGAACCCTGCGAACGCTAATAAGACCGGCCTTACATTTGATAATCTAACCATTATGCTCCTTCCCTCCCACTCCGTCATTCCCGCAGTTTTTTAGCGGGAATCTCGATTCGTACTGCAGAAAATAGCCATATAAGCGTTTAATAAAATCCCCGGAAGATGGCGGGAGTAAATAAAACCATGGCTATCCCGGTTTTTCAGCTTAAGTGCATATGATTTGTGACTGCATTTATTTCAGCTTTTTTTTAAATGTAATGTTTTTGTAAAAAATATCTGTAATTTTGATCTGTGCGATGACATTATATTAATGGTTTCTATATTATCTTAGATATATCAGATTGTTAGGGTCTGTTGCCTCTTAATATTTTAAGGTTAACTTTGTCATCAACATTTTATAATAAAAATGCTGCTAATCTTGCAGATTTATACCTGTCGAAATCATTCGATCAGGTACATTCAACATGGCTTGAATTTTTATCTCCTGTTTTAAATAAGCCTGACGCCCGCATTTTAGATATCGGCGCAGGGGCAGGGCGCGATAGCAAACGCATGGCTGAACTTGGCAGCGTTAATAACACCGCAATCACCGCGATTGAACCCGCACAACGCCTTGCCGAACTGGGTGAAAAATACACTCGAGGATTAAACGTACAGTGGTTACAGGATTCACTTCCTTCCCTAAGCGTAGTGACCCAGCAGGAAATTAGTTTTGATCTTATTTTACTCAGCGCCGTGTGGATGCATATTCCGGCCACCGACCGTGCGCGCTCACTTCGAAAACTTGCTAATCTGTTAAAACCCGGCGGCAAACTGGTTATCTCATTACGCCACGGCCCAAGCGGTGATCAACGTATTATGCATAAAGTCAGTGCCGATGAATTAGTTCAGCTTGGCAAAAGCGTCGGTTTATTACCCTTATTAATCACCGCCAACGACAGCGATAAATTAGGCCGTGAAGCCGTTCATTGGCAAACAGTTGTTTTGCAGTTACCCGATGATGGCAGCGGCGCATTTCCCTTTATCCGTCATATGGCTCTGCCCGGTTTAAATGCAGATAACAGCTCCGTTGATGATCTGTTTGAAGCCTTGCTGCTGCAAAGAGGGCGCTTAAAAGAAATGCAGTAGTTAAGGGAGTGGTGAATGGCCTTCAACCATAATAAATCTAACAATAATAGTTTGGAACATCATGCACTATAAGAACCTAGAACCATCCCCGTCATCACTGATGGAATCACTTCGTGACATTGGTTATTCAATGGAGACCGCTTTAGCAGATATAATTGACAACAGTATTACGGCAGAAGCAAATAATATTGATATCAGGTTTTCTTGGAATTTTGAAAAGCCATGGCTTGCAATTCAAGATAATGGCTATGGAATGACAGATGATGAGCTACTGTATGCCATGAGGTTAGGCAGTGATAATCCATTGTCTGAGCGAAAAGAGAATGACCTAGGGCGTTTCGGGCTAGGGCTAAAAACAGCTTCGTTTTCCCAATGCAGACAACTGACAGTAATCACAAAAAAAAATGAGACTCTCTCTTCAATGGAGTGGGACCTAGATCAAATTACAGATAACCCAAGTGATGGCTGGAAGATAAAAATCTTAAACGGTGAGGATCTAAATAAACTAAGCGAAATATACGATTTGATAGAAACTTTAACAAAACAAGTCTCTGGTACAATTATCCTATGGCGTAAATTAGATAGGCTAGATTCTTTTGATTCTCCAATAATTAGAGAGAAAAAATTAAACTCACTGATTGATAGTTCAAGAAATCACATTGAACTCATTTTCCACAGATTTTTAAATGCAGGAGCGGGCAATAAATCTTTAAAAATATCTATGAATGGTGACCAAATAATTGGAATTGATCCATTTAACTCTTCTCACATTGCTACATTGGAATTACCTAAACAATCTATTTACGTCAACTCAAAAGAAATTACTGTGCAGCCATATATCTTGCCACACTATACAAAAGTGTCTGCACAAGACTATGCAAAATTTTCTGGCGAAGGTGGCTACTTACATAATCAAGGCTTTTATGTTTATAGAAACAAAAGACTCATAATAAAAAGTACTTGGTTTCGTTTAATGCCCAAAGTTGAACTTACAAAATTAATCAGGGTACGTGTGGATATCCCTAATTCACTTGATCACATTTGGAAAATAGATGTAAAAAAATCAAACGCTAATCCCCCTGAGTCTGTAAGAAAAGGGTTAAAGCAGATTATTTCTGAAGTTGAATACTCTGGAAAAAGAGTGTTCAAACAAAAAGGATACCGCCTAAAATCAAAGGTATTAGAACCTGTTTGGGACAGAACAATAGCGTCAGGAAAAGTGACATATGCAATTAGTAAAAGTCATCCGTTAATTGATACATTTAAAGCCACCCTCAATGAGGGTAGTCAACGAGACTTTATAAATATTTTAAAATCAATTGAATCATCTTTTCCTTCAGATCTCTATTTCAATGACTTTGCCAATTCACCAGAACGTGTTGAAAAACCTTTAATATCAGAAGAAGAATTGACGAATATTATAAAAATATTTATTCAAGTCTATCTAATAGGCTGTGATAGCAAAGGTACTCTTGTTCAAAAATTAATTCAGATTGAGCCGATGGCTTCTTCTCCTAAAATGACACAAAAAATTATTAATGAAATGGAAATAACACTATGACAGATCAAATTAAACTAGACCAGATTGAAGATTTGAGTGAAAAATTTCTAGTTGCCACCATAGGTGAATCGAACTTAGAGCAAGTAAGTACTCAGGCTATCATAGATGCTGTAAGGTTAATGGCAACAAGCTTATCAGTAACAGACCAAAGCGAAATTGATGTAATTGTATCTAAATTAGAAGAACGATTTGATATTAGTATGGAGTTAGGAAGTTCATTTGAAGCTGATGATTATGTACCATGGCTAGAGGATAATCGAGGGGAAATAGATTGGTTTTTTTGGGATAGATACAAGCGACATTTAGGTAACTTAAACTTTCCACCCAGAGTGATAACCCAATTGGATTTAGTTACCAATAAAATTTTAGATAGATTAGAGAATCCTAAAAAAGAGGGCGATTGGTCTCGAAAAGGACTCGTAGTTGGTCATGTCCAGTCAGGTAAAACAGCTAACTATACGGGGGTAATTAATAAAGCAGCTGATGCTGGCTATAAAGTAATTATTGTTTTAGCTGGTACTTTAAGTGCGCTTAGAAGTCAGACACAGGAACGGATAGATGAAGGTTTTAGGGGGGTAGACAGCTCGACACAATTGGATAACATTCCATTAAAAGAAAGGTTAGTAGGGGTCGGTAAGTTTTCACATAAAAACGTCCCGGTATCATTTACGACGACAGTGCATGATTTTAAAAACAATATAGCACAGCAAATAGGCAGTGGAATTGGTGATTTTAACCAACCTGTTGTTCTTGTTATTAAGAAAAATAAATCAATACTTCAAAACTTAATTTCTTGGTTGAAAAATAACAATTTAAATTTAGATCAGTTCCCATTTCTCTTGATCGATGATGAAGCAGACAACGCTTCAATAAATACTAATAGTGAAGGAAGTGAAGCAACAGCAATTAATAGTAAAATTCGAGAGTTGCTAAAGTTATTCCGACAGAATACATACTTAGGTTATACAGCAACGCCTTTCGCTAATATTTTTATAGATCCAGGTAATCATCATGAAATGATTGGAGATGAGTTATTTCCAAGAGATTTTATTATTAGCCTAGATGCACCTTCTAATTATGTTGGTTCGAAACGTGTATTTAGTTCGGACTCAGATTTAGACATGGTTAGAGAGTTAAAAGATCACGAAGACCTTTTTCCATCAAATCATAAGAAAGATTATGCTCCTGCTGCAATGCCTGCTTCGCTTGAAGAAGCAATTAGATCTTTTATTTTAATTCGAGCAATAAGAATTCTTAGAAATCAAGAATTCAAACATAATTCAATGTTAATAAATGTCAGTAGGTTTACAGAAGTCCAAAGCAACATTAAATTATTAGTTCATGATTATATTGATGAAATGAGGAAAAATGTCATTAACCACTATGCTCTTTCAGAATTATCAGCACTGAAAAATAGCTATGTCTCTGATTTGAAAAATACTTTTGACAAAGAGTTTTCAGCGGTAGAATTTGATTGGATGCAAGTGCAGCCTATTTTAAAAAAGGCTATTTCCCCAATAAAAACAATTGAAGTAAATGCCTCAAGAGATTCAGAGCCGCTTGATTATAGTAAAGATAATTATCCAAATGGCAGAACTCTCATTGCGGTTGGTGGTTTAAGTTTATCGCGAGGATTAACTCTTGAGGGCTTGACCGTTAGCTATTTTATTAGAAATACCCAAATGTACGACACGTTAATGCAAATGGGTAGATGGTTTGGTTACAGAGATCATTTTGAAGACTTATGCCGTTTATATATGCCTAGTGAAGCAATTGCCTGGTATGGGCATATTTCTGATGTGACGGAGGAGCTAAGAGGTGAATTCAAAAGAATGGAAAATGCCAAATTAACTCCAGAAGAATTTGGCTTATGTGTTAGAAGCCACCCGGAATCACTAATAGTAACTGCAAGAAATAAAATGCGAACTGGTACTGATGTATTACGCCAAATTAGCCTACTAGGCAGGCAGGTGGAAACGAGTGTATTAGCTTCTACATCAAAGGTTGTTAAAAATAACACCCAAGTCTTACGGACACTTATTAACTCATTGCTCATAAACAATGAAAAGTCATCAATTATCGGTAGTAACAATATATTTAAAGGTGTTGACCAAGAATATGTAATTAATTTCCTTAATTCATATACAAACCATCCTGCTTCAATAATGACAGAATCACAACCTATCTTAGATTATGTTGGGAAAATCAATTGTAATTGGGATATACAATTAATTAGCAACTCTTCAGCTAATAATGATGAAAAGGCTTTCAGAGAAGGTAACATTGTAATGAAACCACTATTGAGAACTGTTACTCAATATAAGCAAACAAATAATGCTATTACATCAAGCAAAAGAAGATTTTCAGATCCGAAATGGGAAATAGCTGGTATAGATAAAAATTTATATCCAAACACCGGAAAGCTTTCAGGGAAAATGTGCCGCGAGATCAGGGAGAACCCTTTATTAACAATATACATTTTAGACTGTAAGCTAGTTAACACTGACGATCCATTATTATGCAGTAGTGTGGTCGCATGGAGTATCAGTTTCCCTGGGATAGCAGGTAGCAAAAAACCAGAAAACCTCGTTCGATACGTTGTAAATACTACTTGGTGGAATCAGGAATTCGGTAACATTTTTGAAGAGGAGGAGATAGATAGTGAATAACCCATGGGAAAATATAACTACTCCTAAGTCTGATCTTTCTGCGCGTAGGATAGACCATAAGCACCCCCTAAATCTTTATTGGGCAAAAGATCGATTAGGCAGATACTTATTTGTATGTGAATTGACTAATGAGTGCAAGCTTCCTCAAAATTTCCCTTCACTGTTAGGGATCGATGTTACCGTAATTGTTGATACTCAACAGTTAGTTTTAAGCCTAAAAAGCCCAAGTGACTGGGAGCTGTTTTTAGCTTTATGCAGTGATGTTATTTCTGCTACTAGACCTCTTAAGCCTTCAGCTGTTGTTCCTGTTGTTTTTAGGCGTATTGAAAGGTGGAGAGAGTTCTTAAAACAGGACAGAGATAAAATCCTACCTGAAAGAATAATAAAAGGTTTGATAGGAGAGTTAGTCTATTTACAACAGCATATTGCAGCCAAATATGGCACTGCACAGGCTATAGACTTTTGGACTGGCCCAGAGGGGAGCCCGCAAGATTTTAATATTCAGAATGCAGCTGTTGAAGTTAAATGTCAGATAGGGACATCTTCTCCTAAAGTAAAAATATCTTCAGCAGAGCAATTATGTGGGCAGTTAGAGGAACTGTATTTATTTGTTGTGACGCTTGGTAAAATAGAGCCAGAAGCAAAAGATGCTTTATCACTCCCATCTTTAATCGAATTAATAAAATCTAATTTAGAGATGTCTGGAAATACTCAGCAGCTTGAAAAATTTCAAGATGCACTATTGAATATTGGTTATGTATATAGTGAGCGGTACTTATCCTACAGCTATATAGTAGCTTCCAAACGATTTTACGAAGTTGCAGAACAATTTCCTCGTCTACCTTTAAGTAATATTCCAAATGGAGTTGGTAATGTAACTTATGATTTAGCCCTTATTAACTGTGAACCATTTCTAATCGATGAGCCTTGGGTGTCAAAATTATGAGTATAGAGCTATTTTATTCCGATTTCATGCAAGAAATTTACACTGAAGCTGAAGTTGGAAGTAAATTTAATGAACCAGTTTTCACTGAAAAAATTTGCGATTATCTCGTTGAACAAGCTGTAATCGAAAATTATACATTGTGCAGTTATAAAAAAGATTCTTTAGGCCTCAAGCTTGATGCATGGTATCAAAACGAAGAAAATGGAGTGCTGACGCTAATTGTTTCCCACTATAAGGATACGTTAGACACTTTTACTACATCGATTGCCACACAAATATCTAAAAGAGCGCTGAGATTTTTTGAAAGAAGTTTAGATAGTAGTTTTTATCAGACTATGGAAGAGAGTGATTTAGCGTATCCTTTGGTTAGAGATATTTGCCTTCGAGCATCGAGTATTTCTAGTGTAAAAATTATTATTATAACCAATGGAGAAATTAGTAAATCTATTAAAAACCTAGAATCAATTACACTTCAGAATTATCAAATAAGTTTTGATATATGGGATATAGAAAGAATTTATCGTATTAATTCTTCTAAGGCTGGTAAAGAAGTTATAGAAATTAACTTTATGTCGGAATTTGGTGAGAACCTCCCCTGTTTAAAAGCTTTTTCTCAAACAGACAAATATCAATCCTATCTTTTTGTACTACCCGGTTCTTTGTTGTCGCAGTTATATGATAAATACACTGAGAGGCTATTAGAGCAAAATGTTCGAACCTTTCTTCAGTTTAAAGGGAAAGTGAATAAAGGTATGAGAAACACTATTGTTAATGAGCCTAATATGTTTTTTGCCTTTAATAACGGTCTTACTGCTACAGCAGAAGAAATAACTACTATTGAAGAGCATGGACGTACAGTTATTTCTAAACTTAAAAATTTACAAATAGTTAATGGAGGCCAAACCACAGCCTCTATATACAACACGTTGAAAAAAGAAAAAGCTGATCTTTCTCAAGTTTTTATACAAGTGAAGTTAACGATTGTTCCTCCTGAATCTGTTGAAATAATTGTTCCTAAAATTTCTGAATTCGCTAATACTCAAAATAAAGTGAATGCAGCTGATTTCTTTTCCAATAGTCCATTTCATTGGAGATTTGAAGAGTTATCTAGAAGAATTTGGGCTCCATCAGCCGAAGGAAGGTTACAAGAAACACACTGGTTCTATGAAAGAGCTCGTGGTCAATATATGACTGCAAAATTAAAGTTAACTAATGCGGAACAGAAAAAGTTTGAAAATAAAAATCCTAAGCAACAGATGTTAACTAAGACTGACTTAGCTAAGTTTTATAATTCTTGGGAGAAGATGCCTCATATTGTCAGTTTGGGAGCACAAAAGAATTTTGGTAAATTTGCCGACTTAATGACAGAAAAATGGGATAAAGATGAAAAACAGTTCAACGAATTATTTTTTAAAGAAACTATAGCCAAAGCAATTTTGTTTAAAAATCTCGATAAAAAGATAATGAAGCAGTCATGGTATGGTGGATACAAGGCGAATATCGTTACCTATACAATATCTAAATTTAGTCACATTTTAGATGAGAAAGGAAAGTCTCTAGATTTAATTTCTATTTGGAAACATCAATCACTTTCTGAATATTTACTTGAAACCTTACTAAATATTGCTGCAAAAGTTAATGATGTAATTAAGACAACTCCGGCACATGTTACAAACATTGGTGAATGGTGTAAAAAATCAGAATGTTGGGAAAGCGTAATTGAAATCTATGTTGAACTGCATCCATCAGTAGAGTCAATGTTAATTGATCCAAACGAAGTTAAACAACAACATAAAGAAGCTGCGACAGTACAAGTTATCGATAATGGTATTGAAGCGCAAAAATATGTTTTTGAAAAGACAGGGAAATACTGGAAAAAAATTCTAGATTGGAACAATAGTACATACGTATTAAGCCATAAAGAAAAACAAATAATAGAAGTTGCCGCCGCTTTACCTGTAAAGATTCCAACAGAAAAGCAATGTTTAACTTTATTGAAGATTGAAAAAAAAGCCATTGAAGAAGGCTTCTATATGGCTATACCTGAGTGTGTCTAGCTAAGTATGTTACTCAGCGATGTTGTTTTCAATTGGGGGACTCGAGTGAAACTGTTTTAAATTTCACCTATACAAGGATAATAAATACTGATGGAAGATAAAAACTCATTCAGCTTAAGACCTGCTGGTCGACATGTTCTTGCAATTGGTCGTGAGCTAATAAAAGACAATTACTCTGCGGTGATGGAGTTAGTTAAAAACGCATATGATGCTGATTCTAAATCAGTACATATCAAATTTATTTTAGATCATGTAAACAAAAAAATTGTCATTTCAGTTACTGACTATGGGCATGGTATGACTCGTGATGTTGTACTTAGTAAATGGTTGATACCTTCAACTGATGATAAGTTAAAAAGAAAAAAAAGTCCAAATGGAAGAATAATGCAAGGCAAAAAAGGATTAGGTAGGTACGCAGCTGCAATCCTTGGTAATAACTTATCACTTCGAACAATTAGTCTTACAGGAGATAAAACAGAAGTAGAAGTAGATTGGGATGCTTTTGATAAAGCAGAGTTTATGGATCAAGTTATTCTACCAGTGAAAACTGAATCAGTTAAAAATCCATCACAAACTATTATAAATATAATTGGTGATGGTGAGTACTATGATTTCTGGAAAATTGAGGAATACAACAAGTTACGCTTTGAATTGAAAAAATTAATTTCTCCGATCCATGAAGGACATGGCCTTGAAATTTTTGATATATATTTGGAAATAGATGATGGTAATGAAGGTAGTCTCCTCCCAAAAGAAGAAAAAATAGAACCATTTCCCTTATTAGAGTTTTACGATTATAAAATTTCAGGTTCGATCCAAAGCAATGGGCTCGGCGTTGTCAATTTTGTTAATAATAAAGAAAAAGCAACTCAAAATGAATCTATAAAACTTGATTTAGGTCGTAAGACAAAATGTGGAATAATCGAAATTGATGTCCGAGTATACGATAGAGAAAGCGAATCTATAGATAATTTGATAAAAAAAGGACTAAGGGACGATTCAGGAAAGTATTTAAATAAAACCCAAACAAAAAGTCTTTTAAATCAATCCAATGGTATTGGTGTTTACCGTAATGGCTTTAGAATAAGGCCATTAGGTGATCCAGACTTTGACTGGCTAAAATTAAACGCTAGTAGAGTACAAAACCCTTCGATGCATGTAGGTAGCAATCAAGTAATTGGATTTGTTAAAATACAAAGTGAAGAAACTTCAAACCTAAAAGAAACAAGCGCTAGGGATGGTTTAAAAGATAACATTGCTTATCAAAGTCTTATCGAGGTTGTTCAACAATCTATCAAGGAGCTCGAAATTCGCCGGTTTACTTATAGAAGAAAGTCAGGCCTAACAAAGACAGCAGTAAAAATAGAGCAAGACTTTGAAAAGTTATTTTCTTTTGATGATGTAAAAGACAAAATCAAAAATAAGTTATTACAAGAAGGGGTTTCAAATAAATCTTCTCAAGAAATATTTAAAATACTAGAACACAAAGAAAATGACAGTGCCAAAATAATCGAGGATATAAGAAAAAAGGTAGCCATTTATCAAGGGCAAGCAACGTTAGGTAAAATAATCGATGTTGTTATGCATGAGGGGCGACGACCAATCGGTTTTTTTTCAAATCAAACTAAAAACCTAGAATTCTGGGTCAAACAATTTTCAAAAAAACCTACTGATGACGTAAAAAAAGAAATATTATCGATAACAGAAGGATTTGGTATTAATTCAAAAGTTATTTCAGACTTGTTTAAAAGGTTAGATCCTTTAGCAACAAGACAAAGAGGGCAGAGTAAGAATTTTAATGTAAAAGCAATTATTCAAGACTCCTTTTTTGTTTTCAAAAATCAAGTACAAGATAACGATATAACAATAGATATACATTCACCTGATGTTGTTGAATTTACAGGATGGATAAATGATTTTTATGTAATTATCACTAACCTAATAGACAATAGTATATTTTGGCTAATTGATAAGAACATTCTAAATAAATCTATTGAAATAAATATTCACCTTGAAGATTCAAAATTTAAACATCTTGATTTTAGAGATAATGGTCCAGGAGTTTCCAAACACTTAATTGAATCAGGGGCTATATTCGAGCCTGAATTTTCAACTAAATCAAATGGAGTTGGAATTGGTTTATCTATTGCAGGTGAAGCGGCACATCGAAACAATTTAGATTTAAAAATTTTTGAATCAGATATCGGTGCTTATTTTAGATTGCAAATAAAGGATTAGATAATGAAGTTGTTATTAGTTGAAGATGATATTGCATGTATTAAAGACTTTGAATCTACTCTTAATCGTTACAATATTGAAAAGGAATATCAAATTACTTTTCAAGTTGCTCGTTCAGTGGATGAGGCTGTAAGTTTATTAGATGCAAGCTTCGATGGTGCGATTATAGATTTAAAGTTGGATGATGATACTGATGGCGGAAACAAAGTAATATCTGAAATCCAAGGAAAATATAGAATTCCTATCGTAGTTTTAACTGGCACACCGAGTAATCTTAAGAACGATACGACTTCATTACTCCAGCTTTGTTTGAGAGATGAAGGTTATGATCCTGTATTAAATTTTTTAAGTGATATCTATTGTACTGGCCTAACCCAAATTTTGGGAGGTAGAGGGGTATTTGAAAAAACATTAAATGAGCTTTTTTGGAAAAACATACCTGAAGCAATAACGCATTTTATTTTAGGTGATGAAACCCCCGAAGTGACTCAAATACAGCTACTTAGATACACTATTTCACATATGAATGAGAGATTGGAGCACACTATGGGGACGACCTCCAATTCAGCTGAAACATATATTTATCCACCTATTAGGAGTTATATTACTGAAGGTGGAATAGTAAAGGAAAAAGAAACCGGCAATCTATATGTCGTTCTAACACCTGCGTGTGATATTAGTAATCATAAAGCAGAGTTTATTCAAATAGTAAAAATAAGGGGTATTAATACAATGCAAGAAGTACAAGAATTCCTTAATCTAGTGGATCCTCTTAGCAAATCAAAAAAAAATATGTTAAAAAATAAAATACAGACTTTTGTTAGAAATAAGTCATCTCGTTTTCATTATTTGCCTAAGTTTGGCCCGATAGAGCAGGAAAGTATTGTAGACTTTCAAAATGTTCAATCAGTACCTTGTAAATCATTTGAAGATTATTATGAATTTAAAGGAAATGTTTCTGGGACGTTTTATAAGGATCTAGTAAATAGATTTTCTAGTAATTACTCTAGACAGGGCTCTCCAGATTATAATTTTCTAAACGAAGAAACTAATTTATTAAAATCTTTGAATTAGACTAGTTTCGAATTTCTTTAATGCTAATTTTTCGACTCAGTATTAAAGTATAACTTTTATTACGTCTAAATAGATTTAGACGTAATTTAGTTGCTTTTTAAAAGCCATATAAACCACTCCTGCTATTTTATTTGCTAATAGCGGGGGTACTGCATTTCCTACCTGAATAAATTGAGCCGTTCTTGGTCCTTCAAAAAAGTAGTTGTCAGGGAAGGTCTGGATGCGTGCCGCTTCTCTTACGGTAAAGCTGCGCATTTGACTTGGATCCGGATGGATGTAGTAATGGCCGTCTTTTGATATGTGGCTTGTAATAGTTGTTGCTGGTTTATTCCATATTTGTGTACGAAAACGGTCAAGGAAGGACTCTTTATTTTTATGACCTTTTGGATCTAACCCAACTTCTTCCAGTTCCGGTAATCTCGGATTAATCCTTTCACCTTCTCCGGGAACAATCAGAGAGTAGCTTGAAGAATAAATATAACGGCATAAATCAGAATCCATTTGGGTTCTGGTTTCATGGTTAAGTACTAATTTTTTTGTACCTTCAGGCGCGTACCATTTCTTTAGTTGGTCAACATACACCGATTCTTTTTTACTTCTTGTGCTGGTGGCTGAGCGGATAAATATTAGGTTAGAAAACTTATTGACTGACTCATTAGTCGATTTAAAAGTTTTTCCAGTTACATCTGTAAAGTGACGAGACTGCTTAGCTAATTCTGCATGACCTTCGCAGGCTAGATTAAGGATGTCCCAAACTTTTTTTTGGTGGCTATTAGAACTTTTTTGTAAGCGAACTATGACATCATTTAATTTTTGTTTAAGCTCATTATTCCAAAAATTAAATTCATCAGCTTTTTTTACACATGATTTTTTAGGGGAATCTACACCATTAAAGGAATGTTCTTGCCTACCAACACCAGAACGTAAAATTGGTAAATCACCAATGGCGTCGCTCACGTGGGTCTGTTGCTCTTTATCAATTTTAGAAAGTATGGCTACAAAGTCCTTGCCCAATGCTTTGGAAATATTCTTTCTGACACCAAGTAAAATCACTCGTTCTCTGGCTTGAGGTATTCCATAATGTTTTGCATGTAAGACAAAATCCGCACTATTAATTTTTATTAACTCATTGCTGTTGCCGGTAAACTTTGAGTCAGTTGCCAAAGAATAAATATCATATTCAAGTTTACTGGATTTCTTTCCCAATACGTTGGAGGGCTTGTTTAAGTCTGAAAAAATCTGTTTCCAAACATGAACTTTTTCACCGCCTTCACCCTCAACCTTAGCTGACAGCATGCCCCTGACATTTTCCATAATGAATATTTCAGGCTTAAAGTCATTAATGATTTTAATGTACTCTTTGTATAACCAGGTACGTCCATCATTATCTTGATCCCATACAGCAGGAGCATCTTCATTTGTTACCACGTTATTGGTTACGTGACCTTTACGACGAGAACGGCCTACTGTTGAAAACGCCTGGCAAGGCGGCCCTCCTATTAATATAGTTGGAGTCTTCTGACTTATTTGTTCTTGTATTGCTTTATGAATATCTTTTTTATCAGGACCAAGTGTCATTCTTCGGGCTTCATAAATGGCTTTTTCAATCGCTATAATAATTGCAGCCCAATCTTTTTTATAGAGTCTTTTTGCTTCTTTGAATTCTTTCGGGCAATAGAATTCGGGTGAGATTAAATCCCAGTCTCTTTTATCATTTTCAGTAACTGGTTTATTATCCAGTTCCCAAGATCGGAATTCTAATAATTTACCTAGCAGTTTATTTTTACCTGATATGTAATCGAAATAAATTTTCGGTAGTAGAATGCTGTTATGGGTAAAATAACGAGTGAAAGCTCGAAGTCTCAGAGTCTTATGCGCGAATTGCTCCATCTCAACAGATATTTTTATTTGGAAAGGAAAATTACCACTATCATCTTTGTAAGCAGAGAAACCTTCGCCTAAACCGCCAGGGCCTGCGAACACATCGATAATTTGAACTTTAACTGGCATTAGTACTTTTCCAAAAAACACGAACTTTAAAATCCGTTGAATAAAACAAAACTAAGTAGTTGAGTATTATGGGTATATGTACAGTCAATGTGAAGTGATATTCACTATAAAGTGAATGAAGCAACTGGGTTCGGAGAATAAATAAATTTTTAATGCTTTTTATTATCTCAAACATATTATTGGAAAGAGTGCGCAGGCTTTCTATTCGATACTTTTTATTTGATATGAGCAGAAGGGAATATGACCGACAGAATATCAAAAGAACATCGAAGCTGGAATATGAGCCGGATTCGGTCAACGGATACCAAACCGGAGGTCGTTGTCCGTAAACTCCTGCATGTGCTTGGATATCGATTCAGACTGCATGGAAAAGTAAATAAGAGGCTCTGCAATACCGGAATACTGCCAGGTAAACCGGATATTGTTCTGGCAAAGTATAAAACGGTGATATTTGTTCACGGTTGCTTTTGGCATCGCCATAAAGAGTGTAAACGCACTACGACGCCCAAGACCAGAACGGAATTCTGGCAAAACAAATTTTCCCTGAATGTAAAAAACGACAAACAAAATCTGCAAATATTAAAAGCATTAGGTTGGCATGTTATTACAATCTGGGAATGTGACGTTTTGAGCTTTATAAAAGAAGCAAAAGACTTATCGGTTAAGAAAACAGCTATTGCTCAATATCTGCAATCTGAATTACTGCCGTTTACTTATGATCAATCCAACCCAGCGCCAGCCAAACTCGTTGCCGAAAATACTAAAGATTATTCGGCAGGTAAATAAGCGCTACTTGAAGATCTCACAACACGTCGAGTACATCCATATGCATGGGGTCGCGTCTTTCCTTTTGCATAAATCGTAAAAAGCTTTTAGAAAAACAGTTGCCTGCCCTGTATTTTGTTATCTTTTAGACGCTTTAATGCCGCCAGTCTCTGAATTTTATAGCAGTTGTGTTACATTATTTTTGTTGGTATCCAAATCCAAAATATTGCTTAGCGGGTATATGTGCAAGGGACAACGATCAAAAGGCTAATAAAACGCTTATGTCAGAAAATAAACAAATATTTTTATTAAAGTTATCTATTTCTCTTGGCTTAGTCTTGTTGCTAACAGGTATATATCTTCATAACTTTAGTGAATTTATTGCTTCTTTGGGAGCAAACGGAATTATCATTAGCGCCAGTTGTATTGCATTCGGTTTTATTTTTTCTTTGCCAACAAAAATGTATTTAACTATTTTGTTAGTAAAACGTGAAGCTAACCGCCAACAAAATCACTCGAAAAACACTTCAAAAAAATGCTAGTTCAAAATAACGGATGGCTCAGGCCTAAAGCGCTAAATAGGGCTAAGTCTTGCGTTTTGCCTCTTAAATGAAGAAGGGCATGGGGCCAATTCTTTCCTTTTTCCTAAATCGTAAAAATATTAAAAAAAAGGATTGGCTGTCCAGCCTTGTCTATTAACTGCTGGTGGATTTTTGCTGGGGTTTAAATTCAGGCTATTACATTTACTCATTTTTGGGTAAGCAGCATTGAGTCTTTTACCTAAACTACGCGCTATTCGGGCCAAGTCTTGATATTTTTAAGACTCGACCCAGCAACTTATTTCTTACTAAATTACTTTATTACAGGATCGTTTTTTAAATCAATATTGTATATTGCGAAGCCAAATTCATCGTTTAAATCTGTTCGCTTGGTCATTGAGCGAACTTGATAATCATTAATGAACTGATCTGCAATATTACTGTTTTGAGTTTCAAAACGAATGTCTAAGCTATTCGCTGAAGTGATAGTAACGAAATCCCAATTGTTATCGGCGCTTGGATTGATTTCTCCCTTAGCTTCAGTTTCATCTGTTATGTATTGTGTTAATGCTTCACGGTTACTATCTGGCAGCTCCATTACAACGTATTCATCGCCAGTTCCTGCAAATTTACCACCAAAAGCACGATAGTTATTTGACGCAATGATAAATTCTTTTGTTTCTAAATCAGCCCCCGAATACGTAATATTACCTTCTGTATAGGTTAAACCAACGATACGATTTGCATTTGCATTAATAACTTCACAATCACCATTGAACTTACTCGGTTGAGTCACATCAATTTTATAATTTACACCATCAATAATGTCGAAGTTATAAGTTCTATGCGTATCCCAATTAATTAAGTATTGTGGCTCAGTCGAATATGGATCTATTTGATTGAACTGATTAGCACTGCATTCAAGCCAATCTTCAACTTGTGCGCCAGTGACTTTAACAGCCACCATGGTATTAGGGTACAGGTAAAGATCAGCGGCATTTTTATAGGTTAAGTCGCCAGCGGGCACTTGGACATATGAGTCGGCATCTGCATTGGTAGAGTGACGCCCACCTGCTTTGAATGGTGCCGCTGCTGATAGCACAGGAATATCTTTTAGCGCATCGGGTAGATTAGCTTTCACCTTGGCAATTTGCGCATCAGAAACAATTTGTACGGTAGGATCATCTTGTACTAAGGTCAAAAAGCTATACATGTCTGCCGAAGCTTTACCGATAGGCTGATCCACATAATCTAATGTCCCTTGATGTTCTAGTGCGACAGCATCTCGAATACCTTGATCTGCATAAACTAACTCCGGCGTATCAGCATTTTTATTATAAATAGGAGCCGCTTTTGCTGTGCCGTTGGTAACCGACCAGACACCATTTTTAAGTTCTAGGGCTAAGTCAACAATGCCGAGATTATCACCCCAGCGACCCGGCATAACGGCAGGAATTCCATTGATGGTACCTTTTTCAAGATCTGCATTTTCTAACCCGCTAAATGTGGCAGATGGAAATACCGAGTGACTATGACCAAATGTGATGGCATCGATACCTTCAACTAAAGACAGTGTGTAAGTTGCATTTTCATCATTAACATCTGTTGGATTAACAGAAGATCCTAGGCCTGAATGAGGAATCGCGATAATGACATCTGCACCCTCTGCTTTCATCATCGGCACGAATTTTTCAGCGGCTTCTACAATTCCCATCACTGATACTTTGCCTGCTAAATTTTGCTTATCCCATAGTGTTATTTGTGGCGGAACAAAACCAATATAGCCAATTTTAATCATTTGTTGATGGCCATTATTGTCGATTACGAGTTTTTCTTCAATAAGATAAGGAGTGAATAAGTTATCACCTTTTACTTTACCTTCCCAACAATCAGCTTCGCAAATAACGTTGGCATTGATATAAGGGAAGTCAGCACCTGCAATGGCTTCACTTAAAAAATCGAAGCCATAGTTAAACTCATGATTACCAACGTTACCCACGGAATAGCCTAAAGTGTTCATTGCTTTATAGGCAGGGTGAATATCTCCAAGAGTATTATTCTTTTTAAAATTATTCGCAATGTAATCTCCCATTGGACTACCTTGCAGTAAATCACCATTATCAACTAAAACGACGTTTGATACGTCAGCCCCTTTTTGCTTGATTAAGCTGGCTGTACGGGCTAGTCCAATAGTCGGATCAGACTTAGATTGGTAATAATCATAATCCATAATGTTGGTATGCAGATCGCTGGTTTCTAAAATGCGAAGGTCAACGTGAACAATGTTTCCATCTTCAATATCACATCCTGTTAACCCTAATGAAGCAGCGATAACGACAGCCAACGCTTTTTTGTTAAACATATTTAAATTCCCTTTCTACTGATACCAAAATAGATATAAACCTACTTAAAATTTTTTTAAAATCATTATTTTGCTGATTTGAGGTGAAGAATACAGTAGCTGTATTAAAGATTTATTACATTAAGCAATTGATAATAATAGTTAAATTAATTTTTGGTTAAGCGATTATGATATTTTAACCAATTAGCACCTTTTTTCATTGGGTGTTAAATTGATTGATGGCTTATCTTTTTGCAGACAACAAGGAAGAAAGGCTGGACAGCTAGTGCGCCGAGATAAATCGGTATTAGATTAGAGGTGCAATCCCTCAGTTCGGTAAGGTTAGCGGAGACATGGGGTCGCCTTTTTCCTTTTGCCTTCCTGCCTTTTCGCCTTCCAGCCTTTTACCTAGGCATGGGGTCGCGTCTTTCCTTTTGCAGTACCTAGGCATGGGGTCGCGTCTTTCCTTTTGCAGCGTAGGCATGGGGTCGCGTAGGCATGGGGTCGCGTCTTTCCTTTTGCAGAAATCGTAAAAAATCTTTTAAAAAAAGGATTGGCTGTCCAGTATTTTGGTCCAGCCTTTTGCTCTAAAGCAAGCCCTCTGTTGTTAAAGGTGAGTTGGGGATAACGCGACTTATGACTGTTTAGCAAAATCAGAAAGAGCTTGTCCGCTTAAGCGGTAACCAACCCATTCTGATTGGGCTACCGCGCCAACTGCTTCATAAAAGTCACGGGAAGGTTTGTTCCAATCCAAACAACTCCATTCAAAACGGCCACAATTATTATCCATGGCGATTTTTGCTAAATGCTGTAATAACTTTTTACCTGCCCCTTGTCCACGAAACTCCTGGGATATGTAGAGATCTTCTAAGTAAAGGCCTGGCTTGGCAAGCCAGGTCGAGTAGTTATAAAAGTAGATGGCTATGCCGATCGCAACCCCTTGGTGTTCACAAATCAGTGCGTTGACATGACTTTTTTCAGAAAAAACACTCTGTTTAAGGCTTTGCTCTGTGGCTAATACTTCATGTTCAGCATTTTCGTAAATAGCCAGTTCGGTGATGAAATGCAAAATTGTTTGGCAATCATTAATGACTGCGGGACGTATGGATATATTACTCATTGTTATTTCCTTTAAAGTAGGAGGTGATAATAACCGAGTTTCGAGTTTCGAGTTTCGAGCCATCAGCCATCAGCCATCAGCCTTCTAGCTTCTAGCTTCTAGCTTCGAGCTTCGAGCTTTAAGCCTTCAAGCCTAGATCTTCGGCTTTGAGTGTCGAGCTTCGAGTTTTGTGCATCGAGCTTCGAGTTTTGTGCTTCCAGCCTTCCAGCCTTCAAGCCTCTAGCTTTCTAGCTTTCTAGCCCTCAAGCTTTCGAGCTTTCAAGCTTTCTAGCTTTCTAGCTTTCTAGCTTTCTAGCTTTCTAGCTTTCTAGCTTTCTAGCTTTCTAGCTTTCTAGCTTTCCAGCTTTCCAGCTTCGAGTTTCGAATTTCAAGCTGCAATTATTTAGTTAAACGCATATCAATATGCGGGATGCCGTCTTCTAAATACATGGCTGAGGTCGGTTTAAAGCCGTGACCTTGATAAAAAAGCACTAAGTGTTGCTGTGCACCGATATCAATAGTTTGTCCCGGCCAGAGGTTTTCACACTGCTTTAATGCGTTGCTAAGCAATTGATGACCGAGGCCATTGCCGCGCGCGGTGTCTTTAGTCGCGACCCGACCTATGCTGACATTCTCATAGGTTGTGCCCGCAGGGAGCAATCGAGCACAGGCAATAATTTCACCGTGACGGACTCCGAGCAGATGATGTACTCCATCAAGGTTGTCTTTGCTGTCCAGCTCAGGATACGGGCAGTTCTGTTCAACGACAAAAACGTCCACTCTTAACTTGATCAGTTCATAAAGCTGCGCGGTGGAAAGTTTATTAAAAGGAAGTAGTAACCAAGAGATCATTGATATGCCTTAAGAATTCAATATAGCAAAGGAATGTAGCAACTATGCAACCAAGAAGCTAAGTATTTCGAGTTTCGGGTAATGAGCTGCGAGTCTCGGGCTTCGTGCGTTGAGCTTCGAGCTTCGAGTTTTGAGCGTCGAGTATCGAGCTTCGGGCTTCGGGCGTTGAGCTTCGAGTTTCGGGCAGCGAGCCTTCGAGCCTTTTCGCTTTCCAGCTTCGAGTTTCGAGATTCCCGATAAGACAACTTGGGAACAACGGGGTGGGGGGTCTGGTTTGTCCTTGAGCCTCGAGCCTTCGAGCCTTTTCGCTTTCCAGCTTCGAGCGTCGAGATTCCCGATAAAACAACTCAGGAATGACGAGGTGGGGATTTGGGAGTCAAGTTGTGGACAGCCAAACTTGTTATGGCTAACAGGGTTGGCTGTCTAGCCATTTCCGGTGAAAACCTGGTTTCGGCCACTATTTTTAGCAATATAAAGATGTTCATCTGCCTTTGCAAACAGACTATCGATGTTATTGCATTCCATTCCGAATTGAACAACACCGATACTGACAGTGATCCGGACTTCAATTTTCACACCCCCATCAACAACCATTTTCTGAACAGCAACGCGTATTCGCTCTGCTACGGCCTTGGCGGTGTTAAGATCAGCACCGGGCAAGAGCACGGTGAACTCTTCTCCCCCGATTCGCGCGATGACATCCATAGGGCGTAACAGTCCAATGACCGTTTGGGTAAAGGCTTTGAGCACCTCATCCCCTATCTGGTGCCCATGGCAATCGTTGACTTTCTTGAAGTAGTCAATATCAAGCATCAGGAGCGAGAGCGGGGTGCCGGTTCGTATTGTTCTCGATATTTCAGCATTGGTTTTTTGAAGGCAGTCGCGCCGGTTGCTGATACCAGTCAGGGGGTCAATGTTTGCAAGCCTTTCCAACTCGGTATTCATAAATTTTAATTGATCCATGGCTATTTGGAGATCCGTCTGGTATTTTTTCCGCACTCCTGCCTCTTCCTCCAGCTTCAGGTTGGTGGCGGCAAGTTCGGCGGTACGCTCTTCTACCCTATGTTCAAGAAGATCGCGAGCCTTCTGGAGTGCTACTTGGGCGAACATTCGCTCATCGACTTCTTCAGCGAGTTGAACATTCGTATTGGCGAGTTCCTTATTGCCCGCAAGCAGTGCCTTTATGGCCTGTTCCTTGTCGTGGATCGCCCTTTTAATCGATCCTATCATCCGGTTAAGAACCACCCCCAACTGCTGTGTCTCCACTGTACCGCTTACGGGAATGCAGGCATCATCGAGGCCTCTTTTTTCGATATTTTCTCCGGCAATGATCAGTTTTTTCAGAGGGATCACCAGGTTTCTGGCAAGAATAATCGAGAGAATAAGGGCGATCGAAAGCACTGAAATTGAGGTGATAAATATTTTTTGCCGCAGTACTTTCGCCGGATACGCGATCTCTTCGAAATAGGTCGACGCTCCTATATACCAGTCAAGGGGTTGGTAGTAGTTCATGTAAATTCTTTTTTTAAACCTGTAATCCTTCTCGTGTCCTGGCTTGTCCCATATATAGTCAAAGGGTTTCAAGGGATGAGTTGACGCTGCGATCAGTTCGTCAATAATCAGTTTACCCGAGTCGGGATTTATTAAGGAGGATAACTCTTTACCGGGCAGGTTAGGGTGGATGAGCATCTTTTTTTTGCCGTTAAAAATAAAGAGATAACCTGTTTTGGCTATTCTTATTTGCGCGAAATTCTTTTCCAACTCCTGCATAATGGCCGTCAGCCTTTGGTTTGCCTCCGCTTCGATATCATCAACATAGACCCCGGTGCCGATAACCCAGCCCCATTCCTTAAACAGCTGAACATAGGAGATTTTCGGCTGGTCTATGGATACCCCGTTTTTTTCCGGCTTTGACCAGAGATAATCCAGATAGCCTTCTCCTTTCTTTCTACAGATATCGGCCATGGCGAGAAGGAGATGTTTCTGCATGCCTAATGCGGTGAAATATTTCGGGTCGTCAAGGAGCAGCCCTTCAAGGTCCGGTAATATCGGGTGCATGATAATTTTCGGGAGAGGAGTTTCGAGATTATTTATCCAGAGATACCCCGCTCCATCGTCATACCTCATTCGCCGGATATCGTCTTTGGCCTGCTGTTTCGCCTGCTCCTCGGTAATAACACCCTGCTTATATTTCAAATAGCTACTGTTGATCTGGGTGATTGCAAGGGTGACAATGTTTTTCATCGCAGATTTTCGCATTGCAAGGGTCGCTTCCCGATGAAATATTAAACTCTGGTGTTCATTGTCTATATTTAGAAGGGTTAACCTAAGCAAGTCAATGGCATGCTGATCTTCCGCTATGAATACGGCATTTTCGAGACTTCTTTGGGCAAGAAGTGTAATTATCAGCACGGTAAGCAGCACAACGCCTGCAACAACGGATAATATTCTTGACCAAAGGTGTTTAAACATAGAACAATTCCTGCAGAGAACATCAGAAGAAGAAGGACTTTCGATTGATACTATAGAAGGTATTTCAAGAAAACAATCCCCGGTATTTAAATTTGGGAGCCTCAGCTTCAGGTTGATCATTTGCGATTTGAGTTGCTGTTAAGAGCGAGGTAAAGGCTCGATATTTATAAGTTTTGCTACTTTTATTGTGAATCTCAGCTCGCTTAACTGCCGGTGTTTTTTGACGGGTGAGAGAAAAACTAGATAGCCATAAAATTTGATGGTTAAAGTGGGTACTTAAAATATCCACTTTTATATCATAGGCCGTTCAATACATTAAAATGCCAAGCCAGTGCGGCTAGGCAATCTCCGCCCATTTTTCTAATTCGAACAATAACCTTAGCAAATGAAATCATGGCGCGACAAATTTGTCACTTCCCGATAAGACAACTCAGGAATGACTGGGTGGGGGTTCTGGTTTGCCTTCGAGCTTCGGGCAGCGAGCTTTCCAGCTTTCCAGCTTTCCAGCTTTCCAGCTTTCCAGCTTTCCAGCTTTCCAGCTTTCCAGCCTTTCATCCGCCTTCCAGCCTTTTTTAATCAGTGACCGGCAATTGCTTGAACTGCGGGTTTAATATAAAAACCTAAAACTTCATATTGAGTATACCAAACAGCAACAGATACAAAGTAACCGATCACTATGGTCCATGAGTATTTCATGTGCGCACCAAAAGTGTATACACCTTTAAGTTTGCCCATCACACCAACACCGGCAGCAGAGCCAAAAGATATCATGCTACCGCCAACACCGGCAGTTAACGTCACCAGCATCCATTGCGCTAAAGGAATATCTGGAGAAGCTTTTAAAACGGCAGACATCACCGGCACATTATCAACAATCGCCGACAAGAAACCGACACCCATATTGACATACATTGGATCAAACAGGGTATATAACTTAACGGCATGACTTAAGAAACCCGCAAAGTGAAGGGCCCCTACGGCAGCTAATATACCGAAGAAAAACAGCAGTGTGTCATTTTCAACTTTTGAAACAGATTTATAAATCTGAATATCGTTGTCATGATATTTTTTAAGTGTGTATGCATAAAGTTGTAAAAGCGAAAGACCGAATAACATTCCCCACATAGGCGGTAAGTGCATAAGTTGCTTTCCTAAAACGGCTGAAGCAATGGTAAATATACCTAAGCCAATGATGACTTTACCGCCCTTGTGAATACGAACGGGCTCTGCCCCTTCAATTTGTCGAGGAGATCCTTCGGGCACAAAACGAGAAAGTAGAAAAGCGGTAACACCCCAACCAGCGACAGCTGCAGGAAATAAAAATAAGAAATCAATAAATCCACCCTTACCCGCAGACCATGCCATGAGTGTTGTAATATCACCAAAGGGAGACCAAGCACCCCCCGCATTCGCCGCGACAACTATATTGATTGCAGCAGGCACTAAGAAAGCCTTGTTGTCTTTTTCTATGGTAATAAGAACGGTCGAAAGAATAAGTGCGGTGGTTAGGTTATCTGCAACGGGAGAGATAAAAAAGGCTAAAAATCCGGTTACCCAGAAGAGCTGTTTATAGTTATATCCAGCTTTGAGTAGCTTTTCTTTTAAAGCATCAAAAACATTTCTTTCAATAAGTGCTTCAATAAAGGTCATTGCGACAAATAAGAAGAAGAAAATCTCTGCAATTTCCAGTATCAGGTGTGCTATTTCTGTATCGAATGCTGAAAAATCAAGCCCATTAAAAGCGTAATAACCGCCGAGCAGCATAAACATAAATGTACCGGTAAACAATGCCGGCTTAGCTTTGTTTATATGGTATTTTTCTTCTGCGGCAATAAAGTAATAGCCTACGATAAATATTGCTAATAATAACCAACCAAATGGTTCAACCGCTAAATCAACGGCTTGAATGCCACTTCCTGCTCTTGTCATGTTACCTCCTGTAAAATTGTGTGGACACTGATAGATATCTATTCCGCTAATGCTGATAGAAAATCTATTTCAGCGTCAATAGTGACTGAATAAATAATTTTATGGCTAATGGATATCTTTTTTCACCCTGATCTTTAAGGTGTTTTATTGAGGAATTTATTGTTTTTTTGCTGTTTCAATAAATGGATGTCCTGCCTTTTTTTAATTTTCATTTAAGTATGGGAAGGATAAACACTATCCCTGAGCGATGAGCAGACCTAGATCAACAAAACAGTGGCTTTTTAGATATGGAAGCAGGCTGCGAGCTGCGAGTCTCGAGGTTCGAATGGCGAGCTTTGAGTGCTGGGCTGCGAGTGTCGGGCTTTGAGTTTCGGGCTGCGAGTTACGAGTTTAGAGCTTTGAGTGTTGGGCTTTGAGTGTCGGGCTTTGGGCTTTGAGTTCCCAGATTTTGCTTTTTCGCCGTCCCGCCTTTTATTGCCGCACTTGCTAAGGGGCTGATTTTTTTAATCTCTTCAAAAGGCCTTATAATTTAACTCAATTACAATAAAAAACATTTATTGTGCTGCAATCGTACAAACACGTGCGCATATTGGGCAATAATGTGAGTTTTTTATTAACAGATAATTTCAAAAAATAATTGGCTGTCCTATATTTTTATAGGGGTATTTAATGATTTTTGGAGACTCATATTATTAATCACTTTCTATTTTCATCATCAGGATAATTTGTCATATGTTTCTTAGTTAACCTATTGATTAATAGGAAAACTTAATTGATTCATCATGGCAACCATTCTGATGCTGGGTATTTAAACAATTTTAAAAATTGGCAGAGCAGGATTGAAAAATGGATAAAAAGCTATTAGTTGGAATATGTCTTCCTGATAAGGGTAATATTTTTGCTTATATTTTTATAAGGTTGAGTTTATACATGCAAAAAGCGAAATGGATTAGCCTAAGACCTTCTTTGGATAATATAGATTTTGAAAAACGCGATGCATTACTTTTGAGTGGGGGGAATGATATAGATCCCTTACTGTATGGTGGTCATAAAGATGCCCATAATACCTTGTTAGATAAGAAAAGAGATTCTTTTGAACTTGAAATGATAGATAAAGCTTACAAAAAAAAGATACCTATTTTAGGTGTTTGCAGAGGAGCTCAACTTATAAATATTTATTTTAAGGGAAGTTTGTATCCTACAATATTCGATCTTGATGAATCTATAATACATAACAATTCTATTTTTCCCGTAAAAAAGGTAATTGTAAAAATATTTTCAAAACTTTTTACAATAGTTCAACACAAGGAGATTGTTGCTAATTGCATACATAATCAAGCTATAAAAGAGATAGGTAAAAATTTAAAGGTTTCTGCAACAGATGGCAAAATAATAGAAGCGATAGAAAAAAAAGATTATCCCTTTTTGTTAGGCGTCCAGTGGCATCCTGAATATCTTCTCTATTTAAAGGAACATAGAAATATTTTTAGAAGCTTTGTAAAAAGTAGTCTTTCTTCGTAGATGTGTGGATTCATAACTGAATTTAAGTATTTTTTTCCTCATCAAAATTACTTTTTCTTCGTTTGATGGAATAAAAACGTATTCCGGTCACAATGGCCCCAAGTGTTACCGGCACAACAGGATAAGACACCATCCTTTGACTCCCGGTGAAACAACTCGGAAATGATGGGCGGGTTTGTCTTTGAGCTTTGAGCTTCGAGCTTCGAGCTTCGAGCTTTGAGCTTTGAGCTTCGAGTTTCGGGCTTTGAGCTGCGAGCTTCGGGCCTTCCAGCTTTCTAGCCTTTTACCTTTCGCCTTCAAGCCTTCCCGCTTCCCGACAAAACAACGGGAATGACGGGGTGGGGGCCTTCTAGCGTTGAGCTTCGAGTGTCGGGCTTTGAGCGCACGTGAGAATGTTAAGAGGGAATTTTTTAGAGATGACAAGGATGATAAACAATTGAGAAAAAGACTTTTAGATAGAAACAATAACACCGCTATCCTTTTGGCCGGAATATTAGCCATTGTTGTTGGT